>JAIXUP010000074.1 GCA_027483505.1 Hyphomicrobiales bacterium
ACGAAGTGGACGTTCAAGCTGCGCGAAGGCGTCAAGTTCCACGATGGGTCGACCTTCACGGCCGACGCCGTTGTGTGGAACCTCGACAAGCTGCTCAAGCAGGACGCGCCCCAGTTCGACCAGCGTCAGGCCAGCCAGGGGCGTTCCCGCATTCCGGCGGTTGCCTCGTACCGCGTCATCGATCCTCTAACCGTGGAAATCATCACTCGGACGCCGGACGCGACGCTGCCGTATCAGATCGCGTGGATCATGATGTCGTCCCCCGCGCAGTGGGAGAAGCTCGGCAAGAACTGGCAGGAGTTCGCCAAGACTCCTTCAGGTACGGGACCATGGCGCCTGACCGCCTTCACGCCGCGCGAGCGCGCCGAAATGGTGCCGTTCAGGGAATACTGGGACAAGGCGCGCGTGCCCAAGCTCGACCGCATGATCCTTCTGCCGCTGCCCGAGCCGAATGCCCGCGTCGCGGCGCTGCGCTCCGGCCAGGTCGACTGGATCGAGGCGCCGTCGCCGGATGCCGTCCCGTCTCTCAGGTCAGCTGGCATGTCGATCGTGACCAATGCCTATCCGCACAACTGGACCTGGCATCTGTCGAGCGTCGAGGGCTCGCCGTGGAATGACATCCGCGTCCGCAAGGCGGCGAACCTCGCCGTCGACCGCGAGGGCCTGAAGGAACTGCTGGGGGGCCTGATGATCCCGGCGCAGGGGTTCTTCCCGCCTGGCCATCAGTGGTTCGGCAATCCCTCATTCAAGCTGAAGCGCGACCTGGCCGAGGCGAGGAAACTCCTCGCGGAAGCCGGCTATGGGCCGTCCAGGCCGTTCCAGACCAAGATCCTGATCTCGCCATCCGGCTCGGGCCAGATGCAGCCGCTGCCGATGAACGAGTTCATCCAGCAGAATCTCGCCGAAGCCGGCATGAAGATCGACTTCGAAGTGGTCGAGTGGAACACGCTCATCAACATCTGGCGGGCTGGCGCGAAACATGAAAGTTCGCGCGGCGCGACGGGGATGAACTACACCTACTTCATCCAGGACCCCTTCACCGGCCTGATCCGCCACCTGCAGTGCAACCTTCAGCCGCCCGCCGGGACCAATTGGGGCATGTATTGCGACCCCATGATGGACAAGCTTTTCGAAGAGGTGCGCAACACCTTCGACGCCGCCGCGCAGTCAAAGGTTCTCGAGCGCATCCATGAGAAGTACGTCGATGACGCGCTGTTCCTGATGGTCACGCACGACGTCAACGCCCGCGCCATGACTGCCAAGGTGCGCGGCTTCGTGCAGGCCCAGAACTGGTTCCAGGATTTCGGCACCATCACCATGGCGCCCTGACCGGCTGCGCACGCAGAGGCTTGTTGAATGCTGACTTATATTGCGAAGCGCCTGCTGCACACGCTGCCAGTCGCCTTTGGCGTCAGCATCGTGTGCTTCCTGCTGGTGCACATCGCGCCGGGCGACCCGCTCACCTCGGTCTTGCCGCCCGATGCCTCGGCCCAACTGCAGGCGGAGATGCGCAAGATTTACGGCTTCGACCGCCCGCTCCCGGTCCAGTACGGGCTGTGGGTGCTCAAGACGCTGCAGGGCGATCTCGGCGTGTCGATCGCCACGGGCAGGCCGGTTGCGAGCGAGCTGTCGCGCGCGCTCGGCAACACGCTGATGCTCGCGGTGCTGGCCACACTGATCGGTTTTATTCTCGGTTCGATGTTCGGCTTTGTCGCGGGCTACTTCCGCGGCAGCTGGCTCGACAAGCTCGCGTCTTTCGTCTCGATCATCGGGGTGTCGGTGCCGCATTATTGGCTTGGCATGGTGCTGGTGATCATCTTTTCGGTACAGCTCAACTGGCTGCCTGCCACCGGGGCAGGCCCCGGCGGTTCGGCGGACTGGGTGTGGGACTGGGTTCACATCAAGCACCTGATCCTGCCGGCGGTGACCATGTCTGTCATTCCAATGGGCATCGTCGCGCGGACCGTGAGGGCGCTGGTGGCGGACATCCTGAGCCAGGAGTTCATCGTCGGCCAGCGCGCCAAGGGCCTGCTGGACCTTGGTGTCTTCCGGCATGTCGTGAAGAACGCCGCGCCGACCGCGCTGGCTGTCATGGGCCTGCAGCTCGGCTACCTGCTGGGCGGCTCCATTCTGATTGAAACGGTGTTCTCCTGGCCGGGCACGGGCTTTCTGCTGGGCCAGGCCATCTTCCAGCGAGACCTTCCGCTCTTGCAGGGGACCATCCTTGTGTTGGCCATGTTCTTCGTCGCCCTCAATCTCATCGTCGACGTGGTGCAGACCATGCTTGATCCGCGCGTGCAGAGGTCCTGAGCCATGACTGCCGCAACCCTCGAAGCCATCGCCAAGGTCGAGAAATCGCCCGGCTACTGGTCCGGCGTGCTGCGCCGCATCGCCCGCGATCCCGTCGCCATGTTCGCCCTGTGCGTGATTGTCGCGATGATCCTGATGGCGGTCTTCGCGCCATGGATCGCGCCTGCCGATCCCTATCGTGGTCAGATGTTGCGGCGCTTGCGTCCCATCGGCACGGCGGGCTTCCCGCTCGGAACCGACGAACTCGGCCGCGACATGCTCACCAGGCTGATCTATGGCGCGCGTCTGTCGCTGATGATGGGCGTGACGCCGGTCATCATCGCCTTCTTCATCGGCTCGGCCATCGGCATCACCGCAGGTTATGTCGGAGGCAAGCTCAATTCGGCCCTCATGCGCACCATCGACGTTTTCTTTGCCTTCCCGTCGGTGCTTCTGGCGATTGCGCTCTCCGGCGCACTGGGGGCCGGCATCTTCAACGGCCTTCTGTCGCTGACCATCGTGTTCATCCCGCCCATTGCCCGCATCGCCGAAAGCGTCACCACCGCCGTGCGCAAGATCGAGTATGTCGAGGCGGCGCGGGCTTCGGGCGCGTCGGGGTTCACCATCGTGCGGGTGCACGTGCTGGGCAATGTCATCGGCCCGATCTTCGTCTATGCGACAGGGCTGATTTCCGTCTCGCTGATCCTCGCCTCGGGGCTCTCCTTCCTCGGCCTTGGTGTCAAGCCGCCGGAGCCCGAGTGGGGGCTGATGCTCAACACCCTGCGCAACGCGATCTACGTGCAGCCCTGGGTGGCGGCTCTGCCGGGCCTGATGATCTTCATCACATCAATCTCGTTCAACCTGCTCTCGGACGGCCTGCGCTCGGCCATGGACCTCAAGGCATGAGTGCGCCGCTTCTTTCGGTCAGCGGGCTGACCAAGCATTTTCCGCTGAAGGGCGGGCTTTTCGGCCGCAGCACCGGCACGGTGCGGGCGGTCGACGGCATCACCTTCGATGTCGCCGAGGGCGAGACGCTCGGCATCGTGGGCGAAAGCGGCTGCGGCAAGTCCACGACTGCGCGGCTTCTGGTCGACCTGATCACACCGGACAGCGGCTCGATCCGCCTCGGCGGCAAGGAGATTGGCCCCGATCTGTCGGTGCGCGACCTGCGCCGTCAGGTGCAGATGGTGTTCCAGGACAGCTACGCCTCGCTCAATCCGCGCCTGACCATGGAAGACGCCATATCGTTTGGCCCGATGGTCGGCGGCATGGTTGGCCACAAGGCCGTCGCGCTTGCGCGCGACCTGCTGGCGCGTGTCGGTCTCGATCCGGCCCGCTTTGCCGGGCGTTATCCGCACGAGTTGTCAGGCGGCCAGCGCCAGCGCGTGAACATCGCCCGAGCGCTCGCCTTTTCGCCCAAGATCGTGGTGCTGGACGAAGCCGTGTCAGCGCTCGACAAGTCCGTCGAAGCCCAGGTCCTCAACCTTCTGGCGGACCTGAAGGCCGAGCTGGGGCTGACCTACATTTTCATTTCCCATGACCTCAATGTGGTCCGCTACATGAGCGACCGCGTGATGGTGATGTATCTCGGGCAGGTGGCGGAGATCGGCCCGGTGGAAGCCCTCTATTCAGCGCCCGCGCATCCCTATTCGCGGGCCTTGCTCGCAGCCATGCCGTCGATGGACCCTGACCGGCGGACCATGGAAGCGCCGCTGGCCGGCGATCCGCCGAACCCGATCAATCCCCCGCCGGGGTGTCGCTTCCACACCCGCTGCCGACTGGCGGACACCGTCTGTTCGGGGACTGATCCTGGCCTCTATGTCATGCCCGAGGCCGGGCATCTGGCAGCCTGCCACATCCACATTCCCGGCTCCGGCCATCGTGACGCCAAAAGCCGCGCGGGGGTGACGGCATGAGCGTGCCGCTGGTCGAACTCGACAACCTGACGGTGCGTTTCCACGGCGAACGCACGGTCCATGCCGTCAACGGCGTCAGCTTCACGCTGAAGGCCGGCGAGACGCTGGGGATTCTCGGCGAAAGCGGTTCGGGCAAGAGCGTGACGCTCAAGACCCTGCTGCGCCTGTTGCCGGAGAACCGCACCGAGATTGGCGGCGGCGTGCGCGTTGACGGCGCTGACATCCTCAAGCTTGAGGGCAGGGCGCTTGCCGATCACCGCGGGGGCACGGCCTCGATGATCTTTCAGGACCCGATGCTGGCGCTTGATCCGGTCTACACGATCGGCGAGCAGATCGCCGAAGCGGTCATCCGCCATGAGGGCGTGTCCTCGGCCGAGGGCATGGCGCGCGCCCTCGACATGCTGACGCGCGTGCGCATCCCCTCGCCGGAGCGGCGGCTCAAGGCCTATCCCCACGAAATGTCCGGCGGCATGCGCCAGCGGGCCATGATCGCGCTGGCGCTGGCATGCCGTCCGAAGCTGCTGCTGGCCGACGAGCCGACCACGGCGCTCGATGCGACGGTGCAGATTCAGATTCTGCTGCTGCTGCGCGACCTGCAGCGCGAGTTCGGCATGGGCATGATCTTCGTGACCCACGACATCGGCGTTGCCGTCGAGGTCTCCGACCGCGTCGCCGTGATGTATGCCGGCGAGATTGTCGAGACCGGCAGCGTGCGTGACCTGATCCGCGATCCGCGCCACCCCTACACCAAGGGCCTTCTCGCCGCGAACCTTCACGGCGCGGTGAAGGGCGCGCGGCTGCATGCGATCCCTGGCGCGCCGCCGGCCCTGGCCGAGGCGCCGAAGGCTTGCTCGTTCGCGCCGCGTTGCCCGGTCAAGGTGTCGGGCTGCGACATCAACAGACCGCCCTCCGTTGCGCTCGGCGAGGCCCGGCAGGTTCGCTGCGTTCTGGCCGCCCCGGCGCCCGGAGCATGAGTCGGCATACGCTCACCGACACGATCGTGTTTGCGCTCACCGAAGACATCGTCGCGCACCGGCTGGCGCCGGGACATGCGCTCGATGAGGCTCGTATCGGCCAGCGCTTCGGCGCGTCGCGCACCCCGGTCAGGGAAGCGCTGCGGCAGCTCGCCGCAAGCGGTATGGTCGAGCTCAGGCCACACCGGACACCGACGGTGACACGGGTGAATGACGAGCGTATGCGGGACATGTTCGACGTCATGGCCGAACTTGAAGCGCTGTGCGCCATCCGAGCCAGCACGGCAATGACGCCGCTGGAACGCCGCGCCCTGGAATTGCATCATGAGATGATGGGGCAGGCGATGCGGGCGGGCGATGTGGTCGCCTACCGGCTCGGCAACGCCACCTTCCACGCGATGATCTACGAGGGTGCGCACAATGACTACCTGCGCGAACTGGCGCTCGCCACCCGCGAGCGCCTCGCACCCTACCGCGGCGCCCAGCTCGAGGCCCCGGAGCGGCTGGCCATGTCACATCGCGAGCATGACGCCATCCTGACGGCGATCCTGCGCGGGCAGGGGTCAACGGCAGCCGATCTGCTGCGCGAGCATCTGGGCAACACCCGTGCGCAACTGGCGTCAATGACAACCGGAGCACAATGATAATGCGCTTAAAAAAACAGCAAATGAACTAAACTGTATGCAATTTGCGATCGACCGAAGCGCCTCTCATGTGCCGCTGTGTGTGCAAGGTCGAAATAAGTTTTCTATTTCAATGATTTGTTCCTCTCAGAATGTGGAGGGACGGCTGGCACGTCCCCTGCATTCATCATTGCGCATCGAGACAGCCAGCGCATGTTTGACGGCCCCTTGACCATCCGGACGCTTCACGCGGCCTATGCGCGCGGCGCCTCCGCCGTCGCCGCTATCGACGTGTGCTTTGCCCGGATCGACGTACTGAACGATCCCGGCGTCTTTCTGCATCTGTTGCCGCCCGAACGGGTGCGGCAGGCAGCCGTGGAGCTGCCGCCGTTCGACCCGAAGCGCTATCCGCTCTGGGGCGTGCCCTTCGCGGTGAAGGACAACATCGATGTCGCGGGTTTGCCAACCACTGCGGCGTGTCCCGGCTTTTCCTACCGCGCGGAAACGACGGCGCCGGTGGTGGAGCTGCTGCTGGCAGCCGGCGCGATCCTGGTCGGAAAGACCAATCTCGATCAGTTCGCAACCGGCCTGGTCGGCGTGCGCACGCCCCATCCAGTCCCGCGCAACGCTTTCGACGCGCAGCGCGTGCCCGGCGGCTCCAGCTCGGGTTCGGCGGTGGCGGTCGCGCAAGGGCTGGTGGCGTTCGCCCTCGGAACGGATACGGCCGGGTCCGGGCGCGTTCCGGCGGCGTTCAACAATCTCGTCGGGCTGAAGCCGACCCTCGGCGCCCTGTCGACGCGCGGCGTCGTCCCTGCCTGCCGCACGCTCGACGCCGTGTCGATCTTCGCAGGTTCGGTGGAGGACGCGGCTACCATCTTCGATGTTGCCGCGGTGTATGATCCGGCTGAGGCCTATTCGCGGCCTGTGCCCGCCTATGGTCGCAGCATCGCCAGAATTGGCATTCCCATGGCGAAGGACCTCAGGTTCTTCGGCGACCAGAACGCCGCCGACGCCTGGGCCGCCAGTGTCGCGCGGTTGAAAGCCGCCGCGGCGGATGTCGTGGAGGTCGACATCGCGCCGTTCCTCGACTGCGCCGGCATGCTCTACGCAGGCCCCTGGGTGGCGGAGCGGCGGGCGGCGGTCGGGCGCTTCATGGATGACCATCCAGAGGCGCTGCACCCGGTCACGCGCAGGATTTTGGACGGCGCCAGCGCTTACTCGGCGGTCGACTGCTTCAACGCGATCTATCGCCTGGCCGCATTTCGCCGCATCTCTGACGAGGTGTTCGGCCGCATCGATGCGCTTGCCGTTCCGACCGCCCCGATCTTCCCGACGCTTGCTGACCTCGCGGATGATCCGCTCGGCCCGAACACGCGTCTCGGCACCTACACCAACTTCGTCAACCTGCTCGATCTCGCCGCGATCGCTGTGCCGGGACCCTTCCGCAAGGATGGGCTTCCTGCCGGGGCGACATTCATCGCGCCTGCCGGCAGCGATCGGCAACTTGCGCGTCTGGCGACGACGTTTTTCCCCGGCGTCGGGGGCAAGCTCGCCTCCCGCGCGATGGCCGATGCCTGAAAGGATGAACATGCACGAGGAGATGATCGAGATCGTGGTTGTCGGCGCGCATCTGGGCGGGATGCCGCTCAACCGCGAGCTGACCGACCGGGGCGGGGTGTTCCGGCGCACGGTCACAACGACGGCAGACTACCGGTTTCATGCCCTTGCAGGCGGGCCGCCGCGCCGCCCGGGCCTGCTGCGCGTCGAGGATGGTCAGGGAGGCCCTGTCGAGGCCGAGGTCTGGGCCTTGCCGGCGGCAGGCTTTGGAACCTTCGTGGCCTCGATTCCCGCGCCGCTGTGCATCGGCACGGTCCGGCTTTCGGACGGCACAAGTCCGAAGGGCTTCCTGGTCGAGCCCGCAGGCTTGGCCCTCGCCGAAGACATCACGCGCCTGGGTGGCTGGCGCGCCTACATCGCATTGCTGACCGCCACCGCAGCCTGAACCGACGCACAACCGAGAACCAGAGGAACCGAACATGATCAACCGTCGTCATCTGCTTGCCACCGGCGCCGCCGCAACCGGGTTGGTGGCCATGCCATCTGTCCTGCGCGCACAGACCCAGCGCACCATCAAGATGGGCTCGTTGCGCCTGATCCACTCGATGACCCCGCATTTCTACGAGCGCTTCCTGCCGTCGAATCTGAAGGTCGAGATCATCACCTTTGACTCCCCCACCGACGGCAAGAACGCCGTGGTCACCAAATCGGTCGATTTCGGCGGGTTCGGCATTGCCGCCGCGACCCTCGGCGCTGCGGCAGGCGAGCCTGTCACGGTGGTCGGCGCATTTTGCAACAAGGGCATGGGCGTGGTCTCCAAGGCCGGCTCCGACATCAAGACCGTCAAGGACCTGCGCGGCAAGAAGGTCGGCATCTGGCCTGGGTCGACGCAGGAGGTGTTCATCATGGAGCGCCTGCGCCTTGAGGGCATGAGCATCCGCGACGTGCAGGCGACGCGCGTGCCTTTCGGCGAGATGCACGCGATGCTCTCGCGCGGCGACATCGACGCCTATGTGGGCGCCGAGCCGGGCCCGGGCCTTTCGATCTCGTCGGGCGTCGGCCAACTGGTCGAGTATCCCTACAACACGGCCATGGGCGGCCTGAACATGATCTTCGCGACCCACGAGGATACCGCCGCCAAGGACCCGGACCTCGTCCGGACGATGTTGACGGTCCATCGCAGGGCGTCGGAATTCATGATGGCCAACAAGGCTGCGGTTGCCGACATGACGGTTGCGCGCCTCGGCGCCAACCGGGCGGCGGTCGACCACGCTCTGGCCGCCAACAATGTCGAATACACCTGGGAACTGACGGACACCGTCCTGACCCAGGCCCGCACCTATGCCGCCCAGATGCTGGAGCTGAAGCAGATCCGGGCCTTGCCTGACTTCGCAAAGTTCCTGAATCCAAGCTTCTCGAAAGCCGTTGCCACCGCCTGACGACTGCCCCGATCAACCTGAGGATGGCCGGCCTCGCGCCGGTCATCCGCGCCTTGCGTGAGATGCCATGGCCTTGGCCGATACCCCCCAGCAACGGCTCGCCGACATGCGTGCGCCATCGCCCTGGCTTGCGCGCCTGAAGCCGATCGGCCTTGCGCTGATCGTGCCGGGCCTGCTGCTGATCTTCTGGCATGTGGCGACAGCGCGGCGCTGGACCCGGCTCATTCCGACGCCGTACGAGACGGCGGAGTACATGGTCGATTTCGTCTTTGGCGGAATCTACAATGACGCGTTCTCCGCAACGGCCCACATCCACCTTCTGGCCTCGATGAGCCGTGTCTATGGCGGGTTCGGCCTTGCCATGCTGGCAGCGCTGCCGCTGGGGCTTTTGATCGGCCGAATTCCGCTGGCACGGCTGACGCTCGACCCCTTCTTCCAGTTGATGCGGCCGATTCCGGTCACCGCATGGCTGCCCTTGTCGATGATCCTGTTCGGGCTCGGCGCACGCTCGGCCTTCGCCCTCGTTTTTCTCGGCGCGTTCTTCCCCATTCTGCTCAACACCATTTTTGGCGTGAAGAATGTCGATCCGAAGCTGTTCGAGGCCGCTTCCATGCTCGGCTGCAAGGGCAATGCGCAGTTCTTCCGCGTTGTCCTTCCAGCGGCGCTGCCATCGATCTTCACCGGGTTGAGGCTCGGCCTTGGCCTTGCCTGGTTCGTCATCGTGGTGGGCGAGATGACCGGCGTGCCTCAGGGCCTCGGCGCAGTGATCATGGACGGCCGCACCTTGTCGCGCACCGAACTCGTCATCTGCGGCATGATCATCATCGGCGTGGCCGGCTTCATTTCGGACCGGATCGTGGTGGCCATCGGCAACCGTCTCTTGCGCTGGAGCCCGAACCACCATGGCTGAGCCGACACTTCCCATCATCGAGATCAGGAACGTCACCAAGACATTCCAGCTTCAGGGCCAGACGATCCACGCTCTGAAGGACGCCAGCCTGAGCATCCGGAAGGGCGAGTTCGTCACGCTGATCGGCGCATCGGGCTGCGGAAAGTCGACGCTGCTGCGCATCATCGCCGGCTTCGAGAAGCCAAGTGAGGGCGAGGCGCTGATGTGGGGCAAGCCGATCAGCGAGCCTGAACCGCAGCGCGGCATGGTGTTTCAGGACTATGCGCTGTTTCCGTGGTTGTCGGTGCGTGACAACATCGCCTTCGGGCCGACCTCGCGCGGCGTGCCGAAGGCGCAGGCGCGCGACACCGTCGAGCGCTTTGTCGACATGGTCGGGCTTGGCCGCTTCGCCGACGCCTATCCGCATCAGCTGTCCGGCGGCATGCGCCAGCGTGTGGCGATCGCCCGGGTTCTGGCCAATGATGCCGAGGTGGTGCTGATGGACGAACCCTTCGGCGCGCTGGACGCCATGACGCGTGAGCGGCTGCAGGAGGAACTGCTCGACATCTGGGCCAGGACCAACCTGACAGTCGTCTTCGTCACCCACGCCATTGAGGAAGCGATCTTCCTTGCCGACCGGGTCGTGGTGATGACGCCGGGCCCCGGCCGGATCGAGAGTGACAACCCGATGGCGCTGGCACGGCCACGGGACATCGCCTCGCCGGAGTTCAACGACATCCGCCGCGCCCTGTCGGGCAAGCTGCACAGCCATCATGGCAAGAAGGCCGCCTGATGCGCCCTGAAGAGCGTCTGCCATATATGGCCAGCATCGACCGTCCGCGCCTCGCGCTTCCGGCTGGCAAGAAGGTCGCGGTCTGGCCGGTGGTCAATGTCGAGCATTGGCTGATCGACAATCCGATGCCGCGGCAGGTTCTGGTCGCGCCGACAGGCGCTGCGCTGCAGCCTGACCTGCCGAACTGGGCCTGGCATGAGTACGGCATGCGGGTCGGGTTCTGGCGGCTGATCGAGGCCTTCGGCAAGCGCGGCATTCGCCCGACCCTGTCGATCAATGGCTCGGTCTGCCAGGCCTACCCGCGCATCGCGCGCGCCGCCCACGAGGCTGGCTGGGAGTTCATGGGGCACGGCTTCGTCCAGGTGCCGACCCACCGCGTCGATGACCAGCCGGCGATGATCGCGAAGACGGTCGATGCGATCCGGTCGATAACTGGCAAGCCATGTTCGGGTTGGCTCGGTCCAGGCTTGACCGAGACACTGGAAACGCCTGATCATCTTGCCGCAGCCGGCTTGCGCTGGATTGCCGACTGGGTGGCGGACGAGCTGCCATGCCGGCTCAAGACGCGTTCGGGGGAGGTCCTGACGATGCCCTATTCCGTCGAACTGAACGACATTCCGGTGCAGATGATCCAGCACCACGGCGTATCCGAGTTTGCGGTCCGCACGCTGGCAACTGCGGATCGGCTGCTCGCCGAAGCGGACTCAGCTGGTCCTCTCGGCGGGGCCAAGATCATGAGTTTCGCCATCCACCCGTACATCACCGGCGTGCCGCACCGCATCGGCATGCTGGAAGATCTGCTGGATGCGTTGTCCGCGCGCGAGGGGCTGGTCTTCATGCAGGGGGACCAGATTGCCGATTGGTATCTGTCGACCGGGTGCCATGTCTGAGCCTGTCGTCTGGCAAGGCTTCACGCGCAGTGCTCTGGATGCGGCCTACAACAACATGGCCGCCGTCAAGGACAGCGCCTCGCATCTGGAAAGCTGGAGCAAACGCTCCGAAGCGCTGCGCAGGCGCCAGCCCCGCGAACTCGACCTGGCCTACGGTCCGTTGCCACGGAACCGCATCGATCTTTTCCGATGTGGCCGGCCTGGCGCGCCGCTGCTCGTCTTCATCCATGGCGGCTGGTGGCAGCGCAACAGCAAGGAGGTCTTCGCCTGCATGGCGGAAGGCCCCCTGGCGGCGAAGATGGATGTCGCGCTGGTGGGCTACACGCTCGCGCCTGACGCGTCTCTGACCGCGATCGTCGCCGAAGTCGAGGCAGCGCTCGATTGTCTGGCGGCTCGCGGGGCTGCTGCGGCCTGTGTTCTCTCGGGCTGGTCCGCTGGCGGGCACCTGACGGCGGCCGTGATGCATCACCCCTTCGTCGCGGCAGGGCTCTCGATCAGCGGGGTGTTTGACCTCGAGCCGATCCGCCAATGCTACATCAACGACAAGCTCGGCCTCAATGCCGCCGAAGCGGCGGCGCTGAGCCCGATCAGGCGGAAGCTGACCGGAAAGCCGCTGGCGGTGGCCTACGGCACGCGGGAGCTTCCCGAACTTCAGCGCCAATCCGTCGCCTTCGGGCAGCACATGGCGCGTGAAGGTGCTGCGCCGATGATGCGGCCGCAGCACGGCTATGACCATTTCTCGATCCTTGACGAGCTTTCGCAGCCGGGGGGCGCGCTGGCTGCACTGGCGCTCGAACTTGCCGGTGCTAGTCTGTCCGAGCAGCCACGCCGGCAGGACAGGACACAGTTGATATGAGCTACGATACGATCATCTCCGGGGGCACCGTGGTCACCGCCTCCGACACTATCCGCTGCGATGTCGGCATTCGCGCGGGACGGGTCGCGACTCTGGGGCTGGACCTCGGCACGGCGGCGGAGATGGTCGACGCGACCGGGCTCTATGTGATTCCGGGCGGCATCGACAGCCATGTCCACATCGCCCAGCCCTCCGGCCCCGGCATCATCATGGCCGACGGTTTCGAGAGCTGCACGCGCTCGGCGGCCTTCGGCGGCAACACGACGATCCTGCCTTTTTGTCTGCAGGAGAGCGGCCAATCCCTGCGGCAGGCGGTGACCGACTATCACGCCAAGGCGGACGGCCAGTGCCATATCGACGTTTCGTTCCACCTGATCATTTCCGATCCGAACGAACAGGTTCTGGGCCAGGAATTGCCGGCGCTGGTCAAGGATGGCTACTCCTCCTTCAAGGTCTTCATGACCTATGACGGGCTCGCCCTGACCGACATCCAGATCCTCGAGACCATGGCCGTGGCGCGCGAGACCGGCGCGCTGATGATGATCCATGCCGAGAACTACGACGCCATCCGCTTCCTGACCGCGCAGCTTGAACGCAAGGGCGACACCGCCCCATTCTTCCATGGCAAGTCGCGGCCGATCCCGGTCGAGCGCGAGGCCACCCATCGCGCCATCACGCTGGCCGAACTCATGGACGTGCCGCTGGTGGTGGTCCACGTCTCGAACGGCGAGGCCCGTGACGAGATCGCCCGCGCCCAGGCCAAGGGCCTCAACATCATGGCAGAGACCTGCCCGCAATATCTCGTGCTCACCGAGGACGACATGAAGGGCCTGAACATGGAGGGCGCGAAATATGTCTGCTCGCCCCCGCCCCGCGACAAGGCCAGTCAGGTCGCCTGCTGGGAAGGGCTGAAGAGCGGCGTGTTTTCGTTGTTCTCATCGGATCATTGCCCGTTCCGCTACGATGATGAAGCCGGAAAGCTGCTGCCGAAGGGCCGCACCAGCTTCCGCTGGGTGCCGAACGGCATTCCGGGTGTGGCCGCGCGCCTGCCGATCCTGTTTTCCGAAGGTGTCAGCAAGGGCCGCATCGACATCAACACCTTCGTGGCCGTGACGGCGACGAACCATGCCAAGACCTACGGGCTTTATCCGCAGAAGGGCACGATCGCTGTCGGAAGCGACGCGGACATCGTGTTGTGGGATCCCCGGCGCGAGGAAACCATCACCAACCCCAACCAGCAGCATGGCGCCGACTACACACCCTATGAGGGCTTCGCCGTGACCGGCTGGCCGGTGCTGACCATGGTCCGTGGCCGGACGGTCGTGCGGGACGGCGTGCTGGTCGGCGACAAGAGCCACGGCCGCCACATGGCGCGCGCCACGCACAAGGCCTGACGCGGCAGCGTGTCAGAAACGCCGAGCGGAGACGGCCTTGGCCCAGGACACGCGCCCAAGCATGACACTGCGCCAGATCGAGGTGGTGCGCGCCATCATCGTGACCGGGACGATCGCCAACGCCGCCAAACTGCTCAACGTGTCGGCGCCGGGCATCAGCCGCCTGATGAAGTACACCGAGCGTTCGCTCAGGCTGAAGCTGTTCGAGCGCCGTGGCGGTCGCTATGTCCCGACCCCGCAGGCACAGGACATCTTCGAGCAGATCAACGGGGTCTACAAGAAGGTCGATGACCTTCAGTATACGCTGGCGCGCATCGAGCGGGGCGGCGATGTCGAGTTCAGGCTTGGATCGGTGCCGAGCATCTCGCATGTCATGGTGCCGCGCGCCATCGTGCGCCTGCGCGGCATGCATCCCGAGCTGAAGCTCGACATCAACATCCTCAAGATCGAGGAGGCGCTGGACTATATCCTGCTCGGCAAAGGCGAGGTTGCCGTGATGAGCTACAGGCTCAGCCACCCGAGCATCGACTTCGTGCCGCTGATGCGCGGCTCGCTGGTCTGCATCGTGCCCGACGGCCACCCGCTGGCGGATCGGCCTTCGGTCAGCGCCCGCGACATGGCCCGCTATCCCATGATCGGCATCGAGCCGACCGACCCCTACGGCCGCATCATGTGCGAGCTGTTCGAGCGCGAGAACGTGCCGTTCGACCTGATCATCAAGGCGCGGTTCGGGACCACGGTCTGCGCCCTTGTCAAGGCAGGTCTCGGCATCGCCATCATCGATGAGTTCACCGTGGCGCATGGTTCGATGCCGGGCGTCACGATCGTCCCGATCGCGGAGGATACGCCGTTCCAGACCTATGTCGCGGTGCGCAACGACAGGGCCCTGTCGCGTTATGCCGAGAATTTCATCGTCCTGCTGCGCGCCGAGATGCGGGCGGTCGTGGATGCGGGCAAACCATAACATCATGTTAGGTTTGGCGCTCAAACAGGTTGTTGCGTTAAGGTTGCAACCGATGCTCTAAGGCAGGTAACAAGGTGTGCGGCCAAAGCATGCCAATCAGAAAAGACAAGGGAAAACGTCACATGAAGCAATCCATTCTCATGCTGGGGATCGCAACCGCTGCCGCACTGGCGCTGCCGGCTGCTGCCCAGGAAAAGATCAAGCTCGTCAACGTCGTCGAGCTGTCAGGAGCAGGCGCGACCGCCGGGACCAACTGGAAGAACGGCATTGATCTGGCGGTGGCCGACATCAATGCCAGGGGCGGCATTCTGGGCCGCCAGATCGAGATCGTCCACTACGACACCCAGACAAACCCCGGCAACACCCGCGCCGCCGTGCAGCGCGCCATTGACGAGGGCACCTATGCCGTGCTCGGCCCGGTCTTCTCCGGCCCGATCGGCGCCTCGATGCAGATCGCGCAGCGCGCCGAGATCGCGCAGATCGTCGGCGGCGAGGCGGCAGGCCTGACCCGCCAGGGCAACCAGTATCTGTTCCGCACCTCTCTGAGCCAGTCCGCCGCGATGCCGAAGATCGCCGCCTATCTCAAGAACACCGTGAAGGCTTCGAGCGTCACGGTCGTCTGGGTCAACAACGATTTCGGCAAGGGCGGCCGCGATGCGATCCTGCCTGAACTGCAGAAGGCCGGCATCCGCGTCGCCGCCGACATCTCGACCGAGCAGGGCCAGGCCGACTTCGCCGCCGACGCCATCAAGGTGAAGAACGCCAATGCCGACGCCGTCTTCGTCTATCTCAACGAGGAGGAGAGCGCCCGCTTCCTGCGCGCCGCCAAGCAGCAGGGCGTCGACAAGCCGATGGTCGGCGAGACCACGCTCCTGGGCGCCAAGGTCATCGAACTGGCGGGCGATGCCGCCAATGGCGTCCGCGGCCATGTCGGGCTGTCGATCGATGCGCCGGTGCCGGCCTTCCAGGAATTCGGCCGGAAGTTCCAGGCCCGTTTCAACTACGCTTCGGACCATAACGGCCTGAAGGGCTACATGGCCGTCGCCATGGTCAAGTGGGCGACCGAAAAGCAGAAGAAGTTCGACCGGAAGGGTCTGGCCGACACCCTGCGCGGCGCGACGATCACACCGGCCGAAGAGCCGGGCATCATGATCACCACCAAGATTGAGGCCAATGGCGACCTCGACCGCGAGAGCTTCCTTGCCGAGGTCGAAAACGGCAAGCAGATCATCAAGGCCACGTTGCCGATGATCAATCCCTGAGGTCCCGGTCATCCCGGCCTCGGGCCGGGATGATGACCTGACGCAAACCGGCGTCATCCCCCGGCGGCCCAGAGTGCCGGGAAGGGGATGCAGGGACTCATGCCCAGAACAGACCCCTTCCTGCGCCCGTAGGTGCACCGGAATGAGGCCGAACCCGGAGCAACACCTATGGCGGAGTTTCTCGCCTACCTGATCGCGGGGCTGGCCACCGGCGCCATCTATGCGCTGGCGGCCATCGGCTTCACGCTGGTCTGGCAGACATCGCAGACGATCAACTTCGCGCAGGGCGAGTTCGTCATGCTGCCGGCCATCCTGATCCTGGCGGCTGTCAAGCTTGCCGGCCTGCCGGTCTGGGCTGCGGCGATCCTCGGCATTGCCGCCTTCATCGCGCTGTTCGGCTGGGGCTTCAAGCTGGTCATCGTCGATCCGATGATCCGGCATGGCGTCCTGCCGCTGGCCATTGCAACCATGGCGCTCTCGATCATCATGAAGGAGGGCGCGAAGGACGGCTTCTCGGCGGAGGCGCAGCGTTTTCCCTCGCTGGTGCCGCAGGAGACCGTCAGCTTCCTCGGCATTTCGATCTCGCTCCAGCATATTGCGATCATCATCGTCGCCTGCCTGGCCATCGGCGCGCTGCAATGGTTCGTCACGCGGACGAAGACCGGTCGTCAGATGCAGGCATCGGCGCAGAATCCAAACGTGGCGCTGATTCTCGGTATTCCGGTGGCGCAGATGGTCATGCTCACCTTCCTGATCAACGCGGCGCTCGCGGCCTTGGCCTCGATCCTGATTTCGCCGATCTATCTCGCCAAGTTTTCGAATGGCGAGGTCATCGGCCTGTTCGCCTTCATCGCCGCGATTGTCGGCGGTTTCAACCAGGTCCGCGGCGCGCTGGCGGGCGGGTTGATCGTCGGCGTGATCGACAGCCTCGCCGCCGCCTACATCTCGACCTCCTACCGTCTGGCCGTTCCGCTGGTGCTGCTGGTCGTCATCATCCTGATCAAGCCGGAAGGCCTGTTCGGCCGCAAGGAGGAGCGCGGGGTATGAACACGTCTCGTTTCGACGCGGTGTTTGCGACGCTCGTTCTGGGGGCGGTGATCCTCTGGTTTGCCCCGGTCGGCATGGGGCGCTATGGCACCTATGTGCTGTCGCTCTGGCTGGTCACGGCTGTGGCGGTGATGGGCCTCAACCTCACGCTTGGCGTCGCCGGCCTTAAGTCGCTTGCGCAGGCGGCATTCATGGGCATTGGCGCCTATGCCACCGCGCTGCTGACCACCAAGGCCGGCATCGGCTGGTTCCCGGCCTTCGCCATCTCGGGCGCGCTCTGCTTCGCGGTGGGGCTGCTGCTCGGCTTTCCCGCGCTCAGGGTGAAGGCGCACTATCTCGCCTTTGTGACGCTCGCCTTCTCGACGCTGGTCTGGCTCGTGCTGCGCAACGAGCAATGGCTGACCGGCGGCGTGTTCGGCCTCTCCAACATCCCGCGTCCGGTGATCTTTGGCATCAAGACGGACAACGCCTTGCCCTTCCACCGCTTCGTGGTGGTGGTCACGCTGCTTCTGGCGCTGGTCCTGTGGTGGCTGGTGCGCAGCCCCTGGGGCAGGGCCTTCCTCGCGCTGCGTGAAAATCCCGTGCGCGCCGCCTCGCTCGGCGTGAACATCCGCGCCTATACGCTGCTCGCCTTTGCCATCGGCTCGGCCTATGCCGGCTTCGCGGGCGCGCTCTATGCGCCGCTGGTTGAGTTCATCGATCCGTCGCCCTTCCAGCTTTCGGCCTCGTTCTTCCTCTTGCTGATGGTGGTGGCGGGCGGCTCGGGCTATCAGCTCGGCCCCTTTGTCGGCGCGCTGCTCGGGGTGGTGCTGCCCGAATGGCTGCGCTTCACCGGCGGGCTTTACCTGATCATCTTCGCCGCCATCGTGATCGGATTGCTGATCGCCTGCCCGCAAGGCGTCCTCGGCCTGCTCGAACGGGGCTGGGCCGCCGTAAGGCGCCGGCCCATGGGCTCCAATCCTCCGGTCAAGGAGACCGCGTGATGGCGACGGTTCTTGAGGTCGAGGGCGTCAGGAAGCAGTTCGGCGGCATCACCGCCGTCGATGGCGTCAGCTTCACGGTCGAGGAAGGCGAAATTCTCGGAATCATCGGGCCGAATGGCTGCGGCAAGTCCACGCTGTTCAACTGCATTCTCGGCCAGCTTGCGCCGACGGCCGGCCGCGTCAGGCTCGACGGCATGGATGTCACGGGCATGAACCCGGAACAGATGAACAGGCGCGGCGTCAGCCGGACGTTCCAGCTCCTTCAGGTCTTCCCGGAGCTGTCCGTCCGCGAAAACCTGATCCTTGCGGGGCAGGAGCATCAGGGCACCATGCTGAGCCGCCTGTTCGGCGCGCGCGATGCAGGGCTGACCGCAGCCGCCGATCGCATGATCGGCTTCTTCAGGCTTCAGCATCTGGCCGATACAAGGGCAGGGGGCCTGTCCTATGGCCAGCAAAAGCTGCTCGATGCGGCCATGGCCTTCATGGCTGGCCCGCGCCTCGTGCTGCTCGACGAGCCTGCCGGGGGCGTCAACCTGACCATGCTCGGCGATCTCAAGGAGCGGCTGAAGGCGATGAACGCGGAGGCTGGCGCGACATTCGTTGTGATCGAGCACAACATGGACTTTGTCATGTCGCTCTGCACCCGCGTGGTGGTGATGGCGGAGGGCAAGGTGCTGGCGGTCGGAACGCCCGCCGAAGTGCGCGCCAACCCCGCCGTCATCGAAGCCTATCTGGGGCATTGAGCATGACCGAGCACATTCTCGAACTGGACAAGGTGGTCGGCGGCTACGGCCGCATCACCATTCTGAACGGGACGTCGTTCAGGATCCGGCGCGGCGCCATCACCACCGTGATCGGACCGAACGGCGCCGGTAAATCCACCGTGTTTAAGGCGGTTTTCGGCCTGCTGAACCTGTCGAGCGGCGCGATCCGCTTCGATGGCCGCGACATCACCGGCTGGACGCCGCGCAGGCTGCTGGAGGCCGGCATCGTCTATGTGCCGCAGGGGCGCAACATCTTTCCCGAACTGTCGGTCCGTCACAACCTCGAGTTTGGCGCTGTTGCGGCGGGCTCGAACATCACTGACATGCCGGCCCGGATCGAAGCCGCGCTCGACCGTTTTCCCTCCTTGCGCCAGAAGGCGGACGTGCAGGCGTCCACTCTGTCGGGCGGCCAGCAGAAGCAGCTCGAGATCATGCGCGGGCTGCTGCTCGACCCGAAACTGATCCTGATCGACGAGCCCTCGATTGGCCTATCGCCGCTGCTGGTGCAAGAGACGTTCGGCATTCTCACCGAGCTTCGCAACAAGGGCGTCACCATCCTGATGGTCGAGCAGAACGCACGATCGGCGCTCGAGATGTCCGATGACGGGCTGGTGCTCGAACTAGGCCAGACGCGCATGCATGGCCCGGCCCGTGACATTCTCCACGATCCGCGCGTGGCCCAGCTCTTTCTGGGCGGCGCCATGGCTGAGGCGGTCTGATCATGACAGGGCAACCATGCAGGATCGCGGTGATGGGGGCTGGCATGATCGGCCGTCGCCACATCGAGCATATCCAGGCCGAGCCGATCGCCGCGCTTCACGCCATCATCGATCCGGCCGAGGCGGCGCGCGCCCAGGCCGAGGCATGCGGGGTGCCGTGGTATCCTGACCTTGATGCGATGATCGCCAGTGCGAGGCCGGATGGCGTGCTGATCGCAACGCCGAACCAGCTTCACGTGGACCATGGCATGGCGGCCATTGCCGCCGGCCTGCCGGCCCTGATCGAAAAGCCGCTGGCCGATGATCTCGCCGCTGCGGAGCAGTTGGTCGCGGCTGCAGCCAGGGCCGGCGTGCCCTTGCTGACAGGGCATCACCGCCGCCACAACCCGATGATCCGGCAGGCGCATGACATCGTTGCCAGCGGCAGGCTCGGCAAGATCATTGCCGTGCACGGCTCCTTCTGGCTGATGAAGCCGGACAGCTATTTCGACGTTCCCTGGCGCCGCCAGCCGGGGGCCGGCCCGGTCATGCTCAACATGATCCATGACATCGACCTCCTGCGCTGTCTCTGCGGCGAGATCGAGGCCGTGCAGGCATTTCAGTCGAACGCTGTGCGCGGCAATCCGGTCAACGAAACCACTGTGGTCATCCTGCGTTTTGCCAGCGGCGCGCTCGGGACCATCACGGTCAGCGACACCATCGTCGCCCCATGGAGCTGGGAACACACCACCGGCGAGAACCCCGCCTATCCACAGGCTGACCAGAACTGCTACGTGATCGGCGGAACACATGCATCGCTGTCCATCCCGCGTCTCGAGGTCTGGAGCAACCCCGCCCGGCGCGGCTGGCTTGAGCCTTTTCGTATCGAGCGGCATGTCAGCCCCGGCGCCGACCCGCTGCGGCTCCAGATCCAGCAGTTCTGCAAGGTCATCAGGGGCGAGGAGCCGCCGCTCGTTTCAGGCGCCGAAGGACTGGCAACGCTGAAGGTGATTGACGCGATCCAGCGCGCCGCCGCCTCGCAAAACCTTGTCACAATCTGAGGAGGGCCGCCGGTGAGAACCTCGATCGCCACCGTCTGCGTCTCCGGGAACCTGCGCGAGAAGCTGGAGGCGATTGCCGCCGCTGGCTTCAGCGCCGTCGAGATCTTCGAGAACGACCTGATCGCCTTTCCTGGCTCTCCGGCGGATGTGCGCCGGATCTGCGCCGATCTCGGCCTGAGCATCATCACTTGTCAGCCATTCCGCGATTTTGAGGGCATGCCGCCTGAGCGGCGCCAGCGGACCTTTGACCGGGCCGAACGCAAGTTCGACCTGCTGGCGGAACTCGGCTCGGACCTGCTGTTCGTTTGCTCCAGCCTGTCGCCGGAGGCGCTTGGCGGCATCGATCGGCTGGCCGCCGATTTTGCCGAGCTCGGGGAGCGCGCGGCGCGGCGCCAGATGCGCGTCGGCTACGAAGCCCTGTCCTGGGCGCGGCACATCTACGACTACCGCGACGCCTGGGAGATCGTGCGTCGGGCCAATCATCCGGCGGTCGGCGCGGTGCTCGACACCTTCCATATCCAGTCCCGTGGCCTTGACCTGTCGGTGATCCGCAGCATGCCGAAGGATCGCATCTTCCTGGTGCAGGTGGCGGACGCGCCGAAGCTGCAGATGGATTACCTGTCCTGGAGCCGCCATTGGCGCTGCCTGCCAGGGCAGGGCGATTTCGACCTTGCCGGCTTCATGGATGCGCTGCTCACCACCGGCTATGACGGCGATCTCAGCCTCGAGATCTTCAATGACAGGTTCCGGGCCGGCTCGGCGCGCTCGGTGGCCCTGGACGGGCATCGCTCCCTGATCTGGTTGCTCGACGAAAGCGCGCGCCGCAGCGGGCATCTGGTTCCCGGCGCCACACCGATGCCGCCGCCAGCGCCGGTCAGCGGCGTCGAGTTCATCGAGTTTGCTGTCTATGAAGGTGACCGTCCGGGCTTCGAGGCGCTCCTGACGGCGCTGGGCTTCGGGAAGACAGGCATCCATCGCTCCAAGGACGTCAGCCTCTGGCAGCAGGGCGCGATCCGGATCGTTGTCAACAGCGATACCGACGGCTTTGCCCATTCCTACCAGATCACCCACGGCACCTCGGTCTGTGCGCTGGCGCTGAAGGTTCCCGATGCCGCCGCGACCATCGCGCGCGCCGCAGCGCTGCTTGATGTGCCGCACAGCGGGCCGGTCGGCGAGGGCGAACTGGACATCCCGGCCGTGCGCGGCCTTGGCGGCAGCCTCCTGTACTTCGTGGACGACGGCAGCGCCCTGAAGGACTGGTCGAGCGTCGATTTTATTCCTGTGGACGTTCAGAGCGAAGGGGCTGGCCTCACGGCGGTCGACCATGTCTCGCAGACCATGCAGTATGAGGAGATGCTGACCTGGCTGCTGTTCTACACCTCCTTGTTCGAGGCGCGGAAAACGCCGAGCCAGGCAGTGCTGGATCCCGGCGGCGTGGTGCAAAGCCAGGTCATCGAGAGCGGCGTGTCGGATGCGGGCGGCCTGCGCCTGGTGCTCAACGGCTCGCAGAGCCACCGCACCCTGTCGGCCCGTTTTGTCACCGACTTCTTCGGCTCTGGCGTCCAGCATATTGCGCTCGCCAGCGATGACATTCGCAAGAGCGTGGCGCGTATGACGGCTGCAGGGGTCCGGATGCTGGCGATCCCGGAGAACTACTACGACGATCTGGAGGCGCGCAGCGACCTCAGCGAGTCCGAGATTGCGGAGCTCAAGGCCCTGAACATTCTGTACGACCGCGATGCAGGCGGACAGTTCTGGCAGGCCTATACCGCGACGCTGGACGGCGGCTTCTTCTTCGAGATTGTGCAGCGGAACGGCTATCAGGGCTATGGCGCGCCGAATGCCGGCATCAGGCTGGCGGCGCAGGCGCGCAGCCAGTAGCGGAGCGCGCCTCAACCGTCGCGCTTGCGGCCCTTGAATCCCGGTTTGCCGGCGCCCTTGAAGCCGCCTTCGCTTCTGGGCGGCCCCTTCCGCTCGAACGGCTTCAGGCTGCGCTTGGGGGCTCCATCGTCCGGCCGTGGCGCACGGGCCTCGCGGCCTGGACCATCGGCGCGGGCAGGGCGGTCGTCCTCAAAGCGCTTCTTGCCGGCGAAGGGCTTCGCTCCATAGGGCTTGCCCTCATTCGGCTTGCCTTCAAACGGCTTGCCCTCCGGGCGCGGACCATCGCGGAACGGCTTCTGGAACGGCTTTTTCGGACGATCCTCGAAGTTGCTCGCCTCGCGTGGCCTGTCGTCACGCGGCGGCCGGTCCTCGAAGCTGCGCGGCTTGGCGAAGGGGCGCTCAGGCTTGTTGAAATGGCCCTTGGGCTTGTCGAAACGCGGCCGCGCGGCCGGCGCCTCGCGATCGCCGGCGGCAATCGGGTTGATGCGGATGTCGTCGCCATCGGTGCGGCGGACATTCTCGGCGAAATGCTCTGCGGCGGAGGCGGAAATCTCCACCTCTGTCGTCGTGTCGAAAATCCGGATCGAGCCGATATCGTCGCGCGTGACCTTGCCGCGACGGCACAGCATCGGCAGCAGCCATTTCGGGTCCGCCTTGTTCTTGCGTCCGATGTCGACACGGAACAGCGCCATGTCGCCGCCCGAGGTCGCGACGTCGCGGGGACCGCGCTCGCGGCTGAAGGGCCGCTCGCGCGCTCCGCCATCGCGCTCCGCCCGTTCGGCGCCGGCGCGAACGCGCACCTGCTTGTCGAACCATGAGCTCGGATCGGTCACGTCCTCAGGCTCCGGCAGCCGCGAGCGATAGATCCGCGCCAGCATGGCAGCGATCTCCTGCGGCGTGCGTTCGGCAATCAGCAGGGCCGCCATCGCGAGGTCTTCCTCGCTTGGCTCCTCGCGCAGGGCAGGGTCCTCGATCATGCGCTGCCGGTCGAGCGCGCGGATGTCGTCCGCGGTCGGCGGCAGCGTCCAGCGCGGCTCGATGCCGGCGGCTGCCAGAAGGCCCTCGGCCTTGCGGCGGCGCGCCGGGGGCACGATCACCACGCTCACGCCCTTGCGGCCGGCGCGGCCCGTGCGCCCGCTGCGGTGCTGCAGGATCTCGGAATCATGCGGCAGGTCGGCATGGATGACGAGCCCGAGATTGGGCAGGTCGATGCCGCGAGCAGCCACATCAGTCGCGACGCAGATCCGCGCGCGCCCGTCGCGCAGCGCCTGCAGCGCCTGATTGCGCTCGTTCTGGCCAAGCTCGCCGGAGAGATAGACCGCCGAGAAGCCGCGCTCGACCAGGGTCGACTGCAGGTGCCGCACGGCGTCGCGCGTGTTGCAGAAGATGATCGAGGCCGGCGCATCCACCAGCCTCAGCACATTGACGATGACGTGCTCGGTCTCCTTCGGCGCAATCTTGATGGCGCGATAGTCGATGTCGGCATGGCCAGCATCGCCGCTGGTGGCCTCGATCCGGAAGGCGTTGTTCTGGAAGGTCTTGGCCAGATTGGCGATGCCGCGCGGCAGTGTCGCCGAGAAGAGCAGGGTGCGGCGCTCCTTCGGCATCGAGCCGAGAATGAATTCGAGGTCTTCGCGGAACCCGAGGTCGAGCATTTCATCCGCTTCGTCGAGGACAACGGCCTTCAGGGCTGACAGGTCAAGCCGGTTGCGCTCGATATGATCGCGCAGGCGTCCAGGCGTGCCGACCACGATGTGTGCGCCTTCGGCCAGCAGGCGGCGTTCGCGTTGCGGGTCCATGCCGCCGACAGAGGGAACGATGCGCGCGCCCGCCTTGGCGTAAAGCCATTCGAGCTCGCGCTGCACCTGAAGCGCCAGTTCCCGCGTCGGGGCCACCACCAGCGCCAGCGGAGCTGTCGCCTTCGGCAGGTATTCGGCGTCGCCCAGCAGGTTCTCGGCGATCCCCAGGCCATAGGCGACAGTCTTGCCTGAGCCGGTCTGGGCCGACACAAGCAAATCCCGGCCCCTTGCTTCCGGCGCGATCACGGCGCTCTGGACCGGGGTCAGGTCGGTGTAGTTGCGTTCGTCGAGCGCGCGTTGGAGCGCCGGCGCGATGAGGAGTTCGGTCACGAAAAAGCCGCCTGTCTTGAGCTGCGGGAAGCGCGGGGCGCGGGGCGCATCGCTCTGCCGGAAATGAAAAAGGGGCGACAGCCTGCTCTGGCCCGCCCGTCTCGACTTGGCTCATACGGCAAATCACCGGCAATTGCCATGCTTGTATCATCATGCGGTCGGGACCCGCTCACCGCGCCGTCCAGCCCCCGTCAGCGAACAGTGTGGCGCCGGTTGAGAACGAGCTGTCATCGCTGGCGAGGTACAGCATTGCCTTGGCGATCTCGACTGGCTGCCCGAGCCGGTTCATCGCTTGCCGGGCCTCAAGGGCTGCGCGCAGGGCCGGGGCGTCATTCGAGCGCGCGAAAATCTGGGCGAAATAGGGCGATTCGATCGTGCCCGGCGCCACGCAGTTGATGCGGATGCCGTCGGCGACATGATCCATCGCCATCGCACGGGTCAGAGCCGCCACGGCGCCTTTGGACGCCACATAGGCGGCCCTGTCGGTGATGCCGACAGCAGCAACCGCCGAGGCCGTGTTGACGATGACGCCGCCGCCCTGCCGGGTCATGATTGGAATCGCGTGCTTGCAGCCGAAAAAGACACCTTTGACGTTGACGGCCATCAGCGCGTCCCAATCTGCCTCTGACGTGGTCACGACCGTTCCGGCGATGCCGAACCCGGCGTTGTTGACCAGGATGTCGAGGCGCCCGTGCCGCGCCGCAACGCCATCGATCACGGCCTTCAACGCCATTTCCTGCGACACATCCACGATCGCGGCTTCGGCCGCGCCGCCGGTGGCCGTGATTTCGGCCGCCACCGCATGGGCCGCATCCGCATTTCGGTCAGCGACCACCACGTGCGCACCCTCGCGCGAGAACAGCTTCGCCGCCTCGTGGCCGATGCCGGACCCGGCCCCGGTGATGATCGCAATCTTGTTCGCAAGGCGCATCAGGCGGTCTCCGAGGGGTAGATTCTGTTTCTGAGAATTGTCACGCAAGAGGCGGGAGACAAACAGGTTTCAGGACATGTTCGCAACATCCGTCCTGATCCAGTCCAGAAGCGTGCGGGCAAACTCGTCCGTGCGGCTGATCGGGAAGAAATGGCCTCCCGCGGCAAAGGTCAGTTGCCGCGCATGCGGGATGCGGGCGGCCAACTGATCCTGCAGGAAGGCCGGGACGATCAGATCGTCCCGTGCGCCCTGCACCAGCGTCGGGCCCCTGTAGCTGCCAGTGTGGCCGCTGCCGTCAAAGGCCAGCAGGGCGCCGATTCGTTCATCGACAATCGCCAGCGCTTTCGCAGAGAGCGGCGCGGCGGAGTTGCCGATTCCCGAGGAAGCCCAATGCTCGTTCAGCCAAGATGGAGGATAGCCCAGGATCATCGTCAGCGCCGCGTAGCCCGAGGGATCAGCTGACAGGAGCTTGCGCCGCGCGTTGAACAGCGTCGTCATGAAGCGGTTGGGCGCCATCCAGGTGCCGCTGAGCACCAGGCCAGCCAGAGCGTGCGGACGATGCAAGGCAAACTTCTGCCCGATGGCGCCGCCGAGCGAATGGCCGAGCAGAATGGTCTTGCGAATGCCGATGGCATCCAGAATGGCGGTACAGTCATCGGCGAGCAGGTCGACCGTGACGGGCAGGCTGCCGCGTGTGCTGGCGCCGATGCCGCGATGGTCAAAGGTGATCACTGTGTGGGTCTGCGTCAGTTCCGTGGCTGGCACGGTCCAGAACGCTGCCGTCCCGCCCAGTCCCGTCACCAGCATCAGCGGCGGACCATCGCCCCGGATCGTCACGGACAGGGCGGCACCGTCCTTGGTCGTCACGACAAGGTTCTTCATGCCTCCGTCACGCCTTGTTGTAGCTTGGGTCGGTCCAGCCGAACACCGTCCGCGCCTCGATCTCCGCCACGTTGTCCGGCCGGGGGAAGGGCTCCGGCGCTGCATCGCCCGGCGCGCGCGGGCGGCCGATTTCCGCGAAAAAGTCATCGAGCCCGCCTGGCATGAACACCCAGAAGAAGGTCATCGGCTCATCGAAGGGGTTGAGGAAATGATGCTTCCGGCCATGGCCCAGAAACACGCAGGATCCCTTCTCGATCGGATGCTCGACCCCATCAAGGCGGCAGAAGCCTTTGCCCTCCACGACGAAGATGATCTCCTCATTGCGGTCATGGGTATGCTCCCGGATGAAGGAGCGCGGCGCCACCGTCTGGGTGCCGACCGAGAAGCAGTTGACGCTGGTGATCGAGGTGTTGCTGAACAGGTTCCGCACGAAGCCGTTGGCCGGCACCGGCTGCCAGAAGCTCTTGCCGTCCTGCGGCCCGAGAATGCGGGCCTCACCTTTCACTGTATCCGTCATCGTATCCTCCCGTGGTGCCATCATAAGCAGGTGAGGGTGCGTGCGGAAACACTCAATCGACGGCGAACACCGCATCGATCTCGACGGTTGCGTCGAGCGGCAGTTGCGCCACGCCGATCGAGGTGCGCGCATGCCGGCCGTTCTCGCCCCACAGGGCGATGAACAGCTCCGAACAGGCGTTGATGACCTTTGGATAGTCGCCCATGCCGGGTGCAGCAGTGACGAAGCCGCGAACCATCACCACCTGGCGGACGCGGCCAAGGTCGCCGTCGAGCGCCGTGCGCAGGGTCGAGATGAGTTGCAGGCCGATCGCCAGCCCGCCGGCGCGCGCAGCCGCAAGGTCGACATCCTTGCCGTAGACCCCGGTCGGGTACGGAACGCCATTGCGCTCGCAGATCTGGCCGGCGAGGAAGACGAGATTGCCCTCGCGCCGCCACAGGATGAATTCCGCCACGGGTTTGGCGGCAGGCGGCAGGGCATGGCCAAGGGCGGTCAGGCGGGACAAAAGATCGGCATCAGTCGGCATCACGGAGCATCCCCGATAGGTCAGGACAGGTTGGCGCAGAGCGCATGTTTGTCGACGGCGATGCATGGCCCTTGAGCCCGCGTCCGACGCAGAAAAAACACGCTTGCCTCATGCACCATTCGCGCCAATCCTGCACGCATGAAACTCAGTCATCATCACCGTTACGACTATCATCCGATCAGGGGCCGGGCTGCCTATGACTGGCCGGACGGCAAGCGGCTCGCCGTCTATCTCGGCCTCAATCTCGAGCACTTTGCCTTTGGCGAAGGCCTCGGGGCTGAGCTGGCCCCCGGTGGCCCGCAGCCAGACGTGCTCAACTACGCTTGGCGGGATTACGGCAACCGGGTTGGCGCCTGGCGGATGCTCGACCTGTTCGATCAACTGGAACTGCCGGCCTCTGTCCTGATCAACAGCGCGATGCTCGACTATGCCCCGTCGCTGATCGATGCTTTCGTGGCGCGTGGCGACGAGATCGTCGGCCATGGGCGCAGCAACTCCGAGCGCCAGAGCACGCTCTCGGAGACCGATGAGCGCCGCCTGATCCAGGACGCCACCGACCAGATCGTGACGCGCCTCGGCATTCGTCCGACAGGCTGGCTCTCGCCCTGGATCGCGGAGAGCCACCACACCCCCGATCTGCTGCAGGAGGCCGGCTACACCTACACACTCAACTGGTGCGCCGACGATCAGCCGATCTGGATGCGGACGCGGAAAGGCCGTCTGCTTGCCGTGCCTTATCCGCAGGAGGTCAACGACATTCCGTCGATCGTGGCGCGCAAGGACAGTGCCGCGCAGTTCGCAGACATGATCATCGACAACTTCGACGAGATGCTCGCCCAGACTGAGCACGGCCCGCTGGTGATGGGCATTGCGCTGCATCCTTATCTGGTCGGCCAGCCCTACCGCCTGCGGCATCTGCGCCGGGCGCTCGGCCATGTCGCGGGCCATCGCAGCGACATCTGGTTCACGACGTCCGGCGCCATCGCGGACCACTGCCGCGCGCTGCCGCCTGCTTGCGTGCCGTAACAGGCATCCGGGCGATCGAGGCGCTGCGGGAGATTTGGATTCACGGCTTTCAGGTGCGGTTTCGATTTGCGCAGCGGGGAACGTGCGCTAGAGAGTCGCGCATCGACAGGGCTTTGCAAGGTGTCACCGATGAATGATCCAGCTCAGACGCCGGCCCAGCCACTGCCGGTCCTTTACCGCTCGGTGGTCCCGCTCAACCGCGAGCGGCACCGGAACCTGCGGCTGAAGCCGCTGGCGCAGCCCTTGTCCTTCGCGGCTGGCAGCCATCTGCTGCCGGCGATGGTGGACGAGTTCGCCGCCGCAGCCCGTGAAATTCCGATCGTGTTCCTGCCGGAGAACGACGCGATCGTGCCGCTGTTCCTGTTCAGTGTGCGAACCAACCACAACAGCTTCGTGACGGCCGAGGGCATGTGGACCCTGTCCTACATTCCCGCCTATATCCGGCGCTATCCCTTCATTCTCGGCGATGTGGCTGGCCGCGACCCGATCCTGTGCTTCGACGAAAGCTTCGAAGGCTTCAACACCGAGGCCGGAGAGGCGCTGTTCGAGGTAAATGGCGAACCAACGAAGGTGTTGCAGGACATGATGCAGTTCGCCGGCGGCATCAAGGAGGCCACCCAGCGCACGATCCAGTTCGCCAGGCGCCTCAAGGAGCTCGACCTGTTCCGCACGGTCTCCGTCGACGTCAAGTCGAAGACGGCCGGGCAGGCGACGATCAATGGCCTTCTGGTCATCGATGAGGCCAAGCTGAACGCCTTGCCGGAACCGGCCGTGGCCGAACTGCACCGGCTGGGCTATCTGCCGGCGATCTATGCCCATCTGTTCAGCCTCGGCGCGATGACGACGCTGTCATGATCGAGCCGGGTGAAGACGTCCTGATCCTGGTCAACGAGGCCAACCGTGCGATCGGCTCGGACGGCAAGCTCGCGGTGCACCAGCTTGGTCTGCTGCACCGAGCCTTCTCGATCTTCCTGTTCGATGAGCGGCGCCGCGTGCTGCTCCAGCGCCGCGACTTCGGGAAGTACCATTCCGGCGGGCTGTGGGCGAACACCTGTTGCGGCCATCCGCGCCTCGGCGAGCGTACGTTGACCGCCGCCCACCGCAGGCTCGGCGAAGAACTTGGCATGCGGGCCAGTCTCAAGTTCGGGTTTCAGGCCCGCTATCGGACCAGCCTCGACCATGACCTGACCGAGAACGAACTGGTCTATGTCTATGTAGGCCGTGCTGCGGGGTCGATGACGCTCGATCCGGCCGAGGTCTGCGAAACCCGGTTCATGGCGTTATCCGACCTGATCGCCGACACGGCCTCGAACCCGGACGCCTATGCCTACTGGCTGCGGCATTATCTGGCCCGGCATGCTGACGAGTTGCAGCGGCTGAGCCTGGGCTAGCCCGCCAGCCGGGCATCGTACTCCAGCACTGCGTTGAGCAACACCTGGGCCCCGGCTGCGCATTCCTCCCGCGTGGAACTCTCGGCCTCGTTGTGGCTGATGCCGCCTGCGCAGGGGACAAAGATCATCACGGTCGGCATGACGCGGGCGGTGTAGGCCGCGTCATGACCTGCACCCGATGCCATGTCGCGCGATGAGTAGCCGGACTTGGCGATGCCCGCCCTGACGCAATCCACCAGCGTGGCGTCGAAGGTCACGGCCGGCGAGTTCCAGATCATCTTCTCGTCACAGCCCAGCTTCAGCGGCTCCATCACGGCCGGCAGGGCTGCACGGAAATCGGCCTCCATTTTCTGGAGCTGGCTTTCGTCCGGGTGACGCAGATCGACGGTGAAGAAGACCTCGCCGGGGATCACGTTGCGGCTGTTCGGCTTGTTCTCGATCAACCCGACGGTTGCAACGGCGCCCGGATAGGCCTGCCCGATGGCGTCGATCCGGTCGATCATCCGTGCGGCGCCAAGAAGCGCGTTCCTGCGCAGATACATGGGGGTTGCGCCGGTATGGGCGTCCTGGCCCTGCACATTGACCTCATACCAGCGCATGCCCTGCACGCCCTTGACGACGCCAATCATCGTGTTCTGGTCCTCCAGGATCGGCCCCTGCTCGATGTGCAGTTCGAACATCGCCTGAAACTTGCGCGCACCGACCTTCTCGGCGCCGCGATAGCCGATGGCGTCGAGCGCGGCGCCGAGCGTGACCCCGTCGCGGTCCTCGCGGCTCCAGGCGAATTCTGGGGTGAAGACGCCGGCATAAACCCCCGAGCACAACATGGCTGGCGCAAAGCGCGAACCTTCCTCGTTGGTCCAGTTCGCGATCGCGATGGGCGCATTGGTCTCGTAGCCCGCTGCAACCATGGTCCTGAGCGCCTCGACGGCGCCCAGCACGCCAAGCACCCCGTCGAACTTGCCACCCGTCGGCTGCGTGTCGAGATGTGAGCCCATTGCGATCGGCAAGAGCGCGTTGTTGCGGCCGGGCCTGACCGCGAACATGTTGCCGACCTCGTCGACGTGCACCGTGCAGCCAAGGCTTTCGCAGGTGGCCTTGAACCAATCACGCACGCGCTTGTCTTCTTCGGAAAGGGTCAGGCGCTTGATGCCGCCCTTGGCCGTGCCGCCGATCTTGGCGGTCTCCATCAGGCTGTCCCACAGCCGGGTCGGGTCGATCTGGAGATTGGGGATCATGGCGAGGCCTTCCAAGCGCGTTCGGTCCCGCGATTGAACGGTCGCGGACCCAATGCGTCAAGGTCGGCCTGCGCCCTGGCGGGGCGCATCGTCATTCCAGACACGCACGGCGCGTGCCGGAATGACGGGTCGCAGCTGGAGTCCGGCGTCAGATCACCGACGAGAAGGACACCGGGGTCCACTCGTAACCGGTGCCGCTCTTGGCAATGAAGCCGGTTGCCGGGAACGCCGCGTGATAGAAGGTGGTCTGCATCCTGTCGGCTGCGGCCATGTCAAGCAGCCTCTTGCGTGTGGTGACGGCCTGGGCCCTGTCGAGATCAAAGCCCAGATGCCAGTCCGGCATGCGCGCGAAGATGCGCGGATCGTTGCTGGCGTCGCCGACAACCAGCAGCGTCTTGGTCCCGGACGAGACGACGAACGAGGTATGGCCGGGCGTATGCCCGTCGGAGCGAATGCCGGTGATGCCGTTCGCCCACTCCTTGCCCCACTCGGCCTGCTTGATGTCCTTGAAGTTCGGTCCGAAAACCCGGCGGGCCACCATGAAGGCCGGGCGTGCGCCTTCAGGAGCGGCAGCCATGCGGGCGTCGTCGAGATAATGCGCGACATCGCCCGTCGGGACAATGATCTCGGCGTTCGGATAGACAAGGTTGCCTTCCTTGCTGCGCAGGCCGTTGATGTGGTCGGGATGGAAGTGGCTGATCAGGACGGTGTCGATTTCGGTCGGCTGGATTCCGGCTGCGGCCATGTTCGCCGCCATCAGGCCCGTTGTCGGCGCGCCGTTGTTGTTGAAGCCGGAGTCGATCAGGACAAGCTTCGAGCCGGTGTTCACGATCAGGGTGTTGAACGGCGAGACAGCCGGCTTCGTCGGCATGAACTGCGCTTCCATGAGGCGCGTCACCTCGTCGAGCGGCGCATTTGGGAACAGCGTCGCGTTGATCTCGCGATTGACCTGTCCGTCGTTCAACGCCGTGATTTCGAAGTCGCCGATCTTGAAGCGGTAGAAGCCGGGCGCCTGCGCGCCCTTCATCGGCGCGGCAGCCTCGGCGCCGGAGATATGCAGTGCGGGCGCGGCCGCTGCGGCTGCTGCGCCCGCCAGAACAGTGCGACGTGAAATGGACATTGACTTCTCCCTGCTGTTCAACGCCCTTCCGGCGCTCCCTCGATATACGTAGTTGTCGGTATGTCAGCCTAAACACCATTCCGTGTGGGTCTTGCGACAACGCAAAAGATTTCTTGCGGATGGGCAAATGACCGCCGCTCCAAGGGGATCAGGGAACGATCGGTGCCGATGCGGATTGACTGATTGTCAGCGGCCCATCCGGGCCCGCCGAAACAGGAGATCATCATGGCTCAGACATCACACGGCAAGGCAGCGGAACTTCACGGCGCAGCCGCGGCGTCACACAAGGCGGCGATGGCCAAGCATGCGGCCGGCGACCACGAGGCCGGCATGAAGGAATCGACCGCAGCGCATGGCCACTCGGAGGCGGCTCACACGTCGTCGACCGACGCGCATGCCAAGAGCACCACGGCCGCCTCGACCAAGAAGTGATGACAGGCCGGCGGGGCATTGTCCCGCCGGCTTCCCACGCCGTCAGCCGGACCTATGCCGGTCGGCCCGGCAAGACAAAGGCCGAATCCCCGGTTATAACCGGGCTCATGAATGTCCTAGCCTCAGGCTCCGTTTCAGCCGTCCTTCCGTCCATCCTCGTTGCCAACCGTGGCGAGATCGCCTTGCGCGTGTTTCGCACCGCGCGCCGTCTCGGAATGCGCTGCATCGCGGTCTATTCCGAGGCCGACCGGGACGCGCCCTTCGTGCGGTTTGCTGACGAAGCCCACCATATCGGCCCGGCAGCCGCGCGCGAAAGCTACCTGCTGGGCGACAGGATCATTGCCGTCGCCAAGGCGTCAGGAGCGGCCTGCATCCATCCCGGCTACGGCTTCCTGTCCGAGAACGCCGACTTCGCCGACGCCTGCAAGGCTGCGGGCATTGTCTTCGTCGGCCCGCCGGCTTCCGCCATTCGCGCCATGGGTCTGAAGGACGCCGCCAAGGCGCTGGCGGAAAAGGCAAGCGTGCCGGTGGTGCCGGGCTATCACGGCTCCAATCAGGATGTGGCCTTCCTCAAGGGCGAGGCTGACAAGATCGGCTATCCCGTTCTGATCAAGGCCGTCGCCGGTGGCGGCGGCAAGGGCATGAAACGGGTCGAAGGCGCCGCTGAATTTGCCGATGCGCTCGAGAGCGCGCAGCGCGAGGCCCGCAACTCCTTTGGCGACGCGCGCGTTCTGGTCGAAAAGTACGTCCTGTCGCCGCGCCACGTCGAGATTCAGGTCTTCGGTGACAGTTACGGCAATGTCGTGCACCTGTTCGAGCGCGACTGCTCGCTCCAGCGCCGCCACCAGAAGGTGATCGAGGAAGCGCCCGCGCCAGGCATGACTGCCGAGGTCCGGGCCGCCATGGGCAATGCCGCCGTCGAGGCCGCGAAGGCGGTCGGCTATGTCGGTGCCGGAACGGTGGAGTTCATCGCCGATGGCCGCGACGGGCTGCGCGCCGACCGCTTCTACTTCATGGAAATGAACACGCGGCTTCAGGTCGAGCACCCTGTGACAGAGACCATCACCGGGCTCGATCTGGTCGAATTGCAGCTGCACGTCGCTGCCGGCGGAAAGCTGCCCTTCACGCAGGGCGATCTTGCGATCTGCGGCCATGCGGTCGAGGCGCGGCTTTATGCCGAAGACCCCGAACGCGGCTTCCTGCCGTCCACCGGCAAGCTCTGGGCGCTGCATCTGCCGGAGGGAGAAGGCATCCGCGTTGACGCCGGCGTCGAGGAGGGCGGCGAGGTCACCCCGTTCTACGATCCGATGATCGCCAAGATCATCGCCAGCGGCGCAACGCGGATCGAAGCGCTGGACAGGCTGGCGGCGGCGCTCGGCGACACGATCGTGGCGGGACCCAAGACCAACACCCGCTTCCTGAAGAAGTTGTGCGAGGCCGAGGGCTTCCGGGCGGGACAGTTTGATACCAGCTTCATCGATCGCCATGCCGAAGCGCTTGGCGCGGCAGCGCTTCCGGTCGATCAGGCAGCGGTCGCAGCCGGCGCGATCCTGTTGCTGGAGGAGCAGGCGCAGGCCGCCCCCCGGACCGGCTGGACGGATGATCCCTGGGCGATGGCTGACGGCTTCGCGTTGTCGCCACAGCCCTCCGTGCCGACGCCCGTGACGGCGGATGGCGAAACCATCACGCTGCGCACACGGTGGAGCAGCGACGGCGTATCCGTCGACCTCGGCGGCGAGCCGCATCAGGAACGCGAGGTCACGCTGGTCATGGCCGATGAGGGCGTCATCGTCGTCGCTGACGGTCGCCAGTCCTGGGTGCGGCTGGTTGATCCGCTGTCCGTCGATCTTGAGGGCGGCGATGCGGCCGGTGGTTCATCGGTGAAGGCGCCGATGCATGGCAAGCTGATCGCCCTGTTCGTCAAGCCCGGCGACCGGGTCGAGAAGGGCCAGCGCCTCGCGATCGTCGAGGCCATGAAGATGGAGCATGTGCTGACAGCGCCCCGCGACGGCGTGGTGAGCGAAGCGGTTGGCGAGCCTGGAGCCCAGGTGGCGCAGGGCGCGCGCATCGTCAGCATCGGGGATGCGGGGTGAGTCAAGGGCCCATCCCCCCAAGCCTCATCCTGAGCCCTTCGAAGGATGAATCCGAGAAGCGCACAAGCTGGAACTCCTGCTTCGACGGGCTCAGGATGAGGAATGTGGAGCTGGCGCTGTTCGCGACCGCCTTCGTCGCACTCGCCGCCGTCCCGGCCAACGCCTGCACCTGCCGCGATCGCACCGCCGCCGAGATCGTGGCAGGCGCCGATGTCGCCATTGTCGGCACCGTGACCGAGGTGCGCCGCACCGCGCCGGGTCCGGACGCGACGGTGATCGCCACCGTCAGTGTCTCGCGCATCATCAAGGGCCGCATCCATCGCCAGATTCAGCTGAGAACCCGTGGCAATTCAGCGGCCTGCGGCGTCGAGTTCACAGAAGGCATGGTCGTCCGCATCGCTGCTGAAAAGCTCAGCGACGGACTCAACACCAATCAGTGCATGATCCTGCGCGGCCCGATCCCGGCGGATTGAGGCCCTCACATCTCCTGGGTGTTCAGCCGTCCGATGATCGGGAATTGCTCCACCTCGTAGATCTGTCCTGTGGCTGGCGCTGAATCGCCGGACAGCCAGAAGCAGACATGGGCCGCGATCTCGGACGGGGCGAGCAGCTTTCCGGTCGGCGCAGATGATTTGGGAAGCTTCGACATCCAGTCGAGCGGGCGGCCCTCTGACAATTGCGTCCGGTTCTCGTTCTCGGTCGCCGTCCAGCCGACATTAAGACAGGTCAGGCGGATGTGCTCCGACGCCAACGCATTGGCAAGATTGCGGGTCATCGTCATCAGCGCGCCCTTCGACATTGAGTAGACGACAAGTTCCGAGAGGCCCATCCAGCCGTTGATCGAACCGATCGTGACGATGCTGCCCGCCGACTGCTGCGACCGGAACGCCGCGATGGCAGCCTTTGCGCATAGCAGCGGCGCACGTGTGTTGATGTGGAACAAGAGATCGAACACGGCCTCGTCGGTCTGTTCGATCGAATGGCGCGGGTAGATGCCGGCATTGTTGGCCAGCCCGTCGATCCGGCCGAACGCCTTCACCGTTGCAGCCACGATCCGCTCGCATGTCTTGGGATTGCGCAGGTCTCCGCCGACAGCTTTTGCGCCGCGCCCGAGAGTTTTTGCGGCGGCGCGCGCGTCGGCAAGCGTCAGGCCGTGTACCATGACCTTGGCCCCGTCCGCGATCAGCCGCTCGCAGATGGCATAGCCGATGCCGCTGTTCCCGCCGGTCACGAGGAAGGCTTGTCCCTGAAATCGCTTGGCCATGTCTGTCGTCGCCATGTTTGGTGTGATGCGGCTGTTGACCATCAACGCGTTAGCCGTCCGGGGTCAAGCCGCGACGGTTTGCTTCAGGCCGGCCAGGATGGTGGTTGCGGAGCTGACAATCCACAGCTTGCGGCGTCAGCGCGGATGTCCCGCCCTGCGCCATGCGCTACAACGGTTTGATGCCTCTCCACATCCTCAAACTCGCCGTCGGCTGCGACTCGATCCGCGATCTCGAAGAGTGGATCGAGGACACGCAGGCGCTGAACCGCCGGCTGGGTCGCCCCGAGGAGCAGATGCACACCACCCGGATGGTGCCGAAGCGCATGGACGAGATCATCGGGCAGGGCTCGCTCTACTGGGTGATCAAGGGGCAGATATCGTGCCGCGAGTTGATCACCGACATCCGGCCCTTCACCGATAGCGAGGGAGTGGGCCGTTGCCACCTCATCCTCAAGCCCGAGGTGATCCCGGTCGAGCCGCGCCCATGCCGCCCGTTTCAGGGCTGGCGTTACCTCGCCGAAAAAGACAAGCCGCGCGACATCAACGCCGCCAATGGCGATGTTGGCGCCATGCCGGAAGACATGCGCAGGCAGCTGGCTGAGATGGGATTGCTGTAGGCGGGATTGCCGTCACCAATCCCCTCATCCTGCGACAGGCTCAGGATGAGGATGGTGGCATCACCTCACCGCCTCATCGCACCCATCACCCCGCCAAGCAGGATGAAAACGAAGAAGGCCGACAGCGCATAGGCGAAGCCGTGCGGATTGTTGTAGTCCATCGCCGCGCCGACAATGGGCGGGCCGACTGTCAGGCCGATGTTGTAGAACACGACGAAGGCGGCATTGGCCCCGGCCAGATCGGGCCCCTCGAAACGTGAGGCGAGATGGGCGAGGCCGACGGTATAGAGCCCGCCCACGACACCGCCCCAGACGAACAGCAGCGCCTGGAAGGCCTGTCCCGTTCCCGCCAGCACCGGCAGCAGGGCGGCGCCGAGGCAACCGCAAACAGCGATGATGACGAGCAGCACGCCCTTGTTCATCCTGTCCGCCAGCAGCCCGAGCGGCAATTGCATCAGGACATTGCCGAGCGCCACGATGCTCACCAGGAAGGCAGCGCTTTCGGCATCGAAGCCGATGCGCAGGCCGTAGACTGGCAGGATCGCGAACCCGCCGGTTTCGACCGCCCCGAAGGCCATGCCGGCGAGGGTGGCCACAGGCAGGGCCAGCACATAGACGCTGAAACGGCGGGGCGGCGCATGATCCAGGGTCGGCAACAGGCCGCGCGCCAGCAGCAGCGGACCGGAGGCAAGGGCGAGCAGGGCGGCACCCGCAAGATAGGGCGGCCATCCCGAGGTGCCGACGCCCGCGAGGATCGCCGGCCCGGCGGCGAAGCCGAGCGCCAGCACGGTGGCATAGATGCCCATCACCATGCCGCGCCGCTCCGGCGGAGCCAGCGCCGAGATCCAGTATTCGGACAGCACGAACAGGGCGCCGAGGGCCACGCTGAAGACAAAGCGGATCGGGAACCAGAGCCAGAAGTTGTAGCTGGCCTTGAACAGCACCAGCGTGACGATCACGGTCGCGATGGCGAGGCCCAGCATGCGCCCCACGCCGATGCGCGCGGCAACGCGCGGCACGTAAGGGACCGCGATGATGCTGGCGATGCCCGCGATGGCGGTATTGATCCCGATCATGGTCCCAGAAACGCCCATCCGCTCCATTTCGAGAGACAGGAGCGGAATGGTCAGGCTCAGCCCGACGCCGACCAGCGCGATGATCAGGATGGCTGCCGCGATGCCAAGGTTGCGCGCCTGCGGATCAGCCGTCGTGGCTGCATCCACGGTCACAGTTCTTCCCGGAACCACTTGCGGTTGAGCTCATAGTAGAACGGCACCGGCAGGAAGGGGCCAAACCCTTTTGCGATGCGGTCGGCGAGTTCGTCCAGCACCACGCGCGTCACCTCGGGCAGTTCGATCGCCTGCGTTTCCTCGAAGGTGACCCAGACGAGTTGATCGAGTTCCGAGTCAGGTCCGACCACGCCGTCCAACCTGTGCGCCAGCGCGCTGTAGTCAATGCTGAAAAAGCGTGCGTCGAAGCGTTTCGGGCGGCGCGGCGGCGTGATCGCGCGGGCGATGAAGGTCACAGCCTCAAGGTCGGGATAGACCCCGTGCGCGGCGAAGTCGCTCCACGGACCCGGCGGCGGGTTCTCGGGCCTGCCAAGATCGGCCGACCCGAACAGCAGGCCGGTTTCCTCGAAGGTCTCGCGGATCGCTGCCAGCGCGAGGGCGCGCGCGCGGCTCATTGTCGGGCGCTGTACCCGCTTCATCAGCCGCATTTCGCAGGTTTCGGCGAGCATGCCGGTGACGTTCATCTGCCGGTCGCCGGCTTCGATCCGTCCGCCGGGGAAGACGAACTTGCCCGGCATGAACTTGTGGTTCGGGTGCCGTCTGCCCATCAGCACCTTGGGCGTGGCCGCGCTGCGGTCGAGGATGATCAGCGTCGCGGCATCCTTGGGCCGGACATTCGGCCAGCGCCGCTCGCGAGCGTCGCCGGTCAGGCGGCGCGCGTAGTCATCGGTGCCCGGATTGTCGTTCACGTGGTCCGGTCCTTGGTCTTGGCGCCCTGCGATTTCGCCAGGATGATCTCGTCGTCGCCGCCAAAGCCGTGCATGCGCCGGGCCCACTGGTAACCGACCACAGCTCCCTTGACCGGCTGCATCAGGGCCATGGCGAGGATGACGGTCAGGGCCGGCCAGATGGCCATGTGGACCCACATCGGCCAGTCGCCATGCTGCTCGGCCAGCACGACTCCCATCAGGACGATGTGCGCGACGATGGTGATGGTGATGTAAGGCGGAAAATCATGCGCCTGCTCGTGGAACAACTCCTCGCCGCAGGTCTCGCAGACCGGCTTGACCTTGAGATAGCGACCGAACATCGCGCCCGTGCCGCAAGCGGGGCACTTGCAGCCAAAGCCGCGCTTGATCGACGTCCACGCCTCGCGTGGGCCGGGCGACATGTGCGCCGTCGTGATATCGTAAGGCATTGTCAGCGCCTCCTGCCTGCGCGCGCGCCGGAGAACTGACCCTTGCCGGGCGAGCCACCGCGCCCCTTGGACATGAACCCGCGCGGCCCTGAACGCAAGGGCCTGGCCTTGCGGCCATCGGACACAATCTCGAACCGCAGCGCGCCCGCCACGGGCGCGACCTCGACCAGCTTGACCGAGACCGTGTCGCCGAGGCGGAAGCTTTCGCCGCTCCGCGAGCCGGTCAGCGAATGGGTCGCCTCGTCAAATGCGTAGTAGTCGGCGCCGATCGTGGCCGCGGGCACGAAACCGTCAGCGCCGGTTTCGTTCAGCTTCACGAATAGGCCCGACTTCGTGACCCCGGCGATGCGGCCCTCGAAGCTGGCGCCGATCTGGTCCGCGAGGAAATAGGCCACCAACCGGTCGATGGTCTCCCGCTCGGCGGCCATGGCGCGGCGCTCGGATGCGGAGATCGACTCGCCGATCCTGACCAGTTCCTTGCGCGAGGTGTCCGCCGGCAGGCCGTCATCGCCCAGCCTCAGATGCGTGAGCAGAGCCCGGTGGACGATCAGGTCGGCGTAGCGCCGGATGGGCGAGGTGTAGTGCGCATACTTGCGCAGGTTGAGGCCGAAATGGCCGAGATTCTCCGGCGAATACAGCGCCTGCGCCTGGCTGCGCAGCACCACCTCGTTGATGAAGGTTTCGTGCTCCGTGCCTTTGACGGTTCCGAGGATGCGATTGAACAGGGCTGGCTGCAATGCCCCGGCCTTGGGCAGCTTCTGGCCGATCGACGCCAGCACCTCGCCGAGCCCGCGCATCTTCTCGATGCTGGGCTCGTCGTGGACGCGGTACATCAGGCCCGAGAGCGCACGCTCCAGGCTTTCCGCCGCGCAGACATTGGCGAGGACCATGCATTCCTCGATGAGCCGGTGCGCATCGAGGCGCTCCGGGATCATCACCCGCAGGACGCGGCCCTCCGCGTCCAGCACCAGCTTGCGCTCAGGCAGGTCAAGCTCGAGCGGCTGCCTGTCGTCGCGTGCGGTCCTGAGCGCCGCGTAAGCGGCCCAGAGCGGCTTGAGGACGGGCTCAAGCAGGGGGCGTGTCACGTCGTCGGGCCGGCCGTCGATGGCGGCCTGCGCCTGCTCGTAGGCCAGCTTGGCCATCGAACGCATCAGCACGCGGTGGAAGCTGTGGCGCAGCTTGCGGCCATCGGCCGCCAGTGTGATCCGCACCGCGAGGGCAGGGCGATCCTCATGGGCGCGCAGCGAGCACAGGTCGTTGGAGATGCGCTCGGGCAGCATCGGCACCACGCGGTCGGGGAAGTAGACCGAGTTGCCGCGCTCGAGTGCCTCGCGGTCGAGCGCTGAACCGGGCTTCACATAGGCTGCGACGTCCGCGATGGCGACGGTCAGCACATGGCCGCCGGGATTGCCCGCATCATCGTCTGGCGCGGCATGCACCGCATCATCATGGTCCTTCGCGTCAGCCGGGTCGATGGTGACCAGCGGCAAGGCGCGCCAGTCCTCGCGGCCTCTGGCGGTAGCCGGTTTGACGCTCTCCGCTTCGACGATGGCAGCTTGGCTGAACTCCTGCGGAATGCCATGGGCGTGGATCGCGATCAGGCTGACCGCGCGCTCCGACTTGACCGATCCGAGCCGCTCCTTGATGCGGCCGCGCTGAACCCCAAGCCCGCCGCGCGCCCCGACCTTGCCCAAAGTGACGGATACCAGATCGCCGTCCGTCGCGTCGCCCTCATCGCCGCGCTGGATCAGAATCTCTTTGCCACGCGCCTTCTTCTCCACGGATTCGACCCGGCCGCCGCCATCGGGATAGGCGCGGAAGACACCGATCACGCTCGGGCGTTCGCGCGCGATGATCTTCAGCGCCCGTGCCTCCCAGTCATTGTCACCGCGCGCATGCATCTTGGCGAGCACCCGCTCGCCGACCCCGGGAATCGGGGTTCCGG
>JAIXUP010000006.1 GCA_027483505.1 Hyphomicrobiales bacterium
GCCGCCCATCTTGCCAGCCATCACACAGCGCCGGCGCCGCGACGGCGTGTCCGCGCCCTCGCCTCCGGGGAATTCCCATGACCATGCCGCTCCGCCACCCGCTGCCTGCCGGCGATCCCAAACCGCATGCAGTCGTGATCGGCTCGGGCTTCGGCGGGCTCGCGGCCGCAGCCCGGCTGTGCGCGCGCGGCTATCAGGTCACCGTGCTCGAGAAGCTTGACCAGCCCGGTGGCCGGGCCAGGATGTTCAGGCAGGACGGCTTCTGCTTCGATGCCGGTCCCACCATCATCACCGCCCCGTTCGTCTTCGAGGAGCTCTGGCAGTTCTGCGGCGGAAAGCTGTCGGACGACGTGACGCTTGTGCCGATGGAGCCGTTCTACCGCCTGCGCTTCGATGACGGCTCCACCTTCGACGCCTCCAGCGATCCCGAAGCCATGCGCCGCGAGATCGCGCGCCTGTCGCCGGGCGATGTGGAGGGCTATGAGCGCTTCTTCGCGCGCAGCAAGACCCTTTACGAGATCGGCTTCGAGGAAATGGGCACGATGCCCTATTCGTCGGTCATGGACCTGATCAAGTCGGTGCCGGACATTGTCCGGCTCGAAGGCTACCGCTCGATCCATGGGCTGGTCTCGAGCTACATCAAGGATGAGCGGGTCCGGATCGCCTTTTCCTTCCATCCGCTCTTCATCGGCGGCAATCCCTACAGCGCCAGCGCGATCTACGGGCTGATCGCCTATCTGGAGCGCACCTTCGGCGTCCACTACGCCATGGGCGGCACGCACACGCTGGCGCAGGGCATGGTCCGGCTGATCGAGCGGCAGGGCGGGCTGATCCGCTTCAACGCGCCGGTGTCCGAGATCCTGCTGGACGGGCGGACGGCGAAGGGCGTGAAGCTTGCCTCCGGCGAGGAGATCGCCGCCGACATCGTGGTCTCCAACGCCGACAGCGCCTGGACCTACCGCAACCTCCTGCCCGACCACGCCCGCAGCAAGTGGAGCAACGCCAAGCTCGACCGCGCGCGCTATTCGATGAGCCTGTTCGTCTGGTACTTCGGCACCCGGCGACGCTATGACGACGTGCCGCACCACACCATCGTGCTTGGGCCCCGCTACAAGGAACTCCTGAAAGACATCTTCGACACGAAGATCCTGGCCGAGGATTTCAGCCTCTATCTGCACCGGCCGACCGCGACCGACCCGTCGATGGCGCCGGACGGCTGTGACGCCTTCTACGTGCTTGCGCCCGTCCCCAACCTTCTCGGCGGGACAGACTGGTCGGGCAAGGCGGAAAGCTATCGCCAGGCGATCGCCAGGCGACTGTCCGAGACGGTGTTGCCTGGGCTTGAACAGGAGATCGTCACCTCCAAGGTGATGACGCCGGACGATTTCCGCGATGAACTGCTGTCCGTACACGGCGCGGCCTTCGGGCTGGAGCCGATTCTGCTCCAGAGCGCCTATTTCCGACCGCACAACAAATCCGAAGACATCGAAAACCTGTTTCTCGTCGGCGCCGGCACCCATCCGGGCGCGGGCCTTCCCGGCGTCGTCACCTCCGCCCGTATCCTTGATCAGGTCGTTCCCCATGCGTCAGCCTTCGCCTGAGTCCGCAACGGCCTCCGATCTGGACGCCTGCCGCGAGTTGCTGCGGCACGGGTCCAAATCCTTCTTCGCGGCCTCCCTGCTGCTGCCGCGCACGGTCCGCGATCCCGCGACCGCGCTGTATGCCTTCTGCCGCGTGGCGGATGACGCGGTCGACCTCAGCGACGATCCGGCCGCCGCGCTGGCCCAGCTGCATCTGCGCCTCGACCGGATTTACCGCGGCCAACCCTTCGATCACCCTGTAGACCGGGCGACGGCGGCGGAAGTCGCCCGCTTCGCCCTGCCGCGCACGGTGTTCGATGCGCTGCTGGAAGGCTTCGCCTGGGACATCGACGGCCGGCGCTATGATGACCTGCCATCCGTGCTCGATTATGCGGCGCGGGTGGCCGCGACCGTCGGCGTGCTGATGACCTTGCTGATGGGCGAGCGCGATCCGGCCACGCTGGCGCGGGCCTGTGATCTCGGCGTTGCGATGCAACTGACCAACATCGCCCGCGATGTCGGCGAGGACGCGCGCAACGGCAGGCTCTATCTGCCGCGCGACTGGCTCGTCCAGGAGGGCGTCGATGTCGAGGCCTGGCTGGCCAATCCCGTCTTTGATCACCGCATTGGCGTGGTGGTGCGGCGACTTCTGGCCGTGGCTGAAGGGCTCTATGGACGTTCGCAAAGCGGAATCCGGGCGCTGCCGCCTGACTGCCGTTCCGCGATCCATGCAGCCCGGCTGGTCTATTCCGAAATTGGCCATCTGGTCGCTGCAGGTGGCCACGACTCGGTGACAGGCCGGGCGGTTGTGTCCAAGGTCCGCAAGCTGGTCCTCGTCGCACGCGCCTGCGCGCCGGGCCTGTCGTTGGCGGGTTTGCTGCGTCCGTCGCCGCCTGAGGCCCCGGCCCTTGCCGAGGTGCAGTTCCTGATCGACGCCGTTGCGGCCGAGCGGCGCCATGCGCCCGCGCGGCGGATCGAGGATTTCTCGCTGGTCAGGCCGCTGCGCGGGTTCCGCCGGCGCACGGTCGGCGTGATCGAACTGTTCGAGAAGGTTCTGGCGCGTGAAAACGCCGGTGAAGAGATCATCAATCTGAGCCGGCTCAATGAAGCCGGACGCAGCTAGGGCGTTGCGCGCAACTGCAACGCTCGCCTGATTTGACGAGGAGAGGTGTCATGGACGAGGGACTGTTCAAGGGTCTGGAATTCGCGATGGTGTTCGGCGTGATTTTCGCCGTTTGCGTTCACCAGTTGCTGGACATTCGCAAGGCCCAGCGGCAATTGGCGGAGAAAGAGCGCAAGCTCGGCGACATGCAGCAATCCGGCTGAGCCGCCGGCCTTGCATCACCCGCTGGAGTTCGGCCATAAGCCGCCGATGCCGGGCGTTCGGCCGGGCGTGGTCAATGCCGCTCTGCAATCAGGAAACTGTCATGTCGAACATCAAGGTCAGCGCCGGTCCCTATGTCTTCGGGGCTCGACTGGAAACTGAGGCCGCGCCGAAGACCTGCGCCGCCTTTCTCAAGCACCTGCCGTTCATCAGCCGCATCATTCATGTGCGCTGGAGCGGCGAAGGTGTCTGGATGCCGCTCGGCGATCTTGATTTCGGCGTCGGCTACGAGAACAACACCAGCTATCCGTCGCCGGGGCAGATCATCCTGTATCCGGGCGGCGTCAGCGAAACCGAGATCCTGCTCGCCTATGGCTGCGTCAACTTCGCTTCCAAGGCCGGGCAATTGTCGGGCAACCATTTCCTGACCCTGACCTCGGGCCTCGAGAACCTCTACACGCTCGGGCGCGAGGTCCTCTACAAGGGTGCGCAGGACATCCGCTTCGATCTCGCCTGAGCCGACGCTCAGGCCCGTCGCGGCATCCGGAACGGCATCAGCGTCTCGACCCAGCGCTTCTGCAGATTGGCGAGCGAGACGCTCTCATGCATCAGCGTGACGTCTTCGCCGCCGATTTGGCTGGCGACGACCGAGCGCGCGTAGAACGGGGTATCCTCCAGGGTCATCAGCACCCGGGGCTTTTGGGCCGCATCGCAGCGGGTCTGGCGCGGCATGCGCCAGGGCGTGGTGCCGAGCCGTGCCAGCGGCGGAGGTTCGAAGTCCTGAAGCCGGCCATCCGGCCCCATCCTGAGCGCCAGATGCTGGCTTGAACCATCGAGGCGGGTGACGTCATAGAGCAGCACCGGGCCTTGCCGCGTCAGGCCCCGGGCCCAGTCCCAGCTCCGGAAGTCAGCGATCAGCGGCCGCCCGCCATCATTCATGTCGAAGTAGCCGTGACCCTCCCAGCTCTGGCCCGGCTGGTCGAAGGCGACGCTGACCCGCGCGGCGGGCTGAAGCGGCTGCCAGTGATGCCGCCCTGCCTCATCGAGGGGATAGCGCTCTGACAGCAGGGCGCCGGCCTCGAGCCGGACCGTGCCGCGCAGCGGCAGGCCATAGGGCGATGTCCGCTCCTGGATGCGGATCGTCAGGCCACGGCCGTCCCACTCCAGCGAGCTGGGTCCGAGCTGGTAGCTGTCCGCAGTCCGGGCCAGTGCGCCCTGTCCGCGTTCCGTCATCGCCCAGTGATGCCCGCCGCGCCCATACAGCGCCACGTTGATCGCGGCGTGGTTCTCGGCCCGCGCCGGTCCCTGCCGCAGGGCGCGGGCGTAGTAGGGCGAGAACACGCTGCCGACAAAGGCGATGACGACGAGGCCGTGCCGGCCGTCATCGCTCAGGGCGTCGACATACCACCAGCGGTAACCGCCATCCGGGACGGCTGCTGCGAAGTCCGGTCCCTGAGCAGGCTGTCCGCCGCCCCCATGCCCGAGAGCGCCGCCATCGGCACGCCCGGCCCCGGATGCACGCTGCCCCCTGCCAGATAGAGGCCCTGCACTGTGGTCCGCGCGCCCGGCCTCCGGAACGAGGCCTGCCAGCCATGGCTCGCCTGCCCGTACAGGCCGCCGCCCGTTGCCGGAAACAGGGCGTGAAATCCGGACGGACTGGTTGCCTCCGATGGCCCCGGATGCAGCGTCAGCCCGCAGGCCGCCATCAGCCGCGCCGCCCTGTCCTCGCATCGCGCGATCTCCCTGTCGTCGTAAACCTGTGTGTCGCCGTTGGCCGGCGCATTGATGAGGCACAGCAGCCGTTCGGCCCGGTCCGGGTCCGGCAGCCCACTGTCACCGCGGTCCTGCGCGCAGACATACACGGTCGGCTCGGCGGGAACGCGGCCCTGCCCGAAGATGTCGCGGAATTCGGCCGGATAGTCGGCGCTGAAGAAGACATTGTGCCGGATCAGCGGGAAGCCGCTCGTCCGCGTCGCCCTGCAACTGACGATGGCGGACAACGATCGCCGTTTGACCTGCGCGCGGGGCGCCGCCCGCGTGACTGCGGCACCGAGAAGACCTTCGCCCAGCGCCGCATAGTCGCCGTTGAAAATCACCGCCCCCGCCGGGATGACCTCGCCGGTCGAGAGCGCCACGCCGTCCACGGTCCCGCCATTGGTCGTGATGGCACTGACATGGGCGTTGTAGCGAAAGCCCGCCCCTTTGGCCTCGGCCAGAGCGGCAATAGCCTTGGCCAGCGCATGCATCCCGCCATCGACGCTCCAGACGCCCTTCTGCTCGGCGTGGGCGATCAGCATCAGCGTGGCCGGGGACTGGAACGGCGAGGACCCGCAATAGGTGGCGTAGCGGCCGAAGAGCTGGCGCAGGCGCGGATCATTGAAGCTGCGCGATAGGGCCGCCCACATCGTTTCAAAGGGCCGCATCCGCATGAGGTCGAGCGGGTTGCGCAAGCCGTCCTGCCACAGGTTGCGCGCCAGGCCGGCCATGCCCGGCTTGGGCGCGCGCATGAAGCTGCGGTCGAGCATGGTGTAGATCGCGCGCGTTTCTGCCGCGAAGTCGATGAAACGGCGCGCTTCCGCTGCTCCCGCGAAATCGCCGATGGCTTCGGCCGAGGCCTCGACGCTGGCGTGCAGATCGAGCCGCCCCCCGTCCGCCCAGGCATGGCGGGCGAGAATCGTCAGCGGAGCCAGCCGCACATGGTCATCAAGCTTGGCGCCCGCCTCGTCGAACAGCGATTCGAAGACATGCCGCATCGTGAACACGGTTGGGCCTGCGTCCATCGCGAGCCCTGCGGGGCTCAGTTGCCGCATCTTGCCGCCCGGCTGCGCCGCACGCTCGAGCACGGTGACGTGGAGGCCCTTCGCAGCAAGCCGCAGCGCCGCGCTGAGGCCGCCCATCCCGGCGCCAATGATGACAACGCGCATGCCGGGCATCTGTCTCCTGCGTGTCCGGTCTCGACCTGATTGACAATGTCCTATGAATGTCCATTCTATCAGACTGTGCAAGTGTCAAATTAAAGTGACATGTCTCGACGCGCTGGGGGGATGCGACCATGATGAGCCGGATCGAGACCGCGATGCAGTCGGCGCTGTCCATCACACAGGCCTCATGTCCGCCCAAACTCGCCTCGGCCTTGCAGTATGCCGTCTTCCCGGGCGGCCACCGGCTGAGGCCGCGCTTGGCCATCACGGTCGCAAGGGCCTGCGGTGATCCCGATCCTGCGGCTGCCGATGCGGCCGCCTGCGCCATCGAGTTCCTGCATTGCGCCTCGCTGGTGCATGATGATCTGCCCTGTTTCGACGATGCCGACCTCAGGCGCGGCAAGCCGACTGTCCACAAGATCTATGGCGAGCCGATCGCTGTGCTCGCCGGGGACGCCCTGATCGTGCTGGCCTTTGAAACCATCGCGCGCGGCGTCGCCCAGTCGCCGCACAAGATGGGGGGGCTAGTCAGCATTGTCGCCCAGGCCGGCGGAGCGCCGCACGGAATCTGCGCCGGGCAGGCCTGGGAAAGCGAGGCGATGATCCCCATCGCGGAGTATCACCGCGCCAAGACGTCGTCTCTGTTCGCCGCCGCGACCTCCTCGGGTGCCCTGGCTGCCGGACATGACCCGTTGGCGTGGCGCGTGCTCGGCGAGCGCCTTGGCTGCGCCTATCAGGTCGCCGACGACATCCGCGACGCGGCCGACACCTCCGAGGAGATGGGCAAGCCGGCTGGGCAGGATGCGGCCCGCGGCCGTCCAAACGCCGTCAAGGAACTCGGCATGGCTGGCGCCATCGGCTGGCTCGATCAACTGATTGCCGAGGCTGTCGAGGCCATCCCCGTCTGTCCGGGTCAGATGGCTCTGAAAGCCGCCATCGAGCGCGAGGCCACGGCCTTCCTGCCGGCGGAACTGCACATCCGGGCAGCTTGAGGCCGGCTGGAGTCCTGCCTTGAGCACCGCGCGTCTCGTGCCGGAACCTGCCGCCAGCCTCTCCATCTGGAGCCGCCTGACGGACCAGGCTTATGGCTTGCGCGATCGCATCCTGGCAAACCAGCGCTTTCAGATCATGGCCGCGCGCTTTCCGCTGACGCGGGGCGTCTCGGCGCGGCGTGCCCGCGCCTGCTTCGATCTATGCGCCGGCTTCGTTTATTCGCAGGTGCTGTTCGCCTGCGTGAAGCTCGACCTGTTCGAGCTGCTGGCCCGCAAGCCGCGAACCGTGGCTGAGATCGCGCAGCATGCGAAGCTTACCGATGAGGCGACCCTCCGTCTGCTCAGGGCGGCAGCCTCGCTCGATCTGCTGCAGGCGCGCGGAAAGGATCAGAGCGGCGCCGATCGCTTCGGCCTTGGCCAGACGGGTGCGGCGATGCGGGCCAATCCCGGCGTCAAGGCGATGATCGAACACCATTCCATGTTCTACGCCGACATGGCCGATCCGTTGGCCCTGCTGCGCGGCGAGGCCGGCGCAACCAAGCTCAGCAGTTACTGGCCCTATGCCGGCGGCGGGGATCCGGCCTCGCTGGCGGCTGGCGACGTCGCGCCCTACACCGATCTGATGGCGACCTCGCAGCAGTTCGTCGCCACCGACGTGCTCGATGCCTATGACGTGTCGCGCCACAGACGCCTGATGGATGTGGGCGGCGGCGACGGCTCCTTCCTCCGCTCTGCTGCGGCGCGCGCACCTGAACTCGCACTGACCCTGTTCGATTTGCCGGCTGTCGTGGAGACCGCCCGCCCGCGCTTCGCAGCGGCGGGGCTGGCCGGGCGCGTCAGCTTGGTAGGCGGCTCATTCTCGCATGACCCGTTGCCGCGCGGGGCAGACCTCGCGACGCTCGTGCGCATCGCGCATGACCATGGCGATGATACCGTCCAGGCATTGCTGGCGGCGATCTTTGCCGCACTTGAGCCCGGGGGAACGCTGCTGATCGCCGAACCGTTGGCCGGTGACGCGGACTCCGCACCAATGGCGGACGCCTATTTCGGCTTTTACCTGCTCGCCATGGGCAAGGGACGTGCGCGCAAGCCAGCCGAGTTGATGGCGATGTTGATCCGCGCCGGCTTCGTCGAGCCGCGCCAGATCGCAACACCGCGTCCGTTATTGTCCGGACTGATCCAGGCAAGAAAGCCGGGCATATAAGTGTCTATACAAATTGACAGTCATGCACGTCTCGATAATCTGACATATCGGCCCGTATCTCAGGCCGAGACACAAAGGGATCAGGTGTCGTGAAGAACACCATGGCCATTGTCCTCAAGGAGCCCCGGAGCCTCGTCCTCGACGAGGTTCGGCTTGTTGAACTCACCGAGAGCGACGTGCTGGTCGAGGTGCTGTTCTCCGGCATCAGCACCGGCACCGAACGTCTGCTCTGGTCTGGCCGCATGCCGCATTTCCCCGGCCTGCAATACCCGCTGATCCCCGGCTACGAGACCGTCGGAATCGTCCGGGAGGCCGGTCCGGCCTCGGGACGCACGGTCGGCGAGCATGTCTTCGTGCCGGGCGCGCGCTGCTTTCAGGGCATCAGCGGCCTGTTCGGCGGCGCGGCGCATCATCTGATCGCGGCGGGCAGCAAGGTCATTCCGGTTCCAGCCGGTCTTGGCGAGGATGGCGTGTTGCTGGCGCTGGCCGCTACGGGCTCCCACGCGCTGGCAGGCGGGGCCTTGCCGGACCTGATCGTTGGCCACGGCGTCCTCGGCCGTCTGCTGGCGCGCCTCACCGTCGCGCTCGGTGGTGCTCCCACGGTCTGGGAGAAGAACCCGGTGCGCATGGGCGGCGCCGTCGGCTACGAGGTCATCGATCCCGCCACCGACGCGCGCTGCGACTACCGCTCGATCTATGATGTCAGCGGCGATGGCAAGCTGCTCGATACGCTGATCGCCCGCCTCGCCCGTGGCGGCGAGGTTGTGCTCGCCGGCTTTTACGAGGCGCCGCTGTCATTCGTGTTTCCGCCCGCCTTCATGCGCGAGGCCAGGCTGCGCATCGCAGCCGAGTTCCAGCCCCCCGACCTGGCCGCTGTCATGACCCTGATCACCGGGGGGCGGCTGTCCCTTGATGGTCTGATCACCCACCGCAGCCCCGTCGGGGATGCGGCCCATGCCTATGAAACCGCATTCGCCGATCCGGCCTGCGTGAAGATGATTCTCGACTGGAGGACCTGCCCATGAGCGCCACGACGACCCTCGCACCGCCCCCGTCCAAGCAGGCCCTGAATGCGGCTCTCGCAGCCCATGGGGTCGGCGCCGTCTCCGCGCCCGCTCCCGGTCCCGATCTCACCGAGGATGCCGTCCACGAAACCAAGACGCAGATCATCGCGATCTACGGCAAGGGCGGCATCGGCAAATCCTTCACGCTCGCCAATCTGAGCTACATGATGGCGCAGCAGGGCAAGCGGGTGCTGCTGATCGGCTGTGATCCGAAATCCGACACCACCTCGCTTCTGTTCGGCGGCAAGGCCTGCCCGACCATCATCGAGACCTCGGCCCGCAAGAAGGCGGCCGGTGAAGAGGTCAGGATCGAGGACGTCTGCTTCAAGCGCGACGGCGTCTTTGCCATGGAGCTCGGCGGTCCCGAGGTCGGCCGCGGCTGTGGCGGCCGCGGCATCATTCATGGCTTCGAGCTCCTCGAGAAGCTCGGCTTCCACGAATGGGGCTTCGATTATGTGCTGCTCGATTTCCTCGGCGACGTGGTCTGTGGCGGCTTCGGCCTGCCGATCGCCCGCGACATGTGCCAGAAGGTCATCGTCGTCGGCTCGAACGACCTGCAATCGCTCTATGTCGCCAACAATGTCTGTTCGGCAGTGGAATACTTCCGCAAGCTTGGCGGCAATGTCGGCGTCGCCGGCATGGTCATCAACAAGGATGACGGCACCGGCGAGGCCGCGGCTTTCGCCGCTTCGGTCGGCATCCCGGTGCTCGCCTCGATCCCTGCCGATGAGGACATCCGCAGGAAGAGTGCGAATTATCACATCATTGGCCGCCCTGGCGACCGCTGGGGTCCGATGTTCGAGGAACTGGTCAGGAACGTCGGCGAGAGCAAGCCGATGCGCCCGGCGCCGATGAGCTCTGATGGTCTGCTCGGCCTGTTCTCCGCCGACACGACAGGCCGCGACTACGTGCTCCAGCCGGCCTCTCTCGCTGACATGTGCGGCGGGGTCGTGTCGGAAAAGCCGACCCTCGAAGTCGTCTACGACGAAGCCTGAGGCCATCCGCCATGGTCACGCTGATCGACAACCTCAACAAGGCAGCCAGGCCTGCGGCAGCGCCGGTCATCGAGCCGGTCAAGGCCGCGCCATCCGCCGGCGAGATCGCTGCGGCGACCCAGGCGGTGGCGAAGGCCGAAGCACTGGGCAATGGCTGCCATGCCGGTCGTGACCAGATGCGCAAGGCGGCCGTTGCGGCGGGCGCGAGCGACACGCTCGAGCGCTACGCTGCCGACTATCCCGTCGGCCCGCACGACCAGCCGCAGAGCATGTGCCCGGCGTTCGGCTCCCTGCGCGTCGGGCTGCGCATGCGCCGCACCGCGACCGTGCTCTCCGGCTCGGCCTGCTGCGTCTATGGCCTGACCTTCACCTCGCACTTCTATGGCGCCAAGCGCACCGTGGGCTACGTTCCATTCAACTCGGAAACCCTGGTGACCGGCAAGCTGTTCGAGGATATCCGCGACGCGGTCCATCTTCTGGCCGATCCGCACAAGTACGACACCATCGTCATCATCAACCTGTGCGTTCCCACCGCGTCCGGGGTGCCGCTGCGGCTGCTGCCCGACACGATCGACGGCGTGCGCATCATCGGCATCGATGTGCCCGGCTTCGGCGTGCCCACCCATGCCGAGGCCAAGGATGTTCTGGCCGGCGCCATGCTCAATTTCGCCCGCAAGGAAGCGGAGGCAGGACCGGTCGCTGCTCCGCGCGGCGGACGCAATGACAAGCGCACTGTCACCCTGCTCGGGGAGATGTTCCCCGCCGATCCCGTCGGCATCGGCATGATGCTGGGCGCGCTCGGGCTGGCCGCCGGACCTGTGGTGCCGACCCGCGAGTGGCGCGAGCTTTATGCTGCGCTCGATTGCGCAGCGGTCGCCGCGATCCATCCCTTCTACACCGCTTCGGTGCGGGAGTTCGAGATTGCCGGCCGACCCATCGTCGGCTCCGCGCCGGTTGGTCATGATGGCACCGCAGCCTGGCTCGATGCTATCGGCGAGGTCTGCGAGGTCTCGAAAGCCACTGTCCAGGCGGCGAAGGACCAGTTCCTGCCGCTGATCAGGGGCGCGCTGGCCGCCAAGCCGATCAATGGCAAGATCACGGTCTCAGGCTATGAGGGCTCGGAGCTGCTGGTCGCGCGCCTGCTGATCGAAAGCGGCGCCAACGTGCCCTATGTCGGAACGGCCTGCCCGCGCACCCGCTGGTCCGATCCGGACCGGGAATGGCTTGAGGCGCGCGGCGTCCATGTCCAGTTCCGCGCCTCGCTCGAGAGCGATCTTGCGGCGGTGGACTTCCACGATCCGGATCTGGCCATCGGCACCACGCCAGTGGTGCAGCACGCGAAGTCGCGCGGCCTCCCCTCGCTCTACTTCACCAACCTCATTTCCGCCCGTCCGCTGATGGGCGTGGCCGGCGCAGGCTCGCTGGCGACGGTCGTCAACGCCGCCATGGGCAACAAGGCCCGCATGGATGTGATGAAGGACTTTTTTGAAGGCGTCGGCGAAGGCTTCTCGTCCGGCATCTGGGAAGACACCCCGCGTGACCGACCCGAATTCCGCAAGAAGCAACTGGCCAAGCTCGGCAAGACCGACATGGGCATGAGCGGGGAGATCCTCTGATGCTGGTCCTTGATCACGACAGGGCAGGGGGCTACTGGGGCGCGGTCTACGTCTTCTGCGCCATCAAGGGCCTGCAGGTCATCATCGACGGCCCCGTGGGCTGCGAGAATCTACCGGTGACCTCGGTGCTGCACTACACCGACGCGCTGCCGCCGCATGAACTTCCCATCGTCGTGACGGGGCTCGGCGAGGAAGAACTCGGCCAGCACGGCACCGAAAGCGCGATGAAGCGGGCGCACAAGACGCTTGATCCGGGCCTGCCATCTGTCGTTGTCACCGGCTCGATCGCCGAGATGATCGGCGGCGGCGTCACGCCCGAGGGCACCAACATCCTGCGTTTCCTGCCGCGCACCATCGACGAGGACCAGTGGCAATGCGCCAACCGGGCCATGGCCTGGCTCTGGAAGCAGTTCGGCCCCAAGAAGACCCCGGCGCTGAAGCCCCGCAAGGAAGGCGCAAAGCCCAAGGTCAACATCATCGGCCCGAGCTATGGCATGTTCAACATGCCCTCCGACGTCGCCGAAATCCGCCGGCTCATCGAAGGCATCGGGGCCGAGGTCAATCTCTGCTTCCCGCTCGGTACGCACCTCGCTGACATCAACAAGCTGGGCGATGCCGAGGTCAATGTCTGCATGTACCGCGAGTTCGGCCGCCTGCTCTGCGAGGCGCTGGACAGGCCTTACCTGCAGGCCCCGATCGGGCTGCATTCGACCACCAAATTCCTGCGCAAGCTCGGCGAACTCACCGGCCTTGATCCGGAACCCTTCATCGCGAAGGAAAAGCACACCACGATCAAGCCGCTCTGGGATCTGTGGCGCTCCGTCACGCAGGACTTCTTCGCTACAGCGTCCTTCGCGATCGTCGCCAATGAAACCTACACGCGCGGCATCCGGCAGTTTCTCGAGACCGAAATGGGCTTGCCCTGCACCTTCGCGGTATCGCGCAAATCCGGCGAGAAGACGCTGAACGATCAGGTGCGCGATCTGGTCAAGACCAGGACGCCGCTGATTCTCTTCGGCAGCTACAATGAACGCATGTATCTGGCCGAGGCCGGGGGCAGGGCGATCTACATACCAGCCTCCTTCCCCGGCGCGATCATCCGACGCCATACGGGCACGCCCTTCATGGGCTATTCGGGAGCAACCTATCTGGTTCAGGAGGTCTGCAACGCGCTGTTCGACGCGCTGTTCAATATCCTGCCGCTCGGCACCGACATGGACGCGATCGAAGCGACGCCATCGCGCCTGCATGAGGAGCTGCCCTGGAGCAATGAGGCGAAAGCCATGCTTGACCGGGTTGTCGAGGAGCATCCGGTCCTTGTCAGGATTTCAGCCGCCAAGCGACTTCGCGATGCTGCGGAGCGGGATGCGCGGGAAGTGGGTTCCGAGCAGGTGACCGAGACATCGGTGTCCCGGGCGCAAGGTTTGATCTCCGGACGTCCGACTCAATAAGTCATTCAAATCACAGTATTTTAATTAAAAATCTAAAGATGCGACGGGGAAATTGAATTCGAAAGTGTCAAACAAAATTGACAAAAAGGACTGTCAATTTTTGGGCACTATGTTACACATATGACAGAGGTGACTCATGACAGACATGCGCTTTGAGATGACACGCACGAGGGCCCGCAGCGAGGATCATCTCGCCTTCAGGCTTCTGGTCGCGCTGACCTATCCGCTGTTCCTGGCCGCCGCGATCCTGTCGCGCCTTGTGCCGGCCGGCAGCGGGTTCCTCGCGCGTCCGACGGACCGTGTTTCGATTTTCACGCAGGCGCGCCGTACGAGCGAGGCCACGATCGCTTTCGCCTTCATGGGCTGATCGGCGCGGGGCAGATCGCCCCCGGCTGGTTCCCAGACGGCTCACACCGGAATCCTGCCCGGGCAACCGGACAGGTAGTCATCGTGGTTCCACGAGGACGACCCAGCCGCGCGGGATGGCGCGGTAACGGCTTCGGCCAGTTTGAGGAGTGTCAGGTCATGGCTGACAGAGACAGGCAGTCCCTCACGGGACTGACAGAAGGCGAGGCACAGGAATTCCACAAGTTCATGATTCAGGGAACTTTGGGTTTTGGTGCTGTCTCGCTTTTCGCCCACATCCTGATCTGGATGTGGCGTCCTTGGTTCTGATGTTCATCGCAAAGTAAAGGAGAACAAGACATGTGGAGAATTTGGCTGATCTTCGATCCACGCCGGTCACTCGTTGCAGTGCTCGCCTTCTGCTTTACGATGGTTCTTGTCAACCATTTCGTTCAGCTCAGCACGCCACGTTACGGCAGCTGGCTCAGTGCGCCTGCGGTTGTGAAGAAGTAACGACAACAGGGCGGACGAGACTTCCGGCGCTGGTTGCCTGAGCTTGCCCGCCCTTTTCCGCCCAGGCCCCAGCGAGGAGCCTGGCGCTGCCGATTTCTGGGGGACCGCTCGGAGGCCACACCATGGCAATGCTCAGTTTTGAACGAAAATACCGCGTCCGTGGCGGGACGCTGCTCGGGGGTGACCTTTTCGATTTCTGGGTCGGCCCCTTCTATGTCGGCCTGTTCGGCGTGACGGCCGCCTTCTTTTCCCTCCTTGGCACCGTGCTGATCTTCTACGGCGCGTCGATGCAGGGCACCTTCAATCCTTGGACGATCAACATCGCCCCGCCCGACCTGAAATACGGTCTCGGCCTCGCGCCGCTGGCCGAGGGCGGGCTCTGGCAGATCATCACCATCTGCGCGATCGGGGCTTTTGTCTCCTGGGCGCTGCGCGAGGTCGAGATCTGCCGCAAGCTCGGCATGGGCTACCATGTGCCCTTCGCCTTCAGCATTGCGATCTTCGCCTATGTATCGCTCGTGGTCATCCGCCCGGTGATGCTCGGCGCCTGGGGGCATGGCTTTCCCTACGGGATTTTCAGCCACCTCGATTGGGTTTCGAACGTCGGCTACCAGTACCTGAACTTCATGTACAACCCGGCGCACATGATCGCGGTGACCTTCTTCCTCGCCACGACGCTGGCCCTGTCGCTGCATGGCGGCCTGGTGCTCTCCGCCGTGAACCCGAAGAAGGGCGAAGCGGTCAAGACGCCGGAGCATGAGAACGCCTACTTCCGCGACTTCATCGGCTATTCGATCGGCACGGTCGGCATCCACCGCCTCGGCCTGTTCCTGGCCCTGTCGGCGGGTTTCTGGGCCGCAATCTGCATCATCATCAGCGGACCGTTCTGGACCCAGGGTTGGCCCAGGTGGTGGAGCTGGTGGCTTGACCTGCCAATCTGGTCGTGAGGGGAGGGCAAAATGGGTCTTCTGACAACTGTTGACTACCAGAACATCTTCACCCGGGTTCAGGTCCGCGGACCTGACGACCTCGGGGTCCCGATCGCGAAGGGAATCTACGAGCGCGGCACGACAACAAGCCACAACTACTGGCTCGGCAAGCTCGGCGACGCCCAGATCGGCCCTGTCTATCTGGGGGTCTATGGTCTGCTCTCGCTCGCCAGCGGGCTGATCGCCTTCGAGATCATCGGGCTCAACATGTGGGCCTCGGTGAACTGGGACCCGGTGCAGTTCGTGCGCCAGCTCTTCTGGCTCGGCCTTGATCCGCCGCTGGCCAAGCATGGCCTCAATCCCTTCATCCCGTTGAATGAAGGCGGCTGGTTCCTGATGACAGGCTTCTTCTTCACGGCATCGGTGCTGCTGTGGTGGGCGCGGACCTATACCCGGGCCAGGGCGCTCGGCATGGGCACGCACGTGCCATGGGCCTTTGCGGCGGCCATCTGGCTCATGCTGGTGCTCGGCTTCATCCGCCCGATCGCCATGGGCTGCTGGTGCGAGGCGGTTCCCTACGGCATTTTCCCGCATCTTGACTGGGTGCAGGCCTTCTCGATCCGTTACGGCAACCTGCACTACAATCCGTTCCACGCCTTCTCGATCGTCTTCCTCTATGGCTCCGTCCTGCTCTTCGCGATGCACGCCGGCACCATCCTGGCCGTCACCCGCTACGGCGGCGAGCGTGAGATCGAGCAGATCACGGACCGCGGTACTGCCTCGGAGCGCGCCGCCCTGTTCTGGCGTTGGACCATGGGCTTCAACGCCACCATGGAATCGATCCACCGCTGGGCCTGGTGGTTCGCTGTCCTGACCCCGATCACCGGCGGCATCGGCATCCTTCTGACCGGCACCGTCGTCGACAACTGGTTCCTCTGGGCACAGCATTACGGCTTCGCGCCAAGCTACCCCGCCGTGAACCCGCCCGTCGTTGATCCCAGCCTGCTTCCAGGAGCGCGGTGACATGAGCACGCATACGACACTCCCCAAACGCTCCGGTCTGGTTGCCGGACTGGCGATTGGCTTTGGACTACTGCTGGCAGGCTGCCAGCAGAATCCACCGGAGGCCACCCAGCAGAACGGCTATCGCGGCGTTGCCCTGGAACAGGTGCAGAGCCCGAAGCGGCTGGCGGCCCTCGCCGAGATCAACCAGGCGCCGGAGGTGATCCCCCCGGGCGACCGCACCGGCCCCCGCGCCGCGCAGGCCTACCAGAACGTCAAGGTTCTGGGCGACCTGAGCGAAACCGAGTTCACCCGCATCATGGTTGCCATGACGTCATGGGTAGCGCCCGGCGGCGTCTCGGGCTCCGACGAAGGTCAGGGCTGCTCCTACTGCCACAACCTCAACAACATGGCGGATGAGGGCAAGTACCAGTACAAGACCGCGCGCCGCATGCTGCAGATGACGCGCGAGATCAACTCGAACTGGACCAACCACGTCGGCGCCACCGGGGTGACCTGCTACACCTGCCATCGGGGCAACCCGATCCCGGCGCAGACCTGGTTCACTGGCGCAGGCCATCCCAAGAACCTCGCCGACGCCGGCGGCTGGATCGGCGCGAACAACGGCCAGAACCTCGCCGGCAAGTTCGTCGGGCGCGCTTCGCTCCCCGCCGATCCGTTCACGCCCCTGATCCAGTTCGCCGAGACCATCCGCGTGACAGGTCAGACCGCGCTGCCCACCGGCAAGCATGAGCAGATCGCGGTCGCCGAACGCACCAACGCGCTGATGAACCACATGTCCGAGTCCCTCGGCGTGAACTGCACATTCTGCCACAACAGCCGCGCGTTCGCGGAGTGGAAGGATGCGCCGCCCCAGCGTGTCAACGCCTTCCACGGCATCCGCATGCTGCGTGAACTGAACGCCAACTATCTGGCTCCGCTGAACGCCACCTATCCGGCGGCCAAGCTCGGGCCGGAAGGCGACGCCGCCAAGGCCTTCTGCGCCACCTGCCACCAGGGCGTACAGAAACCCCTCAACGGTGCTCCGATGCTCAGCGATTACCCCGAGCTCGGCAAGCCAAGGCCCTGAACGCCGGACGTTGGTCGAGCCCACTTGCACCCGGCTGATGGCGACATCAGCCGGGTGTTTTATTGACCGCTCCACCCCTGGTCGCTATCTCGGTGCGGGGGCCCTTAGCTCAATGGTTAGAGCCGACCGCTCATAACGGTCTGGTTGCAGGTTCGAGTCCTGCAGGGCCCACCACCGTCTCCTTGTGCCGTGGTCTGAGCGCAGACGGGCACGATAGCTGCGATAGTTCCGCTAGTTTGCCAGAACGGGCGTTCAAGTGCGGAGAATCGCGCCGTGTTTCGGCGCTCGTTTCGCCTGGGTATGCCGGGCACTTCTGCCGCCGATTTTCCGGGCTTTCCACCGTGATCATGATTTTCGTTGCGCAGACCGATTGGGTTTGGACCTGAGACCGGTTCGCCAACCTGGCCTGCTGCCAATCCAGCGCTCACCTTCCATGTGCGGATCGAGAAGCCCGCTGAACCGGTCTGCATCTGGACCAGAGACAATGGGCAGGCTCTCGCGAGGACGAGAACCCCGATCCGTTTGAGCTCCTGAGTCGGGCGGCAAAGCCATGCTGGCACGGCGGATACGTCTGGTCTAAGGTTGCGGAAGGGCGAGCAACGGATAAGTCGGAATGGACGCGCGCACCAAGCGTATCGAGGGTATGGCGTTTCCAGGCGAGGCCAGCAGTGGCCATGTCATGGCGATCGACGGCCTGCCGGTCTCGATCCGGGTGGGCAAGACAGCGGACATGCCGGACCCCGTCAGCAACGGGAGCCTGGCATGAGAGCGACTGGTGGCATGGGGCCTCTCGTGGGACCCAGCGCGCTGGCGGCGCGGCTTGGTGAGCCCGGGTTGCTGGTCCTCGACGTCCGGCTGGCAGTTGATGGTGGCCGGGCTACTCACGAGGCCGGCCATGTCCCCCGCGCGGTCTACAGCGACTACGCCGCCGACGGCTGGCGCGCTCGTGTCGGCGGCGCGCCCGGCCTGCTGCCTCCGGTCGAACATCTCTCCCTGCTTCTGGGCCGGCTCGGCTTGCGACCTGATCACAGCGTGGTGATTGTCCCTGCCGGCACGAGCGCCAATGACCTTGCGGCTTCCGCTCGTGTCTATTGGACACTGAGGACTGTCGGGCATGAAGCCGTCTCGATCCTCGACGGCGGCTTCATCGGCTGGAGCGCCGATCCGGCGAGGCCTGTCGAGACGGGATGGCGCGAACCCGAACCGGCTGGACCCTACCCGATATCGCTGCGGGAGATTTTTCGGGCCACCACTGTTCACGCCGAAGCCGCGCTCACCAGTGGGAACACCGCTTTTGTCGACGCCCGGTCGGCAAGCTATTTCGAGGGCCGGGAGAAGGCGCCGGAAGCGCTGCGCTCTGGCCGGTTGCCGGGTGCAGTCTCCCGCGATTACGCCGACCTCTTCGACGTGGCGAGGCATGGGCTGAAGCCGAATGCAGAACTTGAGCGGTTGTTCGCCGATGTTCTGGAAAGGCCGGTCATCTCCTATTGCAATACGGGACACACAGCCGCGCTTAACTGGTTTGTTCTCTCCGAACTGCTCGGAAACGGGGAGGTGCGTCTCTACGATGGCTCGATGACCGACTGGACCCAGGATGCGACGCGGCCCGTCGAGAAGGGCTGAGGTCAGCCCGCCAGCGCCGACGCGGCGAGCGCCGCCGCGAAGGCACCGAGGATGGCGGCTGAACCACGGTTGGTGAGGCGCCTGCCGCCGGCTCTCCGCAGAGTTCGGCTGGCATGCGCCCCGAGCAACAGCCATAACGCTCCGGCGGCAGCGGAGAGCACGGCAATCAAGGCAAGCGCCACGAACGCCTTTGACATGGAACCGAATGTCTCCGGCGGCAGAAGCGTCAGCGTGATGATCAGGCCCTTGGGATTGAGCAGCGTCGCGACCGCGATCCCGGTCGGCGAAATGACGGTGGTGTTTCCGCTGGAGGTCTCTGCAACGGTGCTTCCCCACATGCGCCAGGCGATTGCAGCCAGATAGACCGAGGTGGCCAGCCGCAGCGCTTCGGTCAGTGGCGGCGCAGCGATCAAAAGCGGCGCGGCGAGTATGCCAAGCATCAACACGGCCGCGACGTAACCCGAAGCGACAGCGCCGGCAAACGCGAAGCCGTGCCGCACGCCCCCATCCGCACCCGCGGCGAACAGAAGCGCGTTTGTCGGTCCGGGGGCCGCAAACAGAACGATCAGACCAGCAACCAGCGTCAGCGACATGACGCCCAATGACACCGAACGGGCCACGTACGCCTTGTCGTGGATCAAACCAGAGCCAGCGCCTGCTCCAGATCCGCAATCAGGTCGTCGGGATGCTCAAGCCCCACGGAGAGGCGCGCGAGCCCGTCGCCCACGCCCATCGCAGCTCTCACCTCCGGCGTGAAGCGCTGATGCGTTGTCGTGGCGGGATGAACGGCGAGGCTCTTGGCGTCGCCGAGGTTGTTCGAGATCCGGAACAGCGCGAGCGCATTCAGAAAGCGGAAGGCACCGGCCTTGCCGCCGTCGACCTCGAGCGCGATCAGCGTGGACGCGCCGGACATTTGCCGCGCGATCACGTCGGCTTGTGGATGGTCCTTGCGGCCGGGATAGATGAGCTTTCGTACTTTTGGATGCTGCGCCAGCCAGTCCGCAATGCGGGCCGCGCTCTCTGTCTGCCGGCGGACTCGCAGGGGCAGCGTCTCAAGCCCTTTGAGCAGCACCCAGGCGTTGAAAGGCGACATGGCCGGACCAGTCTGTCGGAGCAAGGTGTGTACGTGCTTTTGGATGAAGTCCTCTGACGCGAGGATCACGCCGCCAAGGCAGCGGCCCTGCCCATCAATGTGCTTGGTTGCGGAATAGACCACGCAATCGGCACCGAGCATCAGAGGCTTCTGCCAGAGCGGCGTGGCAAAGACGTTGTCGACGATCAGCTTTGCGTCAGCCATATTCGCGATCTGGGCCACTGCTCCGATGTCGATCACCTCCAGCGTCGGATTGGCCGGACTTTCAAGGAACAGCGCCTTCGTGTTCGGCCGGATAGCGGCACGCCATTCGTGAAGGTTCGGCCCGTCGACCAGCGTGGAGGCCACGCCGAAGCGCGGCAGGTGCTCCTCGACGACATAGCGGCAGGAGCCGAACAGCGCGCGCGCTGCGACGACATGATCGCCAGCGCTGACGACGCCCATCAACGCCGCAGTCACCGCAGCCATCCCTGTGGCTGTCGCGCGGGCGCTCTCGGCTCCCTCAAGCGCTGCCATACGCTGCTCGAACATTTGCACGGTGGGATTGGAGAAGCGGGCGTAGATGAAGCCAGGATCCTTGCCGAGGAAACGCGCCTCGCATTGCTCGGCACTGTCGTAGACATGCCCCTGTGTCAGGAACAGCGCCTCTGAGGTTTCGCCGAACTGGGATCTGATCTGACCGGCGTGCACAAGCTCGGTCTCCGGATGTCGCGCCCTCGTAGCGGCGTTGATTTCATTACTCATAAACTGCCCCCCGATGCGTTCGGCGGCCCCATTTCTCGAGCAGCCGACGAACGTTTCCTCTTTGAAGAACAACTACCCCTAAGCCAGGCCATGAGTCACGAGAAACTTCCAGACGGTGAAAGAAAGAGGAAAAATCTCCTATCGCATTTCGAATATGCATGAATTCAAGATTTTGGATATCAGTTTGCCGGAAAGAACCGGGCTATCGAAGAATAAAATTCTCCGCTTATCGTTCTATTTGACGAACGATTCCCTTGCTCTTTCACCAGTCCACGGCCATCTTTGCACCACGGTCATCAACCGTCGCGGGGATTTGAGCGAGCAGCTTGCACCGCGTCACCAAATGCTAAAGCGCCACGGCAGCGAGGATTTCGCGACGTGGGCTCTCAACGACGAGCGAGCGAGCCATGACGATCATCATCCTGCCCACCCCCTTCAGCAGCATGCCTCCGGCCTGCGGACAGGGCTGTCGCCGCTCCTGAGCAGCGCCAGCAGTTCGTCCCTTTCAGCAGTGTCCAGCCATCCGGAGAGCCGCGCGAGCGCGGCGTGCAGCATCATGTCCCAGTCCTACATCATCGAAGTCGGCGATCTCGCCGTCGGTGTTCTTGTTCGTCTCGCCTCTGCCGACGATTTCCGCTTCGTGGCCAGCGATCCTCGCGTCAGGGCGCTCGAGGGTCGCGCCTTCAGCCGTCCGCACCAGGCAGAGCGCCACGCCTCCGATATTTTGCGTGGAAAAGCGATGCTTCCTGGCAAAGCGCACGCTACCGGGGCTGGGGCAATTGTGACCAAGGCCGAGCGCCTTGCGGGAGGCGCGTCATGACCGCCGCTGTCGCTCTGTCATCGGCGTCGCTGGATGGCGCCACCAAGCTCGCTTCCGCCCCCCAAGACGCCCGGCGTGAGGAAGCCGCAATCACGCTCGCGGGCGTTGGCAAGACCTACGCAGCGCGAGATGGCGCAGCAGAGGTTTCTGCGCTGCAGGATATTCATCTGGCGGTGCCACGAGGGCGCATCCTCGGCGTGATCGGCCCCTCGGGCGCCGGCAAGTCAACCCTGATCCGCCTTGTCAACGGGCTGGAGCGGCCGACACGCGGGCGCATCGCCCTGTTCGGGCGGGACGTCACCGCGCTCGACGAATCCGGTTGGCGGCGCGAGCGGCGTCGGATCGGCATGATCTTCCAGCACTTCAACCTGCTTTCCTCGCGCTCGGCCTTCGACAACATCGCGTTGCCGCTGGAGATCGCCGGCGTTTCGCGCGCCGAGATCGAGACACGCGTCACGAAGCTGCTGGAGCTGGTGGGCCTGACCGACAAGCGGTTGCGTTATCCGGCGGAGCTCTCGGGCGGCCAGAAGCAGAGGGTCGGCATCGCGCGGGCGCTTGCCACCGAGCCGGCGATTTTGCTGTGCGACGAAGCGACATCGGCTCTCGACCCCGAGACGACCCGGTCCATCCTCCAGCTCCTCAAGCGCATCAACCGCGAGCTTGGTGTCACCATCCTGCTGATCACGCACGAGATACCGGTCATCAAGGAGATCTGCGACGAGGTCGCGGTGATCGAGGACGGCCGCATCATCGAGGCGGGGCCTGTCTTCGACGTTCTCACCCGGCCCGCGCACGCCACGACCGCGCGCTTCGTCGAAGGCGTCACCAGTGTCGAGCTTCCCGCACATCTGCGCGCCGCGCTGCGATCCGAGCCCTTACCGGCAAGCCTCGCGGTGCTGCGCATCGGCTTTGCAGGTCCGCACGCGGCGACACCCGTCATCAGCCGCCTGAGCACCACGCTTGGCCTCGATATCAACATTCTCGCCGGGCGGATCGACGCCATCGGCGAGCAGCCTTTCGGCAGCCTGATCGTCGCGGCTCCCGGCGACATCGCCGCCCTGGGCGCCACGCTGGCAGCGCTTCACGTGCTCGGGCTCCGCGTCGAGCAGCTTGGCTTCATCGCAGTTGCCCCGGCAACGCCCGCACGCTCGCCCTGCGAGGAGGTCTCCGATGTCGCCTGAACTGATCCGCATCATCATCGAAGCCACCGTCGATACGCTGCATATGGTTCTCGTAGCCGGTGGGCTTGGCACGCTGTTCGGGCTGCCGCTCGGCGTATTCCTGGCCACCAGCAAGCGGGGCGAGCTTTTCCCCGCACCGGCGTTGAACACGGCGCTCGGGGTCGTCGTCAATATCACGCGCTCGACGCCCTTTATCATCCTGGTGGTCGCTATCGTGCCGTTCACGCGGCTGATTGCCGGCACCTCGATCGGCACGGCCGCGGCGATCGTCCCGCTGACGGTGGCCGCGACGCCGTTCATCGCGCGCATCGTCGAAGGGGCGATCCGCGAGGTCGATCAAGGGCTTGTCGAAGCTGCCCGCGCCATGGGTGCGACGCCGTTGCAGATCGTCCGCAAAGTTCTCGTCCCGGAGGCGCTTCCGGCCATCGTGCTCGGCCTGACGCTCGCGGCAGTCAGCTTGCTCGGCTTCTCCGCCATGGTCGGAGCGGTCGGCGGCGGGGGGCTGGGCGATCTTGGCATCCGCTATGGCTACCAGCGCTTCATGCCCGAGGTCATGGCCATTGTCGTCGCCGTGCTCGTCATCCTCGTCCAGTCCGTCCAGACCTTCGGCGATGCGCTCGCGCGCCGCCTGAACAAGCGCCTGCGTCACGCCTGACGCCGGCATTCCTTCCTCGCACAAAACCTCAACCCGAAAGGAACATGACATGAGCAGTACAACACTGACCCGCAGGCTGCTTCTCGCCGCTGGCGCAGCTGCCCTTCTGGCCGCATCGCCTGCAAGCGCGCAGACCCTCCAGCCGATCCGCATCGGCGTCACGCCCGGTCCCCACGCGCAGATCCTCGAGTTCGTGAAGCCACTGGCCGTGAAGCAGGGGCTTGACATCAGGATCACCGAGTTCTCGGACTTCGTCGTGCCGAATGCGGCACTGCATGCCGGTGAGCTTGAGGCCAATTCCTTCCAAAACCAGCCCTATCTCGACAACCAGATCAAGGATCGAGGCTACAAGCTGGTCAGTGTTGGCCTCACCGTGAACTTCCCGCTCGGCATCTACTCGTCAAAGCACAAGAGCTGGGATGAGGTGCCGAACGGCGCGACGGTCGCCATCCAGAACGACCCGACCAATGGCGGACGCTCTCTGCTGCTGCTGCGCGACAAGGGGGTGATCAAGCTGAAGGACGGCGTGGGCTACCGCCCGACCGTCGCCGACATCATCGAGAACCCCAAGCGGCTGCGCATCGTCGAGATTGATGCGGCGCAGACCGCCCGCTCTCTGCCTGACGTGGCGGCTGCCGCCATCAACACGAACTACGCCGTCGAGGCGAAGATCGAACCCACCTCGGCGATCCTGCGCGAAGATCCCAAGGGCCCCTACGTCAACCTGATCGCCGTACGCGAGCAGGACAAGGACAAGCCCTGGGTGAAGACGCTGACGGATGTCTACCGCTCGCCGGAAGTGAAAGAGTTCGTGCTTGCGCGCTTCAAGGGCTCGGTCCTGCCGAGCTGGTAAGTTTCCTCCCGGCGTCAGCATGCTCCTCCCGCTGACGCAACTTGGCCCGGACACTTGCGTGTCCGGGCCTTTTTTCTTTTCAGCAAGCCTCGCCAACGTAAACGGAGTCAGAAATGGTGCAGGTTGAACCCGTCGCTGAACGGATGAACCTTGTCCCGATCACGTGCGCTGCGGACCTTGTCATCATCCTCGCGCGGATCGCCACCCGTCATGGCCGATGTCGTATCGGGTCGAAAGTCTGCTGATGCGGGCCGCGTCAGGAAACGCCAGAGGTCGGCGAAGCCTGACGCGAACCGGGTGACGGGATTGCCAGCCGAGCTGAATGTTGAGTCAAGATCACGCATCAAGAATGCCTCCTGCTGAACGGAGGATAGGGGCACATGGGCTGCCGCCGCAATGAAATGGCTTGTCGAACTTGGGCCACTTCCGGAAAGCGCCTGCCGACCGCGCCGTGCAGTGGAGCAATTGATTGCTCTCAGATTGCAGCCCCATCGATGAGCTTCTCAGCGCCCAGATGGCGACGCACGCTCGCGACGACATCCGCATTGCCCTCGGCGCTTCGCGTGCGCGGCCGGGGAGTGTCAATACGATGGTCAGCCGCGAGCCGACCGGGCGCGCCGGCCAGCACCACGACGCGGTCGGCGAGGTAGATTGCCTCTTCGATGTCATGTGTGACGAAAAGGATTGTCTTGCCCGTCAGGCGCCAGATGCGGACAAGTTCATCCTGCAGGCCCTCGCGCGTGATGGCATCGAGCGCGGAGAAGGGTTCATCCATCAGCATGACTTCCGGCTCCACGGCGAGAGCCCGCGCAAGCGCGACGCGCTGGCGCTGGCCGCCGGAGAGCTGATGCGGCCAGCGGTCGGCGAGGTCCACGAGACCGACGATTCTAAGTGCGTCGAGCGACTTGGACCGTCGCTCAGCCCGTGAGAGGCCACCGCCTTCGAGCCCGAAGGATACATTGTCCACGACGCGCCGCCAGGGTAACAGGCGCGCATCCTGAAAGACGAGCGCGAGCGGCTGCCGCTTGCCGGAATGCGTAGACAGCGTGATCTCGCCGGCGCTTGCCTTGGCAAGACCGATGAGCACGCGCAGCAATGTCGATTTGCCGACGCCCGACGCACCGACGATGGCGATGAAGGCCCCCCGCTCGATGGAAAGGTCGAGACTGTCGAGCACGAGGGTCCGGTGACCATCCCTCTCGAAGGCAAGCGACAGGCTGCGGATGTCGATCACGCTTTCCATCGAAGCAGCCAGTTCTGGAGGGCGACGAAGGCACTGTCGAGAAGGCCATAGAGCGCGGCCATGGTCAGCATGTAGACAACGACGAGTTCTGTCGCGAGCAGGCTTGAGGCCTGCATCATGCGCTGGCCAAGACCGGGCACGCCGAAGATTTCGGCGGCAACCACCGCCATCCAGGCCTGTCCGAGCGCCGTGCGCAGGCCAACGAGGATGCCGGGCAGCGCAGCCGGCAGCAGGATCTTCAGGAGCCGTTCATGCCAGCGGCGAAAGCCGAAAGCATCAGCAACTTCGATCAGGTCGCGTTCCACGCTCCGTACTGCGCCATGCGCCGCGAAGAAAACGATCCAGAAGACGCCGATGGCGATGATGAAGACCGCCGCTGTCCGGTTGACCCCAAACCAGATGATGGCGAAAGGCACCCAGGCGAGGCCGGGGATCGGCCTCAGCACGCGCACGATCCATGCGGTGGCCTCTTCCGCCAGCCTGGACATGCCGGTCGCGACGCCGAAAACAACGCCGAGCAGCGCACCCAGAGCGAGCCCGATGGTGTAGTGGCCAAGACTGGAACCCACCGCCGAGCCCCAGGCGCCCGACTTCAGCTCGCTCCAGAACGCCGCAGGGATCCCGCTTGGCCCAGGCAGCATCAGGGGATTGAACAGGCCGAGCCGCGGCACGACCTCCCAGACCAGAAGGAACACAAGCAGACCCGCCGCAGCAAAGCCCGCGGCCCGGAGCTTTGCCCCGGATGCCGCGCCAGACGCTGTGGCGCGTGCTGGCGCGCTGGCGATCAGATCTGTCATGGGCATTGTTCGACCGTCTTGCCCGCTCAACTGGCGGGGGCCCGCTCGATGAAACGCTTGTCGAAGAGCGCGTCCAGCGGAACCTCTTCCTTGAGCGTGCCAAGCTTGACCTGATAGCTCTGCATCGCCTTGGCCGGCTCAATGATGCGGCGTGGGTCGATGACGAATTTCGCCGCAGGGGACTTCAGAGCGGCGGCAATGACGTCCGGCGCCACGAGGCCCTTGCCCAGCCGCTCGACAACATGGGGCGTCGCTCGCGCCACATCCCTTTCGATCAGATCCGCGGCCCGCACGAGTCCGTCGACGATGGCCTGCACAGCAGCCTCACGCCCGGCGAGGAAAGCGCCCGAGACGGCGACCACGGTGCCTGGCTGGCCCGGGAACAGGGCGTCGCCCTCCGCAATCAGCCGGATACCCGGATTGCGCCGCTGGATGATGGTCAGCGCCGGCTCGCGCACCGTTGCACCCTCCACGGCATCGGCCAGCACGGCCTGCTGTGTGGCATCAATCCCCATGGCGACGATCTCGACGTCGGCCTTGTCGGCTTTGATCTGCTCCCAGAGCCAGTATTGCAATGTCGTGTTGGGCACAGATCCGGGCGGCTGCGTCGCAAGGCGCGCCGGCCTGCCCGAGGCAGAGCGGTAGCGCTTGAACGCTTCGGCGGGAGTCACGCCCGCTGCGAAGTGCTGCGCCAGACGTGGCGTCGCTACGAAGACGTTCTCGCCTGTCGCGGTGCTCGCCACGACCCTGACATCAATGCCACGGCTTCTGGCGACACCCAGAGGCGCGACGCCCGCCACATAAATGTCGATTGTACCCGAGGCGAGCGCCTGGATCATGTTTGGTCCGGACTCGAAAGTGGTGAAGGCGAGATCGAGGTTCGCACGCCTGAAATACCCTTCGCCCTCCGCCACGAACACCGGTGCCGCGCCGATAACGGGGATCACGCCAACGCGCACCGGAATGCGGGCCTGCGCCGCGGCAGCCTGAGGCAACACCACGACGGATGCGGCCAGTGCGAGAAAGGACCGTCGGTCGGTCGTCAGGTGATCAGGCACGGGAACTCTCCTTGATGGCGGCTGGCCGACTACTGGCGCAACAACACTATGACTTGCGGATTTAGGATAATGTTCTATCAGTATCAACAACGGAGCCGTCATAAGGGGTTTTATTCTACTTGACGGTCATCTTGAAGAAATTTGTTCCTTATCGAGGCCAAGAAAGAGAATGGATCGTATCGACCGCAAAATCCTGATGCTGCTCCAGGAGAATTCCGACATCGCGCTGTCCGAACTGTCGGACCGCGTGGGCTTGTCGCAGACGCCATGCTGGAAGCGGATCCAGAAGCTCCAGCAGACCGGCGTGATTACCAAGAAAGTCGCACTCGTCGCGCCGGAAAAGATCGGGCTTGGGCTCACCGTCTTCGTCTCGATTGAAACCGCGGACCATTCAGGTCCATGGCTCGAAACCTTCGCAGCCGGCGTCTCGGCGATGCCCGAGGTCATGGAGCTGTACCGGATGGCGGGCGACGTCGACTACATGCTGCGCGTCGTCGTTGAGGACATGGCGGCCTATGACGGCTTCTACAAACGCCTCATCAAGGCGTTTCCGCTCAAGAACGTGACGTCCCGCTTTGCGATGGAACGCGTCAAGTCGACAACGGCTTACCAAATCCCTCTGGAGAAACCCTCGCCCTGAGGAGGCCCGTCGCGTTACTTCTCGACGAACGCCTTCTCGATCACGTAACTTCCGGGAGACGAACTGCTGCCTTCCGTAAAACCGTCGCGCCTGAGCAGATCGACCATCTCGGCCAGCATCTGCGGGCTGCCGCACAGCATGGCCCGATCCTGGGCGCTGTCCCAGACAGGCAAGCCAAGATCGCCAAACAGCTTGCCCGAGCTCACGAGGTGCGTAATGCGCCCACTGTTGCGGAATGGCTCGCGCATTACGGTCGGATAGTAGAGGAGTTGAAGCACGCTCTGCTCGCCTACGAGTTCGTGCGTGGCAATATCGCGTTCGATCATGTCTCCATAGGCGAGTTCCGCGATCTCGCGCACGCCATGCACAAGCACGACCTTGGCGAAGCGCTCGGACACATCCGGATCGCGGATCAGGCTCAGGAAGGGCGCAAGACCGGTGCCTGTTCCGAGAAGGTAGAGATTGCGTCCGGTCAGCAAATTGTCCGCAAGCAGCGTTCCCGTCGCCTTTCGGCCGATGACGATGGACTCGCCCGGTTGAATGTCCTTGAGCCGCGACGTCAGGGGTCCGTCGGGCACCTTGATCGACAGGAATTCCAGTTCGTCCTCGTAGTTCGGGCTGACGACGCTGTAGGCGCGCAGCAACGGGCGCGCTTCACCAGCCAGCCCCAGCATCACGAACTGGCCGTTCTGGAAACGAAAGCCGCTATCGCGCGTCACGCGAAAGCTGAAGAGGGTGTCGGTCCAGTGATGAACGTGCGTGACGGTTTCCGTGCTGAAGGAACTCATGGTCAATCTGCTTTTCGCCGCGATTCATCGTCAGTTGCGGTTCAGGGCCAACTTTGCTTGGCGGCTCCATGATCACTGCGGCCATGTATGGCGCAGCGCTGGGTTTGGTGGCCTACGGCACGTATGACGCCACCAACTACGCCACGCTCAAGGATTTCCCGTTGAGCATCACCATCATGGATTGGATCTGGATGACCTTCCTCTCGGCGACAACCGCTGCGCTCGCTTGGCTCTCAATGCGCTGGCTTGGCCAGACAAGCCCATGAGACAAGGATGGCCGGAGGCTTGACCCGAGCGCGCCAGTCGCGTGTCCCCTTGCGTTGGCCCGGCGTTGGCCGGCTGCGACAATGAAGCCCCTTTCGGCAGGCATGGTCTGTTCTGTAAATTCAGAAAATTCTGAAATTTGAGAAAGCGCCATGAACCTCCCTCCTTTGTGCGAAGCCTTTGTCCTTCACTTCGGCGAAATGGGCAGCCGCTGGGGCATCAACCGGACAGTCGGGCAAATCTATGCCGTGCTGTTCATTGCCGAGCATCCGCTGTGTGCCGACGATATCGTCGAACGGCTCGGCGTCTCGCGTTCCAATGTCTCGATGGGTTTGAAGGAGCTTCAGAGCTGGAACCTGGTCCGGCATCGCCAGGTCCAGGGCGACCGCCGCGAATTCTTCAGCACGCCGGACGATATCTACGCCATCGTCCGGACGCTCGTTGAGGAGCGCAAGAAGCGGGAGATTGACCCGACGCTGTCGATGCTGCGCGAACTGCTCATGCAGGCGCCCGGCACGCCGGAAGAACGACATGCCCAGGCGCGGCTCCGGGACATGCATGAACTGATCGAATTGCTGACGAACTGGTATGCAGACGTCCAGAAACTCGAGACCGAGCGGCTGATCCAGCTTCTCAGCCTCGGTTCGAAGGTCGTGAAGGCGCTCGAACTGAAAGACCGCCTCTTCGCGGTGCCGGGCGGCAAGACCCGCGCCACCGGTCAGAACAACTGAGCCTGAGGACATTCGCTGATGGACCCGATCCTGCTCGCCCGCATTCAGTTTGGCGCCAACATCTCGTTTCATATCCTGTTCCCGACCATCACCATCGCGCTTGGCTGGGTGCTCCTGCTGTTCAAGGTGATGTTCAACCGCACCGGCGACGACAAATGGATGAACGCCTACCGGTTCTGGGTGAAAGTGTTCGCGCTGTCGTTTGCCCTGGGCGTGGTGTCCGGCATCACCATGAGCTTCCAGTTTGGCACCAACTGGCCGGGTTTCATGGAAAAGGTCGGCAACATCGCCGGGCCGCTGCTCGCCTACGAGGTGCTGACAGCCTTTTTTCTGGAGGCGACGTTCCTCGGCATCATGCTGTTTGGATTCCGGAAAGTGCCGAACTGGGTGCACACACTGGCGACGTTCCTGGTGGCATTCGGCACCACAATGTCGGCCTTCTGGATCCTTGTCCTGAACTCGTGGATGCACACCCCCGCCGGTCATGAGATGCGCGACGGCGTCGCCTTTGCCGTCGACTGGGCGTCGATCATCTTCAACCCGTCGCTGCCCTACAGGCTGACGCACATGCTGCTTGCCTCCGGCCTGACCTGCGCCTTCCTGATTGCGGGGCTGTCGGCCTGGCGCTGGCTGAGGCACGATCGCGGACCCGATGTCATGATCGCGCTCAGGACGGGGATCGCCATCGGCGCGGTTCTGATCCCGGTCCAGATCATTGCGGGCGACATGCACGGGCTCAACACCCTGAAGCATCAACCTGCGAAGGTCGCGGCCATGGAAGCGAACTGGGAGACGCGCGGGCACGTGCCGCTGGTGCTGTTTGCGATCCCGAACGAGCGCGAGCGCCGCAACGACTTCGAGATCGCCATTCCGAACGGGGCGAGCCTGGTTCTCAAGCATGATCCCGCCGGAATCGTCCCGGGGCTGAATGAATTCGTCTCTGCCGACGGCACGCGTCTTCATCCGCCGGTCGCACCGGTGTTCTACGCTTTCCGGATCATGGTGGGCATCGGCATGCTGATGCTGCTTCTGTCCTGGACATGTGGCTGGAGGCTTTGGCGCAAGGGCGACATCACGACGCCTCTGGCATGGCTGCTGGTCGGCATGACATTTTCAGGCTGGGTGGCGACGCTCGCTGGCTGGTACGTCACGGAAATCGGGCGCCAGCCATGGCTGGTCACCGGCGTCCTGACAACGGCTGAGGCCGCCTCAAAGGTGCCGGCCGGCATGATCGCGTCGACGCTCGCGATGTATCTGGCCGTCTATCTTGCCCTGATCACGGCCTACATCTCGGTGCTGTTCCATCTGGCGGGCAAGGGGCTCAAGGGTGTCGCGGCGCCGGCCGGCGTTGGCGTGAGCAAGGGGGGCGCGCCCGTGCATCCGCGTGGCGCAACTGCCAGGAATGGCTGAGGAACGAACATGCCGGCTCTTCTGGACGGACATACACTCCCACTCATCTTCGCTGCCCTGATGGGCGTTTCGATCCTGGCTTACGTCATCCTTGACGGCTACGATCTGGGCGTCGGCATGCTGATGGCGCGTGCAGACAGGCAGGAGCGCGACCGTATGGTGGCCACCATCGGCCCGTTCTGGGATGCCAACGAAACCTGGCTGGTGCTGGGGATCGGTCTGCTGCTCGTGGCTTTCCCCACCGCGCATGGCATGGTGCTCCAGGCGCTCTATCTGCCGGTGGCCCTGATGCTGCTCGGGCTGACCCTGCGCGGAGTCGCGTTTGAATTCCGCGTCAAGGCTCAGGAGCAGTACCAGCGCTGGTGGGATTGGGCGTTTATCGGTGGTTCGGCTCTGTCGGCGCTCACCCAAGGTTACATGCTGGGCCTTTACATCATGGGCTTCCAGGAAGGCTGGCTGACGCACGCCTTCGCCATCGGGGCAGCAGCCGGCCTCGCGGCGGCATACTGTTTCATGGGCGCCACCTGGCTGGTGGGCAAGACTGACGGCGATCTGCAGGGCCGGGCGGTGCGCTGGACACGCTTGACGCTGGTCGCCACGGCCATCGGGATGGTGGCCGTCTCGCTCGCGACGCCGCTGGTCAGTCCCCGCATTCTTGAGCGCTGGTTCTCCTTCCCGAACATCATCGGTCTGATGCCCATCCCTCTGATGACCGCCGCGCTCTTTGCGGCGCTCTGGGTGTTCCTCAGGCGGATGCCGAGGCTGGACCACTCGCTGGACTTCGTGCCGTTCATGGGCGCTGTGAGCTTGTTTGTCCTCGGCTTTCTGGGGCTCGCCTACTCGTTCTATCCCTATATCGTGCCCGAGAAGCTGACGATCTGGCAGGCTGCCAGCGCGCCCGAAAGTCTGTTCATCATCCTGATGGGCGCACTTGTCGTCCTGCCCTTCATCGCGGGCTACACGGCGTTCAGCTACTATGTCTTCCGGGGCAAGGCGACCGAATTGCGCTACGACTGACGCGTGTCCTCCATCATCATGAACCTGCCGGAGCGAGGCCGGGCGACCTGCTTACGCCAGGAGGCCCTCGGCATGGGCCCAGTTCTGCGTCTTGACCAGCGCGCGCTCGTAGCGATCGAACAATTCGTCGATCTCCGCTTCCGAAATGATCAGCGGCGGGCAGAAAGCCACGCGGTCGCCGGCCAGATTGCGCAGGATCAGCCCTTCTTCCTGGGCGAAGGCGCAGGACTTGGCGGCGACAGCCTTCTTAACGTCGAACTGCTCGCGGGTGTGCTTGTTGCGGACGAACTCGATCCCGCCGATCAGGCCGACGCCGCGCGCTTCGCCGATCATCGGATGCTCGCGCAGGCGTTCCAGACGGGCGAGGAAGCGCGGGGCCACCTTCCGCACGCGATCGATGATCTTGTCGCGATGGTAGATCTCCAGCGTCTTCAGCGCCACGGCGCAGCCGACAGGGTGGCCCGAATAGGTGTTGCCATGGCCGAAGGTGCCAATCTTGCGGCTCTGGTCGACCAGCACGTCATGCATGTGCTCGGGGATGAAGATGGCGCTGAGCGGGAAATAGGCCGAGGTCAGCGCCTTGGCGCAGGAGATGGTGTCGGGCTTGCAGCCCAGGGTCGTTGATCCGAACCAGTTGCCGGTGCGGCCGAAACCGGTGATCACCTCGTCGGCGATCATCAGAACGTCGTACTTGTTCAACACGGTCTGGATGGCCTGGAAATAGCCCTTTGGCGGCACGATGGCGCCGCCGGCGCCCATCACCGGCTCTGCGATGAAGGCCGCCACCGTGTCCGGCCCTTCGCGCAGGATCATCTCCTCCAGCTCCGCCGCCATGCGCGCCGAGAACGCTTCCTCCGTCTCGCCCTCGTGGCCGAAACGGTAGTGATGCGGGCAGGAGGTGTGCAGGATGCCCTGGATCGGCAGGTCGAAGTCGATGTGGTTGTAGGGCAGGCCTGTCAGGGAGGCCGAGGCGACGGTTACGCCGTGATAGCCCTTCAGACGGGCGATGAACTTCTTCTTTTTCGGCCTGCCAAGCGCATTGTTCATGTACCAGATCATCTTGATCTGGGTGTCGTTGGCGTCCGAGCCCGATGAGCCATAATAGATCTTCGAGACCGGCATGGGCGCGATCTCCTTGAGCTTCTCGGCCAGTTCGATGGCCGGGTCATGGCTGCGGCCGGAGAACAGGTGGGCGAAGGGCAGCTTCGCCATCTGTTCGCGCGCGGCCTCGACCAGCTCTCCATTCGAGTAGCCGAGCGAGGTGCACCACAGGCCCGAAAGCCCTTCGATGTAGTCCCGTCCCGCGCTGTCGAAAACGCGCACGCCTTCGCCGCGTTCCAGCACCAGGGGCCCGGCCTCGCGGTGCGTCGCCAGGTTCGTGTAGGGATGGACGAGTGTTTCGATGTCGCGGACTTGTGCGTTGGTAAGCATGATCTGAACCTCTCCGAGGACCACAGGTTTGACGCGTTCGCGGCAAAGCACAACCCCCAGCAACGAATGCTGGGGGCGTGAAGGGATGCATCGGCGCGCGTTTGCCGCAGGTGATCCCGCGCTTGCCGGACTGACCGTGCGGTTTTCCGGCAGGTGAGGCCCTTGCGACGGTGCACAGGACTTGTATGATCGCGAAATGCGGACACCTGTTCGGAATGCGAACAAATTATCGGACGGCGGAGCCGGGCCGCAGCCGCGCCCCGGTGTCGGATTGATCGTCAATCCGGTCGCTGGTCTGGGCGGGGCGGTCGGCCTGAAGGGCACGGACGGCGCGGCTGCCCAGCAGGCACTGGCGCTTGGGGCGAGGCCGAAATCGCAAGTCCGCGCGGCACGCGCGCTGGAACTGTTGTCCGCGCTGAAGAACCGGATCGACCTTGTTTGTGCGCCGGGCGCGATGGGCGCCGATCTCGCCACGTCGCTCGGCTTCAGTTGCCGGACCCTCGGGACAGCAGGAGCCGCCACGACATCGCGCGACACACGCGATGCGGCCGCCGCAATGGCTGAGGCCGGGGTCAGCATGATTATGTTTGCGGGTGGAGACGGCACGGCACGCGACGTCTTTGACGGCGCGCCAGGCGTCGGGCTTCTGGGTGTGCCCACGGGCGTCAAGATGCATTCGGGCGTCTTTGGCGCGTCGCCGGAAGCCGCAGGCCGGGTCGCTGCGCTGGTCCTCGGCAGCGAGCCTGCGCGCGTCGAGTGGCGCGAAGCCGAAATCATGGACATCGACGAAGAAGCGCTGCGCCTTGGCCATGTTGCAGCGAGGCTCTACGGCTATGCCCGCTCGCCGCTGGAACGGACGGCCATGCAGAATTGCAAGACGCCATCGCGCCGCGATGACGATCCGGCGCTGGACGCGCTGGCCCGGCGGATCGTCCGCGAGATGGACCCGGGCATCCTGCATGTGCTGGGCTGCGGCACCACGATGCGCAAGATCAAGCGACAGCTTGGCGGGGAGGGTACCTTGCTCGGCGTTGACGTCGCCCTGAATGGCCGGCTGATCGCGACCGATGTGGACGAGGCCAGGCTTCTGCGGCTCACAAGCGGCGTGCCGTTCAAGGTCATTACCAGCGTGACCGGAGGGCAGGGCTTTGTCTTCGGTCGCGGCAATCAGCAGATCAGCGCAGCAGTCCTGCAGCGCGCGGGGCGCGACAACGTGATGATCGTCACGAGCCAGAGCAAGCTGGTCATGCTCGACCCGCCATGTCTTCGCGTCGATACGGGCGATCGGCAGGTCGATGCGATGCTCGCCGGGTACATGCGGGTTCACACCGCCCCGGGTCACACCATGATGATGCGGATCGCCGCATGACACCCCCCTTCCCGTGACGATGAGAGGAGCCGGCCCTGTGAGTCCGACCAACGCCATAGCCCATCCCTACATGGCCAACTCGGTGCCCGAGATCAAAGCGGCGATGCTGAAGGACATCGGCGCCAAGTCCATCGCCGAACTGTTCGAGCAGATTCCGGCCGATCACCGCATGAAGAAGCCGCTGAAGCTGGCCCCCGGCATGCGCTCGGAGGCGGACCTCAAGAAGCATCTGGTCGGCCTGCTGCGCAAGAACAGCACATGCGAGTCGCATCTGAGCTTTCTCGGCGCCGGGATCTGGCAGCATCATGTCCCGGCCATCTGCGACGAGATAGGCACAAGGTCGGAGTTCCTGACCTCGGTCTGGGGCACGGCTATGTCGGATCATGGCCGCAACCAGGCCTGGTTCGAGTTCTGCGCCCAGCTTGGCGAACTGGTCGGCATGGAGTTCGTCGGCCTGCCCGTCTACTCTTGGGGCTGCGCCGCGGGCAACGCCATCCGCATGGCGGCCCGCATCACAGGGCGCTCGGAAGTGCTGGTTCCGGAGACGCTCTGCCCCGAGCGGCTCGCCGTGATCCGGCAATACTGCGAGCCAGCGGAGATGGCGCGGCACATCAAGGTCGTCCCGATCCGGCATGACGCGAAGACCGGCCTGATCGACCTCAAGGATCTCAAGGCGCGCCTCTCGGACAGGACCGCCGCCGTCTACTTCGAGAACCCAGGCTATCTCGGCATGATCGAGACCCAGGGAGCCGATATCGCGCGGATGGCCCGAGCGGCGGGGGCCGAGACCATTGTCGGCGTCGACCCGATCTCGCTCGGCGTGCTGGCCCCGCCAACTGACTATGGAGCGGACATCGTTGTCGGGACCATCCAGACGCTTGGCGTGCACATGAGCGCCGGGGGCGGCGCGGGCGGCTTCATCGCCTCGCGGGACGAGGAGGTCTACGCCCGCGAATACCCGACGCTGAACATCTCGATCACCGATACGACGCATCCCGGCGAGGTCGGGTTCGGCCTGACGCTGTTCCACCAGTCGTCCTACGGGCTGCGTGAGGAGGGCAAGGACTGGACCGGAAACTCGGTCTACCTCACAGCCATCCAGAACGCGGTCTACATGTCGCTGCTCGGTCCCGAAGGCTTCCGTGAAATCGGAGAACTGATCATCGCGCGCGCCCACTACGCCGCCCGGCGGATCGGCGCGATCAAGGGCGTGTCGGTCAACTGGCCAGCCGGCTTCTTCAAGGAGTTCGTCGTCGATTTCTCCCGCACCGGCAAGACCGTGGCGAAAATCAACAAGGCGCTGCTGAAGCGCGGAATCTTCGGAGGCAAGGACCTGTCGAAGGACTTCCCCAAGCTCGGCCAGAGCGCGCTCTATGCCGTCACCGAATGCCATGGCGCTGACGACATTGATCGTCTGGTCGCCGCCCTCAAGGAGATCCTGTGATGAGGACGCCATCAAAAGCCATGCCGACCGTACGTGAAGTGCATCAGGCGCGCTGGAACGAGCCAGTGGTGATGGAGATGGGCGTCCCCGGCCGGCGCGGCGCGGTCTATTCAGCGCCGGAGGCCGTCGTCGAGAAGGCCGTCGGCAAGGCGGCGGATCTTGTGCCGGCCGCGATGCGCCGCAAGAACCGCCCTGCCTTGCCCGAAATGACCGAGCCGGATGTGCTGCGGCATTACCTGCACCTGTCGCAGATGGTTCACGGCATGATGGGCGTGAACCTGTTCGGCACCTGCACCATGAAATACAACCCGCGCATCTCGACCCATCTGACGCTCCGCCCCGAACTGGCGACGCTCCATCCCTACCAGCCCGAGGAAACCCTTCAGGGCCTGCTGGAGATCGTGCACAGCTTCGACCTGATCCTGCGCGAACTGTCGGGCATGGACCAGTTCGTGTTCCAGGCGGCCGGCGGCGCGGGCGCGGCCTATACCCATGCCTGCATCACGCGCGGCTACTTCCAGGCGAGGGGCGAACTGGCGCAGCGCAACGAGATCATCTCGACGATCCAGACCCATCCCTGCAACCAGGCCACCGCGGCGACCGCCGGCTTCAACGTCATCACGCTGCCGCTGGAGGAGAACGGCTATCCCTCGATCGAGGCCTTGCAGGGCGCCCTGTCGAACCGCACGGCCGCGCTGATGGTCAACAATCCGGACGACATGGGCGTCTACAATCCGCAGATCAAGGACTGGGTGAAGCTGGTCAAGAAGGCGGGCGCGCTGGCCTTCTACGACCATGCCAACTTCAACGGCGTGATGAGCAAGATCAGGGCGCGCGAACTGGGTTTCGACGCCTGCATGTTCATGCTGCACAAGACCTTCGGCGGCCCCAAGGGCGGCGGCGGTCCCGCGGTCGGGGCCTATGGCTGCAGCGCCGAGCTTGCGCCCTTCCTGCCAAAGCCCATCGTGCGGCTTGACGACAAGACGGGACGCTACCGGCTTGATGCCGACCGCAAGCTCAGCGTCGGCAAGGTGCGCGAGTATTTCGGCAATCTGCAGGTGGTGTTCTACGCCTATGCCTGGGCGCGGGCGATGGGCGGCGACGGCATCACGGAGGCCTCCGATCTTGCGGTGCTCGCCAACAACTACATGGAGAAGAAGCTCCTCGCGATCCCGGGCGTGGTCAAGTCGCAGCCGCAGATGACCATGCATCGCATGGAGATGACGCGCTACGGGCTTGGACCTCTCAAGGAGGAAACCGGCATCGGCATCGTCGAGGTCGGCGCGCGCATGACCGATTACGGCGTCGACAGCCCGTGGCTGAGCCACGAGCCCTGGGTCGTGCCGGAGCCTTTCACGCCCGAGCCGGGCGAGTTGTGGTCCAAGGAGGACATCGACTACTGGATCGCGGCGCTGGCCAAGGTTTGCGAGGAGGCCCGCACGAACCCTGATCTGGTCCGCACGGCCCCGCACAACGCCGCGATTCACGCGATCAACGGCGCGCGGCTTGATGATCCGGCCTGGTGGGCCACGACCTGGCGGGCCTACAAGCGCAAGCAGGCGCCTGCCGCCAGGGCGGGCGGGAAGGCTGCTTCCAGCCGATGAGACAGGTTGCGATGATCGAAGGTGCGAGGTCACAGCCATGGCCCTGACCATCTACGGCGCGGCCCGGACCCGGACATCGCGCGTGCTCTGGATCGCGGAGGAACTTGGCCTCGCCTACCGGCACGAGAAGCTCGCGCCGCAGAAGGGCGAGACCCGGACCGCTGCCTTTCTGGCGCTGAACCCGATGGGCCGCGTGCCGGCGATCGATGATGACGGCCTGATCGTCTGGGAGTCGCTGGCGATCAACCTGCATCTGGCGCGGAAGTACGGTGCAGCAGCCTCCGCTGGCGGGCCCGCGTTGGGGCCGCGCGATCTCGGCGAGGAAGCGCTGATGACCCAGTGGACGCTCTGGACGGCAACGGAGTTCGAGCCGGGCGCCCATGATGTCGTTGTCCAGACCATCAACCTCCCCGAAGACCAGCGCGACCCGGCCAAACGCGATCTGGCGCTTGCCGCCCTGGCGCGGCCGCTCGGAGCGTTGAACACGGCTCTCGGGCTTGGCGGCGGCCATCTCGTCGGCGGCCGGTTCACCGTGGCCGATCTCAATGCCGCCTGCGCGGCCTTCTATCTCCGGGCTGTGCCGCACGCGTTCGCGGCCTGTCCGAACGTGGCCGGCTGGTACGCGGCGACCACCGCCCGTCCGGCCTTTCAGCGCATGCTGGCCTTGAGGGATGCGGGGTGACCCTCCCGCCGGACCCGCCGCATCTGTGGCCCGAGGAACGCTGGCGGTCGCTGGTGGGGCGCATTCGTGCCGGTCGCAGGTTGCGCCCTGCGGCCTGGAAGGATGGCGCGCGCTGCGCCGTGGCGCTGTCCTTCGATGCGGACCACGAGACCTTCGAGATGGGTCTGGGCGGTCAGGCCATGGGCCGTTTGGCCTGGGGTGAGTTCGGACGCAGGGTCGGCGTGCCCCGCATCCTGGCGCTCCTGAAGCGGCATGACGTGCCCGCCACCTTCTTCATCCCGGCGGTGTCGGCCCTGATCGACCCGGACGAGCCGCGCCGCATCGCCGCAGACGGCCATGAGATCGGCGTTCACGGCTGGATCCATGAGAATAACTCGCTGCTGCCCTACGAGGTCGAGCGCGATCTGATGCTGCGCGCCCGCGAGACGCTGGCCCGGCTGTCCGGTCAGGAGCCGGTCGGCCTTCGCTCGGCCAACTGGGACACCTCGCCCAACACGGTGCGCATCGTGAAGGAGATGGGTCTGGTCTATGACTCGTCCCTGATGGCGGATGAGGAACCCTATGAACTGCTGCTGGATGGCGTTCCAACCGGTCTCGTCGAGGTTCCGGTCGAATGGTTGCGCGATGACGCCGTTTATTTCCTCTTCAACCGCAATCCGGCCACCCGCCCTTACACCGCGCCTGCCGATGTGCTGGAGATCTTCCGGCGCGAATTCGATGCCGCCTATGACGAGGGCACGGTGTTCCAACTGGTGATGCATCCTTTCGTGATCGGCTACCGTTCGCGGATATGGATCCTCGATGAACTGATCCGCCATGCCCGCGGTCGGCCCGGCGTCTGGTTCGCCAGCCATGCCGAGGTCGCCGCCTATGCGCGCGACCACGCTGTCGCGGAGGCTGCATCGTGAACGCGGAGAGCCAGGAGGCCGTCGCCGTGGTCGGGGCCGGTTCGATCGGCGTGGCCTGGGCCATTGTCTTTGCGCGCGGCGGCCACGACGTTCGCCTGCAGGATCCGGACGCGGAGCGCCGCGAGCGGGCCCCGGCCGAGATTGCCCAGCGGCTCGAAGCCCTTGCCGCCGCAGGTCTCATCGATGAGCCGCCCGCTGCGCTCGCGAAGCGGATCACGCTGCATGCCGACCTTGGCGAGGCGCTGGCTGGCGTGGCGCATGTGCAGGAAAATGCGCCGGAGAGGCTGGAGATCAAGCAGGACCTGTTTGCGGCGTTTGCACGTCTTGCACCGCCCGATGCGGTCCTGGCCTCGTCATCGTCGGCGATCACCGCCTCCAACTTTGCACCACCAGACAGCGCGCGGTCGCGCTGTCTGGTGGTGCATCCCGGAAACCCGCCCTTCCTGATCCCGGTGGTCGAACTGGTTCCGGCGCCGTTCACGGCGAATTCAGTGGTCGAGCAGTGCCGCGCGCGGCTCCGGCGCTGCGGCATGAGACCCGTGCTGGTGTCCCGCGAGGTGGAAGGCTTCGTCTTCAACCGTCTGCAGGGCGCGATGCTGCGCGAGGCCTATTGCCTCGTCCGCGACGGGGTGATCGGCGTGGAAGACCTTGACACCGTGGTGCGCGACGGCCTCGGCTTGCGCTGGGGCGTGATTGGCCCGTTCGAGACCGCCGATCTCAACACCCGCGGCGGCGTGGCCTCGCACGCGCAGAAAATGGGTCCGGCCTATGCCCGCATGGGCGCGGAGCGGGGCCAGCATGATCCATGGACGGAGCCGCTGGTGGCGCGCGTCGCCGCGGAACGCCGTGCGCTTCTGCCGCTGCAGCAATGGCAGGCGCGGGTGGAGTGGCGTGACCGGGCCCTCATGGCGCTGGTCGCCGCAAAACAGAGCTTGCCGCCCTTCGAGCCGGAGGAGGGGCCGTGAGCGGTCGACTGACCATCACCTTCGAGGACCGCACGATCGGCGCGTTTCCCGGGCAGAGCCTCGGAGCGGCGCTGGCGGCCAGCGGCGAACTCGCCCTGCGCCATACGGCAGGGGGCGATTGCCGCGGGATGTTCTGCGGCATGGGTGTCTGTCAGGACTGTCTGGTGACGGTCGACGGCGCACCCAACCAGCGGGCCTGCATGGTCAAGGTGGCCGACGGCATGGTGGTGCGCCGACAGGCGGCACCCGGTGAGACGCCGCCTGCGCGGGTGGGTGCCGCGCCGATCCTGTTCGAGAACCTACAGACGGTCACCGCGGATGTGCTGGTGATCGGAGGCGGGGCAGGGGGGCTGAGCGCTGCCCTGGCCGCGCGCTCCTGCGGCCTTGACGTGCTGCTGCTCGACGAGCGGCAGACGGCGGGCGGGCAATACTACAAGCAGCCCTCCGCGGCCCTGAAGGCTGAACCGCTCGACCGCCAGCAGCGCGACGGGGCGGCCCTGCGCCAGCGCTGCGAAGGCGCCGGCGTGCGGATCATTGATGGCGCCGAGACATTCGCCGCGCTTGATGCAGGCTCCGTGATGGCGACCCATGCCGGCCGCACGGCGGTTTACCGCGCTCGGGCGATGGTCATCGCCACTGGCGCCTATGAACGGGCCGTGCCAATTCCCGGCTGGACGCTGCCCGGCGTGATGACGACCGGGGCCCTGCAGACCCTGTGGCGCAGCCACCGCGCCTTGCCCGGCCGCCGCATCCTGATCGCCGGCAATGGACCGCTGAATCTGCAGGTGGCTTGCGAGGTCATGGCTGCAGGGGCGGACGTTGTGGCGGTTGCGGAGGCGGCGGCGCTGTTCGCGCCAGCCCGTGCCGGAGCCGCGTTGCGCATGGTGCTGCACGATCCGGCGCTGACGGCGACGGGGCTTGCGCTGATGGCACGCGCCCGGCTTGGCGGCGCGACGCTGCATTTTGGCGCGGTCGCGCGCGGCATTTCAGCCGTCGAAGGCGGGCTTGAGGTCGAACTCGGCAGCGCGACGGGCGGTCACGGCGAACGCTTTGTCGTTGATGCAGTGGCGTTGGGCTATGGCTTCCAGCCCTCGAACGAGTTGCTGCGGGCGTTGGGAGCCCGGCATGACTACGATCCTGGCATCCGCGCCCTGCGAACGGTGCGCACGCGCGAGTGCGAAACCACGGTGCCGAACCTGTTTGCCGTCGGCGACGCCTGCGGCCTCGGCGGGGCTCCGGCCGCTCTCGCGGAAGGAGAGATTGCCGGCCTGGCCATTGCGGAAAGACTGGGCGCCAGGTCACCGGCAGGCGTGTCCGCTGATGCGGCGCATCGTCGGCTCGAAGGCCATCGCCGGTTTCAGGCGGCCCTCTGGCGCCTCTATGACGCCCCGTCGCCGAGACTGTCGCTGGCGGACGACGCTACGCTGATCTGCCGCTGCGAAGAGGTCAGCAAAGCCGCCTTGTTGGCCGCGATGGCCGACGGCGAACCGTCGATCGGCGCGGTGAAGCGGCGGACCCGCGCGGGCATGGGGCGCTGCCAGGGGCGCTATTGCGGACCGCTGATCGCGGCGCATCTGGCGGAGGAGACCGGGCGGCCGCTGGATGAACGCGCGCTGTTCGCGCCGCGTGCGCCCGTCAAGCCGGTGACGATCTCCGATCTGGTCGGCGGGTCGGCACCATGAGCGGCTTCGATGTGCTGGTGGCGGGCGGCGGCATCGTCGGCATGACTGCCGCGCTCGACCTTGCGCGCGAAGGCCGGTCGGTGATCATCGTCGATGAGGGCCGGCATTCGGGCACGACGGCGAACGCCGGCAGCCTGCACATCCAGATGCAGAGCCGCTTCATCCGGATGTACCCCGAACAGGTGGCCGACCTCGAACGCTCCTTGCCGCTCTATCCGGCTGGGGCGGCGCGCTGGCGGGAATTGGAAGCGGAACTGGGCGCGGATCTGGAGATCAAATCCTCCGGCGGGCTGATGGTCGCCGATGATGCCGGGCAGTTCGCCTTCCTCGCAGACAAATGCGCCCGCGAGCGTCGGCTCGGGCTTGATGTGCACATGCTGGAGCGGGCCGAGTTGGCCCGGATCGCGCCCTATCTTGGCGAAGCCGTCCATGGCGCCGAACTCTGCGTGGAGGAGGGCAAGCTCAACCCGCTCAAGGCGAACGAAGCCATCCGCACGACGCTTCAGGCGCTGGGCGTCCAGCGCCTGGACGAGACCGTGATCACGGCGCTTTCACCTGCCGGGCATGGCATCGAGGCGAGGCTGAGCCACCGCGGCGGTCAGCGCAGCCTGAGCGCCGGACAGGTCATTCTCGCGGCAGGATCGGGCACAGGCCAGCTTGCGGCCATGCTCGGCGTGACCATTCCCACCGTGGCCGAGCCGCTGCACGTCAACGTTACGGAAGCGACGGCGCCGCTGATCGGCCATCTGGTGCAGCACGCCGAACGGATGATCACGATGAAGCAACTCGGCGCGGGGCAGGTCGTGATCGGGGGTGGCTGGCCGGCTCGTTTCACCGGCCCGGAAGAGTTCCCCACCGTCGATCCCGCCAGCATGATCGGCAATCTCAGTCTTGCCCAGCACATCGTGCCGCGGCTCGGTTCGTTGCGGGTGATCCGCACATGGGCCGGCGTCAACACAACGACCGACGGCCAGTGCGTTCTGGGCAAGCTCCCCGGGCACGACAACGTCTTCTCCGCCGTTCCGGGAGATGCCGGCTATACGCTCGGGCCTCTGGTCGGGCGCATGGCCGCCGCCCTGGCCATGGGCAGGGATCCGGGCCACGACATCGCCCGCTTCACGCCGGCACGCTTCGGGTGACCCTTTTGCGCGGCGGGACCAAACCGTTCAGTCCCTGACCAGTGCGTTGATCCGGTCTGTCGCTTCCAGCAGTTCCGGCAGGAAACGGCTGCGCATCTCTTCGGGCGTCACGCGCGCGCTCGGGCCGCAGACGTTCAGCGCGGCAATGATCTCGCCGGAGCGCGAACGGATCGGCGCCGAAACCGAGCGCAGCCCGACTTCAAGCTCCTCATCGACGACCGACCAGCCGACGCGGCGCGTCTCGTGGATGATGTCCCGCAGCTTCCCCTTGGCCGTCACCGTCTTGACCGTGTGGGCCGTCGGTTTGATCGAGCTCATGGCCTGCTCAAGCGCCTCGTCCACCAGCCCTGACAACAGGACGCGCCCGATCGAGGTGCAGTAGGCCGGAAGCCGCGTGCCGACCCTGATGCCGACGTTCACGAGGCGGGCGGAGTGCGCGATGTGAACCACATAGAGCACGTCTGTGCCATCAAGGACGGCGCCGTAGCAGGACTCGCCAAGCTTCTCGGACAGCTCCGCCACGATCGGCCGCGCGCTCTCCCAGAGGCTGGCGGAGGAGATCACGGAGTGGCTGAGTTCCAGCAGCTTCGGCGTGAGCTGGAAGCGCTTGCCGTCCGTGGCCATGTACCCGGCATGGGCAAACGTGAGCAGGAAGCGGCGCGCGCTGGCGCGGCTCATTCCGGCGTACTCGGCCACCTCGGACAGCGTCATCCTCGGCTTATGGCGGCTGAACACCCGCAGGACATCGAAAGCTTTCAGCACCGACCCCACGATTTCGCGGTCTGCATTGCCCCGGTCCTGCAAGGCATCGGGGTCGCCCTCGGCCACGGCCTCATCAAGATCCCCCGGACGCAGGTCCTTGAGGCGGGAAGACGGATGGGATTGCAGCATGGTATCCTCGTTCGAACGCCCCTGATGTAGCCCGGATGCCTGATTCCGTCGATAGCGCCTTTGGTTGTCCTTCGGCAGCCTTTCCGCCCTTTCGGTCAAGCGCGCATCCCTGCTTCGATTGCATGGCGCGGCATCCGGCAGAGGTTGCGGGGCGGCTGTGCCACGGCGTCACTGATGTTCGCAATGCGTACAGTATTCCGCAAATTGTGCTTGAAGTGTGACCTGCGACCTGTTCAATTGTTGGAGCCGGGCCGTCGGTTATCCTTGCACAGACAGGGCTCCGGCGGGTTCCGGAGCGTGCCTTCGGGCCGCAGGGTTGCACAAAAACAGAGCGCTAAAGGGAGAGCCAGATGAGCAAGACCGTTTCTCAGTCCGGGCATGGTGTGTCGCGCCGCGCGGTTCTCGCCGGCATGGGCGCTGCCGGAAGCATGGCGGCTGCCGGCACGATGCCGACGCCGGCCACGGCGCAGACTGTGACCTTGCGGTGGTGGTCGCCGCAGACGGCTCCGGCGCAGCGCGAGGCCTACAACTTCCAGATCCAGACCTTCGAGGCGGCCAATCCCGGCGTGAAGGTCAACTTCGAAGCGACCTCGGACGAAGGCTATCCAGCCCAGATGGCGGCGGCCTTCGCCTCGGGACAGGTGCCGAACGTGGTTACCCACCTGCCGTCTTTCGCTGTCTCGAGCTACTGGCAGAATGGCCTGCTGGAGCCGTTCAACGACGTCATCAACATGATCGGCCCGCAGAACTTCTTCGAGGGCGCCAACCGCATCTACGAGGTCACGCCCGGCCAGTTCGCCGGCACGGGCATCGGGGGGTCGGCCGCCAACATGATGTGGCTGCGCTCCGATCTGATGCGCGAGGCCGGCCTGACGACGCCGCGTACCTGGGATCAGTTGCGCGCCGCCTGCCAGCGTCTCCAGCGCGCCCCGGTGTTCGGCGCGCCGCTGCCCTATGCCCGCAACTCGATGACCTCGCTGATCTTCATCACCTTCGTTCATGGTGCCGGCGGCTCGATCTTCACCCCGGACCTGCAGGTCAATGTCGAGAACGACGCCTTCCGCAATGCGCTCGAGTTCTACAAGTCGATGCGCGAATTCTGCCCGCCGGGCGCGACCAACTATTCATGGGGCGACAGCCTGACGGCCTTCGTCTCGGGCGCGACCGCAACCGGCATCTACACGGGCCGCGTGCTCGCCAACGTGGCGCAGCAGAACCCGCGCATCGCCGATTTCATCAGCTGCCAACCCTATCCAACCATCAGCACCAGCGTTCCGCACTGGACCTTCAACGACTTTCCGTCGGTGATGATCCCGAAGGGCGCGCCGAACCTCGACGTGACCAAGCGCTTCGCGGCGCACCTGTTCCGGGCCGACGGCTATATCCGCCAGCTTCATGCCGCGCCGGGCCACGTGCTGCCCGTGTTGAAGACCGTCTACGAGAGCGCCGCCTATCAGGAAAACGCGCTGATCAAGAAGTATGCGGCGGATGTGCAGATCATGTCGCAGCAGGCTTCCGCCGGGCACAACCTCGGCTGGGAGACAGTCCGCCACAAGCCGAACACCAAGGCGGGCCAGATCGTCGCCAGCCATGTCTTCGCCGAAGCTGTCCAGCGCTATGTCGGCGCCAACGAGCCGATGGCCCAGGTCGTGTCGGGCGTCGCGCGCCGTCTCGAAGAGCTGATGCGCGCCTGATTCCCGCTCGCGCGTCCCGCGGGTCGTGGCAGCATTGCCGCGACCCGTTTGTTTCCATGGTCGGCAGATCGTCAGGCAGATGAGCGGCAATCCACTCGACAAGCGCTATGCTGTGCTGGGCGCCATGCTGATCGCGCCGACGGTGCTGATCTTCTGTGCCGTGATCGTCTATCCGCTGGTGTCGGCGCTCTATCTGAGCCTGTTCACGATCTTCACCCCGACCTTGCGCGGCAGCTTCATCGGTCTTGGCAACTACGCCTATCTCGTCAACTCTCCCGAGTTCTGGCGCTCGCTCTGGAACACCTTGCTCTGGACCGTCTGCACGCTGACGCTGCAGATTGTGTTCGGGGTCGCAGCGGCCTTGATGCTGCACCAGAACATCGTGTTCCGCTCACTGGCCCGCAGCCTGATCCTGTTTCCGTACTTTGTCTCGACCGTGGTGGCCGTGCTGGTCTGGCGCTGGCTGTTCAATGACCTGTACGGGGTGATGAACCATCTCATGCTCATGGCCGGGCTGATCAAGATGCCGCTCGACTGGCTGGGTTCGATGCCCAACGCCATGATCAGCATCATCCTCGTCGGGGCGTGGAAGTATTTCCCCTTTGTCGTGATCGCCGTTCTGGCCCGGCTGCAGACCATCCCGGATGCGCTCTACGAAGCCGCAAAGATCGACGGCGCGGGAGCCTGGTCGCGCTTTGTCGACATCACCTTGCCGCAGTTGCGCGACGTGCTGGTCGTGGTCGTGCTTTTGCGTGCCATCTGGGACTTCAAGGAGTTCGATCTGATCTATCTGCTCACCGGGGGCGGGCCGATCATCGCCACGCAGACCTTGCCGCTGATGGTCTACAAGGACGCCTTTGGCCTCAACGACATGGGGCGGGCCTCCGCAGTGGCGGTCAGCATGATGCTGGTGATGCTGAGCTTCATGGTGCTCTATCTGAAGCTGGCGGGACGCGGCGAGCGCGAGAGCCAGCCATGAAGACGCTTGCCGGCCGCATCGCGTTCAACCTGTTTGCCTGGACGGTCGTGCTGGTCACGGCCTTTCCGCTCATCTGGATGATCCTGACCTCGGTCAAGCCGCAGTTCGAGCTGTTCCGGATTCCGCCGACCTTCTGGCCCGAGCAGATCACCTTCGAGCACTATGTCCGGCTGATCTACGAGACGCCTTTCCTCAAATACATGCGCAATTCCCTGATCCTCGGCTTCACCACCACGATCGTGGTCGTCGTGGTCGCGACGCTGGGCGCGCACTCGCTGGTGCGGTTCCGCTATCCGGGCCGTGAGCGGCTGGCCCAGATGGTGCTGTTCACCTATCTCCTGCCATCTGTCGTGCTGATCCTGCCGCTTTACCTGATGATGGTCTGGCTCGGCATCGCCAACACCATTTTCAGCCTGGTGATCGCCTATACGACCTTCGCGTTGCCTTATGCGCTCTGGCTGCTGCGCTCCTTCATGCAGGGCATCCCCGATGATCTCGAAGCTGCCGCTCTGGTCGATGGCGCAACCCGGATGGAGGCCTTTGTCGACGTGATCCTCCCGCAGGCCTTGCCGGGGATCATCTCGACCTCGCTGTTCACCTTCATCCTCGCCTGGAACGAGTACCTCTATGCGCTGGTGCTGGTGAACACCGACGAGGCCCGTCCCCTGACCACGGGCGTGATGAGCATGCTCGTCTCGGCCTTCAACATCGAATGGTCTCTGCTGATGGCGGCCTCGGTGATGATGTCGCTGCCGCTCATCATCATCTTCGCATTCCTGCAGAAATACCTGACGCGTGGCTTCGGCGCCGGCGGGGTCAAAGGCTAGTCATGGCGGACGTCTCGTTTCAGAAGGTGCGCAAGGCTTTCGGCTCCGCGGTGGCGGTCAAGTCGCTTGATCTTGCGATCGGCAGCGGCGAGTTCGTCAGCCTGCTGGGCCCATCCGGCTGCGGCAAGACGACGACGCTGCGCATGCTGGCCGGGCTGGAGTTCCCGACCGAGGGGGAGATCAGGATCGGTGACCGCGTCGTCAACGCCGTGCCGCCGGGCCAGCGTGACATCGCGATGGTTTTCCAGAGCTATGCGCTCTACCCGCACATGAGCGTGGGCGAGAACATCGCCTACCCGCTGAAGAAGCGCGGCGTGGGTCGCGCCGAGCGTGACGCCAAGGTGGCCTCAGTCGCAGCGACCCTCCAGCTTGGCGCCCTGCTGGATCGCAAGCCGCGCCAGTTGTCGGGCGGCCAGCAGCAGCGCGTCGCGCTCGGCCGGGCACTGGTGCGTGATCCGAAAGTGTTTCTGCTCGACGAACCCTTATCCAATCTCGACGCCAAGCTGCGCGCGCACATGCGCGCCGAACTGATCGAGCTGCATCGCAAGCTCGGCAAGACCTTCATCTATGTCACGCACGACCAGCTCGAGGCGATGACCATGTCAGACCGCATTGCGGTCATGCACGAGGGTGACCTTCAGCAGTTCGGGGCGCCCATGCAGGTTTATGAGAAGCCGGCAAATCTGTTTGTCGCCGGCTTCATCGGATCGCCTGCGATGAACCTGCTGCCGGGGATGATCGAGTCCTCGGGATCGGGCCTGGCCTTTGTGAGGCAGGGCCTGCGGCTGGCTGTTGGCGCCGGGGGGCAGGCCGGGCAGAAGGTGACGATCGGGGTCAGGCCCGAGGATATCGCGCTCGGCTCTGGCCCGTTCGTGGCGACGGTGCGCATCGTCGAGCCCACCGGCCACGAGACCATCGTGATGGCCGATATCGGCGGGCAGTCGGCGATCGTCCGCGTCCAGCCGGATACGGCGCATGTCGTCGGATCTGAGACCCCCTTCGCCGTCAGGACCAGCCGTTTGCATGCCTTCGACAGCGTCACGGGCGCACGGCTTGACCTTGCCTTTGCGCCGCCTGCGAGCTGAGCATGTTTGACTTGAACACGATGACACCGCGGTTAAGGAACAGCCATGGATAAGAACAGCGTCAATTGGGCCGGCCCGATGCCAGCCGTCACCACGCCCTTCGACCGCAGCGGAGCTCTCGACCGGCCAGGTTTCCGCGCCAATGTCGACCGTCTGATGAAACTCGGCGCGACCGGTGTCGTGGCCAGCGGCTGCACTGGAGAATTCTGGAGCCTGTCGCTTGAGGAGCGCAAGGCAGTCTATGCCGATGCGGTCGCGGCGGTGGCCGGGCGCGGCACGGTCATTGTCGGCGTCGGATGCGTCGGGCCAGCCGAGACCATTGCGCTGGCGCGCGAGGCGAAGGCGGCCGGCGCCGACGGCGTGCTCGTCTTGCCGCCCTATTTCGTGAAGCTGTCCGATGACGAGATTTTCGCCCACTACAAGACCGTCAACGCGGCCGTCGATCTGCCGATCATGGTCTACAACATCCCCGGCAATGCCGTGAATGCCGTGACGCCAGCCCTTGCCGACCGGCTTGCCGACCTCGACAAGGTGGTGGCCATCAAGGAGAGTTCGGGCGACTGGAACAATTTCTACGCCACGATGATCACCGTGAAGGACCGGCTGCGGGTGTTCTGCGGCCCGTCCTCGGTGTTCGGTGCACCGGCCGTCGGGCTCGGCGCGGACGGCACGGTGGATTGCTTCCCCAATGTCTGGGCCGGCTGTCTCGACATCTACTACGCCGCGCGTGACGGCGACGCGCGCAAGGCGGAAAGCCTGCAGGAAACCGGGCGACGGATGACAGACCTGTTCATCAGCGGCGGCCGCACGCTCTATCCGGCCACGAAGGCCGCGATGGACATGCAGGGCTTTCCCGGCGGCGGCATGCCGCGAGCGCCCTTGCAGCCGCTGGAGGGCGAGCCGCTCAAGGGTCTGAAGCGTGGCATGGTCGAGCTTGGCGTGATGGCGGGTTGACATGGACATCGGATTGAAGGGACGCAAGGCCATCGTCAGCGCGGCCAGCCGGGGCCTCGGGCGGGCATGCGCGTTCTCGTTGGCCAGCGAGGGCGTCGATGTCACCATCGTCGCGCGCCATCGCGAGGCGCTGGAGGCCACCGCCGCCGAGATCCGCGCCGCAACAGGCGTGAAGGTCACGACGGTCGCCGCCGATGTGAACACGGCGGACGGGCGGAACGCGATCCTTGCCGGCTGCCCCGAGGCGGACATCCTCGTCTGCAATCCCGGCGTCAGGCAGGTCCCCGGCGATTTCCGCGGCTGGGAGCGCGATGAATGGTTGCGCTGGTGGGACGACCACTTCTTCTCGGCGATGGACCTGATCCGTCGCGTCACGCCCGGCATGTGCGAGCGCAGGTTCGGGCGTGTCGTCTCGATCTCGGTCAGCTTCGTCAAGTTCCCGCAGGTCGGCTTCGCCCACAGTCATGCCGCCAGGCTGGGCCTCTCCGGCGCCATCGCCTCGATCGTTCGCGAGCTGATCCCGCACAATGTCACGGTCAACAGCGTGTGCCCCGGCCTGTTCGACACCGAGGCGCTGCACACCAACTGGCATGCCCACGCCAAGCGGTTGAACACGACCTATGAGGCGATCAAGGAAGACCGTCTCAAGGGCTGCCCGGCGGGCAGGCTTGCCGATCCGAAGGAGTGTGGTGATCTGGTCGCTTACCTGTGCAGCGCGCAGGCCGGGTTCATCACGGGTCAGAACATCGTCAATGATGGCGGTGTCTATCAGGGACTGTTTTGATCATGGCGCCGGCTGACGCGAGCCCTGCCGTGTTGCCGGTCGATGGCCGCGTGATCGCGATCACCGGGGCCTCCCGCGGGCTTGGCGCCGCCATCGCGCGCCGCCTGCATGCCGATGGCTACACCCTCGCACTTGGTGTCCGCGATATGGCTGCGGCGCGATCCCGGCTCGATCTGGCCGGGCGCTGCACCTTTCACCACTTCGACGCGCTTGACGCGGGCAGCGCCGATGCGTTCATCGATGAGGCGATCGCGGCGCATGGCAAGCTCGATGGCCTGATCAACAATGCCGGCGTGCTGCGGCGTTTTTCGTTCGATCATCCCGATGAGCGCGCACTCGACGAGATGTGGGCCGTCAACGTGAAAGCCCCTTTCCGGACCATTGCCCGCGCCCTGCCTGCGCTGAAGGCATCGGGCCATGGCCGCATCGTCAACATCGCCTCGACTGACGCCAAGCGCTTTCGCGACCCGTCGGCCCCGCTGGGCTATGTGATGTCCAAGCACGCCCTGCTGGCGCTCAGTCACGCCGCAAAGTTTGCGGGCTGGGAGGATGGCGTGCGGGTCACCGCGCTTTGCCCCGGCGCGATCGACACCGAACTGATCGCAGGGCTTCCGGGGGCGACGCCGGCTGCCAACCGCCTCAAGCCCGAGACGGTTGCGGAAGCCGTTTCGCTGCTGCTGCGCCTGCCGAATGCGGCGACCGTCGCGGAGATGGTGATGAACACCCGGCTGGAGGCCAATTTCTGATGGCCGTGCGCTCACCGGTTGCTGATCAGGAACGGCCCCAGATCGACCTCCGGCTGGCGGCCCAGCACCAGATCGCCGATGGCGCGCGCCACGACCGGTCCTGCCGTGAAGCCCATCCACGGAAAGAAGCACAGGAAGAAGCCCGGCGCGCGCGGCGCCTCGCCGAGCAGAGGCTTCCAGTCTGCGGTGCCGTTGACGATCGCCGCCCAGGTCCGGACGACGTCGACGCTGCCCAGGTCAGGAACGACGCTGAGAGCGACTTTCAGGTTGCCCACCAGAGACGCCATGTCGGCCACGGGGCGTCCCTTCCGATCAAGCCGGGCGTCCCAGCCCCCGCCGATCAGGATGTTGCCGAGCCGGTTCTGCTTGAGCGAGAGCTTTTCGCCAGCGGCATACAGCAGATGCCCGATCAGCGGAGCGGTCGGTTCCGTCACGCTGGTCTGGATCGGATAGGCTTCGATCGGCAGGTCGAGTCCGACCATGCGGGCAAGCTGGCCGGCCTCGGCCCCCGCGCAGTTGACGACGCGTCGGGCATGGATCTGGCCGCTTGTGGTCGCGATGTCGAAACCGCCTTGTCGGACTGTAAGGCCGATCAGCGCCGTGCGCGTCATGATCCTGGCCCCCAGACGGGCGGCTGCACGGGCGAAGGCGGGCGCGGCGATCAGCGGGTTGGCCTTGCCCTCGATCGGGTAATGCACCCCGCCAATGGCCCGCTCGGTGACATAAGGAGCGATGGCCCTGAGGTCGCTCCGGCTGAGCAGATGGCCTTCCAGTCCCTGTTCGCGCTCGATGGCGAGCTTGAGCCTCAAGCCCGCGAGATCAGTATCATTGAAGGCGCAGACCAGCCCGCCGGGCTGGTCGACCTCCAGGTCGACGCCGAGTTCGGCCCCGAGGGTCGACCACAGCTCGATCGAGCGCATCATCAGCTTCACGGTCGGCGCGAAAGTCCGCGTCCAGGCCTCGCCATGGGTTGTGAAGGGTTCGTTCGGGATCTGCGCATGGATCGAGCCGGAATTGGAGCCGGATGCTTGCGTGTTGAGATCGAAGCGTTCGATCAGCAGCGTGTCGACGCCGTTCTTGGCCAGATGGTGGCTGAGCGCCGCGCCGGCGAGGCCGCCGCCGACAATCAGCACGTCGGTCCGCAATGGTTCACGCGCCTGCCGGGCGTCATTCACGCCAACTGCATCATCGCCATCAACCTCGGGAGTGAGCAACATGTCTGATCTCAAAGTCGCCGTGTCGACGTTTCCATATCTCTATTCGCATTCTGGCTTCGCAGCACTCAAGCACCTGCATGCCATGGGCTACAAGAATTTCGAGATGATGATCTTCCCGCCGCATCTGTGGCCATCCGAACTGATGCCGAAGGCCAAGCGCGACATCGGCAAGTGGCTGGACGACAAGGGCTGCAGGATCACCTCGTTTTGCTATCCCCTGCTCGACAACAATCCAAACTCGGTCTGCAGGATCATGCGGCGCTATACGCTCGATCGCTACAAGGAAGCGATCGAGCTCGCCGCCGACTGGAAATGCCCCTATGTCTGCGCCATTCCGGGGCCTGTGAACAGCCTGATCGACCCGCCCGTCGAGTGGATGCGGGCATGGTTCGTCGAGGGCATGAAGGAACTGGTCAAGTTCGCCAAGGGCTCCGGCGTCGAGATCATCCTCGAAAATGTGCCCTTCACCTATCTGCCATCGGCGCAGCAGATGCTGGATGTCGCCAACGACATCGGCCCGGATGTCGGCATCAATTTCGACATCTGCAACTCGGCCTTCATCAAGGAGGATGTGCCTGCTGCCATCAAGCTGCTCGGCAGCCGCATCAAGAATGTCCACATCTCGGACTCGACCTTCGCGGTTTTCAAACATGACAAGCTCGGCGGCGGCATCGTCAAGCCAGGTCCTGCCGCCAAGGCCCTGAAGGACATCGGCTATGACGGCATGACCGTGCTCGAAATCATTGCCGACGCCATGAACCCCGCCAACACACCCGATGCCGACATCCTTGCCTCGCACGACGTGCTCGGCAAGCATGGCTGGCAGAAGCGCATCTGAGGAGAGGAACAACCATGAAACAGTTTCGTGCCTGTCACACCGTCACCGTCACGCCCTTCACGCCGGATGGCCGCAAGATCGACGTTCCTGCCCTGAAGAAGTTTCTCGACTGGCAGCACCGCAGCAAGGTCCCGGGCGTCATCCTGCTCGGCACGACCGGCGAGTTCCTCACTGTCTCTGATGCCGAGCGCGCCGAGCTTGTCGAAGCCACGGTCCAGCACTGCAAGGGCAAGATGACCGTGATGGTCGGCGCCACCCACGCCCACACGCCGACGGCAGTGCGCTTTGCGCGCGAAGCCGAAAAAGCCGGTGCGGACGGCCTGATGATTGCGCCGCCCTACTACTACACCCCCACCGAAGACGAGATCTTCAACTACTACGCGGCCATCTCCGAAGCTGTGTCCATTCCGATCATGCTCTACAACAACCCCTTCACCACCAATGTCGACATGTCGGCGAAGCTGGTGGCGCGCATGACGAAGGCGCTGCCGAACGTTCGCTACATCAAGGAAGCGAGCATGGATGTGGCGCGCGTCTTCGACATCGTCGAGTTGACGGACGGCGTGATGAACGTGTTTGCCGGCGAGCGCGTCGTCGAAAGCTTCAAGCTCGGCGCGGTCGGCTATGTCGATCCGAACGGCAATTTCTGTCCGCGCGCCTCCACCGGCATGTGGACGCTGCTGGAGAAGGGTGATCTCAAGACCGCCATCAAGATCCAGCATCTGATCGACGAGATGTGGGGCATCATTAAGCAGGGGCATCCGCTCTATGGCCACCAGTGCTACTCGAAGGCCCTGGCCGCCGCGGCTGGCTATCCGGTCGGAGACGTCCGCCCGCCGATCACGACCTTCGCGTCGCTCGGCAAGGAGGGGACCGACCGTGTGACCAAGTTGACCCGGATCATGGCCAAGCTCGACGCGATCATGGACAAGGTCGAGGCGAAAGCTGCCGCCAAGGCCGAGCGCGCCGCCCTCAAGGCGGCGGCATGAGCGCCATGGCCACTCCCGCGCTGTTCTCCCCCTTCACGATGCGTGGCGTCACGCTGAAGAACCGCATCGTGGTCTCTCCGATGTGCCAGTATCTGGCAGTGGAAGGGCAGCCGGGCGACTGGCACATGGCGCATCACGCGCGCTTTGCACTGGGCGGCGTCGGCGCCGCGATCCTTGAGGCGACCGCCATCAGCCGAGATGGCCGCATCACCCATGGCTGCACCGGGCTGTGGGAGGATGCGCAGATCGCGCCGATGGCGCGGATCACCGCGCTCTACAAGGCCCACGGCGTCGTGCCGGGCGTGCAGATCGGCCACGCCGGCGGCAAGGCTGCGACCCAGCGACCGTGGGAAGGGGCCGGGCCGTTGCCCGAGGACGGACCTGAGCCGGCCTGGGAGATCATCGGCCCGAGCGCGGTCAAGATCCGGTCGAACTTCCGAACGCCCCGGCCCGTCACCCTCGCCGAGATCGCGGAGATCGTCGCGGCGTTCGGGCAGGCGGCCCGCAGGGCGGTCGCGGCGGGGTTTGACATCATCGAACTGCACGGGGCCCATGGCTATCTGCTGCACTCCTTCATGTCGCCGCTCACCAACCAGCGTACCGACGCCTATGGCGGCTCGCTGGCCAACCGGATGCGGCTGGCGCTGGAGTGCGCGGCCGAGGTCCGCCGCGCGGTGCCCGGGCATGTCGTCGTCGCCTACCGGGCCTCGGTCGTCGACAACCTCGATGGCGGCATCGCCCTCAGCGACAGCGTTGCGCTGGCCGCCGAACTCAAGCAGCTTGGAGTCGACCTGATCGACTGCTCGGCGGGCGGGATTGCCCTGCCGGTGTCCCTCTTGCCCCAGAAGGTGGAACACGGCTTTCAGGCCCCGTTGGCCGAGGCGGTGCGGCACGGCGCCGGGCTAGCCACCATGGCGGTTGGCCTGATCACCGATCCGGTCAAGGCCAATGCGATCATCGCCTCGGGCCAGGCCGATCTGGTGGCGCTGGGCCGCGAACTCCTGGCCGATCCGAGCTGGCCCTATCATGCCGCGGTCGCTCTCGGGCTCGACAAGCCGGAATCCGTCCTGCCGATGCAGTATGCCTTCTATCTGGAGCGCCGGGCCGCCGTTCAGGGACGATAGGGCATTGCGCGCAAAACTGGGCCCCGGTTTCGCGCGCCGGCAATCTCCTGACTGACGATGGGCCTGCCGGACAGGATCATCTCAGGGGATCAGCCCGGCATCGACAGGCAGCACTCGTCCGGTGAGCCCTGACGCCATCTCGCTGGCGAGAAACAGCGCGGCCCGCGCCACATCGTCCTCGCCTGCCATCCGTCCCAGTGGCGTCTGTGCGGCAAAGGCCGAGAGTGCCTCGTCCGGTGAGGGGCCGCCTTCGCTGGCGCGCTGGTGCAGCCGTCCGATCAGCGCCTCCGTCGCCACCGGGCCGGGCGCGAGCGCGTTGACGCGGATCCCGTAGCGACCGAGGTCGAGCGCCGCGGCGCGCATGATCCCCAGCACGGCATGCTTGCTGGCGGTGTAGAGCATCTGGCGCGGATGGGAGACCATGGCATTGATCGAGGCCATCAGGATGATCGCGCCGCCCCGGGCTTTCAGATGCGGCACGGCGTGGGCCACGGTCGCCGCGACGCCGCGCACATTCACAGCCATCACGGCGTCCCATTCGGCAAAATCGAGCTCTTCCGTTTGCCGCCAGGGCGGAACGAGCCCGGCATTGGCGACCACGATGTCAAGCCCGCCAAGGCTGGCGGCGGCCTCGGTGATCGCCCGCTCAACCCCGGCAGGATCGGTGACGTCGCAGGCGAGGCCGAGGTCGCCCTGCCATGCGCCGGGCGCTGCCAACGCGGAAGGATGATCGAGCGCCGCGACCTCAGCCCCGGCGTCGCGAAACGCCCGGCCGATCGCCGCTCCGAGACCGCGCGCCGCGCCGGTGACGAGGGCCCGTCGGCCAAGTAGAAGTGCTGCTGTCACGGCTGTTCTGCTCCGGTTCCGGCCGCCTGCCCGCCAAGGTCAAGCGCCGCGATCGCGGCAACGGAAACGGGCCTCAGCGGTGTTCGCGGTGCGAACATCTGCTCGGCATCGGGTTGCCCACCCAGCGCGCCCGCAAGCAACTCGGCCGCCAGCGGCGCGCAGTAGCGGCCCTGGCAGCGGCCCATGCCGAGCCGGGTCTGGCGCTTGATGGCCCCAAGGCTCGTGGCCCCGCTGTCGAGCGCAGCACGCAGCGCGCCCTGCGAGACCTCCTCGCACCGGCAGACCAGCGTATCAGGGCCGGCCAGTTCGGTCGTGATCGGCTGGCCGCGATAGATTGACCAGAGCGCTGTCTGGAACCGCGAGGCCCGCCGCAGTTCTGTGCGGGCCCTGTCGAGCTCGCGCGTCTGTTCCGGGCCGGGCGCGGCGCCGCACGCGCGGGCCGCTGCGTAGCCGGCGATAACCCCGCTGGCCATCGCGATCCGCGCCCCGCCAAAGCGCGCCCCGTCGCCGGCGGCGAAGATGTCTGGCCTGCCGGTGCGGCCATCGCCGTCGCAGCTGAGCGCAAGATGCCGCCAGTGCTCGTCAAACCTGAGCTCGCACCCGAGCGCTGCTGCAAGCTCCAGCGCCGGATTGAAGCCGTATCCAAGGCACAGGACATCCGCCTCAAGCCACTGGATGCGGCTCATGTCAGGCTTGCGGCACGCATCAAGCGGCGCCAGCGCAACCCGTGACACGCGCCCATCACCCTCGGCTCTGATGACGGCGTGGCCATGGAGGAGGGGCACGCCGTGCCTGAGCAGGGCCAGCCGGTAGCCCAGCCCGTCCGCGACCAGCTGCGGTGCCATCGCCAGCATCGTGGCGAGATGCGGCAATGCCCGCAGGCCCGGCGCGGGCGACAATTCGGCCACTGCGACCACCTTTATGCCCGCGCGCAGCAACTCCGCCGCCAGTTGCAGGTTCAGCGGACCATGTCCCGCAATGAGCACCCTCCGGCCCGGCGAAACGGCGTAGGCCCTCAGAAAGCTCTGCGCCGCCCCGGTCGTCATCACGCCGGGCAAGGTCCAGCCGGGGAAGGGCGCTGCCCGCTCGACGGCGCCGGTGGCCAGCACGAGCTTGCGGTAGATCACCCGGCGCGTGCCGCCCGGCTGGACAATCAGCAGGTCATTGGCCCCCGTGCTCGACCAGACGGCGGCTTCGGCAAGGTGGGTGACGCCGGCTGCGATTGCACGGGCGGCGAGGGCGCGCCCCTCGCGGAACTGCCGGTCCAGTGCCGATGCGGTGACCGGAAGCCCCTCAGCGGGCTGCTTGAAATACTGTCCGCCAGCCAGCTTCCGCTCGTCGATCATGGCCACACGGAGGCCGGAACGTGCCGCCGCCAGCGCCGCCGACAGGCCCGCCGGGCCGCCGCCGACCACGGCGACATCGACGCTCAGAGGCGCAGCACCGCCGGATTCGGTCCGATCCGGCGCTTGCCGCAGGCGCGGCGTATGCGTCGCGACAGCCATGCCGGCCGTCACGGGCGTCAGGCAGGCCCGCACCGTGTCGCCATCCGCCGTGACGAGGCAGTCATGGCACGCGCCCATGCCGCAAAACGGCCCGCGCGCCGCGTCGTTGCGTGTCAGCCTGCAGGCCGGCCGCCCCGCCGCAGCCAGGGCCGCCGCGATGGTCTCGCCGGGATGGGCCTGCAAGGGCTCGCCATTGAAATTGAAACTGAGCGGCGGTTGGCGTGGCGCAATGCCCGGCAGCGTGACCCGAAGGCCTGCCGTTGGCCTCGCCGCCTCATCGGACATAGCTAGCGCCATTGACGTCAAGGGTCGCGCCCGTCAGGTGCCTGACCTTGCCCGTCGCGAGGAAGGCCACCAGTTCGCCAATGTCGGATGGCGGCACCCATTCGCCCATGGCCAACATGGCCGTGACCTTGTCCTCGCCGCCCTGTGATGCGGCAAAATCCTCCGACATGCGCGTCCGCACAACGCCCGGCGCGACGACATAGCTCAGGATGTTGTCCTTGGCATAGCCGCGGGCGATGCTCTGGGCAGCGGCCTTCACCGCCGCCTTGCTGGCCGCATAGGCGAGCATGGCCGGGTTGGTCACGCCGCGCTGGGCCGCCCAGCTTGAAATGGTGATCAGGACGCCGCCGCCGACTTCCCGGTAGTGCCGCACCGCATGACGCATCAGGCGCGTCGGCGCCAGGACATTGATGCGCCACTGGCTGTCCCAGGCCGAATCCCAGGCCTCGATGCCGTCGTCGATGCCGCCATCGACCAGCATGACCGCAGCGTTGAGGACAACCGCATCGATTCGCCCGCGCCAGGCCAGCGCGGCCTGCCAGAGCCCGTCCATGCTGTCCGGCTGGCTCTGGTCAGCGCTGATGAAGGCTTTACGCTCCGCCGGAATGGCGCTGAGAGCGGCCTCCGCGCCGGCGCGGTCGCGTCCGTAATGGGCGATCACGCTCGCACCCTCTGCCGCCAGTGAGGCGGCGATGGCCGCGCCGATGCCCTTCGACGCCCCGGTCACCAGAACAACTTTGCCGCCTAGTGTCGCCATGCGCATGTCTCCGCTTCAGGGGCCAGCGTAGCGTGACCTGACGGCGATGTCAGCAGGTTGAGAGTTCGCATCGCGAACATGAAGCACGCATCGCGAACTTCTTGCGCCGGTATTCAAAACCTGTTTAGTTCGTCGAAAGAGGCCGTCCCCTGTGCTCTGCACGAGGCTGGCGAAGGGTTGGGGAGACTGGACCTTGAAGGCAGCCGTGCGATCGACCCTGGCCCTGCTCGAACGGCTCAACACCGCCGTCTACTACCTGATCGGGGCCATTCTCGCCCTGATCTCCGTGGTCGTGCTGGGGCAGGTGCTGGTCCGCTTTGTCCTGACGCATCTTGGCCTCAACATCTCGGCGCCGTGGACGGAAGAGCTGGCGCGCTTCCTGCTGGTCTGGCTGATCTTCCTGGGCGCGGCGGTCGGCTGCAGGCGCATGCAGCTGATCTCGCTGGACTTCGTGCTGAAGGCGCTTCCGGGCCTGATCGGGCAGGCGGCGCGCTACCTGTCGCTGGGCCTTTGCCTCTACCTCTTCCTGCTGCTGGTGATCTATGGCCACCAGTTCGTCCGCATCATCGGCGCGAGCGAACTGAGCCCGGTGATGCAGATATCCAAGTCCTGGGTTTACTGGGCCATGCCTGCGGGTGGCGCGCTCATGATCATCAACACGCTTGCCTTCATCGCCGAGGCGATCATCGACGGCAAGGACATCCGCAACGCCGGCGGCATCGCGGACACGGATTGATCCCATGACTTTTCTGATCGTCATCATGCTGGCCCTGTTCGCGCTGAGCGTGCCGATCGCCTTTGCGCTCGGGATCGCCGCGCTGCCCTTCTTTCTGGAGCGCCGCCTGCCCCTGATCGCCATCCCGCAGGTGATCTTCGATTCGATGGACTCCTTCGTGCTTCTGGCGGTGCCGCTCTATGTCCTGGCCGGCCGACTGATGATGACCGGTGGGGTGGCGCGGCGTCTGGTCGAGTTCGCGGTGTCGCTCGTCGGCTTCCTGCGCGGCGGGCTTGCTGCGGCGACTGTGCTCACCTCGATGCTGTTCGCCACGATCTCGGGCTCCTCCGCCGCCACTGCGGCCGCGATCGGCTCGACGCTGATCCCCGAAATGGAGCGCAAGAAGTACCCCCGGCCCTTTGCCGCAGCCGTCGTCGCCTCATCAGGCGAGCTCGGCGTCATCATCCCGCCATCGGTTCCGATGGTGATCTATGCCGTGATCACCGGCGTTTCGATCACCGATCTGTTCATCGCCGGCATCCTGCCAGGCATCATGATCGGGCTTTCGCTGATCCTGACCATTGTCGTGGTGTCCTCGATCCGAAATTACGGCGAGCGGGAGCCGTTTCAGCTGAAGCCCTATGTCGCCAACATCGGCGTCGCGACAAAGCGCGCGGCCCTGTCGCTGGTGATGCCGTTCATCATCCTGGGCGGCATCTATGGCGGCGTGTTCACCCCGACGGAAGCGGCGGTCGTCGCCGTCGCTTACGCACTGTTTCTCGGCTGTATCGTCTATCGCGAAATTCCGCTGAAGGCGCTGCCGCGGATCTTCGCGGAATCCGCCTTCACCTCGTCGATCGTCATGATCATCGTCGGCTTCGCCTTTGTCTTCGCCTATGCGCTGGCGCTGATGCAGGCGCCGCAGCAGGTGGCGGCGGCCATTCGCGGCGTCTCCAGCGATCCGATGGTGTTCCTGCTGCTGGTCAACCTGTTCCTGTTCGTCGTCGGCATGTTCATGGAGACCTTCGCGGCGATCATCATCCTGGCGCCGGTGCTGGCGCCCGTGGCGCAGCAACTGGGGATAGACCCTGTGCATTTCGGGCTGATCATGATCGTCAATCTCGCGATTGGCATGGTCACCCCGCCGGTGGGCGTCAATCTTTTCGTCGCCTGCGGCATCGCCAACATCACCATGGAGCAGCTCATGCGGCCGCTTCTGGTGTTCCTTGCGGTGCTCATCATCAACATGTTCATCATCACCTATGTGCCGTGGCTCAGCCTCGCGCTCATCCGGTGACAACCAGAGGGAGGAACTGACATGGCGTTTCTGCGAGTGATTGGAGCGGCCCTGCTCGGGCTGGCAAGCCTTGTCGGGGCTGCCAAAGCACAGGCCCCGATCGAGATGAACATCGGCCATGTGCTGAGCGAACGCAGCTTCTATCATGTGGCCGGCCTCAAGTTCAAAGAACTGATGGAGGCCCGCTCCAATGGCCGGGTGAAGGTCAATGTGCAGTGCTGCGGTGCGCTCGGCAACGAAGGCCGCATCATCCAGTCTGTCCGCACGGGGGTGATCGACGCCGGCTTCTACGGTCTCGGCTCGCTTGAATCGACGATCCCTGAGTATCGTGTCCTGTCGTTGCCGCACCTGTTCGACAACCGGACGCAGGCGGAGCGCATCCTGCGCGGCGCGGTCGGCGAGCGGCTTCTCAAGCTGGTCGAACCGCATGGCATGATCGGGCTCGCCTTCGGCGCGATCTTCGAGCGCCAGATCGCCACGCGCGACAAGGCCATCAACACGCCGGCCGACCTGCGGGGCCTGAAGATCCGCGTGCTGCAGACTCCGGGCTGGGTGCAGGCCTATACTGCGGTCGGAGCGCAGCCAACGCCGATGGCCTATGGCGAGGTCTTCCTGGCCATGCAGAACGGTGTCGTCGATGCGCTCGAAGTGTCCCCCGATGCGATGGTGGCGGACCGTTTCATGGAAGTCGCCAAGCACTATGCCCTGACCCGCTTCCACCAGTCGACCACGATGTTTGTGTTCTCGCAGGCCAAGTTCAATGCGCTCCCGGCCGACATCCAGGCCATGGTCCGCGCGGTCACGCCGGAAGCCGTGCAGGCCGGGCTCGACTTCCACAACAAGTTTGGTGACGAGTCGCTCGCTGCGGTTCGCGCCAAGGGCATCGCCGTGACCGAACCGGCAATCGGACCGTTCCGCGAGGCCTCGCGGCCGTCATGGGATATCATCCTGCGTGATGCCGGCGCCAACGGCCGGGCTCTGGCCGATGAAATCGAGGCCGCCCGGCGCGCCATGAACTGAGCCCGCAATCCCCGGCATGCGTGGCCGAGCGGTCGGATGCGCATGCCGGTCTGCAACCCCTGATGATATGCCGGCTCTTGCGGCCGCCCTGCGGCGGCTTGACGGCGCACCGGGCGCCTTCTTTATAGGTCATAGATCCCTGTCGGCGCGGCGGCCCTTGTCTGCCTCGCGTCTGACAGCGCCCGGATTGCGCCCGTCCCGAAAGTCGAAGCCTTGCCCAAGCTGAGTGTCCCGCTCCACAGCACCGATCGTGATTTCCGCGGCTATGGCTCAAGCCCGCCGTCCATCGGTTGGCCGCGCGACGCCCGGCTGGCGCTCTCGATCGTGGTCAATGTCGAGGAAGGGGCTGAGCTGTCGCTCGGCGCGGGCGATGCAACGAACGAGTTCATCTATGAGGCGGTCGAGAAGGTCGAGGGCGTGCGCGACCTGTGCATGGAAAGCCACTATGAGTATGGCACGCGTCGTGGCTGGGCCCGCATAAGGGCCGCGCTGAAGGCCCATGGCGCCCATGCCACCCTCAATGCCTGCGGCCGGGCGCTGGCCTTGTCGCCCTGGCTGGCCGCAGAGGCGGTGGCGGACGGCCACGAGGTGTCGTCGCATGGCTGGCGCTGGGAGCGCCAGGTCCACATGGGCGAGGTCGAGGAAAGGCAGGTGATCGCCCGCGCCGTCGACGCCATCACGGCGACCTCCGGCACGCCGCCCGTAGGCTGGCACACCCGCTCGGCAACCTCGCCCAACACGCGGCGGCTGCTGATCGAGCATGGCGGATTTCTGTACGATTCCAACGCCTACAATGATGACCTGCCCTACATGGTCAGCCAGAACGGGCGCGATCTTGTTGTCCTGCCCTATGCCTTCGACACCAACGACATGCGGTTCCAGCCCGGCGGCGGCTTTGTGCAGGGCGATGACTTCGCCCGCTACTGCATCGCCTGTTTCGACCGCCTTTATGCGGAAGGCGCTCATGAGCCGCGCATGATGTCCGTCGGCCTGCATCTGCGCATCATCGGCCGGCCCGCCCGCATCGGAGGGCTGGAATCCTTTCTGAACCACGCAGCCAGCAAGCCGGGGATCTGGTTCGCAAGGCGCGATGAGATCGCCCATGCCTGGCGCGATGGCCTGGGGCTGGAGCGCTGGCAGCCGAGGCAGCCGCTTTCTCGGTTCGTCGCCTGATGAGCCCTCCGGTGCGCGATCTGGTCGGCTATGGCGGGCGGTGGCCAGAGATCACCTGGCCCGGCGGCCGAAAGCTTGCCGTGTCGGTGGTTGTCAACTTCGAGGAAGGCGCCGAGCTGCAGGTCGGCGACGGCGATCCTGTCTCCGAACGCATGGGCGAGGTGATCAGCGTCGTCGAGCCCGGCGTACGTGACATCGGGCAGGAGCAGATTTTCGGCTACGGCATGCGGGCCGGGCTGTGGCGCATGCTGGATGCGCTCGATGGCGCAAGGCTTCCCGCCACGTTCTTCTTCTGTGGACGGGCGGTTGAGCGTGTTCCGTCACTGGCGGCGGAGGTCACTCGGCGCGGGCATGAGCCTGCCGTGCATGGCTGGCGCTGGACGCCGCACAGCGCCTACGCTGCCGCTGCCGACGAGGCCCGCGACATCGCGCGCTGCGTCAATGTCATCGAGAATGCGACCGGCACGGCCCCGCTCGGCTTCTTCTGCCGGGGCAGCGAGAGCCCGAGGACCCGCGCCTTGCTGGCGGAACAGGGCTTTCTCTACAGCTCGAACGCCTTCGATGACGATCTGCCTTACTGGGACCGGTCGGTTTCGCCGCCGCTGCTGATCGTGCCCTATGCGCTCGACAGCAACGACATGAAGTTCTTCCACCCCAACGGCTTTGTGCGGGCATCCGAGATGGTCGACTATGTCAGCGACGCGTTGTCTATGCTGATTGCGGAGGCGAAAGCGGGCAAGCCGCGCCTGCTCAACATCGGCTTCCATTTGCGCATCGTCGGCCGGCCGGCGCGGTTCAAGGCCTTTGCCGACATTCTGGCATTGCTCAGTCGGCACGAGGCTGATGTCTGGGTGGCGACGAGGTCCGACATCGCGCGCAGCTTTGCCGCGCAATGTCCGGCCTGAGGCCATCACGTGCGGCTGTTGTAGCGCGTATGCGGCTCGCCCCGCTCGGCATCAAGCCAGCCGTCGTAGAAGGCCCGCACATGCGGAAACACGGCGCGTGACAGCTGTTTGCGCTGCTGCTCCGCCTCGCTGGGCGGTTGCCGGAGCAGATCTGCGATCTCCTCCAGCACCGCGTCGCGGTCGAGCCGGGTGAAACGGCCCCCGGCATAGACCACTTCGCCGCCGATCATCACGCTCTGGACGGCATTGGTCCGGGCGCGCTGGACCAGCACATCGATCACGGGCAGCGCGCTGTCCTGGTAAGGATGCGTCATCGCCTTCCAGTCCATGATCACCAGATCGGCAGACGAGCCGGGCGACAGCCGCCCGATGCTGCTGCCGAACGGCGTCGTCGCCGCGCCATGCTCGGTGGCCATGCGCAGCACCTGCGCCGGGGTCGGGAAAGGCGCGTCGATGCCCGGCTCGCGATGTGTCCGCAGCACCATGCGCATCTCCTGCAGCATGTCCCGGTCATCGTTGATGCCGGCTTCGTCGATGCCGATGGCAACGGGGATCTTGCGGGCGAGGAAGCGGTTGACCGGGGCGATGCCGCTCTTGAGGCGGAAATTCGACGAGCAGTTGTGGCAGACATGCGTTCCGGTCTCGCCGCACAGGTCGATGTCGGCCTCGCTCATCCAGACGCCATGGCCGATGGTGAGCCGCGGACCCGCCAGACCCATCCGGGCGACATGGGCGAGTGCCGAGCCGCCGGTGCGGCGCTGCGCGTAGACCTTCTGGTAGGGCGTCTCGACCAGATGCATGTGCATCGGCACGGCATGCTTCTCGGAAAGCTGGCCGGCCACATCCAGCGCCTTGTCGGACAGCCAGTGCAGGTTGGCGGGCGCGACCTGGACCCTGATGCGCGGATCATCCTTCGCCGAGGCCATCAGCGCCTCGAAGATGCCGATCTGGTCGCCAAGCGGGATGGTGAAGCGCTTGAAGTAGGCTTCCATCTCGGGCTGCAGGCTGGCTGGCAGCGAGGCTGTGAACACCGCGTCATCTTCGTAGACCAGCCGGTTCTGATCGCGAAGCGCCATCGAATAGGACGCGCGCATGCCGATCTCGCAATAGGCGTCCATCACCGTCTGCCCGGCTGCGACCACGGCCTCGGGCGAACCAGGCGCGCGCGAATGCAGATGCTGCACGGTGGTGACGCCGCTCGCGATCATCTCGAAGGCCGAAAACAGCGTGTCGAGCCTGAGATCCACATCGCGCAGCGCCAGCCGCGAGGCGAACCACAGTTCCAGCGGATGATCCGGCGAGCCAAGCTGCAGCGGGGTCAACCCGACATGGTGATGGGCGTTGATCAACCCCGGAATGATCACGCGGCCCGGCCCGCCAAGCAGCTCCGCCCCGGGGTAGGCGGCTTTCAGGTCAGTCACAGACCCGATGCGGGCGACCACGCCATCCACCACCGCGACCGCGGCGTCATGGTGAATGACCGGCTCGCCGGCGCCGGTGAAGCCCTCGAGAATCCAGTCGGCAGCGATGATTTTGGCTGTCACGGCCTCAGTCCTCCCGGGCCAGCCGGGAAGCGAGCGCGGCGGCGACGCCGATGCTTGGCTTCGCCGGAGGGCGGGCGAATGTTCCGGCGCTGGCCTTGCGCGGGTTCAGGGCGACAAGCCCTTCAGCCTGCGTCACGGCCGCCTGGATGCCATCCACCAGCGGCACGCAAACCCGCTCGCGGATGGTCGCGGCAAGGCCGGACAGCGGCGCGCCGGCAAGGATCACCACATCCGCGCCATGCTCCTCGACGACACGGTTGGCGAGCGTGATCAGCGCTGCCTCCTTCTCGTGCTGGACATCGGCGAGCGAATTGAAGGCGCCTTGCAGCGCAAAGATGCCGGCGCAGCGGCCCCGCAGCCCGTTCCAGTCGAGACATTCATTGTACCAGGGCACCAGACCGCCGGCGAAGGTAACGATGGCGAAGGAGCGGCCCAGCATGCAGGCGCTCAGCATCGCAGCTTCAGCCATCCCGACCACGGGAATGTCGAACAGCTCGCGCGCGCCGCCAAGGCCGGGATCGCCAAAGGCTGCGATGATGGCAGCGTCAACCTCGGTATGCGCCTCGACAAGCATTTCGAGTGCGATGGCTCCGCCGATGGCCGCATCGGCACGGCTGGAGATATAGGGCACGCCACGTGTCGCCGTCATGGCGACCAGCTCGGTGCCGGGCCGCGCGACAGCCTGCGCAGCCAGCATCAGCTTGTCGGTCACGGCGGCCGTGGTGTTGGGGTTGAGGACGAGGATGCGCATGGTGATTCCGCTGGACGGCCTCAGAAATCGGCAAGGCGGCGCAGGCCGACCAGCCTATCCCCGATGATCAGCACCACAATGGCGAGCACGATCAGGCCTGTCGAGATCGCGGCGATGGTCGGGTCGGGCCTCTCCTCGACCAATTGCAGCATCTGCAGTGGCAATGTCTTGGTCCAGGCATCGGTGAAGAAGATGGAGACCGGATAGTTGTCCATCGACGCCAGGAAGGCAAACATGCCGGAGGTGAGGAAGGCGGGCGCCAGTGCCGGCGCCATCACCTTGCGCAGCGCCTGCCCGTAGGAGCACCCAAGCGTGCGGGCCGCATCGATCAGAGTGAAGTCGAACAGGCTGAGCGAGGCCAGCACCGTGCGCACCACATAGGGCATGGTGATGACCACGTGCGCCACCAGCAGGCTCGGCCAGGCCTCGCGCAGGCCGACCAGTTTGAAACCCTGCAGCATGGCGATGCCCACCACCAGGCCCGGCACCATCAACGGCGAGACGAGAAAGGTCGCAATCGCGTCTCGCCCGGCAAAGCGCCCGCGCACCAATGCGATCGCGCAGAGCGTTCCGAGCACAAGCGAGATGGCTGTCGCCAGGCCGGCGATCTGCACGGAGGTGAGCAGGGAAGCCCATAGGCCGCGCGTGGTCCAGACCCGCTCGTACCAGCGCAGCGACCAGCCCGGCGGCGGCAACGTGAACACCGCCGAAGAGCCGAAGGATACAGCCACGGTCACGACCAGAGGAGTCAGCAGAAAGATGATGGCGATGACCGCCATGGCCCAGACCAGCGCCGATGTCATGCGCTCGATCCCCGTCATAGCGAGCGCCCCACGCGTTTCGACAGCCAGGTGGACAGCACCACGATCGAGACGGCGATCACCAGAAGAATGACAGCCGTCGTGGACCCGAGCGCCTCGTTGCGCATCAGCAGGTAGGACCGGCCTGTCAGGGTTGCGAGCGTCTGGAAGCGGTCGCCGATCAGGAGGCTGGGGATCACGAACATCGACACCGCCATCGAGAACACGAAGGCGGAGCCGCTGACGATGCCGGGGAGCGTCAGCGGCAGCAGGATCTTGCGGAAGCGATAGAACGGGCTCGCACCCAGCGTCGCGCCGGCCTCGGTGAGGCGCGGGTCGATCAGCTTCACCACCGAATAGATCGGCAGGATCATGAATGGCAGGAAGACATTGGTTGCGCCGACAATCAGGCCGGCCTCGGTGAACAGCAACCGCTGGGGTTCGGCCCAGATGCCGCTGGCGACCAGTCCTTGCGAGATCACGCCATCGCGCCTGAGCACGATCTGCCAGGCAAAGGCCTTGACCACCACCCCGATTGACAGCGGCAGGATCATCGCCACCAGCAGCATGACCTGCATCAGGCCGCGCGCCCGGGCCATGGCGATGGCCACGGGATAGCCGATCACCAGCGACAAGAGCGTGACCCAGAACGCGATGCGCAGGGTGTTGCCCATGACGCGCCACGAGAACGGATCGGCGAAGAACGCGGTGAACTGCGCGATCGTGAAGCCGTCGGGGCCGGTGACGCTGCGGCCCAGCAGCCAGAGCAGCGGCAAGGCGTAGACGACGGCGAGATAGGCCACGGCCGGAAGCGCCAGCCAGATCATCCGGTCAAGGCGCGCGCCGCTCATGCGGATGGCCCGGCGGGATAGACCAGCGTGTCGCCGATGGACCAAGACACCGGCACCTGCTGCCCCGGCGCGAGCCCGGGCGGCAACTCGCCGCCGGTCTCGAGCAGGAACGGCTCATCGATGCCGGAGACGAAATGCGTCTGGATGCGCGACCCCTGAAACACGATGTCCTGGATCGCGGCCGCGACCGTGTTGGCGCCGTCTCGGGCGCCGAACGCCATGCGCTCCGGTCGTATCCCGATCAGCACCTCGCTTCCAGGCAGGTAATTGCCGTTTGCGCGTATGCTGCCGAAAGCGGTGTCGATCAGCAGCTCGCCAGCACCCTTCACAGCCGCTACCTTGCCCTTGAGCCGGGTCGAGAGCCCGACGAATTCGAGCGCAAAGGCAGTTGCGGGCCGGCGGTAGATCGTATCGGGCGTATCAAGCTGCTCGATCAACCCCCGGTTCATCACCGCGATCCGGTCGGACATGATCAGCGCCTCGTCCTGATCATGGGTGACGAACACGGCCGTGGTGCCAAGTTCGCGCAGGAGGCGCTTGAGCTCGATCTGCATGGTCTCGCGCAGCTTGCGGTCGAGCGCCGAGAACGGCTCGTCCAGCAGCAGCAGCTTCGGGCCGACAGCCAGCGCCCTTGCCACCGCCACGCGCTGCTGCTGGCCGCCGGACAGCGCCTTGACCGAACGGTCGGCAAAGGCGGACATGTGCACGAGGTCCAGAAACCTCGCGACGGTCGGCTGGATCGAGGATTTGTCGGCACCCTTGGCATGCAGGCCGAACGCCACATTCTCGGCCACTGTCAGATGCGGGAACAGCGCATAGCTCTGGAAGACAACGCCAACGTCACGGTGATGCGGTGGCTTGGTCGAAATGTCAGCGCCATCGAGCATGACATGGCCCTGATCGGCGTTGAGCAGCCCTGCGACGATGCGGAGCAGGGTCGTCTTTCCGCAACCGGACGGGCCAAGAAGCGAGACGAACTCGCCCTTGGCCACGGCGAGGTCCACACCGTCCAGGACCTTTCCGGCCCCAAACGATTTGGTGGCTTGCCTGATGTCGAGGAACGCCGGAGGAAGGCTCATCTGCTCAGACGTTTCGGATTGCGGCATGTGCCGGGGTGGCGCTCAGATCGCCATCTCGCGGTCCCAGCGCTGCACCCAGCTGTTGCGGTTCTCGGCCACGAAAGCCCAGTCAATCGGGTGGATGGTCGCGTTGGTCGGCATGCCGGGTGGAATGGGCACATCGACATTGGTGGGAAGGGCGAAGGTCGGCGGGGCGATCCTCGCCTGGACCTCGGCGCCGAGAAGCTCGTTCACATAGGCGTAGGCCAGATCGATGTTGGGGCCGCCCTTGACGACGGCGATGCCGGACGGAACCGGAAAGATGCCCTCCTTCGGGGCGGTCATGTTGATCGGCGCGCCGTCAAGGCGGCGCTGCATGCCGAAAGAGGAGAGCGCGCCGACGATCATGTGGGCCTCGCCCTGCTCCAGCAGCGAGAACGCCTGCGGCATCTGGCTGTAGGCGGTCAGCAGGTTCGCCTTCAGCGTCCTCAGCTTGGCGAAGGCGGCGTCGATGTCCTTGTAGGCCTCGGCCATCGGCTTGCCGGTCTGCAGATGGGCCATCATGAACACGTTGGGCAGGCCTTCGGTGTTCTGTAGCGATGGAACGATGATGCGGCCCTTGAACTTAGGGTCGAACGCGTCGGCCCATGAGGCTGGCGGTTCCTTCAGGACATTGGTGTTGTAGGCGATGCCCTGCCAGGGCTGGAGGTAGTTGGCCCACATGCCGTCCATGTGCATGGTGCCCGGCTTGAGCTTGGCGACGTTCGGGCACTTTGCGGCGGTGATGGGATCGAGCAGGCCCTCGCGCACGGCGAGGATCATCACCGGATCGTCCATCTGCACGACGGACAGATAGGGCTTGTCCTTGTTTTTCTGCATTTTCTCGAGATTGACCAGCGAGCGGGTGCCCTCGAAGGTGATGCGCGCATTGTACTTCTTCTCGAACATCGGCACGACATGGGTCTCGACCCAGGGCTTGTGGCTGGCCGCGCCGCCGATGACGAGTTCGCGGGTTTGCGCGCGCACGATGTTGGGCATCGCGATCAGCGAGAGCCCGGTCGCTCCGGTTCCGATGAGCAGTCGGCGGCGGTCAAAGCCCTGTTTCGTGATGTCGGCCATGTCGGGGTCCTCAGGCGGCAATGCAGATGCAGCCTGTGGTCAGCAAGCCTCGTGCCACCGCTTCGAACGCAGGCGCGCCGGCAAGATGCCAAAAATGCCCAAAATATAGGCGTTCTGGCATCTTTGCATGCAGGCCGTCACGCCGGCGTGGCTGCCAGGCAGGCCTCCACCGCGGCAGCGACGGCCAGAAGCTGCCGGTCCTTGCCCCGTGGCGCGACCAGTTGCAGGCCGACGGGAAGGCCTCCGCTGTCCTGGCCGCACGGGATCGAGATCGCCGGTTGACGCGCATGGTTGAACAGCGGCGTGAACACGGCGTGGCCGCGTGGCCCGACAGCCACGCCGTCGATGCTTGCTGGGCCAAGC
>JAIXUP010000029.1 GCA_027483505.1 Hyphomicrobiales bacterium
ATTCGGGCGGCTTGTCAGCATCGTTCTCGACGGCATGCCGGCCGGCATGTTCCTGGCCATTCTTGCTTTTGAACTGATCTTCGCTGGCCTCGCATTCTCCGCGCTGCGGGAAGAGCAGCGAGGCGCAGATCGGTGATTGTCCTGCCGCCGATCGCGACCAACGACCATACCTGCGAATGCCACAGCACAATTCTTGAGTTGTGCAACGCCGTACGGAGTTTTCCCCCGTCGCCATTTCAACCTCCAAATTGAAAAGGGGCAGCTTGCGCCGCCCCTTTCCGATCTCGTTGGCATTGTCGGAACGCGGATCCGATCAGACGCCGAGCCTCTTTGCAGAGAGGACCCAGCCCTTTTGAGACCGCGAATGATGACAATGAGACACTGGATCACCTCCTTTCTGAATGAAGCCGGCGACAGTGCCGACAGGGACAAGCTGCAACGAGTCGGGTTAACAGCCAATGACAATTTGCTGATCGCGGCTGGCCTAACCCAACATGTTGCGCTACGGCGACACTTGGCTGCCTGCTGCTATGGTTACGGAGAGATGAATCCATGAAAGTCGCATTCCTGGGCCTCGGTGTGATGGGCTATCCGATGGCGGGTCACCTCAAGAACAAGGGCGGCCACGAGGTCACCGTCTACAACCGCACGTTTGCGAAAGCAGAAGCGTGGGTGGCGGAACACGGCGGCAAGGCCGCACGGACGCCTGCCGAGGCGGCCAGGGGGCAGGACATCGTCTTCGCCTGCGTCGGCAATGATGACGACCTGCGCGCGGTGACCATCGGCAAGGACGGCGCTTTCGCGGCCATGGGCAAGGGCGCGGTCTTCGTCGACCACACCACAGCTTCCGCCGATGTCGCGCGCGAGCTTTACGCCGCCGCGAAGGCGCACGGCTTTGACTTCATCGACGCGCCGGTTTCGGGCGGGCAGGCCGGTGCGCAGAACGGCGTGCTGACCGTGATGTGCGGCGGCGATGCCGCCCCCTACGCCAGGGCCGAGCCGGTGATCGCCAGCTTCGCGCGCATGTGCAAGCTGCTCGGCTCGTCAGGCGCCGGCCAGCTCACCAAGATGATCAACCAGATCTGCATTGCCGGGCTGGTGCAGGGGCTCTCGGAAGGGCTGCATTTCGGCCAGAAGGCCGGTCTCGACATCGAGGCCGTGGTCGAGGTCATCTCCAAGGGCGCGGCAGGCTCCTGGCAGATGGAAAACCGCCACAAGACCATGAACAAGGGCCAGTACGAGTTCGGCTTCGCCGTCGACTGGATGCGGAAAGACCTTGGCATCGTGCTGGCCGAAGCCCGCCGCAACGGCGCGAACCTGCCCGTGACCGCGCTGGTCGACCAGTTCTATGCCGAAGTGCAGGCCATGGGCGGCGCGCGCTGGGACACCTCGAGCCTGATGGCGCGCCTGAAGCGGTGAGGAGCCTCACCGCCCCTTGAACACCGGCGGGCGTTTCATCGCAAAGGCCATGATCGCCTCCTGGAAATCGTCGCTCTTGCCGGCGACATTCTGCAGGTCGGCTTCAAGCTGGAGCTGAGCCCCGAAGTCGTTGTCGAGCGATTTGGCGAGGGCCTGCTTGATCAGCCTGTAGGCGCCGGCCGGGCCCTGCGCGAAGGGGGCGACGAAGGCGGCGACATCGGCGGCAAAGCTGGCATCGTCGAAGACCTTGTAGATCAGGCCCATGCGCTGACCATCCTCGGCGGGAACGCGGTCGCCGGTCAGCGTCAGCGCCAGCGCCAGCTTCGAGCCGACGATGCGCGGCAGGAGCCAGGTGCCGCCGGCATCGGGGATCAGCGCAATCTTGGCGAAGGCCTGCTGGAAGTACGAGGATCTGGCCGCGACGACGAGATCGCAGGCCAGCACCAGATTGGCGGCGGCGCCCACGGCCGGGCCGTTGATCGCCGCCACCGTGATCTTGGGATAGCTCATCAGCCTGAGCGCCAGCGGGTTGTAGTCGCGCTCCAGCGGCGGGCCGAGGTTGATCCGCCCGTCATCGCCCATCGGCAGCCGCTCGGTGAGGTCCTGTCCGGACGAAAAGGCGCGGCCCTGCCCGGTGAACACCACGACGCGCACGTCCGGGTCCTGTTCGGCGGCGTCAAGGCCATTGCGGATCGCCTCGAACATCCCCGCCGAGAAGGCATTGAGCTTCTCCGGGCGGTTCAGCGTGATCGTCGCGACGCCCTGGGCGGCGGCATAAAGGGCAGGGGAGGCGGAGGTGCTCATGGCTGGGTCCAATCGTTCATGTGTGAACTATGCCTCAGCCGGGCGCGCTTTCCAAGGCCCATCCGCATTGTCCGTCAGGCGGGCGGCGGGCCGTCCTTGCTGCGCCGCTTTCGGCCCTCGGCAAGGGCATGGACGGCACCGCGCAGGGTCCGGCAATCCTGCTCGCTCATCGACAGCCGGTGCAGGATGTCGCGCAGGTTGCGGGCCATGATCTCGCGCTTGTCCGGCGGAAAGAAACCGCCTTGCTCAAGCTCGTCCTCCAGATAGCCGAACAGCGACAGCACCATCTCGCGCGGCGCGGGCGGCTGGACCTCCGGCGCGAAGGGCTTGGTGTCGCCGCGCGCGGCCTGGAACCATTCATAGCCCATCAGCAGCACGGCCTGGGCAAGGTTGAGCGAGGCGAACTGCGGATTGACCGGGAAGGTGACGATCGCGTCGGCCAGCGAGATCTCGTCATTCTCGAGCCCGGTGCGTTCGCGCCCGAACAGGATGCCGACGCCCTGTCCGGCCCCGATGCGCGCGGCGACATCGGGCATCATCTCGGCGGGCGTGAAGATGCGCTTCATCTGCCCGCGATTGCGCGCCGTGGTGGCGAAGACATGGTTGAGGTCGGCGATGGCCGCGGGCACATCCGGATAGAGCCTGGCGTTCTGCAGGATGTGGACGGCCCCTGACGCGGCCGCATGGGCTCCCTTCGGCAGCCCGCCGCCGGTCGGCCAGCCATCGCGTGGCTTGACCAGCCGGAGCTCCGAAAGGCCGAAATTGGCCATGGCGCGCGCCGCCATGCCGATGTTCTCCGCCATCTGCGGCTCGACGAGAATGATGGCCGGCGCCGGGCCGTCCATGCTCGGCAAGGTCTGGTTGCTGCCTGCGCCTGTCATGCTGCGCCCATAGCGCACCGGGGCCGCGAAGGCGAGGTCTTCGGTACAGGCGTAACGGAACATTGACAGGCTTCGGCGATGCTCTCCACCGATCTGCGCTGAGCCGCGAACGACCAACCCGGAGCCGCCGGCCCATGACATCGCCAGACGCCCTGCAGGCTGACCGCCGCACGATGTCCCTGCTCGACGGGCGGGCGCTGGCGCTTGCGGCCATCTGCGCCTGCCTTGCGGCGCTGTGGCAGTTTCCGTCGCCCTATGATGGCAATGGCGACACGGTCTGGCTGCTGATTGTCGCGGGCCGGATGCTCGACGGCGCGCGGCTCTATGTCGATGTCATCGAGACCAATCCGCCGATGTCGATCCTGCTCTACGTGCCCGGTGTCTGGCTGTCGCGGCAGTTCGGCGGCGCCCCTGAACTGTGGATGTACGCGCAGGTCAGCGCCATGGCGGCGCTGTCGATCTGGGCGGTAACCGGCCTGTCGCGCCATGCGGGCTTCGAGACGTCCCGCGATCGCGTGATGTTCGGCCTGCTGGTCGGGTTCGTGCTGCTGATCATGCCGACGCGCTGCTTCGGCCAGCGCGAGCACGTCGCCCTGATCGCACTCCTGCCCTATGCCGTGCTGACAGCGGCCCGCTGGCATGGCGCCTTCAGGCCGCCCCTGTGGCTCGCCCTGGCGGTCGGCGCAGGCGCCGGCCTCGGGCTCGCCATCAAGCCGCACTTCGCCCTGATCCTCGGGTTGGTCCATCTGGCCATGCTGGTCCGCGCGGGGGGCTTGCGCGATCGTTGGCTTCAAGGCTTCCCAGGCGATCTCAGGGCCGGGCGCCTGATCCCGCCCGAAAGCCTCGTCGCAGGGGCGCTGCTGCTCGCCTATGTCGCCTCCGTGTTCCGCTTCTATCCGGCCTTCTTCGCCGACATCTATCCGCGCCTCGCTCTGGCCTATCTACCGCACAAGCTGACCATCGCCGAATTCCTGGCGACGCCGGCGACGCTGATCGTCGCGCTGGCCGGCGCTTTCACCCTGTTCGCCCGCTTTGGCCGGATGTCCGCTCTGGGGCTGGCCTTGCTGGCGGCGAGCCTTGGCGGCTTTGCCGCCTATGCCATCCAGTTCAAGGGCTGGCCCTATCACCAGATTCCGGCCCTCGGCTTCATGCTCATCGCCTTCGGCGCGCTGGCCCTGACCAACGCCGGGGAAGCCAGCCGCGAGACCCTGCTGCGCCAGCGGTTCGCCTGCGTCGGCATGATGGCGTTGTTCGGCGGTTGGGGTCCCGGCCTGCTCGCCGCGCACGAGACGCCGCGGGCGCTGGAGGCGGAAATCCGCGCCCGGACCAGCAGCCCGACGCTCCTGATCGCAAGCTCGAACCTTGGCATCAACTTCCCGCTGGTGCGCCGCGTGGGCGGCACCTGGGCCGGGCGTTCGGCTTCGCTGTGGATGAGCGAGGGCGCTTCGGCGCTGCTCACTGTGGAGACACGGCCGGACCGCCGCGCAAGGCTCGTCGAACTGTTCGATCTCGACCGCAAGCTGTTCGTCGAGGATGCGCTGCGTGCCCGTCCGGACGTCATCGCCCTGTCAGCCTTCGACGCGCCGACCGACCTGTTGCCCTGGGCGAAGGCCGATCCCCGCATGGCCGACCTACTGGCCGGATACCGGCAGACGGCCCATGTCGATGGCATGCGCGTCCTCGTGCGCGTGGATCTGCTGACAGGCGCGGGCAACGCCGTCGCTGCGGCGAACCCAACTGGGCGCTGAGGTGGGCCTTGCCGCCGGATCGCTGTCTGTGTTCTCCCGCCGCGTGGATTCGGGCACCTTCGGCCTCGCGCTGACCGCGCTCGCCTGTCTCGCTTTCGCCATCTGGCGCTTTCCATCCCCGATGGATGGCAATGGCGACACGGCCTGGCTGGTCATCGTCGCCGGGCGTGTCCTGGACGGCGCGAGGCTCTACGCCGATGTGTTCGAGACCAACCCACCCATGTCGGTGATGCTCTACATTCCGGCGGTCGCCGCCGCCCGTCTCTTCGGAGGCGCGGCCGAATGGTGGCTTCTGGCGCAATGTCTCGCCATGGCGGGGGTATCGCTGGCGTTGTTTGCCCGCCTCTTGCCAGCCTGCGGGGTCGACCGGCTTTCGGACCGGATGCTGCTGCTCGGTGTCGCCGCCTTTGTACTGGTGCTGCTGCCCTCGCGCTCCTTCGCGCAGCGCGAGCATGTCGCGGCGATCTGCCTGCTTCCCGCGCTCGCGCTGCTGGCGGCGCGAGATGTCGCCAGGCGGAAGCCGGCGCTGCTTGTGCAGCTCGCGGCCGGGCTGCTCTCAGGCCTTGCCCTCTGCATCAAGCCGCATTTCGCGCTCTGCCTGGCTCTGCCGCATCTGGCGCTGCTCGTACGCGACGCGCGCGACCAAGGCGCTGCCGCAGCCCTGTCCCGCCGGTTCGCACAGGTCGTGAATGGCGAGAACCTCACCGCCGGCCTCGTCGCTGGCTCGTATCTGGCTGCTGTCCTGCTCTGCTATCCCGGGTTCCGGGAGGTGATGATGGAGCGCGTCGCGCTGCTCTATCTGCCGGACCGGCTCACCATGCCCGAACTGCTGTCAGCGCCCGCAATGGCCCTGATGATTGTGCTGGGGATCCTGACCGTGATGCTCCGCCTCCCGCGGCCATCCGGTCTCGGTCTGGTGCTGGCGGCGGGCGCCTGTGGCTGCGCGGCGGCCTTCATCATTCAGGGCAAGGGGTGGGCGTATCAGATGTTGCCCGGAATCTGCCTTGGCGTCATCGGCTTTGCGGCCCTGGCGATCGGCTCTGTCCGCGCCGGGCCTGGACAGCCACCGGCGCGCGACGCCAGACTGGTTCTTGCTGCGGCCTTGATCGTCTGCGGTGTGCTCGCACCGCAGGTGTTCTCGCGCTACGAGACGCCGCGACAGGTGGAGGCCATTCTGTCTCGCCATGTCGAGCGCCCGACGGTTCTCGCCGCCACCGTCAGTCTTGAAGTGCTGCCGATGATCCGGCGCCTTGGCGGGGAATGGGCCGGACGATCCGCCTCGCTATGGATGACGAACACCGGTTCGGCGCAGCTTGTGGCGGGGGACAGCTCGCCACGTCAGGAGCGGATTCGCGCCCTCATGCGCCTCGACCGCGACCTGTTCATCGAGGACGCGATCGGCAAGCGGCCCGATGTCCTGCTGTTCGCGGCCCCCAATCCCGATCAGGACTTCCTGATATGGGCTTCGGGCGACGTGCGCATGCTGCCTTTTCTGGCGGGATATCATGAGATCGGCCGCGCCGACGCGATGCGGGTGCTGGTGCGGAACGATTTGCTCACGCGCTCGCTGCGCCTGACCCGGCTTGATCCATGAAGGCGCGGCGGCCGCCGCCTTGCGTCAGCCCAAAGCCGGGCTTGCCGCCAGCCCACGCCATGCTTTAGACAGCGCGCAAAGACCTCATGTCAGCGTGACACGGGGGCGGATTCTATCGGGGAAGGTCGTTTGTCATGAAAAAGATCAAGGTTGCGGGAACCGTCGTCGAGATGGACGGCGACGAGATGACCCGCATCATCTGGCAGTACATCAAGGACAAGCTGATCCACCCCTATCTCGATGTGAACCTGGAGTACTACGATCTCGGCATCGAGCACCGCGACGCCACCAACGACAAGGTCACGGTTGACGCCGCCAACGCCACGAAGAAGCACGGCGTGGCCGTGAAGTGCGCCACGATCACACCGGACGAAGCCCGCGTGGCCGAGTTCAACCTCAAGGAGATGTGGAAGTCGCCCAACGGCACCATCCGCAACATCCTCGGCGGCGTCATCTTCCGCGAGCCGATCATCTGCAAGAACGTGCCGAGGCTGGTGCCGGGCTGGACCCAGCCGATCATCGTCGGCCGCCACGCCTTCGGCGACCAGTATCGCGCCACCGATTTCCGCTTCCCCGGCAAGGGCACCCTGACGATCAAGTTCGTCGGCGAGGACGGAGCGGTGATCGAGAAGGAGGTCTTCAAGTCTCCGGGCTCGGGCGTCGCGATGGCGATGTACAATCTTGACGACTCGATCCGCGATTTCGCCCGCGCCTCGCTGAACTATGGCCTGAACCGGAAGCTTCCGGTCTACATGTCGACGAAGAACACCATCCTGAAGGCCTATGACGGACGCTTCAAGGACATCTTCGAAGAGATCTTCAACAGCGAGTTCAAGGCACAGTTCGACGCGTTGAAGCTCACCTATGAGCATCGCCTGATCGACGACATGGTGGCTTCCGCCCTGAAATGGTCGGGCGGCTATGTCTGGGCCACCAAGAACTATGACGGCGACGTGCAGTCCGACATCGTGGCGCAGGGCTTCGGCTCGCTCGGCCTGATGACCTCGGTGCTGATGACGCCGGATGGCAAGATCGTCGAATCCGAAGCGGCCCACGGCACGGTCACCCGGCACTACCGCGAGCACCAGAAGGGCAAGGAAACCTCGACCAACTCCATCGCGTCGATCTATGCGTGGACCGGCGGCCTCAAGCACCGCGCCAAGCTCGACGGCAATGCCGAGCTGCAGCGCTTCGCCGAGACACTCGAACGTGTCTGCGTCGAGACGGTCGAAAGCGGCTTCATGACCAAGGACCTCGCGCTTCTGGTCGGTGCTGACCAGCGCTGGCTCTCGACCACGGGCTTCCTCGACAAGATCAGCGAGAACCTGACCAAGGCCATGGCGGCCTGACAGATCAGGGTCTGCCTCAAACAGCAAAGGCCGGCGTCAAGCCGGCCTTTTTCGTGGCTGCTGACGTGCGCCGGTTGCCTCAGGCGGCCAGCGCCTTTTCGACCGCTGCGATCGCGTCGTCGGCCTTTGTGCCGTCCGGGCCGCCAGCCTGCGCCAGATCGCGCCGCCCGCCGCCGCCCTTGCCGCCCAGCGCCTCGGAGGCCGCGCGCACCAGCGTCACGGCGTCAAAGCGGCCGGTGAGATCGTCGGTCACGCCGACCACGGCGCCCGCCTTGCCATCAGCGCCGATGCCGACAATGGCGACGACGCCTGACACGACCTGCTTCTTGGCTTCGTCCGCAAGACTTTTCAGATCTTTCATCTCGACGCCGGAGACGGCGCGCCCGACAAACCGGACGCCGGCGATTTCGCGTACAGGATCGCCCGCGGCCGCACCGCCGCCCATCGCCAGCTTCTTGCGGGCCTCGGACAGTTCGCGTTCGAGTTTCCGGCGCTCATCAAGGATGGCGGCCAGCCGCTCTGTCGCCTCCGCAGGCGTTGTCTTCAGAAGGCCGGCCAGCGCATGAAGCCGGCGGCTTTCGGCGGCCAGGTGCTGCCGCGCGGCATCCCCGGTCATGGCCTCAAGCCGCCTGACCCCGGCGGAGACGGCGCCCTCGGCGACGATGCTGATGAGCCCGATGTCGCCGGTCGCGCTGGCATGCGTGCCGCCGCACAACTCGACCGAGAAGGTCTTGCCGGCGTCATCCCCGCTCCGCACGGTTCCCATCGACACCACACGGACCTCTTCGCCATACTTCTCGCCGAAAAGAGCGCGCGCGCCGGAGGCGATGGCGTCATCGACCCCCATCAGCCGCGTCACCACCGGCTCGTTCTGCAACACGACGCGGTTCGCGATTGCCTCGACAGCCTCAAGTTCGTGCTCGGACAGGCCCTTGGTGTGGCTGAAGTCGAAGCGCAGCCGGTCCGGCGCAACCATCGAGCCCTTCTGCGCCACGTGGTCGCCGAGCGTCTGCCGGAGCGCTTCATGCAGCAGATGGGTGGCCGAATGATTGGCCCGGATCGCGCCGCGCCGGCCTGTGTCGACCGCCAACTCCGCCGCCTTGCCGATGCCCACGCGCCCGGCCTCGACCTCGACCAGATGCGCGAACACGTCGCCGACCTTCTTCTGCGTATCGGTGACGCGCGCCCGGAAGCCGTCGCCGGCGATCAGACCCGTGTCGCCGACCTGCCCGCCCGACTCGGCATAGAATGGCGTCTGGTTCAGCAGCACAAAGCCTGTATCGCCCTGGCCAAGGCTATCGACCTCGACCCCGCCCCGCACCAGCGCCGTGATCACGCCTTCCGCCGTCTCTGAGGCATAGCCCAGGAACTCGGTCGCGCCGACCTTGTCGCGCAGCCCGAACCAGACGGTGTCGGTTGCAGCCTCGCCCGAGCCGGCCCAGGCCGCGCGCGCCTTCGCCTTCTGCTCGCGCATGGCGGCGTCAAAGCCGTCGGTGTCGACGGTAATGTCGCGCGCGCGCAGGGCGTCCTGCGTCAGGTCGAGCGGAAAGCCGAACGTGTCATACAGGGTGAAGGCGACCGAGCCCTTGAGGCGGTCGCCGGCCGACAGCCCGGCGGTCTCGCTGTCGAGGATCGACAGGCCGCGGGCCAGCGTGGTGCGGAACCGTGTTTCCTCGAGTCGCAGGGTCTCGGCGATCAGAGCCTCGGCGCGCACCAGTTCAGGATAGGCCTGGCCCATCTCGCGCACCAGCGTTGGCAGGAGCTTGTAGAGCAACGGATCGCGCGCGCCCAAGAGCTGTGCATGGCGCATGCCGCGCCGCATGATCCGGCGCAGCACATAGCCGCGCCCTTCATTGGACGGCAGCACGCCATCCGCAATCAGGAAGGCCGAGCAGCGCAGATGATCTGCGATCACCCTGTGGCTCGCCTTCTGGACGCCGTCCGCATCGACATTGGTGAGTTCGGCGATGCGCCCGATCAGCGCGCGGAACAGATCGATGTTGTAATTGTCGTGCGTGCCCTGAAGCACGGCCGCGATCCGCTCGAGCCCCATGCCGGTGTCGATCGACGGGCGCGGCAGCGACAACCGCTGGCCATCCGCCGTCTCCTCATACTGCATGAACACGAGGTTCCAGATCTCGATGAAGCGGTCGCCGTCCTGCTCGGCCGAACCGGGAGGGCCGCCGGCGATATGGTCGCCATGATCATAGAAGATCTCCGAGCATGGCCCGCACGGGCCGACATCGCCCATGCGCCAGAAATTGTCCGACGTCGGAATGCGGATGATCTTGTCGTCGCTCAGGCCAGCGATCCGCTTCCACAGGGAATGCGCCTCGTCATCTTCCGAATAAACGGTGACCGTCAGCTTGTTCTTCGGAAGCGCATAATCCTTGGTGATCAGCGTCCAGGCATGCTCGATCGCGACATCCTTGAAATAGTCGCCGAACGAGAAATTCCCGAGCATCTCGAAAAAGGTATGATGGCGGGCCGTGTAGCCGACATTGTCGAGGTCGTTGTGCTTGCCGCCGGCGCGGACGCTCTTCTGCGCGGTGGTGGCGCGAGAATAGGGGCGCTTCTCTATGCCGGTGAAGACGTTCTTGAACTGGACCATGCCCGAATTGGCGAACATCAGGGTGGGGTCGTTACGCGGAACCAGCGGGCTCGATGGCACCACCTCATGGCCCTGACCTTTGAAGTAGTTCAGAAACGTTGACCTGATCTCGTTGACGCCACTCATGGCCCTGCCACCTGATGCTGAAAAATCGCGCGCGGACGGGGCCGCGCCTGACTTCTCTAGTGTCGGCTTTTGTGCCTGTCCACAAGCTGGATCGTCGGCCTGCCTCCGGGGTGGGCGCAAGACGGCGGCGCGAACCGGGACGATTCGCGCCGCAAAGGCTATCGGGTGATCCGCAACGCCCGGCCTGCGGGCGCCGCGATTGTCACATCGGCTCGGCGTCGTCGAGATCGTCCGCGGTCGGTGCCACATTGTCGAGGATCTTCTCGGCAACCGTCGCCTGGTTCTGCCGGATCATCATCTCGATCTTCGCGGCGATGTCGGGATTGGCCTTCAGGAAGGTCTTGGCGTTCTCGCGGCCCTGGCCGAGGCGCTGGCTGTCGAACGAGAACCACGCGCCGGATTTCTCCACAATGCCCGCCTTGACGCCGAGGTCGACCAGTTCACCGACCTTGGAGATGCCTTCGCCATACATGATGTCGAACTCGACCTGCTTGAACGGCGGCGCCACCTTGTTCTTGACGACCTTGACGCGGGTCTGGTTGCCCACCGCCTCGTCGCGCTCCTTGATCGTCGAGGTGCGGCGGATGTCGAGGCGCACGGACGCGTAGAACTTCAGCGCGTTACCGCCCGTGGTCGTTTCCGGCGAGCCGTACATCACGCCGATCTTCATGCGGATCTGGTTGATGAAGATGACCATGGTGTTGGAGCGCGAGATCGAGCCGGTGAGCTTGCGCAGGGCCTGGCTCATCAGGCGCGCCTGCTGGCCGGGCTGGACCTCGCCCATCTCGCCCTCGATCTCCGAGCGCGGCACGAGGGCGGCGACCGAATCGACCACCAGGACGTCGATCGCGCCCGAACGCACCAGCGTGTCGGTGATTTCCAGCGCCTGTTCGCCCGTGTCCGGCTGGGAGATCAACAGATCGTCGAGCTTCACGCCGAGCTTGCGGGCATAGATCGGATCGAGCGCATGCTCGGCGTCGATGAAACCGCAGACGCCGCCCTTCTTCTGGGCTTCGGCGATGGTGTGCAGCGCCAGCGTGGTCTTGCCCGAGGATTCCGGCCCGTAAATCTCGATGACGCGGCCCTTCGGCAGCCCGCCGACGCCAAGCGCAATGTCGAGGCCGAGCGAGCCTGTCGAAATCGTCTCGATCTCGACGGCCTGCTGGTTCTTGCCCAGCCGCATGATCGAGCCCTTGCCGAAGGCGCGCTCGATCTGCGAGAGCGCCGCGTCCAGAGCCTTGGTCTTGTCCATGGAGGAGCCTTCAACAAGTGAGAGTTTAGCCTGGGCCATCGTCGGCGTCCTTATGGCACGGGGTGGGTGAGGGCACAAAGCGCATGCACCTCGGTTATCCCCAATGTACCTTATTTGTTCTTGTCCGCAAGTTCTTTTTTTGTTCCCGTTCTGCTGCTGAGCCTTCGCGGACTGGCGTCCATCGATTGACACGCCATGTCGGCCTCTGTACCCGGATCGCTTCAGGGTCCGGGATCCCTCTCTGCAGTGGCTGAAACCATCGCCGTCCATCGTCATGCTGCCGATGCTCCGGGGGCCGTCGCAGGGTTCGATGGTCGCCTCGAGAGCCTGCGCGGGATCGCAGCTATCGCGGTGGTGCTGACACATTGCATCGGGACCTTTCCGATCAATGGCAACCGGGCCTGGTGGCTCTCGGCCTTCGGCGATCTGTCCTTTGCAAACCAGTGCCTAGCCATCGTCGGCGCCGTGTTCAACGGCGGAGCGGCCGTCGTTCTGTTCTTCGTCCTGAGCGGTTATGTCCTGACCCTGTCCCTGCAACGTTCGGGGACGACTCTTCTCGGCATCGCCGCGTTTCTGGTGCGCCGCGTGATGCGCCTGATGCCGCCGATGTGGGTTTCGATCGCCGTTTTCGTGCCTGTCGTCATCGTGACCCCGCGGGCGATCGATCCGCGTGACCTTTCGGCATGGTTCCAGGCTGTCTTCGACGTCGACATCAGCGGACTGGCCATCATCCGCAACATGCTGTTGCAACAGACAAACCTGAACGCGGTCATCTGGACCATGCTGGTTGAACTGGTCGCCTCGGTGTTGATCGTGCCGTTCTTCATGGTCTCGCGGTCTGGCCGATGGATGGGCATTGTGTTGTTGCTTGGCCTGATGGGCCTGGGCTGGCTCCATTCGACAGGCGGAACGGATGTCTCGCGCTTTCTGTTCTGCTTCCAGCTTGGCCTTCTGATTGCGGTCGGGCGCGAGAGGATACCGGCGTCGTTGCCATCGGCGTTGCTGGCCACTCTCGCGGTCGGGCTGTTTGCCGGGGCGAGACTGGGTGGACTGACGGGATTTGGAAACACCATCGTCCTTGCCGGCGGCTCGGGCCTGCTGATGGTGGCCGTGCTCTCGTTGGCCCGCGCACCTGTCGCCCACTGGCTTGATCATCGGGTCAGCCGTTTTGCGGGGCAGGTGTCCTACAGCGTCTATCTTCTGCACATCCCGGTGATTTTCGTGATGGCGCAACTGTTCGCGCGCGCCGGTTTTGCCGCCTGGCCAGCCGGTGTGCTTGTGCCCACATTCTTCGTGTCGACCTTGATCGCGACGCTTGGCATCGCCGCGCTCTGCTATCGCTGGGTCGAAGCGCCGTCGGTCAGGCTGGGCCGGGCTTGGTCGGAGCGAATCCTGCGGCGCGGGTCAGCTTAAGCCCGGGCAAGCGTTGAGCACTGGGTCAGGCCGAATTGTCGGTCATTGCCTTAACCGGACTCTTACGGGTTGCGGGCCACAGTTCGGGAGCAACAACCGGAGCCGTCTGGTGTCCCAGCCCCATGCCCTGACCATTCGTGGCCTCGTCAAGCAGTTCGGCGCGTTTCGCGCGGTCGATGGCCTTGATCTCGACGTACGTCGTGGAGAACTCTACGCCCTGCTCGGACCGAACGGCGCCGGCAAGACCACCACGCTGCGCATCGTGGCAGGCCTGCTGGCTCCCGATGCCGGCGCCATCGAGGTCTGCGGCGTGGACCGCCTGCGTGATCCGGTGGCGTCGAAGCGCCTTGTGGCCTGGCTTCCGGACGAACCGATGATCTATGACAAGCTCAGCCCGGTCGAGTATCTCGGCTTTGTCGCCAGCCTCTGGCAGGTTGCCCCGGCCGAGGCGAAGCGGCGCAGCGACGCGCTGATCACGGCGCTGGATCTGGCCAAGGTGGCCCATCAACGCTGCGAGGGCTTTTCAAAGGGCATGCGCCAGAAGGTGGCGCTGGCAGGGGCGCTGATCCACGATCCGCAGTTGCTCATCCTCGATGAACCGCTGACCGGCCTTGATGCGTCGATGGCGCGCCATGTGAAGGGGCTGCTGCAGGAGCGGGTCGCTGGCGGCGCGACCGTGATCCTCACCACCCACATCCTCGAAGTCGCCGAACGGCTCAGCGACCGCATCGGCATCATCCGCAACGGCCGTCTGGTCAGCGAGGGCACGATGGAGGAGCTGCGTCCCAGCACCGGCCCGCGCGACAGCACGCTGGAAGACGTCTTCCTCGACATCGTGGCGCAGGCAGAGGCCGCATGACACGCGCAACCGTGAGCCCTGCGACCGCCGTCCTGCGCAACGAGTGGCGTCTGGCCACGCGCGGCCTCGCCGACATGGTCGGGCGCGGCGGCGAGCGTCCGGGGCTGCGCATGGCCGGCCTTCTGTCGGTCATGCTGCTGGTGGTCTTCGGCATCGCCTCGGCGATCCTGAGCCAGGTCGGGGTGCTCGATGCGGGCGATGCGAGAACCCTGGTCACGGTGTCGGTCAACCTGAGCTTCATCTTCATCCTGATGATCTCCGCTGCGCTCGATTCGGCAACGTTCACGCTTTACAGCCGGGGCGACTACGACCTGCTGTTTTCCGCCCCGGTCTCGGCGAGGGTGATCCTTCTGGTCCGGGCCGCCAATGTGTTCTGCTTCACCATCGCCAAGGTGACACTCTACGGCGCGCCATTCCTGTTGCTGCTGGCCCTGGAGCGCGGCCCGCAATGGCTGCTCGGCTTTCCGCTGTTCATGGCCCTGGCGCTGGCGGCCAGTGCGTTGGCCATCGGCCTTGCCATGGCCCTGGTGCGGCTCATCGGCATCAAGCGCACCCGCGTCGTCTCGCAGGTGATTGCTGCGCTCGCCGGCCTGCTCGTCTTCGTCATGATGCAGTGGGATGTCGTGATCGCTCCGGCGGTCAAGGACAGCATTGCCACGCCCGCAGGGGCTTTGCCGGACGGCCTGTTCTGGCAGCTTGCCTTCGCGCCAGCCCGCGGCCTTCTGGGCGATGGTTCTGCGGCGTTCCTTGTCATCGCTGTCGCAGGCCTGTTCTCCGGCGGGCTGCTGATGCTGCTGGCGCGCCCCTTTGCGGACAATGCGGTGCTGGCTGCGGGCGCCGAGGGGACGCCAGCCTCGTCGCCGCGCAAGCAGGACAAGGCCTCGTTCGGCCGCTCACCCTTCGCGGCGCTGGCGCTGAAGGAGCGCCGGCTGATCCTGCGCGATCCCTGGATCCTGTCGCAGATCCTGATGCAGTGCCTGTTCCTGCTGCCGATCAGCATCTTCGCCGTGCACCAGTTCCTCGTCGGCAAGCAGGACGCATCCTCGCTGGCGCCGCTGCTTGTGGTCCTCAGCGGCCAGATCGCCGGCGGCCTCGCCTGGATCGCGCTCGCCGCCGATGATGCCCCTGACCTGGTCGCGACGGCACCGCTCGACGGCGCCACCATGCGCCGGGCGAAGCTCTTCGCGGTGGCCTGGCTGACCTGGGTTTTCGTGGCCACGCCGCTGATCCTGCTGCTCTGGGCCGTGCCAGCCACCGGGCTGCTGAGTTTCTGCGGCATGGCGGCCAGCGTCGTCTGCGCCATCCTGATCAACCTCTGGCACCAGCCCCGGAACACGCGCGTCGGCATGATCCGGCGCCGCGCCAAGGGCTCGACCATCGTCAACCTGATGGAAATCGGCTGTCTGATGCTGATTGGCACAACCGTCTGGCTGATGCTGCAAGGCCTTCCGACGCTGGCGCTTGCAGCCGCAGGTTCAGCGGCCTTCGTCATGGCGATGCTCTATGCTGCCCGGCGTCCCACCCTTCCCGGTGTTGAGCCCGAGCAGGGCTGACGGACGGGGGGCAGCCTGCCGCAGCGGTGCGGCGTTCAGGCCACCAGCCGGGCCACCTCGGTCCGCACGAAGGGCAGCAGTTCGCGCTCGAACCACGGGTTGCTCTTCAGCCAGGCATTGTTGCGCCAGGAGGGGTGGGGCAGGGGGATGATGCGCGGAGAAGCACTTTTGGCGTAGATCGCCTCCCAGCTCTGCACCAGTTCGGTCAGCCCGCCGCCGCCGCCCCGGCGTCCGAGGTGATATTCCTGCGCATACTGGCCAATCGCGAGAATGAGCTCGATCTGCGGCATTCCTTCAAAGACGCGCCCCCGCCAGAGCGGCGCGCATTCCCGGCGCGGCGGCAGGTCCCCGCCCTTGGCGTCCTGCCCCGGAAAGCAGAAGCCCATCGGCACGATGGCCACTTTCGAGGCATCGTAGAATTGCGCCTCGCTGAGGCCAAGCCACTCCCGCAGCCGCACGCCGGAAGGGTCCGTGAAGGGCTTCCCGGTGGCGTGGGCGAGGGTGCCTGGCGCCTGGCCGGCGATGCACAGCCGCGCCATGCTGCTCGCCTGGATCACCGGGCGCGGCTCGTGGGGCAGCGGTTTGTCCTTGCGCGGCATGTCGCGGCACACACGGCAGGCCCGCAACTCGGCGACAAGTTCGTCGAGAGTGACAGTCAGCGTTTCGTCGGCGCGGATCTTGCGGGGCATGCGGTCTCTTACACCATCAGTGGCGCTTGTCAGGTACCTTCATGCCCCCCAACTCGGGCGGGCCATGAGGCGCGCATGCCAGGCGGCCAGATGGGTCAGCTCGGGTCCCGCCGTGATCTTCGGCACCCTGGCGAAGTCGAGCGAAATGCCGCCGGTGATGTCGGCGATGCTGAACTGGTCGCCGCAGATGAAGGGCCGTCCGTCGCCGAGATGGTCGTTGATCAACTGCATCTGAACCTGGGCGCGTTCGCGGTTGGCCTCGCCCCAGGCGGCCACCTGCGGCACTTCGCGATGGGCCATATGGGCGTTGGTGTGCCGGAAGGTCTGCGCGATGTTGGTGTAAAGCCCGAACTCCAGCCGCCGATTCCACATCTCCACCAGCGCGCGCTCCCTGGCGCCGGCGCCAAACAGGGCGGGTGTGGGATGCAGTTCCTCGAAGTAGCGGCAGATGGCAACGCTTTCCGAAATCACCGTGCCGTCATCCAGCACCAGCGCCGGCGTGCCCATCCACGGATTGAGGCGGGCAAATTCCGGCTTCCTGTGCTCCAGCCCGGCCAGGTCGAGCTGGATCAGTTCGGGCATCGGCAGGCCCTTCTCGGCAATGAAGATGCGGGCGCGGCGCGGGTTCGGCGCACGGGTGACGTCATACAGTTTCATGGGCAGACCCCTGTTGGCGACGCCGACGAGACCAGCAAAGCCCAGTTAGGTCAATCACACGATTGTCCTGAAGCTGCTGTCGATTGGAGCCGTTGCCGTTCGTCATGGACATGAAGGCGCTTGGCCTTCGGCGGTTGCAGCGGTCCGGTGTGGTCACAGCAATCGCGGTTGGGTCGTGACAAGCGCGGCCCGATCATTTCATCATCACCGCAAACGAAGGACACGAACAATGCGCTACACGTTCCTACTCTACAGCGAAGAAGCCAGCTGGGCGAAGATGACCCCCGCCGAGCAGCAGGGTTCGCTGGCGGCGTTCGGCGCCTATGTCGAGGCGCTCAAGCAGGCCGGGGCGCTGGTCGCTTCCGACTGGCTGAAGCCGACGGCGACCGCCACCACGATCACGCTCAAGGGCGGCAGACGCATTCAGGATGGCCCCTACGCCGACACCAAGGAGCAACTGGGCGGTTTCTTCGTGATCAACGCCCCTGATCTCGATGCCGCCATTGCCTGGGCCGAACGCTGTCCTGCCGCACAGTTCGGCTATGTCGAGGTCCGGCCCTCGAACATCCCCTCATGAGGGAACGAACCGCCACCGATGTGCGGGCGCGGGTCTCGGTCACGGCCCGCGCCTCCTACGGACGGCTGATCGCCATCCTCAGCGCGCGCAGCGGCGACATTGCCGCCGCCGAAGACCACCTGGCGGAGGCCTTCCGCCGCGCACTCGAGACCTGGCCTGTTCGCGGCGTTCCGGACAACCCGGAGGGCTGGCTGCTGACGGTGGCGCGCAACCTTGCGCGGGACTCGGCCAGATCGGCGACCACGCGCCTCACCACACCGCTTGACCTAACCGTGACGGACCCTGCCGCCATGTCTGATGATCCGCTGGCCATTCCCGATGAGCGTCTCAAGCTGATGTTCGCTTGCGCGCATCCGAGCATCGATCATTCAGTGAGGACGCCGCTGATCCTGCAGACGGTGCTGGGGCTGGAGGCGGCAGCGATCGCCGCCGCCTTCCTCGTGCCCGGTCCGACGATGGCGCAAAGGCTGGTTCGGGCCAAGCAGAAGATCAAGGCGGCCCGCATTCCCTTTGCGATTCCCGACCGGTCGGAGATGCCGGCGCGCGTCGAGGCCGTTCTTGAAGCCATCTATGGCATCTATGCGCTGCACTGGATTGATGGTGCCCAGGCCGGGCACGATATGGCGCGCGATCTCGACGCGGAAGCGCTATTCCTCGCGAACCTGGTGGCCGATCTCCTGCCGGACGAGCCGGAGGCGCTGGGGCTGGCCGCTTTGATCGGCCATGCCGAAGCGCGCCGCGATGCCCGTCGCGACGCCGATGGCCGCTATGTGCCGCTGGCCGGGCAGGACACCTCACGCTGGAACACGGGCCTGATGCGGCACGCCGAACAACTTCTGGCGCGGGCCGGAACCAGCGGCCGCATGGGGCGCTTCCAGATCGAGGCGGCGATCCAGTCCGTGCATGCCGCACGCCGCATCACTGGCCGCACGGACTGGCCGGCGGTTGTCGCGCTCTATGAGGGGCTGCTCGCGGTCGCGCCAAGCGTCGGCGGCGTAGTCGGGCTGGCTGCGGCGCTGGGCCAGTCGGATGATCCGGCGCACGGGCCGCAGGCGGGCCTTGCCGTCCTCGAAGGTTTTCGCTCGCAGATTGGCGATGAATTCCAGCCCTGGTGGGCGACGAGGGGCATGCTCCTGGCCGCTTCAGGCGACCATGGCGAGGCCCGTGAGCACTTTCAGCGCGCAATCGCCCTGAGCGCTGACGTGGCCGTCAGGGCCTTTCTGGCGGAAGCCATCGACAAACTGCCCAGTCAGGGTCTGTCATCCTGAAACGGTCCAAAGAAAAGGCCGCTCGCGAGAACGGCCTTTCAAGTTCAGCTTTGTGTCCAAAGCCGGGAGGAACAGTCCCACTCTATCCGGCGTCGGCAATGCGGAAAGTCGGGAGGATTGCTTAAGTCCTTGTGCTGGGTCAGGCATTCTCGACCCGCGCGAAGGGCAACACATGCAGCCGCCGTTTCGTGGCCGCGAAGACGGCGTTGGCGACGGCAGGGCCGATCGGCGGCACGCCGGGCTCTCCGACCCCGGTCGGCACATCCGTGGACGGCATGATATGGACCTCGACCACCGGCATCTCGTCGAAGCGCAGCACCTCATGGCTGTCGAAATTGGTTTCGACGACACGGCCCTTGTCGAGGGTGGTCTGCGACTTCATCACCGCGCCAAGCCCGAAACCGATGCCGCCCTCCATCTGGGCGCGGATATTGTCCGGATTGACCGCAACGCCACAATGGACGGCGCAGACCACGCGCTCGACCTTGAATGAGCCGTCCGGCCGCATGGCGATCTCCACCACCTGCGCGACCTCCGTGTCGAAGCTCTCGGCCAGGGCGATGCCGCGGAAGCGGCCTGCCGGGAGGGCGGAGCCCCAGCCGGCCTTCTCGGCCGCCAGCTTCAGCACGCGCGCATGCTTGGAGGCCGGGTCGAGCAGCGACATCCGGTATTCATAGGGGTCCTTGCCGGTGAGCGCCGCCACCTCGTCGAGGAAGACCTCGACCGCATAGGCCGTGTGGGTCGAGCCGACCGCGCGCCACCACAGCACCGGAACTCCGGTCTGCGTCGTGGTCAGGTCGACCTTCTGGGCCGCGAACCTGTAGGGCAGGTTGTTGGCTCCCTCGACCGAGGTCATGTCGACGCCGTTCTTCACCAGCCCGGCGGCGAAGGGCGTGCCGGCCACGATCGACTGGCCGACGATGTGGTTGTACCAGCCGACGATCCGGCCGTCCCTGTCGACGCCGGCTTTCAGCCGATGCACATAGGCTGGACGGTAGCGGCCCGCGCGCATGTCGTCCTCGCGGGTCCACTGCAACTTGACCGGCGCACGGAAGTCGATGGCTTTCGCCACTGCAACCGCCTCGACGATCACATCGGCATCGATGACGGCGCGCCGGCCAAAGCTGCCGCCGGTTTTCATCACATGCATCGTCACCTGGGATGGCGGCACACCCGCGATCGCCGCCGCCGTCCCCTGATAGATGTCCGGCATCTGGTGCCCGCCCCAGATGTCGATCGTGCCATCGGCATTGCGGCGGACGACGGCGTTGAGCGGCTCGAGCGCGGCATGGGCGATGTAGGGAAATTCGAACGTCGCCTCTATGGTCCGGGCGGCGCCGGCGATGGCGGCCTCCGCGTTGCCCTCGTTGCGGGCGACCGCGAGGCCCGGCTTCAGGGCAAGTGCGCGGTACTCCCTGGCCAGATCGGCGCTGGAGCGGTTCTCGGCCTTGCTGTCGTCCCAGACGGCGGTGACTGCCTCGCGGCCCTTGAGCGCCGACCACATGTCGACGGCGACCACGGCCAGCCCGCGGGGGTGCTGCACGACATCGACCACGCCCTTGATCGCCTTCGCCTTCGCGGCATCGAATGAGGTCAGAGTCGCGCCGAACAGCGGCGGGTGGATCGGCACGGCGGTGAGCATGCCGGGCAGCTTCACGTCGATCGTGTAGTCCATTCTGCCGCTCGACTTCGCCATCGAATCGAGCCGGCGCAGCTTGTCATTGCCGATGAGAACCCAGTCCTTGGGATCTTTCAGCGTAACGCTGGCGGGCGCGCGCAGGGCCGCGGCTTTCGCTGCCAGTTCGCCGAAGCCGGCGGAGCGCCCGGAGGCATGGCTGATTAAGCCCTTGGCGACCCGGATTTCAGCGGCCGGCACACGCCATTCGGCCGCGGCGGCGGCCACCAGCATCTGCCGGGCTGCCGCGCCGGCGATCCGGTAACGCTCCCAGGATGACGTGGTGCCGGTCGAGCCGCCAGTGCCCTGGATCGCGCCGCCCCAGGCCGCATTGCCATAGAGCTTCGGATTGCCGGCGCCGCCGATGGCTTTCATCTGGGACCAGTCAGCGTCGAGTTCTTCCGCAACCAGCGTGGCGATGCCGTCATAGATGCCCTGGCCCATGTCCATATGGGCCGCGATCACGGTCACCGAGCTGTCCGGCGCGATCCGCATATAGGCGTTGAAAGGCGTGACGCCGCCGGTCGCGCCGCCGGCCGCCTCAGCGGAGCGGAACCCCACGGCGAGGCCGCCGGCCGCCGCCGCAGAGCCGATCATGAACGAGCGGCGGGACGGTGCGGCGTTCGCAAGCCGTGTCATCATCTTGGCGAGCATGGCGTCGTCCTCCTTCAGGCCAGTGCCTTGGCGGCGGTGTGCACGGCTGTGCGGATTCGGGCATAGGTGGCGCAGCGGCACAGGTTGCCGGAAAGCGCTGCATCGATGTCGGCATCGCTTGGCTTCCTGTTGGCTTCCAGCAGCGCGATCGTCGTCATCACCTGGCCGGACTGGCAGTAGCCGCATTGCGGCACGTCGAGCGCGGTCCACGCGGCCTGAACCGCCTTTGCGACAGGCCCTTCTGCGGCCTCGATGGTGGTGATGGCCTGGCCGGCAACAGCCGAAACCGGCAGCGAGCAGGAGCGCACCGGCTGGCCGTCGATGTGAACCGTGCAGGCGCCGCATTGGGCGATGCCGCAGCCGAATTTTGTGCCAGTCAGGCCGATATGGTCACGGATGGCCCAGAGCAAGGGCATGTCGGGGTCGATGTCGAGACGATGCACGGCCCCGTTGACACGCAGTTCGATCATGGCGAACCCTCCTGCAAAGACAGATTGAGAGATGACGTTAGCACGAGGGATTTGACAGCATGAAGGCAATGTCGCCAATTTCTGCGCTCCCCATGCCTGCGCCGCTGGAAACGTCGCCCAAGGCTCAATGGCGCGGGTTGGCGGCCCTGTAGTCGGCCGGCAGCACGAACTTGCCGCTCCACAGGCCGAGCATTTGCCGTTGCGCCTGAGCCTCGGCCGATCGGTAGCCGCCGAAATCCACGGCGATGCCCTCGCGCACCATGGCGTCGTTGAGCACCTCGTCGCCGCGCGAGCAGACGCCGAGCATGCGGCCATAGCGGTCATGGCCCTCGATGCGGCAACTCACCGCGCCGCGCTGCAGGCGCGCGTTGAGCCAGCGCTTGGCTTCGACGCCGCAGGCATAGTCGCGCCCGACGCGGTTCTTGCAGTACTGGCTGATTTCGGGGGCGTCGATGCCCTTCAGGCGGATTTCCTGCCCCGCCACCCGGAGGCTGTCGCCGTCGATGGCATCTCCGAAGCCCGCCACCACTTCGGGCACTGTCCAGCGCCTGTCGACCTCGCGGGCGACCAGCGCCAGCAGCGCGAGGACGCCCAGGCCGGCGAGGAGTTCGGCCACGCCGAAGCGCCTCGGGAGGCGGCGGAATCGATCAAAACGGACTCGGCGCATCAGGAAGACTTTAACGATTCGTATGTTTTGTTGAACCCGCGCGTGAGCGCCGTTGCGTGTTTCGGACCCAGCTGTAACCCATGCCGCCCAAATCGATCCCAGATTCCGTCAAGCACTCAATGTCGCCGGTGGTGACAAGCCGGCGCAATGACGAAGACCGGATTGGCCAGCGCCGTCAGCTTGGCCGCAACATCCAGAGCGTGCGCGAGCGGCTCACCTCCGCCAGCGGGCTCGAGCGCTCCTTCGAATCCGAGCTGATCCGCCAGTTCGCCCAGAAGTCGACCAGTGCGTCCGGCGCGCTTCTCGCCGGCCTGATCATTCTTGTCGGCCTGATCGGGTCGGTCTGGATTCCGGCGCCGTTGATGGCGATGTGGGCTTCGGCGGCTCTCGTGATCTGCGCCTTGCAGTATCTCCTCGCCCGGCGCGTCCTGCGCCGACTTGAGGGCGATGACAGCACCGGCCCCAATCTGCTGATCATCAGCACCGCGCTCCAGACGCTGGTCTGGACCGGTCTCGTCCTGATGTTCCTCGGTGCAGGCGAACCGGGCGCAAAAGTGTTCATGGTGGGATCGCTGATGTTCTTCGGTACGGCGGTTGTGCTCAGCGCCTATACCGTTCCTGGCGCCGTCTACGTCGCGATTTTCCCGCTGCTGATCGCGTTGGCCTCGTTCTTGTGGGTCAACCGCGATGTCGGCACGATGACCATCGCCTCGGTCGGCCTGGTCTCGCAGATCTTCTTCCTCTTCCTGTCAAACCGGCTCTATTCGCAGGCGGTCGCCACGCTTGAATTCCGCGCCGAGAAAGACATCCTCATCGCCGAACTCGAAACCGCGACGATCAACTCCGAGGACGCCCGGCGCAAGGCGGAGGAGGCCAACCTCGCCAAGTCCAAGTTCCTCGCCGCCATGAGCCACGAACTGCGGACGCCGCTGAACGCGATCCTCGGCTTCTCCGAGGTGATGAAGAACGAGGTCTTCGGCCCCCATGCCGCGCCGCCCTACCGCGAGTACTCCAGCGACATCCATGCCAGCGGCCAGCATCTGCTGAACCTGATCAACGAGATCCTCGATCTCTCGCGCATCGAGGCGGGGCGCTATGAGCTGAAGGAAGAGGCCATCAACCTCGCGCACATCGCCGACGAGTGCCTGCACATGCTGACCTTGCGCGCCCGCGGCAAGAGCCAGACCATCCGGCAGGCGGTGGAGCCCGACCTGCCGAAGATTTGGGCCGACGAGCGCGCCATGCGCCAGATCATTCTGAACCTGCTGTCCAATGCGGTGAAGTTCACCCCGCAAGGCGGCGACATCATGCTCAAGGTCGGCTGGACGGCCACGGGCGGACAGTATGTGTCGATCACCGACAACGGTCCCGGCATTCCCGAAAACGAGCTGACGACCGTCCTGTCCAGCTTCGGGCGCGGCTCCCAGGCCATCAAGACCGCCGAAGAAGGCTCCGGCCTCGGCCTGCCCATCGTCAAGGGGTTGGTGGAGATGCATGGCGGGGTCTTCACGCTCAAGTCGAAGCTCAGGGTCGGCACCGAGGTCAGCTTCACCATTCCGCCTGTGCGGGTGATGGAGACGCTGGCGGCGATCAGGCCGGAGGTGCGGCGGCTCGCCTGACCCCGGATTTGTCCTCAGATTGACAGGCGCGGGCCGTTCTCGTAGGTTTTTGCGTCGATTGATGCGGCAATCAGACCAGTTCGCAGGACGTCCGGGGCATCCGGAGTCAGGCGCCAGTCGCCCGGCCTCCTCGTCGATGACCCCATCGGCCCGCCATGCGGCAGGCCAGACAGAATGATCTGACGAGAGAGCAAGACGATAATGGCGACTGGTACTGTCAAGTGGTTCAACCCGACCAAGGGTTATGGCTTCATCCAGCCCGATCAGGGCTCCAGCGATGTGTTCGTTCACATCAGCGCCGTCGAGCGCGCCGGCCTGACCGATCTGCGCGAAGGCCAGAAGGTGTCCTACGAAATGGCGACGGACCGCCGCACCGGCAAGCAGTCCGCCGACCAGTTGAAGGTCGTGGGCTGAGGCGGGCATCGCCCGGCGAACAGCTTCATGAAGCCGGGGCCTCGTGCTCCGGCTTTTGTGCTTTCAGAGCGTCTCGACGCGATCCGGATGGATGATCTCGATCTTGCGGGAGACGATGTGCGGTCCCCCGGCCTCGCGCCAGGCCTGAAGGTGCGGCGTGGCAAAATGGGCGGTGAGAGCCTCGCGCGTCTCCCAGCGTTCGACGAAGACCAGCGCCTCAGGGTCCGTTACGTCCACGTGCAGATTGTAGGAGATGCAGCCGGCCTCCTTGCGTGTCGCTTCAAGGCACGGCTTCACCGCGGCCGTGACGGCAGCCAGGCTGCCCGGTTTGATGCGCAAGGTGGCGATGAGGTAGATCATGGCACGGGTCCGTTCGTTGCTGGAACAGCACCCTGCCACAGCCTGCTCAAAACAGGAAATACCGCTGCGCCATCGGCGCTGTGTCAACCGGGGGGCACCACGGAGACCGCTGCGGTTACCCTGATCCCGCGCCGGGAGCCTCAAGCTCCCTGAGCGAGCGGTTGATGGGCCCCGCCCATCCGGCCTCGCCGCGCCCCCGCGCATCGGCCAGCGCATCGTCAAGCGAGGACGGGTCGACCTCGGACAAGGCTTCGATCAGGGCTTTCGCCTGAAGCAGGTCCTTGCGCCGCTTGGCGGTCTGGCCCGCGTCGCGCTTTTGCGCGAGGAGCAGCTTGTGAACAGCGAAACGCGCGGGAGCAGGCACCCTCACCGGAACGCCCGCGCCATGCAGCGCGACGGTGTCAACGGCGCCTTCGAGCAGCCAGCCAAGCTGCTGCAATGGCACAGCCCCGGCCTTCAGCCTGTCAAGCGGCATCGGGTTCGGGTCGGTGCGGCGCAGCACGGGCGTCAGCAGATCGACCAGAAAGCCGCTCCTGCTGCGGAATCGCGAGGGCAGAGTCGTTGGGTCAAGTCCCATGACGGCGCTGAAGCTGTGATCGGCGCAGCGCAGGATGTCGATCATGGCGATATCCCCGCTGTCGCTGTCCAGCGCGAGGTCTGCGGTCGCCAGGTCGGCATCCTGCGTCATCACGGTTGCGGCAGGCAGCACGGCTCCGATCATGGGTGCGTAGGTCTGATAGGCGCCGGTGCCGACGAGGACAGCACCCCTTCGGAACAGGCCGGCATGGGCCACAGCTTCAAGCACGTCGCCGAGCGGCCTTGCGGGCGCCGGAATGACCCGGGCCAGCATGGAGACGAGCTTGCGGCGTTCTGTCCGGTGCGCCATCTCGCCCGCTGCGCGGGCAGCCCTTGCGATCACCTCCGGATCGTCCGCCCGCCCGAGATGCTCCACCACCCGCTTCTTGCCGATCCAGCGCTGCAGGCGCGTGTAGCGGATGCCCTTGACAACAACCGTGACAGCCGTCGCCTCGTCGGCAGAGGCTGCCTCGACCTGCTGCACAAGGTCCGCATAGAGCGTCTGGATGTTGAGGGGGATGAACTGCATGAGGTGAGTTAGTAGCACAATTTGATAAGCGTGCTACTAACTTTTGTGGCTCCAGTGCCCGGAACTACTCCTCAAAACAAGAAATACCGCTGCGCCATCGGCAGCACCTTCATCGGCTCGCACACCAGAAGCTCACCATCCGCCGTCACCGCATAGGTCTCGGCATCGATCTTGATGTCGGGCGTCGCGTCGTTGTGGATCATGCTCTTCTTGCTGATCCCGCCGCGAACGTTGCTGACGGCGACGCACTCCTTTGACAGCCCGAGCCGCTTGGCTCCGTCCCTCGCGACGAAGGCCTGTGACACGAAGGTGAGGGACGTTGCTGTCATGGCCTTGCCGAAGGCGCCGAACATCGGGCGGTAATGCACCGGCTGCGGCGTCGGGATCGAGGCATTCGGGTCACCCATCGGCACTGCGGCGATGCTGCCGCCCTTGATCACCATCGAAGGCTTGACGCCGAAGAAGGCCGGATCGAACAGCACGAGATCCGCCAGCTTGCCGACCGCGATCGAGCCGATGTGCTGAGACACGCCATGCGCGATCGCCGGGTTGATGG
>JAIXUP010000053.1 GCA_027483505.1 Hyphomicrobiales bacterium
CGTCCGACTCAAAATCGGATTCCGCAAGGAGTGCTGGTTCGATTCCGGCTAGGGGCACCAACCGTTTTTCGAAATGATATCAATTGTTTAATGTAAGAAAATTGCCCCTACACTTCCGGGGCTTGGCGGAGGCGCCTTCAGAATGTCGCCCTCACATAGCCGAAAATTCAGCCGCTTCGGCCTCCGAATTCGCTGTCAATTCTGGGCATTAAAGGCGGAATATGTCACTTTTTTCGGGCTGAACCTCGTGAGAACGGGTTCGCACATCAACAGACCGGTTCGAACGAATGTGTGTAGGCTGCAATTTGGCTAGAAGTGGCCCGAGGAATCTGAACAGCGACGATAGGTGGGTTTTCGCCTGAACGCGGCCTATGCTGGCCGAGAACAGGAGAGACCATGGCGAGACGAGCGAGGCGGAACCACACGCCGGCCTTCAAGGCGAAAGTGGCGTTGGCGGCTGTGAAGGGTGAGAAGACGCTGTCGGAGCTGGCGCAGCAGTTTGATGTTCATGCCAACCAGATCAAGCAGTGGAAGGACCAGCTGCTGGAAGGAGCCGCCGGGGTCTTCGGCGGCGAGGCCAAAGCGGATGCCGCGCCGACCGTCGACCTGAAGGACCTTCATGCCAAGATCGGGCAGCTGGCGCTGGAGAACGATTTTTTGTCCGGCGCGCTCGGCAAGGCGGGATTGCTGAGCGCAAAACGATGATAGACCGGAGCCATGATCTGCCGGTGAGCCGGCAAGCGTCTGTCCTCGGCATCAGCAGGGGCAGCGTCTACTACCTGCCGCGCGCCGTGAGCGACGCCGATCTGGCCTTGATGCGCCGGATCGACGAACTGCATCTCGACTATCCGTTCGCGGGCAGCCGGATGCTGCAGGGCCTGTTGAAGCAGGAAGGTCATCAGGTCGGGCGGCTGCACGTCGCCACCTTGATGCGCAGGATGGGCATCGAGGCACTCTACCGGCGGCCCAACACCTCGAAGCCGGAGCCTGGCCACAAGGTGTTCCCGTATCTCCTGCGCAAGCTGGTCGTGACGCGGCCGAACCAGGTCTGGGCCATGGATATCACCTACATCCCGATGGCACGCAGCTTCGTCTATCTGGCCGCTGTCATCGACTGGTTCAGTCGCAAGGTCCTGGCCTGGCGGCTCTCCATCACCATGGACGTCGGCTTCTGCATCGAGGCCGTCGAGGAGGCCATGGCGCGATACGACAAGCCGGAGATCTTCAACACCGATCAGGGATCGCAGTTCACCAGCCGGGCCTTCACCACGATGCTGATCGGCAACGCCATCGCCATCAGCATGGATGGAAAGGGCGCGTGGCGGGATAACGTCTTCGTTGAGCGCCTATGGCGATCGCTGAAGCACGAGGAGGTGTATCTGCGCGCCTACGCATCGGTGAGCGAGGCGCGGGCTTCCATCGGGCGCTATCTGGACTTCTACAACCGAAGGCGCCCTCATCAGGGGCTGGCCGGGCAGACACCCGATCAGGCCTTCATCAGCGCACTGCAGCAAATCCCAGCGGCGGCGTAACCCAAGGGCGAAACCACTTATCGGCGGTCCACAAACTGTTCAAACAAACCGAGCCACTTCTAAGAAAGGTCGAGGAGGACATCATGGTCTTGGCCCGTAGCTTCCGGAACACCGTGCAGTCCCGCGCGACCCGCGATCCCGCCTTTCGGCAAGCCTTGTTTCAGGACGCCGCACAGACCCTTTTCGATGGCGATGTGGCCAGCGGGCGTGCGGCGCTGCGCGACTATATCAATGCGACGATCGGCTTCGATGCCTTTGCCGAAGCCACCAAGACCCCGACCAAGAGCCTGATGCGCATGTTCGGCCCCAAGGGGAACCCGACAGCAGCGAACCTCTTCGCTGTGATCGATGCCCTTCAGGACAAGACGGGCGTGCGCCTCGAAGTGCGCGCTGTGTCTTAAGAAGAGAGGCGCGTAACCACCGTTGCGGCGAATAGCGCCCCTATTCTCCGCTTACCGCGCGGCGATTAAGCTTGCCCTTTGCGGTGAATGATGCCTATTATCTCCGCATATAATGCGGTGATTGGGCATGTTCATCTACGAACGCGAGGGCTGGCCGAAATTCGGGTGGAGCGATGAGGCGCTCAGCGCCTCGCTTGCGGCTGTTCGGCATCGGCAGGGACGGTTGATCGGGCGGATGGAAGCGCTCGGCTTCCCGCTCCAATCCGAAGCCCTCCTTCAAACTCTGACGGAAGACGTGCTCAAGTCCAGCGAGATCGAAGGCGAGGCGCTGGACAAGGAGCAGGTGCGATCCTCCATCGCCCGTCGTCTTGGGCTCGATATCGGCGCGCTGGCGCCTGTTGACCGCGATGTCGAAGGCGTCGTCGAAATGATGCTCGACGCCACGCAGCGTTACAACAAACCGCTGACGGCAGAACGGCTGTTTGACTGGCACGCGGCCCTGTTTCCGACGGGGCGTAGTGGCATAACGCGGATCAAGGTCGGCGCGTGGCGGGATGGTAGCACCGGGCCGATGCAGGTTGTCTCGGGACCGATCGGGCGCGAGCGGGTCCATTTCGAAGCGCCAGCCGCTGACAGGCTTGACGTCGAGATGTCGCGCTTTCTGGCTTGGTTCGAAGCGCCAACGGATATCGATCCAGTCATCAAGGCGGCACTCGCCCATCTCTGGTTTGTCACGATTCATCCATTCGACGATGGCAACGGCCGCATTGCCCGAGCCATCGCGGATATGGCCTTGGCGCGCTCGGAGGGTTCACCGCAACGGTTCTACAGCATGTCTTCGCAGATCCGCATCGAGCGGAAGACCTATTACGACATGCTGGAAGCCACGCAGAAGGGCGAGATGGACGTCACACCTTGGCTGGCATGGTTCCTCGGTTGTCTTGGTCGCGCTTTCGAAGGGGCAGAGGCAACGCTCGCGTCGGTCATGGCCAAGGCGCGGTTCTGGGAGCGGCATCGCGATGCGCCGCTCAACGATCGCCAGCGCACGATCATCAACCGGCTGCTGAACGGCTTCGAAGGCAAACTGACGTCATCGAAATGGGCGCTTCTTGCGAAGTGCTCGCAGGACACGGCTTTGCGCGATATCGATGATCTCATCGCGCGGGGCGTTCTGGCAAAGGATGCCGCCGGTGGCAGGAGCACGAACTATTCGCTGGTGATCGCGTAGCGCCCCAATGTAGGCCTTTTGTGCAGCATCCCGACATTCAGGAGCGCGGCACTGGTAGGCTGCCCTCGCAATACGCGCCCCACTCGTCCATCAGCTTCCGGCGCTTCTCGAACAGGTCACCCCGGCGATAGGCCGCCTCCGCCTTGTTGTTGATGACGTGGGCGAGCGCCGCCTCACAAACCTCATTCGGGAACTCGGTGCATTCCGCCGTCCAGTCACGGAAGGCCGAACGGAAGCCGTGGACCGTGATGTCGGTGAGCTCCATTCGGCGAAGCACCATGGTCATCACCATGCCGGAGACGGGTTGGTTCGCCTTCATGCCGGGGAAGACGAAGTCGCTGAGCCGAACTTCGGCAAGCTTGCGAAGGATGGCGACGGCGCCGGCACTAAGGGGAATACGATGCTCTCGTCCCGCCTTCATCCGCACGGCGGGAATGGTCCAGACGGCCTTGTCGAGGTCGAACTCCTTCCATTCCGCCTTCAACACCTCGCTTGTGCGGGACGCCGTGAGGATCGTGAATTCGAGCGCCAGCGCACCGAGCGTTTCAATCTCCCGGACTTTCGCAACGAAGCCAGGAACCTCGTCGAAAGGCATCGCGGCATGATGGCCACGCGTTAGCTTCGCACGCTTGGGCAGGACGTGATCGAGATGGCCGCGCCAGCGCGCCGGGTTCTCACCGCTCCGCCAGCCGCGCACCTTGGCGTAGTCCAGCACGCGTTCGATCCGGCCTCGGAGGCGAGAGGCTGTCTCAGGTATCTTCGGCCAAAGCGGCTTCAGCACGGACAGGACTTCAGGCGTGTCGACCTTATCGATCCGGAGCTTCGCGATCGCGGCGCTGTGCGTTGCGAGCGTCACGCGCCACTGCTCGACATGCTTCGGGTTCCGGAACTGGGGCGCCATCGTGTCGACGAACATGTCGGCGGCTTCGGCAAAGGTCGGCACCTGCTTCTGTCTCGCCTCGCGCTTGATCGTCTTCTTCTTTTCGAGCGGGTCAGCACCGGCGTTGATCGCCTTGCGCTTCTTGTTCGCCAGCTCCCGCGCATCAGCCAGCGAGACGTCCGGATAGACGCCAAGGCCGAGCTCGGTGCGCTTGGTGCCGCGCCGGAAGATATAGGTCCAGCGCCGCCGTCCGGTCTCGGTGACGAGGAGGTAAAGGCCGCCACCGTCGCTATGCAGGCCCGGCTTGGCCGTCTCAACGCCGCGAACAGTCAGCTTCGAGGTTGTCCGCATGCCCTGCCCTACTCAACACGGCCACGCGACCCCAACCGCAGCCCCCAAATATGCGACCCTAACGCCGACCCTAACCTCAACCCTAACTTCGGCGTCAGCTCAAAACAATCGACATAAATCTGCGATGGAGGAATTTAGACAAATAGCTGTTATCGCTCCACAAATTAGATTTCTGTACTTGGAGCACATGAGACCACATCGGACCACATAAAATGGCGGAGACCAAGACTCCCTCTCCGCCATTTGCGCAGAACTTGGCTGCACTGCGATTCTTCACGTGGAAACGCGAATAAGACCCTCCGATCCGGTTTTGCAATCCCTGGGCGCTTCTGGATATCTCCGTAGAAATAGAAAAACTAGATGAAACAACGCGGCTTATGTATTCGATCTGGCATGCCCTTATTTAGGAGCCTACAACACGAATTAAATCTATGACCGCTGCAAATAATCAGAACAGCTTTATCGTCTTTGGCTTCGACTCCGCTTGGATGAATAATCCCAAAGCGCCTGGAGCAATTTGTTCTGTGGCCTTTGCAACGAACGCAGAGCCTGTCTTTAGGGAGCCAATTCTTGTTTCATTTGCAGGTGCTTTGGAGATCATCACTTCGACGCGCAACAACCACGCGCGTAGCATTGTTGCCATAGATCAGCCGACCATCGTCCCAAACCAAACCGGCAGTCGTCCGGTCGACAAAGTCGCTGCATCTTTAGTTTCTTTTGTCGGCGGTGGAGTTCAGCCCGCTAGTCGCAGCAAAACTGGAATGTTCTGCGACAATGCGCCGATATGGTCATTTCTTCGAGCGCTCAACGCGACGCAAGATCCACTTTTGGCGCGAACAGCCAACGCTGGGCATTACGCAATAGAGGTTTTCCCAGCTCTGGCGCTCCCCGCGCTTGCCGCGCATTTCGCGCGACGATTATGTGCGCCGAAGTATAACCCAACCAACCGGCGCAAGTTCCGTCCAGAAGACTGGCGATCGGTTGTCGATACGATCACACAGCTAGCAGAGCGCCTCGCAGTGACGGGCATGAGGGATTGGGCAAGAGGAATGAGAGAGCTTGATAGCCCGCAAAAAGCAGATCAGGACAAGTTGGATTCCGTGATTTGTGCCCTGATTGGCCTCCAGTGGTGTGCAGGCCCTGCCGGCAGCTCGGCAATGTTGGGGGACCTCGAATGCGGGTACATTGTGACGCCGGTTTCGCCTGAAACTAGCCCGCGTTTGAAACAAGCAGCGACCAAGTACGGCGTTTCCTACTCTACCTAATATGCAGACAGGTGCAGTGACATCCCAGAAGCACGCAGAAGGCGGAGCAGAACGGTCGCACCCAGTTTTCTTCTCTCCGCCATTTACCCCTGTAAGCTATTGATTATTTGGTGAAATAAAGCTGATTGCCCTACGAGGCAGTTCGGCCAATCAAGGATCGTGGAATGAGCGTGGCGCAGGCGTCGCGCGATCTGGAGGTCCACGAAAATGTTTTGCGGCAGCGGGTTCGGGCGATTTCTCAGACCATTCTGGTTTGTCTGACAGCGCCTTGCAGCGGAGTCTGATCGCGAATGGACGGTCAGGTTCAGGCAGCGAAATCGGTGAAGTCGTCGAAGTCGTCGAAAACAGACGCGCCCTGTGATCCTGCCCCCGGCCCGGCTGCAGGCGCCTCGGGCTCGGCCAGTCCATCACCAATGCCCTGCGCGCTGAGGACCGCACGGTGGACGTCGCGTTCGGCCTTCATCGTATAAAGCGGCCAGACCTTCTCTGCGAGCACACATGCGATGGCAGCGGTATCTTTGGCATCGACGCGGCCCTGCGTGTCATCAGCCATGGCCTCCAGCCGCGTCGCGATGTCCTTGATTCCAGCTGCACGGGCCGCCGTCGCCATGAAGGTCCGGCGGGCATTGTCGATGTCGCCCGAGAAGCGCGACGCGTCGCCATTCAGCCGTTGCACGAGGTCCCCCAGACGCACGCCCACACGCTTGATGCGTTCCAGCGAGCTCTTCACCGTAGCATCGAAGGTCGAGATCCGGCCAGCGTTTACGGCGCGTTGGCGCAGCTCGGTGGAAGCTGCCAGCATGCGCCCGAAAGTGGGGGCAAGCTCGCGCGCCTGATGCTCGACGAGGTCAGCGCCGCTCTTGAGCTCCTTTGCGATCACCACAAGCCCACGCCCGCTTTCACCCAAATGCGCGGCCCGCAAGCCGGCATTGGTTCCCAGGAACACAATGTCGAGCACGGTCCGGCGCAGTTCTGCGACGGCCGTCTCGAAACCTTCAAGAAAGGTGATGAGTTCGGCAATCACGTGGTCAACGCGGCCGCGCGCCCTGTCGCAATGGCCCAAAATCCCGGAGGCGGCGCCAAGGCCTGTCTCGAGATCGGCGACCAGCGAATTCGACGCGCCGGCATCGCCCGCGCCGACGAAAACCTCGACGCAGCCGGTCAGTCGCCCGGTCTCGTCACCCAGCAGCGCCAGGGTTTCGCTGATGCGGCCACAATCCTCGTCCAGCAGCGCGGCGGTGGCCCTGAGCTGCGCGCCCTGCAACATCATGAGCACGGGGCGAAGACCCTCGACGCGGCCGTCATCGATGCCCAGCGCCGTAATGCTGTGCGCGATCCGCTGACGGATGTTGTCGCCGGACTGGAGCGCCATGACGGCCTCGCTCGTGGCCATGACGACCCGACCGGAATGGGCGGCCATGTCATTGACCACACCGGCGGTCGCGGCCTGCCGCTGGCCAAGCTCGAGCAGCCGCTGCTCGAGCTGCGTGGCAATCTGCGCCAGCGATGCTCCCATCTCGCCGTCGAACGTCGACTGGGCCGTGAGGGCTGCTTCGATCAGCCCCGAGATCGCGCGGTGGCTCCGCCAACAGCCGTCGATCACCTCGCGTGCCCGGCGCGAACAGGCGACGACCTCCTCGGTGAAGGCTTCTAGATCACCCGCCGGTCCCCTGATGTTGGCGCGCTCGATCCGCAGGTTCTGGGTGAGGATGCCGACGAGCCGCATGCTCAGCCAAAGCTCGCCGAGCAGCAGGCCTGCTGCCCCGCTGTGATCCTTCAGCGCCTCCAGCGCAGCCTTTTCATCCGCCAGTTTTTCCTGCAGGGACAGGATGTCACGAGAAAGCACCGCGAGTGCTTCACGCGCTTCGACCATCTCCGGATGCCCCATCTCCTCCGCAAACGCGCGCAGGTGGCCCTTGAGGCCGTCGAACACGGTCAATCCGGCTCCGAACCGCTCACCCACCTCGGCGAAGGTCCGATCAATCTCGACCTCCCCCTCGCGCAGGAGCGACAGAATCTCAGCGGGCGCAGAGCGGCTGGCGCCCACGCTGTATGCTGCCATCATCGGGATTGCGGGAGGCATGCGGGACGACCGGGCTAGGCGCTGCGCGCGGTCATGGCCGGCGCGCTCCGCTGGACCGACGGCCAGTCGATGATCTCGCGCGGAATGCGCGCAAGTGGCGTGATCCGCTGAACAGCGCCGGCGGCGATCGCCTCCTTGGGCATGCCGAAGACCACGCAGCTTTCTTCATCCTGCGCCAGCGTCATCGCCCCTGCATGACGCATCTCCAGCAGGCCGCGCGCGCCATCATCGCCCATGCCGGTCATGATCACGCCCATGGCGTTGGCCCCTGCACTCTGTGCGGCGGAGCGGAACAGCACATCAACAGACGGGCGGTGCCGCGAGACCGGCGGTCCGTCCTTGATTGCAACATGATAGCGCTGGCCGGTGCGCTGCAGGACCATATGCCGGTTGCCCGGCGCGATCAGCACGCGCCCGGTCGATAGTTCGTCGCCATCCTCGGCTTCCTTGATGTCCATCCTGCACAGTCCGTTCAGGCGGCGGGCGAAGGCGGCGGTAAACTTCTCCGGCATGTGCTGGACGATGGCGATGCCGGGGGTTGTCTCCGGCAATTGCTCGAGCACCTCGCGCAGGGTTTCTGTGCCGCCCGTCGAGGAGCCGATGCAGACGACGCGGTCGGTCGCCACGCGGTCCCTGCGGGGCACAGGAGGGGGAAGGATAGCATCGGCGGTCAGCTTCTTCTCAACCTCGACACGCGCCAGCTTGGGCCTGAGCTTAGCCTGGGCTGCGGCGCGAACCGCATGGCACAGCCGGTCCGCGGTTTCCAGCAACGCATTGCGGGTGCCGACGCGAGGCTTGGGCAGCACATCCACGGCTCCGGCCTCCAGCGCCTCGAACAGCATGGGCGAGCCGGCCTCCGTCAGCGTCGAGCAGATGATGACCGGGATGGGCCGCTGCTCCATGATCTTGCGAAGGAAGGTGAGGCCATTCATGCCCGGCATCTCGATGTCGAGGATGATCACGTCCGGCAGCTCGGACTGGAGGCGGCGGGCGGCCGCGAAGGCGTCGGCTGCAGCGCCGATGACGCTGATCCCGGGCGCGTCATTGAGGATCGAGGACAGGACCTGCCGCACCGAGGCGGAGTCATCGACAATGAGAACACGGACGGGATTCATCGCTGCCTCGCTAAGCCTTGTCGATACGCTGGAAGATCGTGGGACCGGCCTGCCGCAAACCATCCACGCCGCTGGCCGCCATCGATTCGGAATGGCCAAGGATCAGGAAGCCGCCCTGGCGCAGATGGCTGGACAGACGCGAAACGACCGCGTGCTGAACCTGTTTCTCGAAGTAGATCAGGACATTGCGACAAAAGATAATGTCGACATCACGGTCGAAAGGGTAGGCCGGGTCCATGAGATTGAGCTGTCGGAAGGTCACCCGGCCACGTAGCTCGGGCACGATCCGCACGGTGGCCGAGGCCGGATCCCGCGCGTTCATCAGGAAGCGGCGGCGCATGTCGGCCGGCACAGGCTCCACGAACTCACGCGGATAAACGGCGCGCTGCGCCTCGCGCAGCACCTCCACCGAAATGTCCGTTCCCAGCACGGAGTAGCGGCGAATGCGGCCCGCATCGACCAGATCCTGCAGCACCATCGCTGCTGTGTATGCTTCCGCTCCGGTGGAGGCCGCGGCGCTCCAGACCTTGAATGAGGGCAGCGCAGAGCCCTGCCAATTGCCGATCTCCCGGACAGCGCCGTCACGCAGGAAGTCGAAATGACTCGGCTCGCGGAAGAAGTCCGTCTTGTTCGTGGTGACGCATTCGATGAGTTCGGACATCTCTCCGGCGAGGCCGCCGGAATCGAACAGATGGGCACCATAGGCGCGCAGGCTGTCGAGGCCCAGCGCCCGCACACGCCGGCGCAGCCGTCCCTCGACCATCGTGCGCTTGCCCCGCGGCAGCTTGATGCCGGCGCGGCTTTCAATGGCGGCTGCGATGGCCGCGAAATGGCGGTCCGAAAGCTGGTCCATTTCCGGATCGGGCAAGGGCTTCAAGGCGTTCACGCCGCGACCTCTGCGGTTTCGGCGACAGCGCTGACGTCATCGTTTTCCATCAGGCGCGCCAGGTCGAAGATGATGACGAAGCCGGCGTCCTTTCGCCCGATGGCGGAGATGTAGCGCGAAATCCAGCGCCCCCCGACATCAGGCGGCGCCTCCGCCTGCGTGTCGTCCAGTCGGGTGACTTCGAACACACGGTCGGCGACGAAGCCGATGCCAATCGTGCGACCGTTCAGGGATACGTCGATGATGATGATTCGTGTCGCGCTTGTCGGCTCGACGCGCGGCAGGCCCAGCTTGGCGCGCAGATCCACCACGGGATAGCCCACGCCGCGCACGTCGGTGATGCCGATGAGAAAATGCGGCGCATGCGGCAACCGGCTGATGGGTTGCATCTCGAGAATTTCGCGCACGCCGCGGATGTCGATGCCGAAGGTCTCCGGTCCGAGACCCAGTGTGAGGTATTGAGCGGAGTCAGCCATGTTGGCCTCGGTGATTGCGCCGCCAGAGGCGGCCGGGGTGCAGGTTGGCCACGGTGGGGCGGGGAATGTTTCCCCCGCCCTTTGGTCATGACCGCTTGAAGTCGTCGTCTGTGGCGTCACCGCTGCCATCGAGATCGAAGGTGAAGCCGCCATTGGCGACCTTGCGGGCCGGCATACGGGCGGCAGCAGGCGGCTTCCTCGCCTCGGCCTGCCGCTTGGGCCGACCCGCAGCCTTCATAACGGCGGCCTTGGCCCGCAGCTGCGTCACCGCGCCGTCCACCGCTTCATGGCTGCCGGCTGCGCCCTCAGCCTGAGCGCCGCTCGCCGCATCGATCCGGAAGAATGAGATCGTGGCCTGCAACCGCTCGGCCTGGGAGGCCAGCTCCTCGGAGGTGGCGGAGACCTGCTCGGAAGCGGCGGCGTTCTGCTGGGTCACCTTGTCGAGCTGCTGGATCGCCTGGTTGATCTGGCTCGCGCCGACATCCTGCTCGCGGCAGGCGGCGGTGATCTCCTCGACCAGCTCGGCGGTCTTCCTGATGTCGGGCACGAGCCGGGCCAGCATGGCCCCGGC
>JAIXUP010000030.1 GCA_027483505.1 Hyphomicrobiales bacterium
AGCAGGCGATCTCGCTCTCGGTCCAGGCCGACCAGGCCGTGCTGCGCCTGTTCCGCTGATCGCGGAACCCAAAGACCTATCAGAAACGCGAAGCGGCGGGCCCAAAGCCCGCCGCTTTCCCTTTACGCATCATTAACCATAACTGTGGATGATTAACCATCTTAGGCAGATGGGAATCAATCATGGCCAGCGTTCCACTCTCGAATGGGGTTCGGACAAATCTACTATCGCTGCAAGGGACGGCCGATCTGTTGGCTGTCTCCCAGAACAGGCTTGCAACGGGCAAGAAGGTCAACGGGGCGCTGGACGATCCTTTGAACTTCTTTACCTCGAAGGGGCTTTCCGACCGATCGGATTCGGTCGAGGGTATCCTGAACGGTCTCAGCAACGGCATCCAGACGCTGAAGGCGGCCGACAAGGCGCTGGACGCGATTACCAAGGCCCTGAACAGCGCCAAGGGCCTCATCAACCAGGTCGCGGCGGCTTCGGCGTCGAGCTCGAACCGGGCCACGGCCAGTGCTGCCACGCTGGGCTTTGGCGGCGCGGCCGTCATCGGCACAACGACCGTGACGGGCACGCCTGCCGCGGGCGGGCTGGCGGCATCGATCGCCAACGGCGAGACGATCATCCTGACTCCCGCAGTCGGCACGGCCTCGACGGTGACGTTCGCAGGTCTGACGGCGACCTCGACCGTCAACGACGTGATCAACCAGATCAACACCCAGACGAACGGCGCCTACAACGCCGTGGTCGCCAACGGTTCCATCACGATTACATCCGCCGGAACCTCGCCGGTGACGGTGACCGGCACGGCAAAGGCTGCGCTCCTCGGCGCGCCCGCGCTGGTGTCAACCGTCGTGAATTCGCCCACCCGGGCGCAGCTCGATTCCTTCGCCGCGCAGTTCAATGAGCAGATGACCTCGATCGGGCAGCTTGCGCAGGACGCCAGCTTCAACGGTCAGAACTTGCTCAATGCCTTGACCTCGTTCAGGGTTGCTTTCAACGAGGTCGCAAGCGGCACGGCCAGTTCGAGCACCACCCTTTCGGGCAAGGATGTGTCGCTCGCCGCGCTCGGGGTGAGCGTTGTGTCGGCAACTGCGGCGGTTGCGGCTGATTTCGCGGCACAGACGTCGACGATCGAATCGGCCGTCAAGACCGTCCAGTCCTACCAAACCGAATTTGGCAACAAGCTCTCGATCATCCAGAACCGCGAAAGCTTCGCGAAGGGCCTCGTCGATGTGTTGAAGACTGGCGCCGACAAGCTGGTCAACGCCGATCCCAACCTTGAGGCGGCGAACGTGCTGGCGCTGCAGACACGTCAGCAGCTGTCGCAGCAGGCGCTGTCGCTCTCGGTCCAGTCCGACCAGGCCGTGCTGAGGCTGTTCCAGTAAGGGCAGGCCCGGCGCGCTGCGCCAGCCTCCGCATTTCAGTAGAAAACGGGACCGGACTTGCGCGCGTAAGTCCGGTCCTTCTGTTTGTCAGGCTGTGCGCTCGACCTGTTGGGTAGGCGCGTTCTGCCTCTCCATGGAGTCGCGTATGGCTTTGAGGTAGTCCTTCAGCTTCAGCGTCGTTTCATCCGGGAACTGTTCGATGACGTCGCCGGTGCGCGTGTCGACCGAGCGCGAAATGATCTCGCGCGTGTCAGGGTGAATGATGATGCGTGTCTGGATGAAGCTGCGCAACAGCGCCTCGCGCCGTGCCTGATCCTGGTGGTCCTGTGTCCGCGCGTCGAGCCTCGCAGACGCCTGGCCGCGCACGTCCACGACCACGTCGCTTCTGGGCAACTCTGTCGCAACGGCTTTTGTGCCGCTCGATGTGGGCTCCACGCGGGGCGCAAGCGGGACGCCTGCGGCGGCGGGAGCCATTCTAACCCCGCCGATGTCCATTGACGATGCTCCTGATGCTGCCTCCCAAGCCGGAGACAATCGGATTATCGCCGCAAGACATTAAGCTGCGGTAAGAAAGGTTGGTGAATCGTAAACTGCCGAATTGCAGGCAATCTTAACGATTTCTACAGGCTTTTGCTCAGCACGATCGGACCCGTGCTCGGTCTGCCGACAGCATCGGACACGCTGCCATAACTGCTCTTGCCATAGCCCTGGGGCTGGGCGGTGCGGCCGGCATCTTTCGCCAGGCTGCGGACAATCGTTTCGGAGACGGCGCGTGCGGTCGCCAACACCGCCTGATTGGTCTCCAGCAATTCGCTGAATTCCAGATGGGCCGTCTTCAGTCGGCCGACATCGTCCGGCACGAAGCGGGCGAGGGCGACGGCGTTGGACTTGAGCACCTCAAGGCCGCGCATGTACTTCCCCGATAGCTCCGTCTTCTTCGGCTCGCGCTCGAGAGCGGCGCCGATGCGGCCCTCGCGCATCAACTGGGTTTCCTCGCCGATGACGAGCGCGAGGCTTCCAAGTGTTGTCAACAGGCCGTCGACCAATGCGCGGGCTTCCGTCGCAGAACTGATGCGGGCACGCTCAAGGGAGGCATGTTCAGCCTGCATTGTTGCGCTCCTGCATCTGGAGCATCTGACGGTAGATGGTGTCCGATATGCCGATGCCGCCGGACTTGGCGACGCTCTTGGCGTACTCGTTGACGAGCATGCCGCGGTAGACGCCGCCCCCGGTGCCATTTTCTCCAAGCGGCCCCTCGGGGGATTCCTGCGGGAAAACCTGTGACATCATGTTCTCGAGGAACATGGTCTCGAAATCGTCGGCCGTCTTGCGGATCTTCTGGTCCTCCGGCGTCAGCGCATTCTTGACGGCGCCGAGAGCGGAGGCGGTGGCGCTGAGAGCAAGCTTGGCGGCGGGCAGTGCCAGTCCTGGAAGGGCAAAGGTCATCACATCACCTCGATTTCAGCTTGCAGGGCGCCTGCGGCCTTGATCGCCTGCAGGATGGAAATCATGTCGCGCGGACCGATGCCGAGCGCGTTCAACCCATCGACGAGGTCGCGCAACGAGACGCTTTCCCTGACGATGGCCAGTTTGTTGCCGCCCTCCGTGTCGACCTTGACGGCCGTGCGCGGCACGACGGCTGTCGTCCCGTTGGAAAGCGGGCCCGGCTGCGAGACCTGCGGCTGCTCGGAGATCGTCACTGTCAGGTTGCCCTGCGCGATCGCGACCGTGGAGACCTTGACGTCGCGACCCATGACGATGATGCCGGAGCGCTCGTCGATGACGATACGGGCGGTCTGGTCCGGTTCGATGCGCAGCTGCTCGATCTCGGTGAGCAGGCGGATCATGTTGCCCTGATAGCGGGCGGGAATCTGGATCACGACCGTGGACGGGTCGGTCGGCTCGGCGGTCGGCGAGCCCATGAAGTCATTGATGGCGGCGGCCATGCGGCGCGCTGTGGTGAAGTCAGGATTGCGGAGCGACAGGCGCAGTGTCTTGAGCTTGTTGATCGCAAACTCGATCTCGCGCTCGACCATGCCGCCGTTGGCGATGCGGCCAACGGTCGGGACGCCGCGCGTGATCGACGCCGCATCGCCGCCCGCTGCAAAGCCCGAGATCGACACCGCGCCCTGGCTGACGGCGTAAACCTCGCCATCGGCGCCGAGCAGCGGCGTCACGAGCAAGGTGCCGCCCTGCAGCGATTTGGCGTCGCCCAGAGAGGAGACGGTCACGTCGACCTTTGTGCCCTGGGTGGCGAAGGCCGGCAGGGTTGCCGTGACGATCACCGCAGCCATGTTGGCGGTGCGCATGTTGGCGCCGCGCGTGTTGACGCCGAGGCGCTCCAGCATGGCCTGCGCCGACTGACGGGTGAATGGCGCGTTGTTGAGGGTGTCGCCGGTGCCGTTGAGGCCGACGACGATGCCGTAGCCGACGAGCTGGTTCTGGCGCACGCCCTCGACCGAGGCGAGGTCCTTGATGCGCGACATGGCGTCCGCCGGGAGCGCTCCCGCGATGGCGCTGATGGCCAGGAGCACGGCGGCTGCCAGGCGTCGGATCGGGCGTGCGCTCATGAAGGTCACGGTCGGGCTCGTCTCGTTCAACTCTCGGGACATGAACGTCCGAGCTGTGCGTTGCGAAGCCCGTGCCATCACGGGTTTGAATAGAAATCTATATGATTCAATGCTTTAGGAAATCGACAGGCGCGCGGGCAGGGGCCGCTGCCGGTCATTCCTGCCGGGTGCGGCAGGATTTGCCGGGTCGCAAGACATCATTAACCTTCTTCGCGGCAAGGTAGCGGCATGTATCCGATCGATCCTCGCGCTGCTGTTCAACGGACGACCACGTCGACCGCGCGCGCCGCGCAGGGCTCGGGCGCACGCTTCACCCTGGAGGGCAGTCGCCCTGAAGCCGCCCGGATGGGCGGCGTGGCCGGCGCCATGCCGATGGATGGTCTGCTTGCCCTTCAGGCCAACGAGGATGCCACCGAGCGCAAGCGCCGGCAGGTCAAGCGCGGGCATGACCTGCTGGATGGCCTCGACAAGCTCAAGGCGGCCCTGCTTTCGGGGGCGGTGCCGACGCGGCAGTTGATGCTGCTGAAAGCGCAGCTCGAGTCGCGGCGCGAAGCCACCGACGATCCCGGCCTCGAAGAATTGATCGGGCATGTGGAACTGCGAGTCGCCGTGGAGCTCGCCAAGCTGGCGCGCTGAGCGGGACCGAACCGCTGCGCCGGTACGGTCCTTCCATCTTCAGTCGGCTTTGCTATGCTGCTGTTTGTGGGGGCAGATGATGACAATGAGACAGATCGGCACCGGTGATGCGGTTCTGGCGTTGCTGCGGTGCGGCGGAGCATGTGCGCCATGACAAAGCGTCCCGACCCGCCGGCCCGCCCGTTCCATGGTGTCTATCCCATCCTGTATTGCTATTTCGGCAGCGATGGCCGGATCGATGACGGGGCGATGAGGGCGCAGATCGAGGCGTCTCTCGCTCTGAATCCGGATGGTCTTGCGGTGCTGGGCCTTGCCACCGAGATCATGAAGCTGTCTGAGGCCGAAAAGCACCATCTGATTGATCTGACGCTGGCCACCGTCGCAGGCCGCGTCCCCGTCGCCATCACGATCGGGGGACCCAATCCGGCTGACCGGATGGCGCTGATCAGCCGGGCGCGGGAACAGGGGGCGTCGTGGCTCATCCTCCAACCCGCCCCGGAGTCGCTGGCCAGCGAGCCGGCGCTGGTCGCCGCCTTCAGTGCCATGATGGCCCATGCCGACATGCCCGTTGCGATCCAGCACGCACCGCAATTCCTTGGCGCATCGCTGTCCATGGCCAGCTTCAACCTCTTGCGGGCGCGGCATCCCGGTTTCACCCTGCTGAAGGGGGAGGGCTCCGCGCTCGAAACGGCGCAGCTCGCCGCTGACACCGATGACGCCTTCGCGATCTTCGCGGGTCGGGCCGGCGTCGAGTGGCCGGACATGATCAGGGCCGGCGCCGCCGGGCTGATTCCGGCCCCCGAACTGCTGGATGTCATGCTGGCGATCGACCGCAGCATGCGCGCAGGAGACGAAGCTGCGGCCGAAGCGCTCTATCGGGATGCACTGCCGGTGGTGAGCTTCATCATGCAGTCGCTGGCCTCGCTGCACACCTATGGCAAGCGCCTGCTGGCGGAGCGGATCGGGCTTGGCGAGGTTCATGACCGTGCGCCGTTCACGCCCCCCACCGCGCTCGGGCTACAGATCCTGAAGCGACGCAGCACCTTCCTGGGACGCTGGGGCGGCTGATGGGCCGGCAAGGGCGATGCAACTGAACGCGACGCGGGCCTCGGTGGGCACGCCAAAGCGGGCCGTGTGCCGCGCCGGAAGCCCTCCCGGAAAGTGCCTGACATATTCCTCGTTGCAGGCGGCATAGTCGGCCGGATCGGTGATCAGCATCGTGACCTGCACCGCGCGGTCGAGCGAACTGCCGGCCTGCACCAGGATGCGGCCGAGCATCGCCAACGCGTTGCGTACTTCCTCCTGCGGGGTTTCGCCGCGGTGAACGCCGGCGGCAGGATCATGCGGCGCGCTGTGGCCTGACACGAAAACCAGGCCAGCCGCCACCGTTGCCCGGCTGAAGGGCCGTGTGGCCCCGGGCTCAGGCCTGTCGATGAAGCTGATTTCGCTGCCCATCCGCAGCCGTCAATTGGCGCGCGTTGCCGGTGGCGCCGTAATGGCAGGCAGTTCAGTGGTGCCGACCGGCGCTGGTCCGGTCGCCGCCGCCGCGGGCTGGCTTCGGGCGCGTGCGCGCGTGGCGAGCGCCACCGTGAGCTTTTCAGCCGCTTCCGGCGACATCGAGGCGAGCACCTCCGACATCTTGCGCGGGTTCATCTGCAGGACGACCGGCACAAGAACATCGGATGGCAGGCGGTCGAAGACCCGCGCCGCATCTTTGGGCTTCATGTTCTCGTACATGATGATGAGCTTTTTCAGGCCCTGCGACTCTGCATTATCGCCATCGTCCTTCTTCGAGTCGATCTTGTCCTCGACGGCCTTCAGTTCACCCACGCGGTTTTCGAGCTTGCGTTCGGCGGTTTCGAGCAGTTTCTCGCGCATGTCGAGTTCACGCTGGCGGGCATTCATTTCATCGCGGCGCTCGCCGATCCTTTCCGCGAGCGCACGTTCCGCCGGGGAGAGGGGCCTCTGGCCCTCATTCATGAAGGCCGCGCGGTCCCTGATCGATGACTCAGGCGGCAAAGCCTGAGCCGGCGCTTCCTTCGGGCCGGGCGCGGCGGCCTTGGGATCGGGCGGCGGGGCATCTTTCTTGGGCTTGGCGGGCACGGAACCGGTGATGTCGACGGCGTTGACATCATACGGCTCACGCGCCTTGGCCCACATCTGCGTAATACCCCTGAACTCTGCCGGATTGTAGGTGCCGTCCGGGTTCACTTTCGCTGTCGCCGGCGCAACCTGATCGGCCAGCGGCACGAAGTTGAACTGGTCGCCGACGCCCGTCCACGAGATCACCTTCAGCGCGAGAAGGCCCATCGCGCCCAAGATCACTGCAGGAATGAGGCGTCTGCGATCAATCATCCGGTGAAGTTCCCGCTGGCGGCAGACTTAGGCGGCATTGCCGTCGAGCCGCCGAACCGCGCGCTGGGTGATGGCGGCGGCCATGTCAGCTGCGTCGTTGAGGCGGCGGCGGGCTCCGCCGCCATCCTCCGCCTCGGCATTGGCGGGCGCTGGTGCGACGAGGCGCGAGGCGTCGACGATCCTGCTGATCCGCTCGATCACCTTCTCGCCCGCCTCGACCTGCGCGGTGAGATCGGCAGCATAACGCTCGGCGGTGCGCAGCCGTTCCGCCAGCGTCTTGTCGCAATGGCCCAGCGTGGCCTTCAGGCCGGTGATGGCCCGTTCGGCACTGTCAGTCGCGGCGAGCAGTTCGCCGATCGTGCGGCGCATGGCGCCCTCATCGGCCTTCAGCCGTTCGATGCGCTTCGAGAGGACGATGCAGGTAATGATTGTGGCGACGAGGAGGATCGCCACCAGAACATCCGCTATCAGGGAAATCGTGAAGCTCATCTGTGCCAAATCCTGATGGGCTAGCGGGCCGCGCCGGGACGCTGGCTCGAGGCAACGTCGAACGACGACATGGTTGTCTTCGACCGGCGGATCGGCGCAACAGTCTGGATCGCGATCTTGTCGTCGACGCGCCCGACACGGCCTTCGGTCACGCAGAAATCACCGCATCGCAGCGTCACGAAGCGGTCGGGCCGCGCGTCAAAGATGAGCGTGTCGCCGACATCGAGCTTCATGATCCGTGAAAGCGGCATGCGCTCCTGATGCAGGACCGCTTCTATCGGCGCGCTCGACTGGTAAATCTCGGTCGCAAGGTGACTCTCCCAGATCGGGTCGCGCCCGATCTTCTCACCCATGAAGCTCTCGAGCAGCAGCTCACGCACCGGCTCGATGGTGGCGTAGGGCAGCAGCACCTGGAGCGAGCCGCCGCGCCCTTCCATGTCGAGGCGCAGGTCGACGCGGATGGCGGCGTTGGCCGGCCGCGAGATCGTCGCAAAGCGCGGATTGGTCTCGATGCGGTCGACCTTGAAGGTCACGCCAGCCAGGGGCTTGAACGCTGTTTCGGCATCGGTCAGCACGACGCCGATCATGCGCTTGAGCAGGTTCATCTCGATGGTCGTGAAGGGCCGGCCGTCATGGCGGATCGCGGTGCTCGAGCGCTTTCCGCCGAGCATCGTGTCGAGGACGGCATAGGTCAGGTTCGACTCGACAGTGACGAGACCGAAATTGTCCCATTCCTCCGCCTTGAACACCGCAATCATGGCGGGCAGGGGGATCGAATTCACATAGTCGCCGAAGCGTACCGAACGGATCGCGTCGAGCGTGACCTCGACGTTGTCGTTGAAGAAGTTGCGCAGCGACGTCGACAGATGCCGGACCATGCGCTCGAAGATGATTTCGAGCATCGGCAGGCGTTCATAGGAAATCGTGCCGGAATCGACGATGGCGCGGATGCCGGCGCGGCCGCCGGCGCCCATCTCGCCAACGGAGAAGCCGAGCATCGAGTCGATTTCGTCCTGCGTGAGCAGACGGTCGACGCCGCTCTCAACCTCATCGAAGTTGGTCTGCGAGTCGAGCATGGTGGCCCATTCGGCCGCCATGTTGTCGCCGCCGCCGCCTTCCGCACCCTGCTCCGAAAGGGCTGCGCCCCATTCGTCGGCCAGGCTCTCCTGCTCGGCGTTTCCGCCCTTGTCCGCGTCGCTCATCTGTCCGCCTATTGAACCAGGAGTTCCTTGAAGAGCACGGCATCAACCTTGGCGGGGTGGACCGCCATGTTGACGCGACGGAGCAGTTCTTCCTTGAGCCGGAACGTGCCGGCCGAACCTTCGAGGTCGGCAGGCCGCAGTTCGCGCAGGTAAACCTGGAACATGTCCTCGACGCGCGGCAGCAACGGCTGGATGTCCGGCGCCAGCTTTGCGTCGCCAATTTCGAGGGCGACCCTCATCTTGATGAAGTTTTGACGTTCTCCGGGCTGTGCGCCGGAGATGTTGATCATCATTTCCTTCATCTCGACGAAGCCGGTCTTTTTCTGGGCCTTTGCGGCCTCTGCTGCCTGCTCGACCGTGGCGGGCTTCTTCACGAAGAAGAACCAGCCCGCGCCACCGCCGCCGCCCAGCAGCAGCAGGGCGAGGCCGCCGAGCACGAGCTTGTTGCCGAGCAGGCCCTTGATGCCGCCCTTCTTCTCGCCTTCCGCTCCTTCTGCGGCCGGCGCGCCGTCAGCTTCCTTCACTTTGGGCTTTTTCGCCATGGCTGGAAACGCTCGCGGGATGAGAACTGAATCGAGCCTACGCACAAGGCGGAAGCTCCTTGAAGCCACACTGGCGTTTCATAGTTAATGTCTCGTTAAGTGCGGCAGATTTTGCCCGGACGATTTTGCCCGTCTGACACTTGACCGTTCTTGCCGACAAAGGCCTCGTCTTCCGCAATCCATTGCAAAATAAAACTTTTTCTCGATCGCCCGACTTGGCACGGGTCATGCGACCCTGTTCTGGCGGTTGCCGCGCTGGGGAGCGTCCCGGCAACCGGCGAGAGATTGGGAGATCGGGCGATGGAGAATGCTATTCTCGTCGGGCTGTCGCGCCAGATGGCGCTGCGGCGTGAGATGGATGTGATCGCCAACAATGTGGCGAACATCAACACCAACGGCTTCAAGACGCGCTCGACGCGCTTCGCCGAGCATCTGGGCCCTGTGGCCCGCGCCGAGACCTTTCCCGGACCCGACAAGCGCGTATCCTTCGTCGTGGACCGCGGCACGCCGATCGATCTCAGCGCCGGCATGATGGAACGCACCGGCAGCCCGCTCGACGTCGCTGTGCGCGGCGACGCCTATTTCACGGTCCAGACCGCAAACGGCCAGACAAGGTACACCCGCGACGGCAGCTTCGAGATCAACGCGCGCGGCCAGATGGTGACCCAGGGCGGCCTGCGCGTGGTCGGCGAAAACGGTCCGATCGAGATATCCACGAACGAGACGAATCCGCGGATCGCAGAGGACGGGACGGTGTTCACCGACCAGGGCAATCGCGGCAAGCTGCGCCTGTCGCGCTTCGCCAATCCGCGCGACCTCCGAAACGAGGGCGGGAACCTGTTCACCAGCGTCGGTGCAGCGCAGCCGGCGGGGCCGCAGGTGAGGGTCGAGACCGGGGTCGTCGAGCGCTCGAATGTCAAACCGGTGCTCGAAATGAGCCGGATGGTCGAGGTGCAGCGCGCCTATGCCTCGATCACGAGCCTGATCACCCGCGCGGATGAAATCAAACGCGACGCCATCCGCCGCCTGTCCGATGTCCAGAGCTGATCATTTCTGAGGAGAAACGCAGATGCGAGCCCTCTACACCGCCGCAACCGGCATGATGGCCCAGGAACTCAACGTTCAGGTCATCTCGAACAACATCGCGAACGTCCGCACCAACGGCTACAAGCGCCAGCGGGTGCATTTCCAGGACCTGCTCTACGAGAACCTGCGCCGTGCCGGATCGGCCACCTCCGATCAGGGCACGCAGGCGCCGGCAGGCAGCTTCATCGGCTCGGGCGTCAAGACCGTGTCGACCGGCCGGGTGATGAGCCAGGGCAACATGACCCAGACCGACAAGGAGTACGATCTTGCCATTCGCGGCGACGGCTTCTTCCGGGTCCGCATGCCTGACGGCCGGACCGGCTACACCCGTGATGGCTCCTTCGATCTCGACAGCCAGGGGCAGCTGGTCACCAAGGACGGGTACATTGTCGAGCCCGGCATCAATGTGCCGCAAACGGCGCGCAGCGTGACGATCAGCGGCACCGGACAGGTGCAGGCGCTGATCCCGGGCCAGACCGCGCCGCAAGATCTCGGGCAGATCCAGTTGGCCCGCTTCGTCAACCGGGTCGGCCTTGAATCGATCGGCGACAACCTCTTTGTCGAGACGGCCGGCTCGGGCCCCGCCATCGACGGCAATCCGGGCGGGGAGGGCTTCGGGTCGCTGCAGCAAAACTACCTCGAGGAATCGAACGTGAACTCGGTGGTGGAGATTTCATCGCTGATCGCGGCCCAGCGAGCCTACGAAATGAATTCGCGCGTCATCTCGGCCTCGGACCAGATGATGCAGGCCACCAGCCAGCTGTTCAGGGCGTGACGTGACATGATTGCCAGATTGCTCCTCGCCGTCTCCGTCTCGCTGGCCGCAGCCGGCGCCGCCATGGCCACGACCGACAGGCCAAGCCTGCGCGTCACGGCGCAGCCGGCCAAGCCGGTCCTGAAAACGGATGTCACCGCCACGCGCGACATTCTCACACTCGGCGATCTGGTCAACGGCCTGCCAGCCGCCGTGGCCGCGCAACCCGCGTTCCGGGCTCCCGCGCTCGGCGAAACCGGGACCATCCAGACCACGCGCATTGTCGAGGCGGTGCGGGCGCAGGGCGTCGCCGATGTTAGCGACGGTGGCGCGGCCCAGGTCGTTGTCACGCGCGCCGCGCGCCGAATCGGCATCGTCGATATCGAGGCTGCGGTGCGCCGCGGCATCGAGGAGCGCTTCGGGGTCGACGTGCGCGGCTTCAGCCTGTCGCTCGAGAATGGTGCGCCCATGCTGGCGATCGAGCCGGAACTTCGCGGCGCGGTCCAGGCCCAGGATCTGGTCTATGATCCGCGCAGCCGGCGCGTTGCGGCGACGCTGATGCTTCCGGGCAGCGCGGCGCTGCGGCTGAAGCCCGTCCGGGTCACGGGCCAGCTCGTGGAGACCGCCGACGTGATCGTGCCGGTGCGCAACATCAATCGTGGCGAAATCGTCCAGGCCGGCGACATCATGATCGAGCGCCGGCCGCGCGAAGGCCTGCCAGCCGATATGGTCAGCGAAACCACCGCAGTTGTCGGCAAGGCCGCCCGGCGGCCGCTGTCGACCGGGCTTGGCCTGCGCGCCAGCGACCTGCAGCGCCAGGAAATCGTGGCCCGCAACGAGATCGTCACCGTGGTCTATGAAGCACCGGGCCTGTCCCTGACCATGCGGGCTCGTGCCCAGGAGGCCGGGGCGCAGGGCGACATCATCTCGGTGCAGAACATGCAGTCGAAGAAAATCCTTCAGGCGACGGTGACGGGCGCCGGCCGCGTCGCGGTCAACGGCGTCGCCTCCGCCCGCATCGCCGTCGCAAACTGAGAGAGCAGCATCATGTCACGGACCCCTTTCGCCTTTCGCGCTTTTGCCCTTGCCGCGGCAGCGCTGCCCCTTGCCGGCTGCGGCTCGCTTGACCGGCTCTCCAATGTCGGGCGCCCGCCCGCGCTCTCCACGATCGAGGACCCGACGGCCCAGGCCGGTTACAAGCCGGTCCGGATGCCGATGCCGAACCCCGAGCATGTCTCGTTCGGGCCGAACTCACTCTGGCGGCAGGGATCGCGCGCCTTCTTCAAGGATCAGCGGGCGCGCCAGATCGGCGATCTCGTCACGGTCAAGGTGCGCGTCACCGATCGGGCGGAACTGCAGAACCAGACCAGCCGTTCTCGCACCGGCAAGGATTCGATGGGCGTCCCCAACTTCTTCGGCGTCGAATCCAACCTGTCGAAGATTCTGCCTGAAAGCGTCGACCCTGGCTCGCTGGTGTCGACCAACTCGAACACCTCGACCCAGGGCGCCGGCTCGGTGAGGCGCTCCGAACAGTTGACCACAAACGTGGCCGCCGCCGTCAACCAGGTGCTGCCGAACGGCAATCTGGTGATCGAGGGCAAGCAGGAGATCCGCATCAACTTCGAGGTGCGCGAACTGATCGTGGCCGGCGTGGTCAGGCCGGAAGACATCGAGAGCGACAACACGATCGATTCCACCAAGATCGCCCAGGCACGCATCGCCTATGGCGGCCGCGGGCAGATCACCGATGTCCAGCAGCCGCGCTATGGCCAGCAGGTGATGGACGTCCTGCTGCCGTTCTGACCTCTCCTTTGCTCACAGGCAGCCCCGGGCGACGCTCCCCCACGCGCCCTGCCGCCTGTTGAACACCGGCCTCCGTGACCCGATCCGGATGGCCGGGCCGACTGATGCGACGCTCCCCGGCCTTGCGCATCAGCCCGGCATGACGAGGGCTTCGCGCCTCCCACGCGAAGCCCCCGTCGCCGTTTCAGGCAGCCGCCGGCATGGCCCGGAGGCCGCCGAGCGCCGAGAGCGCGACCGAGGCCGTCGAGGCCGCAAACAGCGCGATGATCAGCATGAGCGCCGCATCGAACCCGAACCGCGCCGCGACCAACCCGCCAAGCAGCGCGCCCACCGATCTGACTCCATAGATCGCCACCTGGATGACGGAGCCGACGCGGCCCAGAAGACCGGGCGGCGTGACGATCTGGCGGATGCTGTTTTGGCAGACGAACCAGAGGATCGGCCCGAAGCCGAGCAACAGGAACGTGACGAACGGCAGCGCGAACGTACCGCCGAGGGGTGACAGCGCCAGCAAGACCGCGCCGATGCAGGAACTCGCCGGCCCGAACATCAGGATCGTCCGCGGGCTGAGCGTGCGCATGGACCGTGCCGCCACAAAGGCCGCGGCCAGCGAGCCGATGCCCATCGCCGCCTGGGCGCCGCCGGCCTCGGCGGCATTGAGGCCGATGGGGCCGAGGGCGAAGGGAACGTAGATCGCCATCAGCACAAAGAAAGCCATGTTCCAGAACAGGGCGCAGGCGACAATGCCGAGCAGGAGCGGCTGGCCGCGCACGAAGGTGAAGCCTTCGGCGATCTCTGCGAGCGGCCGACGCTGCCGCAGCGCGCGCGGCGTTTGCGCGCCGAAGCCCAAAGCGAAGGCAAGGCCGCACGCGGCGAGCACGAGGGCGAGGGCATAAGCAGCGAGCGTCCAACCCTGGAGAACCGCATAGCCCATGACCAGGGGCCCGATCAGCATGGCCGCCGACTGCACGAACTGCAGCCGGGCGTTGGCAGCGGGGAGGCCGGTCCCCGGCACAATCGCCTGCACGCTGGCGCTTTCGGCGAGGAAGCCGACCACGGCGGCGGATGCGCTGATGAAAGCGCCAAAGGCGAACAGCGGCAGGCTGTGAAGCCAGAGTCCGGCCATGGCGGCCAGCACGCCGACGACAGCGAGGACCATGCCGCGCTTCAAGGCGTCGAGCGGAGCCATGCGGTCCACCATGACGCCGGCCGGCAGCGAGACAAACAGCCAGGCCGATCCTTGCGCGGCCACGATCAGGCCGATGACGTCGGGACCGGCGCCGAACAGGGCGCCGACGACCAGCGGCGTGCCTGCGACCATCAACTGGTCAGCTCCGCGAAAGCCGGCGGCGACTGCGGTGAGGCGGTGAAACCGGGGTGGCAGCATTGAGATCTCCACTGGCGGGTGCGATCGGCGGTTTAGAGCCATCCGACAGCTGCCAGCCACCCGTTTTCCGGCGCGGGGATGTGCCGCCGAAAAAAACCGGCCAGCGGCCGGTTGGTTCTGCACATCACGGGGCGAGAGCCCTAGTCGTCGCGGAACACGCGCTCGTTTCGCTCGTGGCGCTCCTGGGCTTCGAGCGACAGCGTCGCGATCGGACGGGCTTCAAGCCGCTTGAGCGAAATCGGCTCGCCGGTTTCCTCACAGTAGCCGTAAGAGCCGTCGTCGATGCGCGCGATGGCGGAGTCGATCTTCGAAATCAGTTTGCGCTGGCGGTCCCGCGCCCGCAGTTCGATCGCGCGATCGGTTTCGGAGGAGGCACGGTCGGCAATGTCGGGATGGTTTTCGTTCTCGGCCTGAAGCGCCAGGATGGTGTCCTTTGCTTCCTTGAGGATGTCTTCCTTCCAGCGGACCAGCTTCTGCCTGAAGTAGACGCGCTGACGCTCGCTCATGAAGGCTTCGTCGTCAGTGGGTTTGTAGTCCGCGCTGATGATGATCTCTTTGGCCATGGCTTACCCCTGTGTCATCAGTTTCTACGACCAACTTTTCGCCACGCAGCGTTTGGCCTGCCCCACCCGAGTCCCCCGACTCGTCACGCCGACCGCCGCTTTTGCCGGTGCTATAGCCCCAACGTCATGACGAGACAACGACCGATTAGGCAGGTTTCCGCAGCTTTCACAGCGTTTTGAAAAATTGAAATCGGAAATGGTGAAGTTCGGAGACTGATTGGCGGTTTCGGGCTTTGCACCTTCGCCGTGTTGCCCTAGCCTTTGGCGAATGACGGGGTCGGACAGGATGCAGGCTTTGGTGACGGGAGGCGCGCGCGGCATCGGCAGGGGCGCCGCCGTTGCGCTGGCCGATGCCGGCTACGATGTGCTTGCAACGGGACTGACAGCGGTGGAGGCCGCTTCGGCCGAACGGCATCCGGGTGTCCGCTTCGCCGCGCTGGACGTGACAGACGACGCTGCGGTGAGGGCCATGATCGGCGGGCTTGCGCGCCTTGATGCGCTCGTCAACGCAGCCGGCATCATCCAGCGTGGCGGCAAGGAGTTCGAGGTCGATGCCTTCCGCCTGACGCTTGAGGTCAATCTGGTCGGCACGATGCGGATGTGCGTGGTGGCGCGTGACAAGCTCGCGGTAAATGGCGGCGCGATTGTCAATGTCGCATCCATGCTGTCGTTCTTCGGCGCGCCGCTGGCGCCGGGCTATGCCGCATCCAAGGGCGGGGTGGCCCAGTTGACGAAGTCGCTGGCGGCGGCCTGGGCTGGGGATGGCGTCAGGGTGAATGCCGTGGCCCCCGGCTGGATCGCGACCGATCTCACGCGCGCCCTGCAGGATGACGATGCCCGCTCCGCTGCGATTCTGGCCCGCACGCCGATGAAGCGCTGGGGCACGCCGGAGGATATCGGGCCTGTTGTCCAGTTTCTGGTGTCTGACGCGGCGCGCTTCATCACTGGCGCAATTCTGCCAGTGGATGGGGGCTACCTGACCGTGTAGGCTTTGGCGCATACCGTTGCAGGAGCCCCGTCATGAACAAGGTCAGCCCCGTGTCAGCCGATGTCAGCCAGGCAGAGAAGTGGCTGCCTTACCGCCATCCCCAGCCGAAGGATTCGCCGCCGGAACTGGTGGTGCCGAACGTCATCCCCGAAGACGAGCGCATCTGGGTCCCGGTCGATGACAATGTCTGGTTCCGGCCGCTGTGCATGTCGGCGAGCCGGGGCTACTGGGTCAACCTGCTGCGCGTGCGCCGTGCCGGGGTGCTCTCGCGCCATCGGCATCCACAGCCCGTCCACGGCTATGTGCTGAAGGGCCAGTGGCGTTATCTCGAGCACGACTGGGTCGCAACGGAAGGCGCCTATGTCTATGAGGCGCCGGGAGAAACCCATACGCTTGTTGTCGATCCGCATGTCGAGGAGATGATCACGCTGTTCCAGGTCAACGGGGCGATGATCTATGTCGATCCGGACGGCAAGACGCTCGGCTATGACGACGTCTTCACCCGCATCGAGAAGTGCCGCGCCCACTATGCCGCGAACGGGCTGGGCGCCGATTACATCAGCCAGTTCATCAGGTAAGGCCCGGGCCGCTTCGTGCAGCCGGGCGGACTCGCCCCTTAACCCGCCGCTAACCTCGTTCGCGCAGTGTGGCTGAAGGGTCTGCCCGTGACGGGCGGCCATGCGTGCCTTGTTGTGTGAGTGCGGGTTTTGGCGTTGCGGTTTTCGCGCATCCTCCTGGTGTCTGCGGCGTTGCTGACGTCGATCTGCTCCGCGTTGGCGCAGGGCCCTGCCGCCTCAATCAGGGGCAGCGAGGAGCGCAATTTCGGTCGCCTGGTGCTGACGCTTCCCTCCGCCCAGAAGGTGACAGCCCGCGTGTCGAGCGGCGTGCTGGTGATCAGCTTCAGCGAGCCGGTAAGCATATCTGCGGAGCGCATCCAGCGCGAATTGCCGCGCTATGTCTCAGTGGCCCGCATCGATCCGGATGGGCTCGGGGTCCGCATGGCCCTGACCGACCAGTTCGCCAGCAACGTGCTCGAGGCCGGAGAGAAGGTCTTCGTCGATCTCATTCCGGCAAACTGGCAAGGCATGCTGCCGGGCCTGCCGGCGGATGTCGTCGAGGATATGGCGAAGCGGCTGAGGGCTGCGGAGACCATTGCCCGAAACCTGGCGAAGGCGCGTGAACAGGCGGAAGTCCGTGATGTCGAGGTGCGCGCTGCGACGCTGCCGACCTTGTCGCGGCTGGTGTTCGATCTGCCCTCCTCGGTCAATGTCGAGCACAAGCTCGACGCCGGCAAGCTCAGCATCACCATGAACGGGGCCCTGCGGCTGGAGCCGTCGAGATTGCGCAGCATCCTGCCCGAGGGCGTCAAGCTGGACGGCATCGACACGTCAGGCGGCCTCCTGCGCCTGACCCTGACAATTCCAAAACCACTGGTGGCGCAGGCCTTTCGCGAGGATGACGGCTTCATCGTTGACCTGACCGACCCGACGAAGGCTCCGAGAACGACAGAGTCTGCGGAAGCCGAGCCCGTGAAGCCCGATCCTGCCAAGCCCGATCCTGCCAAGCCCGCCCCCGCCCGGCCCGAACCTGCGAAATCAGCGCCGGTAAAGGCGGAACCCGGCAAGCCTGTGCTCTCCGCTGCTGCGCCGAAGCCGCCGGCGGCACCCACCGAGCGAGCCGCGCCAGCTGTCGAGGCGGCGCCGCAGGCGATCAGAATGGCGGCATCAGCCACCAAGGACGGCGCTCGCGTCGACTTCCAGTTCCCGCGCCGCACCGCCGCCGCCGCCTTCGAGGACCGCGGCGAGATCGTGGTCGTCTTCGATACCGTCGACACGCTTGATCCGGCGCAACTGATGAGCGTTGCCGGCGCGTATCTCTCTGCGGCGAGCGCGACCAAGGAAGGCAAGGCCACGGTCCTCAGGCTGCAGACCCGGCAGCCGGGTCTGGTCCGGCTCGGAAGCGAGGACATGCGCTGGTCGCTGACGATCGGGGATGAGGGCACGCAGCCGGTCCAGCCCCTGCGCGTGCGCCGCATCTCCGACGAGCGCGGGCAGACTGTGCTGTCGGTGCCGCTGCAGAACGTGTCCGGCATTCACTGGATCGGCTCCGAAAGCGGGCAGAATTATGCGGTCGCCACCGCGTACGGGCCGGGTGCGGCGATTCCCAAGCCGCAGCGCTTTGTCGAGTTCCAGCTCAACCAGACCATGCAAGGCGTTGCTGTTCTGAGCTTTGCCGATGATGTCGCCGTCAGGGCGGGGGTCGGCGAGGTCATCATCGGGCGCGGCGCGAGCCTTGCGGTTTCGGAAGTCTCCGGGCCCGCGGGCCCGAACATGTCAGCAAAGAACGACGTCCAATTGACGCCAGACCGGGCGATATGGGCCGAACTGGCAGGCAGCCGGACCCGCGAGCGCATGGAAGAGCTGTTCCGCAGGGCAGCCGAGGCGCCGCGCTCCGAGCGGACGGTGGCGCGGATGCGGCTGGCGCAGTTCCAGCTTGCCAACGGGCTCGATGCGGAAAGCCTCGGGCCGGTCGGCGCCGTGCTGCGCGAGGATCCGAACATGCGGCAGGACCGGCAGGCCCACATCCTGCGCGCCATCGCGCAGACGATGCTCAGGCGCAACAGGGATGCCGAAACCATCCTGGCCCAACCCTTCCTGAAGGATGATCCTGAAGCTGCGCTCTGGCGCGCGGTCATCGATTCCCGTCGGGGGCGGCTTCCCCAGGCGCTGGCAGGGTTGAAGCGGGGCGCAGAGATCACCGAGGCCTATCCTGATGCGCTGCAGGGCCTCGTGAGGCGGGAACTGGTGCGCGCAGCGCTGGCTTTGCGGGATCTCAGCGTTGCTGAACGCGAGCTGGTGCTTCTGGGATCGCTGGCTCCGCGTCACATCGGGCGCGACGAAGTCGAGTTTTTCCGGGCGCAACTTGATGAGGCCAGCGGTCGTCCGGAGGCTGCGATGGCAGGCTACAAGGCGCTGTTCGGTTCCGATGACCGAGGGGTGGCGGCGCGGGCGCAGCTCAGGGCCGTGCAGTTGGCCGATCGCGAGAACGATGGGTCGATTACGGCCGAAGAAGCGCTGGCCCGGCTTGAGACCGTGGCCTTTACCTGGCGCGGCGACGAGGTTGAGATCGAGGCGCTGGGCGAGCTCGGCGCGATCTACCTCAAGCAGCAGCGCTGGCGCGACGCCTTCGGGCTGGCGCGCAAGGCCAATGGCTTTTTCCCTGAACACGCCATCACGCGCAACCTGCATGACGAGGCCGCCCGCCAGTTCGACGAGCTGTTCACGACCGCCAAGGCCGACAAGCTGCCGCGCGTGGATGCGCTGGCGCTGTTCTACGATTTCAAGGAGTTCCTGCCGATCGGCCGGCGGGGCGACGAAATCATCCGCCGTCTTGCCGACAGGCTTGTCGAACTCGACCTTCTCGATCAGGCCGGCGAACTGCTGCAGCACCAGATCGACAACCGACTGACGGGCGCGGCGCGCGCCACCGTCGCAACCCGTCTGGCGATGATCAGGCTGATGAGCGAAAAGCCTTCGGAGGCTCTCAGCGCGCTGACCACAACGCGTCTGCCTGAACTGCCGCGGGAGGTGAAGCGGGCCCGGCAGTTGCTGGAAGCGAAGGCGTTGTCCGACCTGTCGCGCACGGACCTTGCCCTCGAGCTGCTCGCCAGCGAGCGAGGCCCGGAAGTCGACCGACTCAGGGCCGACATCCTGTGGACCGCGCGCCGTTGGCGCGATGCGGGCGAAGCGCATGAGCGCATCCTTGGCGACGCCTGGCGCGGGCCGGGTCCGCTGGACGAGCGGCAGCGGGCCGACGCGATGCGCGCGGGCGTGGCCTATGTCATGGCCGACGAGCCCCTTTCGCTCGACCGCCTGCGGGCAAAGTATGCGGGCCCCATGGCGCAGACGCCCGACGCGCGCACTTTCGCGTTTGTCACCGGAGCCAACCGCGCCGCTCCGGGCGACCTGCGCGAGCTTGCCCGTAGGGTGGCCAATGCCGACACGCTGACGGAATTCATGTCCGAATACCGCAAGCGCTACCCGGATTTCGCATCCGCCCTGCGCGCCCGGCAGCAGCGGGAAGCCGAGGGCGCTCCTGCGGAGGACGCATCTGCGAAGCCGCCGCGGCAGGCCGAAACACCTCCGGCGAACGGCGGCAGGCCGGGCTAGCCCCCATAGCCCTTGACGAGCGAACCGGCGACCAGCCCCCAGCCGTCGACCAGCACGAAGAAGATCAGCTTGAAGGGCAGCGCCACGATCACAGGCGGCAGCATCATCATGCCGACCGACATCAGGATCGAGGCCACGACCAGATCGATGATCAGGAACGGCACGAACAGCAGAAAACCGATCTCGAAGGCCCGCCTCAGTTCGGAGATCATGAAGGCGGGGATCAGAACCTGAAGGCTCACCTCCTCGGGGTTGGCGGGCGCGGGCTCCTTCGACAGCTCGATGAACAGCGCCAGATCCTTCTCGCGCACATGCTTGAGCATGAACGTACGAAAGGGCTGGACGCCGCGCTCGAAAGCCTGCTGCGGCGTGATCTGGTTGGCCAGAAGCGGCGCGGCCGCGACGGTGTAGGCCTCGCGGAAGGTCGGAGCCATGATGAAGGCGGTCAGGAACAGCGCCAATCCCGTGATCACCGCATTGGGCGGCGCCGTCTGGGTGCCGAGTGCAGAGCGCAGCAGCGACAGCACGACGACGATCCGCGTGAAGGACGTCACCATGATCAGCACGGACGGTGCGATCGAGAGCACGGTGATCAGGGCGATCAGTTGCAGCGCCCTCTCGGTGACCCCGCCGCCCTGGCCGAAGTCAAGCGTCATCGTCTGCGCGACGGCCGGTGCGGCCCAGGCCACGAGACCAAGCCACAGCACCGAGACTGCCGCCAGGCAGATGGCGCGCCTGAGGCCCAGGCTCGCGCCAGCGCTGCGGTGGGGGAGGGGTGGCATGGACGGCGCGACTCACCTTTGATCGATGAGTCCACGCTAGTCAGGTTTGGGTTTGGGCGAAATCATGCCCCCGCGTCACAGCGCGGAATGCCGCCGCTTTTCCCCATCGAACGGCGCTGACCGGACGCCAAATGGCGGCTTCAGCTCTTGGCGGGACCGTTGCGGTTGAGCAGCCGCGCGAATTCAGCCTCGATCGCGTCGACAGAGAAGGGATCATCCTTGGCCGCTGGAGCGGGCGTCGGCGCGGCGTCCGGTGCAGGCGCAGGGCTCTTCGGCGCTTCAGGAGCCGGGGCCGGTTCCGCTGCCTGCCTGGGCGCAGGCATGGGCTTTGCCGCAGGCGCCGGCTCCGGCGCGGTTGCGACGGGAGTGGGATCGCTGGCTTTCTTCGGCGCGGCCGGTTCGGGGTTCAGTTCAGCCATCAGCGCCTCGTTGAGCGCGTCGGAAAAATCGACCGCGGGCGGCTGAGCGGGAGCGGCCGGCGCGTCAATGGGCGCTGCCGCGACCGGTTCACGGGGCGGCTGCGGAGCAGGGGTGGGCGCAGGTTTTGCCGAGGCGAAGGGGCGCTTCAGGGCCTCCTCGAGCTGCCGCGTCATGTCGTCGAGGTCGCTGGCGCTTGCGGCGATGACCGGCGCAGCGGCTTTGGGCTGCGGGGGCACGCTGGCGGCTGCGATGACCGGCGCAGGAGTGGCGGCCGCGGGCATGATTTCCGCCTTCGGCGTGTCCGCGCCTCTGACCAGAGAGGTGTCCGGTTTGGCTGGAGCCTCCACCACTTCGGGCTTCGCCTGCGGCGGTGGACTTTGTGGCGCAGACGGTGGCTGCGGTGATGGGACAGCGGCCTCGCGCAGGGCTGCCCCTGCCATCGTTCCGGCGGCTGCAGCGGCCGCCACCGCTCCCGACGGGCGCGACAGGAACGAGGGAAGCGGCGCAGCAGGTTCAGCCGGCGCCTCGGCGCGCTGCGCGCGCGCCGGGGGCTGTGGCGGCAGCGGCGGCGGCTCGGCGGGCGGATTCGATGGCCGCGATGGGGGCGGCGCGGCTGGCTGCGGCGGGCGACGTTGTGCGGCCAGGCCCTGACTGGCCGCTTCACTTTCCGAAGGTGCGGCCGCATCGGGCGCCTCCGGCGCCACGGGGAGCTGCGCCCGGCTGCCGCTGCGGATGATGCTGGCCTCGATGACAAGGTCGTTCGGACCGCCGATCATCACCAGATGCTCGACATTGTCACGCCTGAGCAGAACAAGCTGGCGCTGCCGGTCCATGTCGAAGATGTCGACGATGCCGATGCGCGGCTGACGCGTCCTGCCGCCATTGCCCTTGAGCTTCAAGCGGCCGCCCGCGACACGGCGCAAGATCAGGCCAGCGATGACGACCAGGACCAGAACCAGCGCCAGGGCGATGATCGCCTTGACCGGCGTTGAGAGTTCATTGAAGCCAAACACGATGTCTTCGTCCCCGACAGTTCAACCCGGGCCATCGCTGCGTGCCAGCCAGTCCGGAACGCCCGCTTATAGCACCTGATGGGTTTATGCCCAACTTATGGTTATCGCTTGGTTAAACCACGTTGATCGGCGGCAATCTTAACGGGCTGTTAACCATGAGGGCGGCAAGATTTGCCGATCACAGGTGAAGGAGTCTGACCATGTCGATCGGCGGCCTGCCTCTGTTTGACGCACTGAAGTCCCGGATGAGCTGGCACCACGCCCGCCAGAAAGTGCTGGCCGAGAATGTCGCCAACGCCGACACGCCCGGCTTTCGGCCCATGGATGTCAAGTCGCCGGCGGCGCAGCGGGGCGGGCTGCAGATGGCGCGGACCGAATCCGCGCACATCCCTGCCGGCGGGGTCGGCGCTTCGGACCCGATGCGTCCCAAGCGCTTCGAGACGACGCCGTCCGGCAATGCCGTCAATCTCGAGGACGAGATGCTGAAGGTCGCCCAGAACAACCAGGATTATCAACTGGCCGCAACGCTCTACCAGAAGAGTATGGGGCTGATGAAGATCGCCATCGGCAAGGGCCGGTAAGGAGCTGCGCTGATGGATCTGCTCAAGAGCATTGTCGCCGCCGCGTCCGGGCTTCGGGTCCAGTCGGGGCGCATGAAGGTGATTTCGGAGAATCTCGCCAATGCGGATTCGACCGCCGATCGCGCCGGCGTCGATCCGTATCGCCGCAAGGTGCCTACCTTCAAGGGGCAGCTCGACCGCGAATTGGGCGTCAGGACCGTCGAGCTTGGCCGGGTACGAACCGACAGCTCCGCCTTCCGGACACGGATAGACCCTGGCCATCCCGCAGCTGACGCCAATGGCGAGGTCAAGCTGCCGAACGTCAATTCTTTGGTCGAGACCATGGACATGCGGGAAGCCCAGCGCAGCTACGAAGCCAATCTCAACGTGATTTCCTCGGCACGCCGCATGATTTCACGGACGATCGAAATCCTGCGCGCCTGACCGCTGACCAGACGGAGTTCGCACGATGACCACTTCATCCTTTGTCGCCGGCGCCTATTCGGCCGCGCAGAACCTGGGCGCGAAGACCCTTGCAGCCAAGCCGGCGCTCGGCGCGGGCGCGCTTGGCGGGCAGCTGCCTGACTTCAGCTCGCTGGTGCGGCAGGCCGTCGACGGTGTCGGCTCGGCCGGCGTCAAGGCCGACCAGCAGGTCAGCGCGGCCGTGGCCGGACAGGCCGACCTCGTCAATGTCGTCACTGCCGTCGCCGAAAGCGAAGCCGCGATCGAGACGCTGGTGGCCGTGCGCGACCGTGTGATCGCGGCCTACGAAGAAATCATGCGCATGCAGGTCTGATCGCGATCTTCACCAGCAGACCCCTGTCTTCACCCTGACCCGAAAGCCCGACACATGACCGGCGCCATGATCCTCGATATCGGACGAGATGGGATCGTCACCTTCCTCAAGGCAGGCGCGCCCGTCATGCTGGTGGCGCTTGCCATTGGCCTTGCGATCTCGATCCTGCAGGCGCTGACGCAGGTTCAGGAACAGACTCTCGTCTTCGTCCCCAAGATCATCGCCGTCTTTGCCTCGATGATGCTGTTCCTGCCCTTCATGGGAGATGCCCTTGCGAGCTATATGGTGAGGATAGCGGCGCGAATCGCAAGCGGCGGCTGAGCGTGGCGGCCACGCTCGCGATTGGCGCCGCAGCGCAGCGCACGGGGATGTCTCCTCCCTCGCGAAGGAGCCGCATGACGATCACCATCCTGCCCGATCTGGCGGCCATGTTCATGCTGGTCTTCGCCCGTGTCGGGACGATGGTCATGCTGATGCCGGGTCTTGGCGAGCGCTTCGTCTTCAACCGGGCGAAGCTGGCCATCGCCTTTTTTATAGCTTTGCTGCTGATGCCGGTGGGGCGGTCCCTGATGCAGGTGCCGTCCGAGCCGGCGGCGCTGCTCACCCTGCTGATCTCCGAAATCCTGATCGGCGGCATTCTCGGCCTGTCCGCCCGCCTTATCATGTCGGCGCTGCAGACGGCCGGGGTGATCGTGGCGAACCAGATCGGCCTCGGCTTCGCCACGGCGGTCGATCCCGCCATGGGCCAGCAGAACCCCACGATCGGCAACTTCCTGACCATCCTCGGCATCACGCTCATCCTCGTGACGGACCTGCACCATCTGGCCATCGGGGCGATCCACCACAGCTACACGATGCTGCCGCCGGGCGCCTATCCGTCTGTCGGCGACGCCTCGGCGCTGGGCCTGCAGGCCGTGAGCAAGGCTTTCGTGATCGCGGTGCAGATGTCGGCGCCGTTCATCGTGTTCGGGCTGCTGTTCAATCTCGGCCTCGGCATCCTCTCGCGGTTGATGCCACAGTTCCAGGTCTTCTTCCTCGGCGCTCCCGCCTCCATCCTGATCGGCATGGCCATCCTTGCTGCCATCCTCAGCGTGATGATGACGGTTTTCCTGGGCGAGCTTGGCGGCTTCCTCACGATGCTTTCAGGCAGGTGACCGCCCATGGCTGACGAGAAGGAAGACGACGACAAGACAGAAGAGGCCACCCAGAAACGGCTTGAGGATGCCATCAAGCGCGGCGACGTCGCCAAGAGCATCGAGCTCAACACTTTCTTCGTGCTGTCCGGACTTGCGCTGGCCATGCTGATCTCGGGCGGCTACGCGGCGCGCGAGACGGCGCTGTCGATGCGCTCGTTCCTGATGAACGCGCATCAGGTGCCGTCCAGCGGCGCGGCCTTCCAGTTCGTGGCCTTCAAGGGGTTCTGGAACGCCCTGCTGGCCAGCGGCTTCGTGCTCGGCATTATCATGGTGGCGACGCTGATCGGCTGCTTGGTGCAGCACCGGCCGCTGTGGACCTTCGATCCCCTGACCCCGAAGCTCAGCAAGCTGTCGCTGATGCAGGGCGCCAAGCGCATCTTCGGCAAGGAAGCGCTCGCAAACTTCATCAAGGGCATGCTGAAGGTGGTGATCGTCGGCTGGGTCGTGGGCTATGTGCTGTGGAGCGAGCATGACCGACTCGACGCCTTCACGCGCATGGATGTGGCGGCTCTGCTGCCGGCGGTCCTGTCGATCACAATGAAGCTCATGGTCGGGGTTCTGGCGATCTACTTCTTCGTCGGCGTGGGTGATTTCGTCTACCAGCGCTTTTCGTGGATGAAGCGCCAGCGCATGACCCGCGAGGAGCTCAAGCAGGAGTTCAAGGACAGCGACGGCAACCCGGAGGTCAAGGCCAAGCTGCGCCAGATCCGGACCCAGCGGCTGCGCAAGCGCATGATGGCGCAGGTGCCGCAGGCCACCGTGATCATCACCAACCCGACGCACTATGCGGTTGCGCTCAAATACGAGGCCGGCATGGAAGCGCCGCTTTGCGTCGCCAAGGGCGTCGACGCCATGGCGCTGAAGATCCGCGAGGTCGCCGGCGAACACGGCGTTCCGATCGTCGAGAATGTGCCGCTCGCCCGCGCGCTGCACGCCTCCACCGACCTCGACGAGCCGGTGCCGGTCGAGCACTACAAGGCTGTCGCGGAGGTGATCGGCTTCGTGATGCGCACGCGGCGCAGGCGCGCGTGAGGGAGGGGCGCCACGTTAACGCCGATCTGCGCCCTGTCTCCTTGTTTTGTAGCGGCTCGGGCCCGGAAATCCGGTTTCCGTTTTCGGGCGACATGCTCTAGATCAAGCTGCATTCAAACGGAATCGTTTGAACGCAGATAACTTGATCGACGGCAATAACTTAGAGCATGCTTTGAGCGAGATACCGCCGCCACTTTTTCGCAGCATGCTCCGACAGATGTGCACTGGTTCGGGTCTGGCGACCGCCGCCACAAGGGAAGGCTGAGGCAGCATGACAGAGGCAATCAAGGGCGCCGCCATCGACCGCTCTGACAAGCCGGGCAATGTCGGGCTGCTGCTGGTGGTCGCGGGCGTCATCGTCGGCGCTGCGATCGCGCTCGGCTTCCTGGCCAATGAATGGGCGCAGCCGCTGATCCTTGCCTTTCTGGCGCTGCTGTCCGTGGTCGGCGTGTTCAGCCTGCTGGCCATGTCGATCGGGCTCGTGCAGCTTTCCGGCAAGTCGGCCCGCAACGACCTGACCAGGACCATCGTCGACGAGGCCGATGACGGCGTGATCGTGACCGAGGCCGACAACCGGATCATCTACGCCAACCGCGCCTACCAGGCGCTGTCAGGTGCGCGCACCGTGGCCGACATCAAGCCGGTGGAGCGGCTGTTCTCGGGCGGATCGGATGTCTCCGAAGTGGTCTACCGGCTAGCGCTGGCGGCGCGGGAAGGCCGCTCGCAGACCGACGAGATCAGGCTGTCTCCGCCTCTCACGGGCAAGGGAGACGCCGGCTGGTACAGGGTCTCGGTCAGCATGACGGCCCGACCCGGCGGCAAGAACGCCACGCTCTGGCGCGTGCGCGACATCACCCGCGAGCGCGAAGGGCAGGAGAATGTCTTTCAGGAGCTGCAGCAGGCCATCGATTTCCTCGATCATGCTCCGGCCGGCTTCATGTCGATCGATCCCGACGGCTCGGTGCCCTATCTCAACGCGACGCTGGCGGGATGGCTCGACCATGATCTGGCCAAGGTCGGCTCCGGCGGGCTTCTGCTGAAGGATATCGCCCCGGTGAACGCCGTGGCGCTGGTGTCGGCGATCAGTGGCCAGCCGGGCGAAGTGCGCACCGAGGTCGTCGATGTCGATCTCAGGCGGCGCAACGGCCAATCGCTGCCCGTGCGCCTGCATCACGAGGTCGCGTTCGGCCATGACGGCAAGGCCGGACCCTCGCGCACGCTGGTGCTCAACCGCGCGCCCGGCGAGGCGGGCTCCGATGCCGGGACGGCGGCCGAAGTCAGGCTCGCGCGCTTCTTCAACAATACCCCAATGGCGATCGCCACGGTCGATGCGTCGGGGCGGATCATGCGCTCGAACGCCGCCTTCGCCCGGCTCTCGATCGGAGCGCCGGCCTCCAATCTGGCGGCGCTGGTCAAGGAGGCGGACTGGGCGGCATTGCAGCCTGCGCTCGCCGCCGCCGGCGTCGGCAGCGCCGACATCAAGCCGCTCGATGTCTCGATCAACGGCGAGGGCGACCGCTCGGCCCGGCTGTTCGTGGCCCCGGTCATCGACGGCGAGGGCGGCGAGGAGAAGGCCATCGTCTATGCGCTTGAAACCACCTCGGAGCGCAAGCTGAAGGAGAACATCGACCAGGCCCAGAAAATGCAGGCCGTCGGCCAGCTTGCGGGCGGCATCGCGCATGACTTCAACAACGTGCTGCAGGTCATCATCAACGCCTCGGACTTCCTGCTGGCCAGCCACAAGCCGACCGACCCGTCCTTCCAGGACATCATGCAGATCAAGCAGAACGGCCTGCGCGCCGCCTCGCTGGTCAGGCAACTGCTCGCCTTTTCGCGCCGCCAGACCCTGCGCCCGCAGGTGCTGGAATACGGCGACGTGCTGTCGGACCTGTCGCTGATGCTCAAGCGCGTGGTCGGCGACACGATCGGGCTCGACGTGCGGCATGGCCGCGATCTGTGGCCAATCAAGGCCGATGTCGGCCAGCTTGAACAGGTCATCGTCAACCTCGCGGTCAACGCGCGCGACGCGATGAAGCCGGGCGGCAAGCTGACCTTGCGCACCAGCAATATCAGCGAGGCCGAGTCGCGGACCTACAACTACCCGTCGATGCCGAAGGCCGACTATGTGCTGCTCGAGGTCGAGGACACCGGCACCGGCATCCCGCAGGAGCTGATCGACAAGATCTTCGAGCCCTTCTTCACCACCAAGGATGTCGGCAAGGGCACCGGGCTGGGGCTGTCGATGGTCTACGGCATCGTCAAGCAGACCGGCGGCTTCGTGTTCGCGGATTCGAAGATGGGGCAGGGCACCACCTTCCGCATCTTCCTGCCGCGCTATGTCGCGACCGAGGAGGAGGCCGCCGCCGAAGCCAAGGCCAAGGCCCTCGCGGCGCAGCCGGTGGCGGCGGTCGACCACACCGGTGCGGGCACCATCCTGCTGGTGGAGGACGAGGACGCGGTGCGCTCGCTCAACGCCCGCATGCTGACCAGCCGCGGCTACACCGTGCTTGAAGCGGAATCCGGCATCGCGGCGCTGCGCGAGCTTGAGGCGCACGGCAAGGATGTCGACCTCGTGGTCTCCGATGTGGTGATGCCCGAAATGGACGGCCCGACGCTGCTTGGCGAATTGCGCAAGCGCAATCCGAAAACCCGCTTCGTCTTCGTCTCCGGCTATGCCGAGGAGGCCTTCAGGAAGAACCTGCCCGAAGGCGAGAGCTTCCACTTCCTGCCCAAGCCCTTCACGATGAAGCAGCTTGTGGAGACGGTGAAGGCGGCGATGGCGTGAATGGTCGAGCGACCGCCGATCCCGTGAAACAGCAATATTTTGCTTCCCTGCATGCGGACCGGCTGCGTCTGAATGCCGCGTGTGTCGCGCATTGACCCGTTGTCCTTGCGTCGCTCACCAATGGTGTGGGGTCGGGGGCGCTTTTGTGAAGCACGCTGTTGCTGTCGGACTTTCGTTTGCGTCTGCATTGTTGTTCGGAACAGCGCAGTCTTTTGCATCGCCCACGGTCCAGCCGGACCAGGCCGCGCCGGTCTGGCAGGGCTTCTATATTGGCGGGTATGGCGGCGCGGCTCATCTGAGCGCTGACGAGCTGTTCAGCCTGCGCACAGCCGCGGTTGGGGCTTTCGCGGGCTACAACCACCATATCGACCGCCTGGTGATCGGCCTGGAGGCCGGTCTTGGTGTGCCGCTCAACCGGTTCAACAGGCAGCGCGTCATCGACTTAACAACTGTTACGTCGTCAACCGACACCCGGCGCGTTTCGTCTGACTGGACGCTTCGTTTCCATGGGAGGCTGGGCTGGGCAACCGGGAACCTGCTTCTGTATGTATCCGGCGGTGCGGTGGTGACCCAGCAGCGCTACAGCGAGACAAATCGGATCAGCTTCGTCGGCGCACACGACATTCTGACGGTTGTTGGCGCGTCCAACCGCACAATGGTAGGTCTCTCTGTCGGAGCGGGCATGGAATATGCGCTCACCGAGCACTGGCGCGTGCGTCTGGAGTATGTCTACGACGGGTTCGGCGATCGGGGATACAATCGGTCGACCGGCGCCCGTGGTGGAGCGATCATCGTCGCCGTCGGAGTTGATCCGCTGAAGCAACTGACCTCGGCGCACACGGCCCAACTGGGCGTGAGCTATCGTTTCTGACAGCCGGTTCGCGGAGCCGTCCGCGACGCTCACCCCACTTGCCTCAGCCCCGCCGCATACCTCTTCCAATTGCGCACATAGCTGGCTGCACTGGCCGCAATTCGCGTGGCAGCGGCGTCATCGAGCGTACGGATGGCGCGGGCGGGGGAGCCGACGATCAGCG
>JAIXUP010000025.1 GCA_027483505.1 Hyphomicrobiales bacterium
ACGATGCCGCAGGCGTCATCACAGCTTCGCGGGCCAGGTTGACAATCGGATCTTCCGGTCCGACATCGCAAGTGATGAACCGACGCAAACTTCTGAGGCTTTTGGGCATTCCCGCTGTCGCCACGTTGCTGGGCGGCGCCTATGCCGCGCGGGCGCGTGGCCAGAATCCGTATTACAACGGGCCAGTGAGCGCGAATTTCGATGGCCTGCATTTCAGCGACGGGCGCGAGATCACCAAGGGCTTCCGCGACTTCTTCCGCTGGCAGCTTCAGGGCGGCAAGGAGAGCTGGCCCGCAAGCTTCGCCACCCCGCCTGAGGATGTGCCGCCTGCGACAGCCGACGGGATACGGGTGAGCCATGTAGGACACGCCACCTTCCTGATCCAGGCCGGGGGCGTCAACATGATCACCGATCCGCTGTTCTCGGAGCGCGCCAGCCCGGTTCAGTTCGCGGGACCGCGCCGGGTCAATCCGCCGGGCGTCGCCTTCGCGAACCTGCCGAAGATCGACGCCATATTGATCACCCACAACCACTACGATCATCTCGATCTTGCGTCGGTCCACCGGATCTTCGACCGTGACCGCTGCCGGATCATCGCGCCGCTGGGCAATGACACAATCATTCGGGCAAAGCGGCCGGACATTGCAGTCGAAGCGCATGACTGGGGCGGCAAGGTTGAGCTGTCCGCCGGCGTCGATGTGACGCTGGCGCCCGCCTATCACTGGTCGGCGCGCGGCGCGCTCGACCGCCGCATGGCACTGTGGGCGTCCTATGTCATCGGCACGCCGCAGGGCCGGATCTACCATGTCGGCGACACCGGCTATCATGACGGGGCGTTCTTCCGGGACCATGGCGCAGCATTCGGTCCGTTCAGGCTGGCGATCCTGCCGATCGGCGCCTATGAGCCGCGCTGGTTCATGGCCGACAACCACATGAATCCGGAGGAAGCGATCCAGGTGATGCTCAGCCTCAGGGCTGAAGCGGCGATCGGCCATCACTGGGGCACGTTCCAGCTGACCAATGAAGGCGTCGAGCGGCCGCGACAGGCCTTGCTCAACGCGCTGGCCGCGTCGAACATTGCTGAAGAACGATTCCGCGCCAGCCTGCCCGGAATGGTCTGGGAGGCCGCCGGCTAGGCGACCTGTTCAGGCCTTCGCCTTCGCGCGTGGCACGGGCTTCTTCTTGACTGCGGGCGGGGGCGCATTGGCCAGATCCTCCGCTTCCTTCGCCAGCCGAAGGGCCTTCAGCTTGGCCATCCGGGCGCTGACATCGTCGTCCCTGGCCTGCATGGCGTGAATGAGCTTCTTGGCGTCACGCTTGCGCTCATCGGCCAATTCCTGCGGCTGCTGGGCGCGGCGCAGGATCTCGAAACTGTCCATCTTCCGGGTCGACATGGCGGAGCCTTTCACAGGTCCAGCGAACCGGTTGTCGGCCACAACCGCACGATCGCGGTTGCATGGCCTCGAAACGGGTCGTTCCAGAACAGGCCGCGCAGGTCACAGGCTGCCTGCCGGCATGTTCTCAATCATCAGCGACCAACGGCGGTCCCGAGGTCAAGGTGACATCAGGCGCCGATCATCGACCGGGATGAAGGGGCCGGCCGCACCTTGGCCTCGCCCCGCATTCCGGCTCCGCACCGCAGCCTCGGCGGCGCGGTCACATACGTCAACGCCGGCCCTTGCCCGCAGCGCGCTGCTGGGCGTACTGGACCGCATCCATCAGGCTCTTGCGCGGGCGCTCGGCGGCAAGCCTCGCTTCCTCGGCGATCCGGGCCTTTTCCCGCTCTTCGGCGGCAATCATTTCGGCGAGCTCGCGCTCCGCCTTCTCGGCAGCAGCCTTCGCCTCGGCTTCGATCCGGGCTGCTTCCTTCTCGGCCTCACGGGCGGCTTCACGTGCCTTCCGGGCCTCGGCAATTGCCTGGCGCTCCGCACGCATCCTGGCCACCGCGGGGTCATCCTCAGCCGGACGTGACTTGAACCTCTCGAGCATCTTTGCCTTTGCCTCGAGGGAAGCCTGTTGCCGATCCTGAAAATTCCGGCCCATCGCGTTGTTCAAGTCTAAGTCTCCATTGCTTGGTCTGGCGGCAATTTCCCCGCCGGGATGCTGGCTAGCGCGTCCGCGCCTTAAAAACCAGCCTGAAAATGAAAAAAGGGCCAGGCGTTAACCTGACCCCCCTCGTCATGCCCGTGGGCGACGCTTTTGATACACGTGGCGCCAGTACATCCGTGGCTACCAGCAGCAAAAGCCTCAGCCGTCGCCGGGCAGGATTCGCAATCTCAGGTTCAAAGAACCTGCAACTGATCCGCTGACATCTTGCCCGAGCGACGATCCTGGACCAGCTCGTAGCTGACCTTCTGACCTTCGCGCAGTTCACGGATGCCGGCGCGCTCAACCGCGCTGATGTGCACAAACACATCGGTCCCGCCATCGCTGGGCTGGATGAATCCATAACCCTTCGTCGCGTTGAACCACTTGACCGTACCTTCGCTCATGTTCTCTTACCTTCGTTGATGAAGCGGCCAGCCATTCATGCAGGCCACATTGCTCGACTTTGGAAAGAAGCTCATCAGCAGACCGCCGCTTTCGCGTGGCTGGCCTAGGTATCCGGCCTAAATCGTTCCCCAGACCTAGACGGTCCATGGTGAAAAGTCAATCGACATTCTCGGCGATGCCGGGCGATTGGCGCGCAAGCCGCCGCCGGTGGCAGAATCAGGCTGAGATCATCGCTGTCGTGATCGCCGCGAAATGGCAGGCCGCCGCCGCGACGACGAACACATGCCAGATCACATTCTGGTACTTCAGACTGTTCCAGCGGTAGAAAATCACGCCCGTCGTATAGAGCAGGCCGCCCAGGACCACGAGCGTCACGGTCGCTGCATTCAGCGACGCCATCAGCGGCTGTGCCGCGATGACCGCGACCCAGGCCAGCGCCAGATAGGCCGCGACCTTGAACTTTTCGCCGCGCCCGGGAAAGCCGAGCGCCACCACGATCCCGGTCAGCGCCCCGCCCCAGACCGTCGCGGCAAGGGCATAGGCCGTGAACGGATCGGACACCTGCGTGAGCAGGGGCGTATAGGTGCCCGCAATCAGCAGGTAGATGCCGCCATGGTCAAAGCGCCGCAAAAGCCATTTCAGCGGCGAGACCGGCATCACATTGTAGGCCAGCGAACAGCCAAGCATGGTCACCAGCGCCACGGCGTAGACCATGACGGCCGAGACCTCGACGAGACCGCGCCAGCGCGCTGTCAGCATTACCAGAACGGTGAGCCCGATCAGCGCCGCCACCAGCCCGATCACATGCACGACGCCATCGGAGATGATTTCGCCGCGGCTGTAGTCCCGCTCGAAGATGCGATGGTTTTTCGGGGCGTATGTCATCGGGGACCGGTACCAACTCTGGCGGTTGAAGCACAGTGAAATTGTACGGCTTGTATACGTAATTCCGTCAAACTAGATGTTGGCCCCGACGGGTCAAGCCCCCGTCCGCAAATTCGGTGCACGGGAGCACTGTGCTTGCCCCGGCGTGCCTGCACAATTGACTTGGCCGCAATCGCCGCTACTCACACGCTCATGACGACATCCGACGCCCCCACAGCCGAACACCTGCGCCGTCGCACGTTCGCGATCATCTCGCATCCGGACGCTGGCAAGACCACGCTGACCGAGAAGCTCCTGATGTTCGGCGGCGCGATCCAGCTTGCCGGCGAGGTGAAGGCCAAGGCCGGACGGCGCCAGACCTCGTCGGACTGGATGAAGATCGAGCGCCAGCGCGGCATCTCGGTTGTGACCTCGGTGATGACCTTCGAGTATGGCGGAAACGTCTACAACCTGCTCGACACGCCGGGCCACGAGGACTTCTCGGACGACACCTACCGCACGCTCACCGCCGTCGATTCCGCCGTGATGGTGATCGACGCGGCCAAGGGCATCGAGGCGCGCACCAAGAAACTGTTCGAGGTCTGCCGCCTGCGCGACATACCGATCATCACCTTCATCAACAAGATGGATCGCGAAACCCGCGATCCGTTCGACCTGATGGACGAAATCGAGAAGACGCTGGCGCTCGACGCCACCGCCATGACCTGGCCGATCGGCCGGGGGCGCGAGTTCGTCGGCACCTACGACCTGCACCGCAAGTTCATCCGCAGCAACAAGACCGACATTCCCGACCAGCCCGTCAGCGGTCCCGACGATCCGGTCTTCGATACGCTGCTGCCCCATTCCGTGGCGGAGTGGCGCGACGAGGTGATGCTGGCCGAGGGCGGCATGAAGCCCTTCGAGATGGCGGCCTTCCGCGAAGGGCACCTGACGCCAGTCTATTTCGGCGCGGCTCTGCGCGACTATGGCGTGCGCGACCTGATCGAGGCCATCGGCGCGCTGGCGCCGCCGCCGCGGGCGCAGGTCGCCGCCACCCGCACCGTCGCGGCGGGCGAGCCAAAAATGACGAGCTTCGTCTTCAAGATCCAGGCGAACATGGACCCGAACCACCGCGACCGCATCGCCTTCGTGCGCGTCTGCTCGGGCAAGCTGACGCGCGGCATGAAGGCGAAGCTGGTGCGGACCGCCAAGCCGATGTCGCTGTCGGCGCCGCAGTTCTTCTTCGCGCAGGACCGCCAGATCGCCGACGAGGCCTATGCCGGCGACATTGTCGGCATCCCTAACCATGGCAGCTTACGCATCGGCGACACGCTCACCGATGGCGAGGACATCGTGTTTCGCGGCGTGCCGAGCTTCGCGCCGGAAATCCTGCGCCGCGTCAAGCTCAAGGACGCCATGAAGTCCAAGAAGCTGCGCGAGGCGCTGCAGCAGATGGCGGAGGAGGGCGTGGTCCAGCTCTTCGTGCCGCATGATGGCGCGCCGGCCATTGTCGGCGTCGTCGGCGCGCTGCAGCTCGACGTGCTGAAGGAGCGGCTGGAGGCGGAGTACGCCATCCCGGTCGATTTCGAGACCTGCCAGTTCAGCATCTGCCGCTGGCTGACTTCCGTAGACGCCGCAGCCCTCGACAAGTTCGTCTCCAGCCACCCCTCATCCATGGCCGACGACCTCGACGGCGACCCGGTTTTCATGGCCACCAGCGCGTTCTCCCTGCGCTATGAAGCCGAACGCGCGCCCGGCCTCGTGTTTAGCGACATCAAGGACTACCAGAAGGCGGCGTGAGGGGGCACGCGCCTGCCAACGCAAGTGGCAGGCCGGCACTGAGACCGGTCGCTTCCCGACAGGTCAATCCCGGCGAATGCGGCCAGGCGTCAGGTTCCTCTGCGTTCGCCAAACCGGCCCCATCCTGGCCTCTGAGCAGCCTTTTCGGCCTGCTGCGCATCGGCTTCAAAGAAGTACCCGATATCGACGCCAAAAAGTTCACTCAGTCGCAGAAGCCTTCCGGCTGCAATACGGGCTTCTCCGGTTTCGAGTGTCGCAAACTCCGTTTCGTCGCAGCCAATAAAGTCCGCTGCGACGGCCGCTGAAATGCCGAGTTCCTCGCGTCGCTGCTTGATGAGTTCAGCAATACTCTTTTGTGTCATGTCCATTCCCTCACTTCATGGCAAACAATGAGCAACCACCGTCGGGCTGCGCGATCGCGACGACGTCGAGCTGCGGCAAGCTCGCGACCGGCTGAGCATTGCCTCGCTCCTGAAGGGGAGCGAGAAAGTCCGGAGGCGTCTGTGTTGGGCGCTCGAGATATCCGAGGGCAATTCGTGGGTCGCCTTGCCAAAGACGCCCATGTCCTCAGTCTCGGCTGCGATGCCGTGGCCGCGAACAATGCCGCTGTTCGCGGCGTCACGGGCGAGCTGGTTCAGAAGCAAGAACATCATCACTGCAGGAGATCTCTGGGCGACTGGTGCAGATAAACGCGCCACGAAACGCCTCGATCTGTGCGAGGATTCCATCACAATGTTGCTGAGCGGGTCCTGAAAGGGGAATGAAATGCAGCTGACGAAAAAATGAACAAAAGATTACAAAAAGGGGAGGCTGCCAGATCCGGCGGCGCCTTGCGCTGACTCTGCGCGAAGCCGCTTCGGCATGCTCCCTCGATCACGCCTTCACCGCAATCCTCGACGCGCCGCCACCTCACCCGCCATGGCGACAAGCAGCCGGCCTGTTCTGTGCAGGTGATGTTTGCCGGCATGGAACCGGAGGCCAATTCAGCGGGTTAGGCCGCTGTCGTCCTTCTGAGCATCGATGATCCGAGCTGCCAGAAGCCTCAGCCAAGAAAAAAGCCGCAGCTCCCGACCGCGGCTTTCTGAATACAGTTTGGCATGGTCCCGCATGCCTGTGGAAATGGCGTCCGCGCATCTCCATGATGGCCGATTGGGAATGGATGGCCGGCCTTCAGCCATCTTCAGGCGACGCACGAACGCTGGTGATCAGATAGCCCTGATCACCACAGCAACGATGAGAGCGAAGGCAGCAGTCATGGCCAGTCGGTCAATTGCAAGCATCCAACTCATGGTCACCTCCATTGAAGGACAGGCCGAGGCTAGCAAAATGCGGAGCCTGCGCAACGGGATTCTTGCGCCGGCTCAGCCCCGGCGTTGCGCCGGTATGGTTAATCACAGCTTAACCGCTTGATCTGGCGAGGACTTCGGACGCGCGAACAGGCGTTGGCGACCCGGTGTTTTCATGAGGCCTTGCGGTCAAGAAGGGCCACGATCGCCGCCGTTGCGCGCCGCGCCAGCGGAATGGCAATGAAAGCCGCGACGGCTGCGGCCGGCCAGGCCACCGCGAACGCCTTCAGCCAGAGTGCGAGGTAGTTGGGCGGAAAGCCGAGGTTCAGCCAGGTGATGAGCGCCGTCATCAGGAAGGCCATGACGCCAGCCATCAGGACCGGAAAAATGATCTTTGCCTTGCCGTCCACCCCATGCTCCTTGCCGCGTCCCGGTCGTTGAGCGGGCGGCGCGTGTGAAATTCCGAAAGAATCAGGCCACGCCATCGCGCCGCCACAATTCGTTAGCGAGACGTTAAATCTTGTCGCGCATTTTCGCGCCATGCGTAAAGGCTGCGTTGCGTTCCTTGGCCTCGCGCTCATCGGTCTGGCTGTCGCAAGCTGCGGGCGCTTTCAGCGCGAGCAGAGGGCGGCCTGGCGTGATGAGGCAGAAGCTGCTTGCATGGCGAGAGGTGATGTCCGCACCTCAAGCTATGTGTCGCTGCGCGGCAGTCCGATCGAGGGGCCCGGCACCTGCGGCATGGTCAAGCCGCTGCGGGTCAACGCCTTTGCCGCCGGGTCGGTTTCCCTGACTGCGACCCAGACGCTGTCCTGCCCGATCGTGGCCACGACCGACCGCTTCCTTGAACAGGTCGTGCAGCCCGCCGCCATGGCGGTCCTGGGCACGCAGGTCATCGAGATGAAGGCAGGGTCCTATTCCTGCCGCGCCATGAACAACGGCAGCGGCACCTCCCGCCGTTCCGAGCATGCCTTTGGCAATGCGCTCGACATCTTCGCGTTCCGCACCTCCGATGGCCGCGAGATCACGGTCAAGAACGGCTGGCGCGGTTCGCCGCAGGAGCAGGACTTCCTGCGCGAGGTTTTCGTCGGCGCATGCGAGCACTACAAGACCGTGCTCGGTCCCGGCGCCGACATGTTCCACTATGACCATCTGCATGTGGACCTCGCGCGGCACAATGGCGGGCGCGCCATCTGCCGCCCGATCATCAAGTACACGCCGCGCCGCGACTTGCCGCCGCCGGACCCGGCGCGCGGCTGGGCTGCGCTCAATGAGAGCCGGCAGGCACCGTTCAGCGTCAACCGCGCGCGGGTCGCCAGCCTGCAGCAAGCCGAGCCGCAAGGGCCTGTGGGCGGACCGATCCGGCTGCCCGGCTCCGTGACGGCCAGCGAGGAAATCGTGCTTGGCGACATCGAGGGCGAGATGATCGACCCGGACAATGATCCGTTCGCGATCGACGCGCCGCGCCGGCCCGCTTCTGCCCCGTCCGCGCCTGCGCAAGGCGCGCCCGCATCGGTGCCGGTCGCACCGGCCAATCAGAGCTATCGCTGGTCCGCCGGGCCGATGCCGGCCGCGCCGCCGCCACAGCCCGTAGCGCCTGCGCGCCCGTGGCCGCCGCGCTTCTGATCAGCCAGTGACGATGTCGGGCGTGCGCCAGGCCAGGTGCTGACCTGAATCCACGGCGAGCATCTGCCCGGTGACGCTGCGCGCCGTCGCGAGATAGAGCACCGCGTCAGCGATGTCGCCGGGCGGAACCGGGCGTCCGAGAAGCGTGCCTGCGGCTTCCTGCCCGAACAGGGCCTCGCCGTCATGGATGTTGGCGATTGTCGGCCCCGGGCCAACCGCATTGACGCGGATGCGCGGTGCGAAGGCCTGGGCCATGGTCCGCGTCGCCGCCCACATGGCGGCCTTCGAGAGCGTGTAGGAATAGTATTCCGGGGTCAGCTTCCAGACGCGCTGGTCGAGGATGTTGACGATCGCCCCTTCAATCCCGTCCGGCAGGGCGTTGGCCAGCGCGCCCGCGAGCACGGACGGTGCGCGGATGTTGACCGAGAATTGCCGGTTCCAGGTGGGCACGTCGATGGCCGTGACGCTGTCATTGGCGAACATCGAGGCGTTGTTGACCAGCAGCGTGACAGGACCAAGCTCGGCGGCGGCAGCAGGCATGATCGCATCGACCGAGAGCGGATCGGCGAGATCGGCGGATATCACCGCCGCACGTCCGCCGTCCGCCGTGATGGCCGCCGCCAGATCCTCGGCGTCCGCGACGCCCGTGTTGCAGTGGATCGCCACGGCATAGCCAGCCTTCGCCAGACGCAGGGTGATGGCCCTGCCGATGCGCCGCGCGCCGCCCGTGACCAGCGCCACCTTGTGTTCAGTCATCGGATTGACGACGCCGTTGCAGGCGCAGCTCCCAGTACTTGGCGGCTCGCAGATAGCGGTAGAAAGCATAGTTCATCGCGGTCATGAAGCCATAGGTCCCGCGCAGGGCATGGCGGCGGCCCAGATAGGCCTTGATGAAGTTGGCCGGAAACTCCAGCACCATGCGCAGCCGGCTGACGCTTTCGCCGCGCGCGATCATGTCGGCGGCTTGCGCGTCGGCATAGGCGTTGAGCTTGATGATCTGGTCGCCTAGCGATCGCACCGAGTAATGTGCGACCGTTCCCTTGAGCTGCAACACAGGCGCGCCCGCCTTCATCTGCACGCGGTCATGCACGGGGGAGGGCGCATAGCGCCCGACGCTGCGGTGATAGAGCCGAACCGGCGACAGCGCATAGGCGAGCGCGTGCGGGGCCTTCTCGCCGGGAAACACTTCGGCGATGCGCATGCGGTAGCCGGCCGGGGTCGGCTCGCCGGCGTTGAACAGCGCCAGGACTTCCGCCACCAGATCCTCGGGCAGAACCTCGTCGGCATCAAGATTGAGCAGCCAGTCATGCCGGCACTGGTCTTCGCCGAACTGCTTCTGCAAGCCATAGCCGGGCCATGGGTTGAAGATCACGCGCGCGCCGAGCGAGCGGGCGACGGCGACAGTTTCGTCGGTCGAGCCGGAATCGATGACCACGACATCATCGCTCAGCGGCAGAGCCGCGCTGATCGTGGCCCCGATCCGGTCGGCCTCGTTGCGCGCGATGATGAAGATGGAGAGGTTCGGCCTGTCCTGGCTCACGCCCACTCGCGCTGCTTCAGCTTGGCTTCGTAGGCGTCGATCGAGGCGCCCTTCTCAAGGGTCAGGCCGATGTCGTCGAGGCCGTTGAGGAGGCAATGCTTGCGGAACGGGTCGATCTCGAAGCGGATGGTGCCGCCATCGGGGCCTGTGATTTCCTGCTTTTCGAGGTCGATGGTCAGCGTCGCGTTCGAGCCGCGATCGGCATCGTCGAACAGCTTCTCGAGGTCCTGCGGCGAGACCGTGATCGGCAGGATGCCGTTCTTGAAGCTGTTGTTGTAGAAAATGTCGGCAAAGCTGGTGGAGATCACGCAGCGGATGCCGAAGTCGAGCAGCGCCCAGGGCGCATGCTCGCGTGACGAGCCGCAGCCGAAATTGTCGCCGGCGATCAGGATTTCGGACTTGCGGTAGGCCGGCTTGTTGAGCACGAAATCCGGGTTCTCCGTGCCATCCTCATTGTAGCGCATTTCCGCGAACAGCGCGGTGCCAAGGCCGGTGCGCTTGATCGTCTTCAGGAACTGCTTGGGGATGATCATGTCGGTGTCGACATTCATCACCTTCATCGGCGCGGGCGTGGATGTGAGGGTGGTGAAGGGTTTCATCGGTCAACTCCACTGATCATTAAGCCTCGTCTTGATAATCGAGATTGCGCGCGGCGCAACCATCGATCTTTGTCATGATCCTTTAACCGGCTCGGGCAATCGTCATGACTGATGCTGCAGGATTTGCCGCCCGCCTTCTTCAAGCAGGTCAGCGCCGAGTTTACTGGTGAGACCATCCTGTGGGCCGGACAGCCTGACGCCTTCAAGACCTTCCTCATGCTGACGCCGATCTGGCTGTTCGCGGTGCCCTGGACTGTTTTCGCGGTCGGATGGGAATACATCGCCCTGTCGGCCTATTTCGCGGAAGGCAAGCAGGCACTCGATGGCGCGGGCAAGGTCATGGGCGTGGTCTTTCCGATTTTCGGCCTGCCCTTCGTGCTGATCGGGCTTGGCATGATGAGCGGCCCGGTCTGGGCCTGGTGGAAGGCGCGACGCACCGTGTACGTGCTCACCGACCAGCGCCTCGCGACCGTGGTGGCGGGCCGCAATCTCAACATCACCAGCGTCGACATTCTGCGCGTCTCCTCGGTCCATCGGATCGAGAAGCCGAATGGCAGCGGCACGCTGCATCTGCACATGGGCTCCTACCGCGACAGCGACGGCGATCTTGTCGAGAAGAAGGTCACCATCCCCGGCGTTCCGGACGTGCGCGAACTGGAGCGGCTGGTGGTGGCTGCGCTGCGGGACAAGCACAAGACCTAACCGGCCTTCGCCTCGATCGCCTCCATATCGGCATCGCTGAGCCCGAAATGATGGCCGATCTCATGCACCAGCACATGCGTCACAAGATGGCCCAGCGTCTCGTCATGCTCGGCCCAGTAGTCAAGCAACGGACGGCGGTAGAGGTGGATCATGTTGGGCATGCGCCCGGTTTCGGCAACGCCGACATCCTGCGCCATGCCGACGCCGGTGAACAATCCCAGGAGGTCGAACGGCGTCTCGGTCTCAAGCTCCTCCAGCACCTCATCGGTCGGAAAATCCTCGATGCGGATGATGACCTCGCCGCAAAGCGCGCGGAACTCCGGCGGCAGCTTCGCGAAGGCCTCGTCGGCGAGCCGCTCAAATTCGGCAAGGGTCGGGGCTTTGAGGGAGGCGAGGGGATCCGTCATGGAGACGAGATAGGGCGTGCAACGGCGCTTGTCAGCCACCGCCGCTCCTCATCCTTCGACGGGCTCAGGATGAGGAGATCGGGGTGTTGGAGCGCTTCGCTGCGCGCGCGATGACGATGTTGGCGTTCTCTCACCAAAGCTTCAATTGCACGCCCAGCATGTATCCCAGTGCGATCACCCCGATCAGCGACAGCGAACGCCCGATGCGGCGGCCCCAGAGCTCGACCGGATCGGTCGCGCCGCCCTCGCCCTGGCCGACCGCATCCTTGGCCGCGAAATGGTCCGAGGCGCGCGCCATCGATGAGGACAGCAGCCCCTGCTGCTCACGCTCGGCCCTGTCGAGAATGGCTTTGGATTCGAGCTGGGATTTGTCAGGTTCTCGCATCTCACCACCCGCAATCCGAGGCGGCAAACCCTGTCCCGGAACCCATCATGTCGCCCCTATCAAAGCAGGCACCGCGCAGCAACGCAAATCGCAGCCACAACGGCCATGCCGCGACGGCTTGGCCTCCGCACGAATACTGACGTCATCGAACCGTCATCATCGCAGCAAATACACGTTGTATGACTGTAAATCAGATCAGCCTTGGGAGCCCTGCCATGATCATCGATCGCCGTCATCTCATTGCCGTTGCCTGTGCCATCAGCATGGGCTCCAGCCTGCCCGCACTGGCGGATGGCAAGCCGTATGTCACGGCTGACGATGTGCCCGTGCTCAAGCTGCTCGCCCCGCCGCCTGCCAATGATTCCGCCCAGACCCGCGCCGAGCTTGACGCCGTGCTGGCCATGCAGGCGAGCCGCACCCAAGCCCAGGCAGACCATGCCATCGCTGATCAGGAAGAGACAGTGTTCCGCTTTCTCGCGGGCATGGGGGTCGTGCTCGACCCTGCCAAGCTGCCGCTCAACAAGAGGCTCTCGGCCAACATTTCCGAGACCGAGGAAGTGGTCACCGACGCTGGCAAGAAGGGCTTCGGCCGCCCCCGCCCGCCGCTGCTGGATGCCAAGGTCGTTCCGGTGGTCAAACTCTCGAAGTCAAACGCTTACCCGTCCGGTCATACCACCTTCGGCACCGTGACTGGCGTGGTGCTGGCCCAGATGTGGCCCGAGAACAAGGTCGCCATCTTCGCCCGCATCAATGACTTCGGCAACAGCCGCATGGTCGGCGGCGTGCATTACGCCTCCGACATTGAAGCGGGAAAGATCGCTGGCACGGCCATCGCCAACGCGCTGTTCCACAACGAAGCCTTCCTCGGCGATTTTGAGGCGGCCAAGAAAGAGTTGCGGACGGCGCTGGGGCTGTAGTCCTAACCCAGCGTCCTGACATCGACAAAGCGTCCCGCCAGCGCTGCGGCCGCCGCCATCTGCGGCGAGACGAGATGGGTGCGGCCCTTGAAGCCCTGGCGGCCTTCGAAGTTGCGGTTCGAGGTGGAGGCGGCGCGCTGGCCCGGCAGGAGCTGGTCGGGGTTCATGCCGAGGCACATCGAGCAGCCCGGCTCGCGCCACTCGAAGCCGGCAGCGAGGAAGATCTTGTCCAGCCCCTCGGCTTCCGCCTGCTGCTTCACGAGGCCCGATCCGGGCACGATCATGCCATAGGCGAGCCGCTCGTGCAGCTTCTTGCCCTCGACAATGCGCGCTACCGCCCGCATGTCCTCGATGCGGCCATTGGTGCACGAACCGATCCAGACCACGTCGAGTTCGATGTCCGTCATCTTCGTGCCGGCCTTCAGGCCCATGTAATCGAGCGCGCGCTGCTTGGAGGCGCGCTTGGTCTCGTCGGCGATCAGCGTCGGGTCGGGTACAACGCCCGTGATCGAGATCACATCCTCGGGCGAGGTGCCCCAAGAGACGATCGGCGGCAGGTTGTTTGCGTCCAGCGTCACCACGCGGTCGAAATGCGCGCCGTCATCGGTCACGAGCGTGTCCCAGTAGCGGCGGGCGGCGTCCCAGGCGGCGCCCTTCGGCGCTTTCGGGCGGCCCTGCAGATAGGCAAAGGCCTTCTCGTCCGGGGCGATCATGCCGGCCCGTGCGCCACCCTCAATGCTCATGTTGCAAACCGTCATGCGGCCTTCCATCGACATGGCGCGGAAGGCCTCGCCGGCATATTCGATCACCGATCCGGTGCCGCCGGCGGTGCCGATCTCGCCGATGATGGCGAGCACGACGTCCTTGGGGGTGACGCCGTTGGTCAGGGTTCCGTCGACCTGAACCCGCATGTTCCTGGCTTTCTTCTGGATCAGCGTCTGGGTGGCGAGGACGTGCTCGACCTCCGAGGTGCCGATGCCATGGGCGAGCGCTCCAAACGCACCGTGCGTCGAGGTGTGGCTGTCCCCGCAGACGATGGTGGTGCCCGGCAGCGTGAAGCCCTGCTCGGGGCCGACGACATGGACGATGCCCTGACGCCTGTCGCGCTCGTTGAAATACTCGATCCCGAACTCGGCGGCGTTTTTCGCCAGCGTCTCGACCTGGATGCGGCTTTCCTCCTCCGCGATGCCCTTGGAGCGGTCGGTGGTGGGCACGTTGTGGTCGACGACGGCCAGCGTCTTCTCCGGCGCGCGGACCTTGCGGCCGGTCAGGCGCAGGCCTTCGAAGGCCTGCGGGCTGGTGACCTCGTGGACGAGGTGGCGGTCGATGTAGAGAAGCGCCGTGCCATCGGGCTGCTCATGCACGAGATGGTCATCCCAGATCTTGTCATAGAGCGTGCGCGGCTTGGCAGTTGCCATGGTCTTGTCCCCGATCAATCGCGGTCGTGCGTGAGGCGGACTCTTTAGCCGCTGCAGGCGGTGTGGGGAAGTGGGCAGATGACAGCGACGCCTGCACGCCCTACATCGGCGGCATGCACCGCCGCGCCGTCCTGCTCATCGCTCTCGCCGCCATGCCCGCGCTGGCCCAGACCGCGCCCGAGCGCGCCACCCTGTCGGTCCGCGAGGCGCATGCTCGCGCGAAGGACGGGCAGATCATCCTCGTCGACATCCGCCGCCCTGATGAATGGGCCGACACAGGAGTGGCCGAGGGCGCGATCCGCCTCGACATGACATCGCCGGTCTTCGAAGCGCGTCTGGCCGGCCTCCGGGCCGACAACCCCGGCAAGCCGATCGCCCTGATCTGCCGCACCGCCACGCGCACGCGGCATGTGCAGGAGACGCTTGGCCGGCGCGGCTGGAGCAATCTTGTCGATGTCCGCGGCGGCATGCTCGGCGACGGACGCAACAAGGGCTGGCTGGACGAGGGGCTCCCGCTCGCGCGCTGAGGCGTCAGCCCGCCTTCTTCATTTCCTCGTCGCGCAGGGCGCGGCGCAGCACCTTGCCGACATTGGTCTTCGGCAGCGCCTCGCGGAAGCTGACATGCTTGGGCACCTTGTAGCCGGTCATGTTCTCCTTGCAGAAGCTGCGGATCTCCTCGACCGTCGCCGACTGGCCGGGCTTCAGAACGATGTAGGCCGCGACAGCCTCGCCGGAATTGCTGTCCGGCAGGCCGATGACGGCGGATTCCAGCACCTTCGGATTGCTGGCGAGCACATCCTCGATCTCGTTCGGATAGACGTTGAAGCCCGAGACCAACACCATGTCCTTCATGCGGTCGACGATCTTCAAGGTGCCGTCGGCATTCTGGACGCCGATGTCGCCCGAGCGGAAGTAACCGTCGGCCGTCATGGCCTTGGCGGTCTCGTCGGGACGGTTCCAGTAGCCGCGCATCACCTGCGGGCCCTTGATGCAGATTTCGCCCGGTTCGCCGAACGGCGCTTCCCTGCCGTCGAGGTCACGGATGCTGACATCGGTCGATGGGACGGGGTAGCCGATCGTGCCGGTGAACTCCGTGATGTCCGGCCGGTTGCAGCAGGCCACAGGCGAGGTTTCCGACAGGCCGTAGCCCTCGACGAGCGGCACGCCGGTGGTTTCCTTCCAGCGCTTGGCGACGGCCGCCTGGGTGGCCATGCCGCCCGAGACAGCGAAGCGCAGATTGCTGAAATCGACTGTCTTGAACTCGGGATGGTTGAGCAGCGCGTTGTAGAGCGTGTTGACGCCGGACATGAAGGTGAAGCGCCGGGTCTTGAGCGTCTTGACGAAGCCGTCGATGTCGCGCGGGTTTGCGACCAGCAGGCATTTCGCGCCCACGCGCATCATGTAGAGGCAGCAGCAGGTCAGCGCGAGGATGTGGTAGAGCGGCAGCGCCGTCACCATGACATGCTGATAGTTCGGCGGATCGCCCTCGCGGTAGAACGACCAGCCGAGCCAGGCCTGGCACTGCAGGACATTGGCGTGGACGTTTTGGTGGGTCAGCGTCGCGCCCTTGGCCACGCCGGTCGTGCCGCCGGTGTACTGCAGGAAAGCGACGTCATCCGGGCCGACGCTGACGCCTTTCGGCGCGGCATTGCCGGCGATGACCGATGCGAAGGCAATGGCGGCGGGGAGATGGAACGGCTTGACCGCCTTCTTGATCTTCCGCGACACGAAATTCACGATGTGGCCCTTGAGGCCCATCATGTCGCCGGGGGTGGCGACGAAGACCGCATCCAGCTTCACATGGGCGAGCGACTGTTCGACCACGTGGGCGAAGTTCTCGATGACCACGATGGCGCGCGCCGCCGAATCCGTGAGCTGGTGCGTCAGTTCGCGTTCGGTGTAGAGCGGGTTGACGTTGACCACGGTGAAGCCACCGATCAGGATTCCGGCCAGCGCGACGGGGTAGGCCAGGATGTTGGGGAGCATGACCGCGACCCGGTCGCCCTTCTTCAGCCCCCTGGCCTGAAGGTCGGCTGCGAAGGCGTTGGCCGCGCGGCCGAGTTCAGTGAAGGTGATCGACTTTCCGAAGCTCTCGAAGGCTTCACGGTTTCCATAGACGGTGACCGCATCATTGATCAACGCGGCGAGCGAACTGACCTGGGTCAGATCGATCTCATGCGGCGCCTTTTCGGGATAGTGGGCAAGCCAGGGACGCGTGCCGGCGTGGACATTCATGCAGTCAATCCTCCCAGAACAGTTCGCCAGCTTCTTGATGGCAGGCATTTTTCAAACGTGTAGACCAGCCAATTCACCGGTTCAATCGGGAAAACCGGCGCTGCGTCGCTGCCGCATCCGATCAGGGCCGCGCCGCAGCCAGGACGGCTCAATCCACCTCTGCAATGCGCGGGTTCGGTGTCAGCACGACGCAGAAATGACCGAGGGCGTCGCCGCCGAGAACGAAGTGATAGCGCGCGAAATGGCGCATCAACTCGTTCTCATAGAGCGGCACCGCGTCGATGTGGCAAATCAGGAATTTCGGCGCAGCGACGATGTCCTCGCGGTCGATCACGCACATGAGGCGCATCGACGGGTTGTCGATCAGCCAGCGCTCGACGGTCGTGACGAGGAATGGGTAGCCGGGATGCAGCATGTCATCGAGGCAGATCAGACCTTTGGGGTGCATCACCGCGAGAGCCAGATCGAGGTCGCGCCGCAGCGGGCCCGGCGAATGGTCACCGTCGATGTGGAAGAAGCGCACGTCGCCGCTGCCCAACCTGCCGCGCAGGGCGTCTGCGCTCATCGCTGTCGAATCCGCTTTCCACACCACCATGCGGTCTTCGGCGACGCCCCAGCGGCGGCAGTTGTCGATGAAGATGTCGTAGGTGGCCGGGCTCGGCCAGTCGAACAGATCAATGCCAAGCGCCCGTTCGTCCGCCTCAAGCGCGAGGGCCTGAGCGATGAAGTAGCGCCCCTGAAAGGTCCCGATCTCGGCGAAGTGCCCCTTGATCCCGTTGGCTGCCTGATGGGTCAGGCACCAGGCGCTGATGGCGGCGGCGAAGCGCGAGGACATGCCGCGCACCGAGGTGTAGCCCGCGCGCAGGTAATGATCGACGCCGGAATGGCCGGAAACATGGTCCGTCATGAAGCCCTACTTGCCCTGAAAGATGAAAAAGGCGCCTGCGGCGATCAGCGAGAAGCCGATGAGGTGGTTCAACCCGAGCGGCTCCTTGAGGTAGGCGAAGGAAAACACGGCGAAGACGCTCAGGGTGATGATCTCCTGAATGGTCTTCAACTGGGCCGCCGAATAAACCTCATGGCCAATGCGGTTGGCCGGTACGGCCAGCATGTATTCGGGCAGCGCGATCAGCCAGGCGATCGCGACCACCAGCGCCAGCGAGGCGGCCTTGAACCTTAGATGGCCGTACCAGGCAAAGGTCATGAAGACATTCGACGCCAGCAGCAGCGCGATGGGCGCGACATGCGGCAATGAGAACGAAGGCATCTGGGTCTGGCACCGTTGCGGAAGGTGGGGCGGAAGCGTATCGGTTGAAGAGGCGAGGCCACTGACAAAGCAGGCCGGGCCGCCGGACGCAAGGATGCATCGTGAGAAACATCGTGTGGACGATCGCCGCCTTCGGCCTGACTTGCCTCGCCATCCTGTCGGTCGCGCTGGTGCGCGGCGACGAGAGTTTCGGCATCGCGCGGGTCTGGGAACGGCTCATCGGCCCTGCCGATCTTGGCCCGGTGGATTTTTCCGGCATCGAGCGCAGCAAGACCGGCAATGATGCTCTGGTGTGCCCGCCCGGCCTGTGCGGCGCGGCAAGGGTCGATGCTGCGCCTCCGGTCTTCAACGTGCCTGTCGCGCGGCTGCGCGATGCGGTGCGGGTCATTGAGGTCAACGATCCGGATGTCTTCGCCCTGGCGCGGGACGAGGCCAAGGTCCAGGACCGCTATCTCGCCCGCACGCGGCTGATGCGGTTCCCCGACACGATCAGCGTGCGCTTCATAGACCTCGGTGAGGGGCGCTCGACGCTGGCCCTGTATTCCCGCAGCCAGATCGGGCGCAGCGATTTCGGCGTCAACCGGGCGCGACTGACGAGCTGGATCGAGCTCCTTCGCCAGAAACTCCCGGTCGCGGGGCCTTGAGGGCACCGGCCATGATGCAGACGCGTCAGCCGTGACGCAGCTTCATCGCCACCACGACCAGCACGAGCGGCAGGGTCACGATGTTGGACAGGATGACCGGCCAGCTGTCGAGCGCGATCCCGTAGAGAAGCCACAGCGTGATGCCGACGGCGAAGACGCTCTGGGTCAGCAGCGAAATCGCCTTCGTGTCCTTGGTGCGGATGGTGCGAATGGCCTGCGGCAGCCAGCACAGGGTCGTGCAGCAGGCGGCGATGTAGCCGATCGTTTCGATCTGGACATGCGTCAGGGCGGGAATCATCTCGGCATCCGGTTCAGTCAGGGTGCGTCGCGCATACCGCAAAGATGGGACAGGCGCGAGGCGGTTGCACTTGCAGTGCCCGCGCGTGGCTGTGTAGGTGACGGCCCATGAGCCGCATCGACATCGCAGCGCTGTACCGCTTCGCCCGTTTCGCGGAGCCCGCGGACCTGATCGCGCCCCTGCAGGAGGCCTGCGAGCGGGAAGGCGTGCGCGGGACGCTTCTGGTCGCTTCAGAGGGCATCAACGGCACCATCGCGGGCGAAGGCGAGGGGCTCCGCCGGGCGCTGTCCGCCATTGGCACGCTCACAGGTCTTCACGACATCGACGTCAAGTTCTCGGCCAGCGAGGCCATGCCATTCCTGCGCATGAAGGTGAAGCTCAAGCGCGAGATCGTCACCCTCGGCGAAGCGGGCGTGGACCCGCTTCAGGCCGTCGGCACCTATGTCGAGGCCAGGGACTGGAATGCGCTGATCGCCGACCCGGACGTGCTGCTGATCGACGTCCGCAACGACTATGAGCACCGCATCGGCACGTTCGAGGGCGCAGTCGATCCCGAAACAGCGTCATTCCGGCAGTTCCCGGCCTATGTCCGCACCAGGCTGTCCGGCGAGAAGCGGCGCAAGGTGGCGATGTTCTGTACCGGGGGCATCCGCTGCGAGAAGGCCAGCGCCCTGATGCTGCAGGAGGGGTTCAGCGAGGTCTACCACCTCAAGGGCGGCATCCTGCGCTACCTCGAAGATGTCCCGGAGGCTGACAGCCGCTGGCAGGGGGCCTGTTTCGTGTTCGACGAGCGCGTCGCGGTCGGACACGGCCTTGAGCCGGACGGGCGCTACCGGCTGTGCCATGGCTGCCGCAGGCCGCTGACAGCCGATGACTGCCTCAGGCCGGACTTCGAGGAGGGCGTGGCCTGCCACCAATGCGCAGGCGAGATGAGCGAGGCCCAGCGCGCCTCGGCCCGTGAGCGGCATCGGCAGATGCAGATCGCCAAGGCGCGCGGCAAGGCCCATATCGGGCCGGAGGCGCAGGACTGACGTTCACGCGCCTTTCAGGCCACGAGACCCTTGATGGGCGCGATGCCCGTCGTGCCGGGAAAGACCTTCTCGGCGAGCACCGGGCCGGAGACGCCAAACAGATCGGTCAGCACACCCTTGGTGACCGCACGCAGATCGGTGGTGGGCTTCAGGTCGCGCCGCTCGTGCAGGTTCTCCAGCTTGAGGCCCGGCCAGTCGGCGATGACGCGGCCGCCGCGCACCGCGCCGCCGACAAGGAAGGCGACGGTGCCGGTGCCGTGATCGGTGCCGACCGTGCCGTTGACCCGCGCCGTGCGGCCGAATTCTGTCACGACCATCACCACCGTGTCCTTCCAGCGGTCCTTGAGGCCGGTTTCAAAGGCTTCGAGCGCTCTGTCCAGACCGCGCAGGCGTCCGGCAAGCACCCCGGTCGCGCCGCCCTCATTGGCATGGGTGTCCCAGCCCTCGAAGGCCAGGGCAGCGACGCGCGGGCCGTCGTCGGCGTTCACGAGTTTGGCGGCCCCTTCGGCGATCATGCGCATGCCCTCGGCATTGTCCGGGCCGCCGCGGGCGCGCTGGCCCGCCATGCCTTCGCGGTTGATGATCTTTTCGATGCTGGCGCCCGCGGCAAAGGCCTTGGCGAGAACCGGGTCGCGCTGCCCGTAAAGGTCCATCAGGCGCATCACGAGGTCATCGCCGGCGCGCGGCAGGACAGGCGGCGCCCAGCCGACCACCGGTGCGTTGCCGCGGACGACGAGCGGCGGGACGATGCCGACACCCAGTGCACCCTTGCGGGAGATGCCCTCGCCGGCCGGCAGGCCGGCCAGAAGCCGGTTGAGCCAGCCGTCGCGCGTCATGCCGGGTCCGTCCTGGCCGCTTTCGAGCACGTCCTGCCCGTCGAAGTGCGAACGCTGGCGGTAGCCGGTCGCCACGGCATGCACGACCGTCGCCTGATTGGCCTTGTAAAGCCTCGCGAGGTTCGGCATCGCCGGATGCAGATAGAAGAAGCCGTCGAGCGGCAGCGCCGCGTCCGGCCCGTCCTTTTGCAGCGCGATGCCTTCGCGCAGGCCACGATAGTCCGGATCGCCCAGGGGCGGGACGGCTGACAGCCCGTCCATCGCACCGCGCAGGATCACCACGACAAAGCGCGGATCCCTGGCGCCGGGTGCGGCATAGGCCATCTTCGGCACGAAGGACCAGGCGAACAGCGCCCCGGCAGCGCCGAGAATGGCGCGGCGCGATGGGGTCATCGCTTCGCAGTCGTCGTCATGATGGTCATGGGACATGGCGCTCACCTCCGCTGGAATTCAGGGGACATCAGGGCGATCGCCACGGCCTGATAGCGGCTTTCGGCGCGCAGGACGGCCTGGCGGGTCTCGTTCGAGGCGGCTGCGCCGAAAACATTGCTGATCATTTCCTGCGGATCGACTCCGGCTGCACTTTGGCGCGCGATGGCCGCTGCGACGTCGAGCCGGGTCTTGAGCCCCTCGGGCGAGGCCCAGGCGGCAACCGTATCGGGAAACCCGTTGGGACCGCCGGGTTGCCACATCTGCTGGCCCATGGCGCTGAGCGGCTGCAGGATTTGTCCAACATCCGGCTTGCGGCCGAGCGCCCGGGCTGCTGCCAGCAGGAACTCCTGCGGGGTGCGCATCTTGGTCGATGGCGCGCTCCACGCCTCGGGCGAGTCCAGCACAGCACGCGACACCGCCTGCAAGTCGCCATCGCTGTCGCGGAACACTTTCGCAAGACGCGCAACCATCGAGGCGGGCGGCTCATCCGCCACAAAGTGGCGCGTGAGCTTGCGGGCGATGTGCTGCGCGGTCGAGGGGTGTCGCGCGATGTCGATCAGCGCCGCCTTGCCGCGCTCGAAACCGGGCTCGGCATTTGTGGGGCCAACAACAACGAAGCCGTTGCCAACGTCGGCGTAAGTCTTGCCGAGGACCTGGTGGCTGCCCGGTTCGTGCATGTTCGGATTGAAGCGGAACGTGCCGGGGATACCATCAACGGCATTGGGGGCAACCAGCGTCCAGCCGGTGATCAGATTGGCCAGCGCTGTGACATCGGCCTGCGTATAGCCACCGGCGACGCCGAGCGTATGCAATTCGAGGATTTCGCGGGCGAGGTTCTCGTTCAGGCCACGCCCACGCCGGTTCCCGGCACGTGAGTTTGGTCCCAGCGACTGCTGGTTGTCGAGGAAGACGATCATCGCCGGATGGGTCTCTACCGCCAGCAGCATGTCGGCGAAACGCCCGTAGACATGCGGCCTGATCGCTTCGCGCTCCAGCAGGCCGGCGAAGGTGCGTACCGGATTGCCCTTGTTGACTGAAACGGCAAAGTGATTGGCCCAGAAGGCCACAAGCCGTTCGGTATAGCCGCCAAGCGGCTCCAGCATGGCATGGAACCGCGCACGGATCTCCTCGCGGTAAACGCGCTGGGGCAAGGGCGGTTCAGCCGGTTGCGGCCGCGCCGCCGCGGGCTGGGTTCCAGCCGGGGCCGGCGCCGCGCCGGGCTGCTGCGGCGGCGTTGTGGCCGGTGCAGGCTGGGCCATGCCGCCGCTCATCGCGGCCCCCATGCTGTTTGCTGTGTTGGCTGCGGCCTGGATCGCGCTGCGAGCCTCGCGGGCCATGCGCTCGCCTTCGGCGAATTCACGCAGGGCCGGAGCCGCCTCGTTTATGCTGGCGAAGGGCAGACCCGACACGGGGGCCATCGCCTTGCGGTCCACTTCGGCGCGAAACAGGTCGCGGACATCCGCGCCGATCTTCTGAAGGTCGCCGGGGCGAAGGCCGAGCCCGAAGCGGTGGACAGCCTGCAATGTCAGTCTTGGATCACCCGCCATTGCACTCCTGCCGCGTCAGTCCGTGCATGACCTTATGACGGGTTCTGTTTCTGAACCCTGTGTGAATCATGACAAATTGTACACATTCACGAGAAACGGCCGCCTGTCCGGGCAAGGACAGGCGGCCGCCTTCTTCCGGGATGAGAGACCCGGTCACATCGCCGGCAGAACCGCTATGTCGCGCACCTGGCCCTTGAGGCCTGCGACCGAGCCGACGGCCGTCGTCTGGCCATTGCCGATGTCGATCATGCTCAGCGTCCCGTCGGCCAGGAGCCAGCCGGTGTTGCCGCCCTTGCCGTCGGATTCGATGTTGAAGGCGATGGCCTTCGGCTTCTTGCCGATGTTGCCGAGCGTCGAAAGGATGCCGTCATTGGGCGGAGCCTGCTTCACCATTGCGCCGATGTTGGCATCGATCTCATAGAGGGCCGTTTCCTTGGTGCCCTTGAACTTGTTGGAGTAGGCGCCTGCCAGAATGAAGGGCGTTGCGGCCTTGTTGGCGTCGGCGTCGGCGAACTTCAGGCGGCCATCAACAGTCGTCTTGCCGTCATCGACATTGATGCGCAGGTTGGTGCCATCGGCGCCCACGACACGCATGCGGTCAGCGACAGGGTTGAAGTCAACCGTCAGCGCCACGTTGGCGGGCAGCATCTGGTCGAGCTTCGCCTTGATGGTGGCCTGACCGGACTTCAGGTCGATCGTGACGATCTGGCCGTCGCGCTGGAGGCCATAGAGCATGCCGTCAGCCGGGCGGATGTCGATGCCGGCGAGGGGCGCAGAAAGGCCCTTGACCATCATGGTGGCGGTCACCTTGCGGGACTTGCTGTCGAACATCTGCAAGGTCTGATCCTCCGAGAGCGAAACAAAGCTGCCGGCCATGGCGGCGGACGAGAGCAGGGCTGCTGCGAGGCTCGCGGCGATGAGCGAGGCATTGCGGAAAGAACGGGTCATGTTCGGCTCCTGTTGAGCTTGGGGTTGTGGTCTGGAAATCTGCGGCCGTTTCGTCGGTCACGCAGCGGTTACCCGGGCGGCCGTTCCGTGGACGCAGCGCGTCGCAGTCAAAAAAACGTGATGGATCAGGGCTGGCGCCGCTGCATCCGCTCGGACAGTTCAGGAGTAGTCGCTGGTCAGGGCGGCAAGCTGCATTGTTCAATCGCGCGCCCGGACGTATTGAGACATGCAGACGGGGACGCTTCGCATGGCTGTCGATCTTGAACAGGCTCTGGTCCGCTGCGCTTCGGGTGACAAGACGGCGTTGAACGGCATCTATGCAGCCGAAGGCGCCCGGATGCTCGGCGTCGCCATGCGCATCCTGAAGCGGCGCCCGCTGGCGGAAGATGCCGTGCAGGACGCCTTCGTGCTGATCTGGCGCAATGCCGCGAAGTTCGATCCGGAGAAGGGCTCCGCCACTACATGGATCTATACCGTCCTGCGGAACCGGTCGCTCAGCATACTGCGCGACGAGGGCCGCTCCGAGCCCACCGACATGCCGATGGGGGAAGAGGTGGTCGACGAGGCGGAAACGCCGGAGGAGACCATCGCGCGCCTGTCTGACGCCGACGCCCTCAAGCACTGCCTCGAGAGGCTCGAGCCCAAGCGGCGCATGGCCATTGCATTGACCTACGTGCATGGGCTCAGCCATGGCGAACTGGCCGGGAAACTGGGCATGCCGCTCGGCACGATCAAATCCTGGCTGCGGCGCAGCCTCCTCACGCTGCGGGAGTGCCTGCAATGAGCCCGAACGGACCCGCGGCAGGCAGTCCGCTGCCGCCCGAACATCAGGCCCTGGCGGCGGAATACGCGCTTGGCCTGCTCAGTCCCGACGAGGCGGAGCGCGCCGCCGCGCGCGCTGCCGGAAACCCGGCTTTCGCTGCGGAAGTGGAGCGTTGGCGTCGGCACTTCTCAGGCTTTGACAGGACATCACCCCTGGCCACGCTGCCGCCCGATCTGTGGAGCCGTATCGAGGCCAAGCTCGATGACACGCCCGCCGTCACTGCCGAACCCTCGCTCGAGACCTCGCGCGCTGCGGAACTGCGCGAGCGCGGCCGCCTGCCGTTCAGCAGCGCCGAGGCAGCCGCGGACTCGCGGCGCCGGCTGTTCGGCTGGCTCTGGAACAGCCTCGCCTTCTGGCGGATCGGCGGGCTGGCCGCCGTCGCCGCCGCGATCGCCGTCGCCGTGGGCCTGAACGGGCAGTTGCAGCAGGCGCGCTCGGCTCCCGTGCTGGTCGCCATTCTGCAGACGCCGGACAACCAGACCGCGGCCGTGGTCAACGCCTTCGCCGACGGGCGGACTGAGCTGGTGCCGCTGACGACCTTCACCGTGCCGGCGGGCAAGGTTCTGGAGGTCTGGACCTTGTGGGACCGGCAGGTCGGGCCGCGCTCGGTTGGGCTCCTGCAGGCGATGTCGTCATCGCGGCTGAAGCTCGACAATCTTCCGCTCGGCGCCAACCAACTCTTCGAGATCACGCTGGAGCCTGCGGGCGGCTCGCCCATCGGGCGTCCGACTGGTCCTGTGCTGGCCATCGGGCGCGCGGCGCAGCGGATTTGATCGCGCCCGCGGGCATGCCACGCCTCACACAACCACGGTCACCTGCTTCGCGGCGCGCGTCAGCGCCGTGTAGAGCCAGCGCTGACGGTGCTCACGGAAGGCCCAGGACTCGTCGAACAGGTAGACATTGTCCCATTGCGAGCCCTGCGCCTTGTGCACGGTCAGGGCATAGCCATAGTCGAACTCATCCGAATGGCGGCGCAGTTCATAGGGCAGGGCTTCTTCGCCGCCTTCAAAGAAGGCCGGCATGACCGAGACCTTCACAGCCTTCGCGCCGATGTCCTCCTCGGGCGTGAGGCGCATGGTGATGAGCTTGGACTTGGAGGCGCGCAGCTCCGACACGGTCCACAGGCCGCCATTGAGCAGACCCTTCTGTCGGTCATTGCGCAGGCAGACCAGCTTGTCGCCGGCTACAGGCATCGGCGAGGTGCGGCCCAGAAGCTCGCGGATGCGGCTGTTATAGGCGCGGCGGGTCTTGTTGAGCCCGACCAGAACCTGGTCGGCTTCCAGCACAGCCTCGCGCTCGACCGCGTCACGGCTGATGACGCGGCTCAGGCCATGATTGCCGATGGCGAGCCTGCCGCCTTCGCGGACCTTCATCGCCAGATGCACGATCGGGTCGTCCGCCTCCTGCCGATGGATTTCGGTCAGCATCGCGTCGGGCTCGGCTTCGGTGAAGAAACCGCCGCCCTTGACCGGCGGCAGTTGCGCCGGATCACCCAGCACAAGGACGGGCACGCCGAATGACAGCAGGTCCCGGCCGAGATCCTCGTCGACCATGGAGCATTCATCGATGACGATCAGCTTGGCTTTCGAGGCGGGGCCATCAGGGTTGAGCACGAATGTGGGGGCCTCCTCGCTTTCACCCCGCGAGCGGTAGATCAGCGAGTGGATGGTGCCCGCGCCGTCGCAGCCCTTCGAGCGCAGCACCAGCGCGGCCTTGCCGGTGAAGGCGGCATAGGAAACCTTGCCATCGACGGCCTCCGCCAGATGCCGCGCAATCGTGGTCTTGCCGGTGCCGGCATAGCCGAACAGGCGAAAGACCTGCGGATGGCCGTTCTCGCCGGGGCGCGCCTTCAGCCAGCGCGCGACGGCGAGGAGGGCTGCATCCTGCTGGGGTGAGAAATCGGGCATCGGCTCTGGTAGCAGATTCGGGCAGCAGGAATCCCGTCACCTGTCGTGACGCTCTTGGGGCGGTCATGTCGATCCGGAAGCCGCGCCACGTCCGGGCGGAGGTCAAAGGCACAAGGCCGGTGATGCCATTCAATTGCATCATGTCGCGTTGACCCGTGGCATCGCAGCCGATAATCCGAGCACATGTCCTTCGTCGACCGCCTCCGCCCCATCGCGCGCCTTCTGGCCACGATTGTGCTTGCCTATGGGCTTGCCCTCAGCGGGTTGATGGGGTCGATCGCGTCAGGCGCCCATGCCGGTGAGGCAAGGATCGCGGCCCAGCTTGGCCTGATCTGCACTGTTCACGGCACGGTCGATCCATCCTCAGGGCAGTCTGACCGGGTTCCCGGCAAGGTTTCATGCATCGAGCACTGCACGCTCGCTTCGGGGGGCCTCACAAAGGTTGCGTTGCCGTCTCCGGTCATTCTCGCTTCATTTGATCCGATCGCGGCCGATTTCGTCCGCACCCACTCCAGTTGGCTGCCGCCCGTTGCTTCCCTCGGCCTGCCGCCACCGCCGCGAGGTCCTCCCGCCATCCTCTGATCAGGCTCGTAAACCCATCAGATCAAGAGGATATCCCATGTCAAAGCTTACAATTGCCGCCATCGGCGCGGCGCTCTGCTGCATGTCCACCCAGGCGCTCGCACACGCAACTTTCGACCGCGCCGAAGCCAGCCAGAACAGTTCCTATCGCGGCGCCTTGCGCGTGCCCCATGGCTGCAATGGGCAAGCCACCCAGACTGTCCGCATGTCGATCCCGGAGGGGGTCATCAACGTCAAGCCGATGGCCAAGGCCGGCTGGAAACTCGAAACAGTCAGCGGTCCCTATGAGCGCAGCTATGCGCTCTGGGGCAAGCCCGTCAGCGAGGGCGTCAAGGAAATCATCTGGTCTGGCGGCAATCTTGATGATGCCCATTATGACGAGTTCGTCATCACGGCCCGCATGACTGACGCGCTGCAGCCCGGACCCGTGTTTTTCCCGACGGTTCAGGAGTGCGCCACGGCGCAGGCGCGATGGACAGAGATTCCTGCTGCCGGACAGGACCCGCATGCGCTGAAGAGTCCGGCGCCTTCGGTGATGATCCTGGCCCAGAATGCCCAGCCGGGCGGGCATGCTCATGGCGCGGCTCATGCGACAGCAGGTTCCGTGAAGGCCGGACCGCTGGTCATCGAGGCTGCCTGGACACGCGCGACGCCGCAGGGCGCGCGTGTGGCCGGTGGCTACATGACGATCACCAACACCGGGTCCACTCCCGACCGGCTCATCGGCGGCAGTTTTCCGCTGTCGGGCCGTTTCGAGGTGCATGAGATGGCCGTGACCAATGGTGTCATGACCATGCGCGAACTCGCCAAGGGTCTGGACATCGCCCCCGGCTCCAAGGTTGAGCTCAAGCCCGGGGGCCTTCATGTGATGTTCCTCGATCTCAGGTCGCAGGTCCGCGAGGGCCAGCCGGTGAAGGGCACGCTGGTGTTCGAAAAGGCTGGCACGGTCGAGGTCGAGTACCGCGTGGCTCCGATCGGCGCCCGCGCTCCGGCAGGCGGGCACGCGCACTGAACGGATCGCAGTCCGCGCCGTCAGCTGCATGCATGAAGTGGCTTGTCAGCCGAGGGGCCGGCGACCCATCACATTTCGTGCGCCGAACGATCAAGGCGTTGCGCTTGCCGCGACGCTCCTGGGCGACTAAACGCTTTGCGCGTGCATCCGCACCGCAACCGGAGCCCGAGATCCATGGCCTTTCTTTCCGACTGCCTCAATCGCGTGAAGCCTTCCGCGACCATCGTCATCACGCAAAAGGCGCGCGATCTGAAAGCGGCGGGCCGCGACGTGATCTCGCTGTCGGTCGGTGAGCCGGATTTTGACACGCCCGACAACATCAAGAACGCCGCCATCGACGCGATCCGCCGCGGCGAGACCAAGTACACCCCAGTTTCCGGCATTCCGCAGCTGCGGGAGGCCGTGGCCCGCAAGTTCAAGCGCGAGAACAATCTCGACTACAAGGCAAACCAGACCATCGTCTCAACCGGCGGCAAGCATGTGATCTACAATGCGCTGCTCGCCACGCTGAACCCCGGCGACGAGGTGATCTGCGTCGCGCCCTATTGGGTGAGTTACCCGGAGATGGTCGCGCTCTGCGGCGGCACGCCGGTGTTCGTCGAAGCCAAGCAGGCGACCAACTTCAAGCTTCAGCCCGAAGACCTCGACCGCGCCATCACCAAGAAGACCAAGTGGGTCATCCTGAATTCGCCATCGAACCCGTCGGGCGCGGCCTACACCTGGGCCGAGATGAAGGCGCTGACGGATGTGTTCATGAAGCATCCTCATGTCTGGATTCTCACCGATGACATGTACGAGCACCTGACCTATGGCGACTTCAAGTTCTGCACGCCGGCGGAGGTCGAGCCCAACCTCTATGACCGCACATTGACCATGAACGGCGTCTCGAAGGCCTATGCCATGACCGGCTGGCGCATCGGCTATGCCGCAGGCCCGCAGCACCTGATCAACGCCATGGACATGGTGCAGGGCCAGCAGACTTCCGGCACCAGCGCGATCAGCCAGTGGGCCGCGGTTGAAGCCCTGGATGGCACCCAGGAGCACCTGCCGGTGTTCAGGAAAGCCTTCGAGCGCCGCCGCGATCTGGTCGTCTCCATGCTGAACCAGACCAAGGGCCTCAAGTGCCCGGTGCCGGAAGGCGCCTTCTACGTCTATCCGTCAGTCGCTGAACTGATCGGCAAGAAGACGCCCGAAGGCAAGGTGATCAATACGGATGATGATTTCGTGCAGGCGCTGCTCGAAACCGAAGCCGTGGCGGCTGTCCATGGCTCATCCTTTGGCCTTGGCCCCAACTTCCGCATTTCCTACGCGACGTCGGACGCCAAGCTGGAAGACGCCTGCCAGCGGAT
>JAIXUP010000069.1 GCA_027483505.1 Hyphomicrobiales bacterium
GCCCGTGCCGTGCAGGAGCAGCAAGGGAGTAGCAGATGGGTCGCGGCCCGGTTCGAACTGGATGTGGTAGCCGTTGATGATGTCGTTCATGGTTATGGTCCTGACACTGTTGGCGGTTCGTGTCGATATCGTCGGGCTGTGACAGCTTGATCGAAATCCCCATCCTGCACCGGAGTGCAGGATGGGGTGGATTGGCAGACCGGCTGCAGGGACTAGCTCGCAGCTTTCAGCGGCTCGAGCGCCGGCAGACGGCGCTCGATTTCGTGCCGTCCCGCCTCAAGCCAGGGCGGAAGGCGGAGCGTGCTGCCCAGGGTTTCGAACGGCTCGTCTACGGCGAAGCCCGGCGCGTCCGTCGCGATCTCGAAAATCACGCCGGACGGCTCGCGGAAATAGACCGAGCGGAAGTAGCAACGGTCCTTCTGTTCGGTGCTGTCGATCCCAAGGTCCTGCCGCAGCCGATCAGCCATTGCGGCCTGATCCTCGTCGCTCGCCGCGCGGAACGCGACGTGATGCACCGACCCAGCGCCCATGCGGCCGGGCAGGAAATCCCCCACCACGCGCAGGTCCACAGCGCCGCCCATGACGGGGGCGGGTGCGTCGTCCTGACCGGCAGAGAAGCGCACGAAGTTGCCCTCCCGCGCCAGTTCGCGAAAGCCGAGGCCCCTGCTCAGGACCGCAGCGCTGCGGTCACCAGCGGCGATCCACATCGTGACGCTGCGAATGCCGCGAATGGCATGGGCCGCGCCGACGCCGTCGCCTGTCCAGGCCGGCAATGCGTTGGCGGCAGCCAGCGCCACCAGCGCCAGCCGCGTGCCGTCCCGATCCTGAAATGGCAGCATGGTTTCGCCAAAACGCTTCTCGGGCGTGGTGAAGGTCACGCCATGGGCGATGAAGCGTTCGGTCCAGTAGCCGATCGAGGCTTCGGGCACAGCGAAAACGGTTTCGCCAACCTGTCCCACGCCGACGCGGCCGGGGGCCGCATGGGCATGCGGGAAGAAAGTCAGGATCGAGCCGGGGCTGCCGCCCTCGTCGCCGAAGTACAGATGATGGGTGCCGGGATCGTCGAAGTTTACGGTCTGCTTGACGAGCCGCAGGCCAAGGACATCGCGATAGAAGGCAAGGTTTGCCGCCGCGTCGTTGGCGATGGCGGTGACGTGGTGAAGTCCGGTCATTGTTCAGTCTCCGGTTTCTGAGCAGTCGTCCTGCTCGTTCCCGCCCGAGATGGGGAGGCTTTGCGATTCTGGAAAGGACGGCAATGGAGCCCTTGCATTGGCGCAAGGTTAAGTCTTGTTCAAAATCATTCTTGTGTAACCATGCAGCATGACTCGTGATTAAGGTGAATAAAAGTTCGGATTTGCAAATTAACCACTTAACCACGGGGTTCGTGGATAGTCATCGTCACGACAGGAAGAAGCGACATAAACAAAAGTCGCAAGAGGTCAAAACAATGATTAGCAATGAACTTCGTGAATTCGTCGATCATGTTCTTGATATTCGCCAGATCGGCGATGAGCAGGTGCGGTCACTGAGCAGGACTATTCTGCCCGATGGCGCCATCTCACATGAAGTGATCGACGTGCTGGTCTCGCTTGACCGCGCCATCCGGACGCCGAACGCGAACTGGGCCGAGTTTCTCGTGGCTACGACCGTCGAGTACGTGGTCTGGACCAGCCGTCCGACCGGCCTTGTGGGCCGTGACATGGCGCATTGGCTAATCACGACGCTGTCAGTCGGCGACGGCCCGACCGAAAACGCCATGCGGATCGCGTTCGAGGTGGTGCGCGAAGCCGAGCGCTGCGACGAGAGCCTGATCAGCTTCGCCATGGGGCGCGGCAGCCTGAAGGCGCGGCAGGACCTGTCGCGCAGCGAGATGTCGCTTCTGGCGTCCTGACCCAGCGCCGATCATCGTCCCTTTGACGCCGCCTGTGCAGCGATGCGCAGGCGGCGTTCGCCATTCCACGACCATTGGCGAGGTGGACGGCATGCGAGCGCTGGCTTAAAGCGCCCATAGTCAGCAAAACGACAAGACCGGGCCGGGCGGAAGCGCATGTTCACAAAAATCCTGATCGCCAATCGCGGCGAGATCGCCTGCCGTGTGATCAAGACGGCGCGGCGGATGGGCATCAAGACCGTAGCGGTTTTCTCCGATGCCGACCGCGATGCGCTGCATGTCGAAATGGCCGACGAGGCGGTTCATATCGGGCCGCCGGCCGCGTCGGAGAGCTATCTGGTCATCGACCGGATCATCGCCGCGTGCAAGGAGACGGGGGCGGAGGCCGTTCATCCGGGTTACGGGTTTCTGTCCGAGCGCGAGGCTTTCGCCCAGGCGTTGAAGGACAATGGCATCACCTTCATCGGACCCAATCCGCACGCGATCGCGGCGATGGGCGACAAGATCGAAAGCAAGAAGGCGGCTGCCGCCGCGGGCGTGTCGACCGTGCCGGGCTATCTCGGCGTGATCCACGATGCGCAGCACGCGATGAAGATCGCCGAGGAGATCGGCTATCCGGTGATGCTGAAGGCCTCGGCCGGCGGTGGCGGCAAGGGCATGCGGATTGCCTGGAGTGCGTCGGAGGTCCAGGAGGGCTTCGACCGCTCGAAGTCCGAGGCCAAGTCGTCCTTCGGCGATGACCGGATGTTTGTCGAGAAATTCATCGTCAATCCGCGCCATATCGAGATCCAGGTGCTCGGCGACAAGCATGGCAACGTCATCTATCTCGGCGAGCGCGAATGCTCCGTGCAGCGGCGCAACCAGAAGGTCATCGAGGAAGCGCCGTCGCCGCTTCTTGATGCGGCGACAAGGCGCCTCATGGGCGAACAGGCTGTCGCGCTCGCCAAGGCCGTGAACTACGACTCGGCCGGCACGGTGGAATTCGTGGCGGGGCAGGACCGTTCCTTCTTCTTCCTTGAGATGAACACGCGGCTTCAGGTCGAGCATCCGGTCACCGAGATGATCACCGGCGTCGACCTTGTCGAAGAGATGATCCGCGTTGCCTATGGCGAGAAACTGCGGCTGGCGCAGGCCGATGTGAAGCTCAAGGGCTGGGCGGTCGAAAGCCGCATCTATGCGGAGGACCCGACGCGGAATTTCCTGCCGTCCACCGGGCGGCTGGTGACCTATCGTCCGCCTGTCGAAGGGCCGGACGGCGCCGCCATCGTGCGCAACGACACCGGCGTATTCGAGGGTGGCGAAATCTCGATCTATTACGATCCGATGATTGCCAAGCTGGTGACCTGGGCGCCGACCCGGCTGGAAGCCATCGAAGCGCAGGCGAGGGCGCTCGACGCCTTCGCCATTGACGGCATCCGCCACAACATTCCGTTCCTCGCCACCATGATGGGGCAGGAGCGCTGGCGCTCCGGCCAACTCTCGACCGGCTACATTGCAGAGGAATTCCCGAACGGGTTTGCGCTTGCCGCACCTGTGGGACCCGCCGCGCAGCGCATGGCGGCAGTGGCATTCGCCATCGATCATGTCCAGAACATGCGCAAGCGGGCGATTTCCGACCAGATGGAAGGCTGGCGCACGGTGTCGTTCGAAGCTGACCGTGTCGTTACGCTCGGCGCGACGCGCTTTGAAGGACATGTCAGCGGGGCATTGGATGCGATCACCATCAGCTTTGGCGACGGTACGGCCGTAACGGTGTCGTCCGGCTGGCGGCCCGGCCGACCGGTCTGGCAGGGGCTCGTCGACGGCGTGCCGGTGGCCCTGCAGGTGAGGGCAGTCCAGAACGGCGTGACGCTGGCGCATGCGGGTGCTTACGCCGAAGCCCGCGTCTATACGCGGCGCGAGGCCGAGCTTGCGGCCAAGATGCCGGCCAAGGCGGTTGCCGATACCTCGAAGACGCTGCTGTGTCCGATGCCCGGGCTGGTGAAGGCCATCGCTGTTGCGGCGGGGCAGGAGGTCAAGGCCGGTGAAATGCTCTGCATCGTCGAAGCCATGAAGATGGAGAACGTGCTGCGGGCCGAACGCGACGTGACTGTCAGCAAGCTCAACGTGAAAGAGGGCGACAGCCTCGCCGTCGACGCGGTGATCATGGAATTTGCCTGACGTTTCCGGGCGAGGGGACCCGCGATGCCGCTTTACTTCGCCTATGGCGCCAACATGGACGTGGCCGCGATGGCCGAGCGCTGTCCGGGGTCGAAGCCGCTGGGGCTTGCGCGGCTGCCGCGCCACCGCTTCATCATCACGCGCGACGGCTATGCCTCGGTGATCCGCGATCCGCGCGCCAGCGTGCATGGCGTGTTGTGGGATCTGGCGCTGTCGGATGTGCGCGTGCTCGACAAGTTCGAGGAGGTCGACCGCGGCCTCTATGCGAAGATCACGCAGCCGGTGATCGCCGCAGGCGGGCCGCGCCGCGCGCTGGTCTATGTCGGGGCCAGCGCCGAGATCGGCGCCCCACGGCCCGGCTATCTTGAAAGCGTGCTGGACAGCGCGCTGAGATGGGGGCTGCCAGAGGCTTACAGGGCGGAGATGAAGCGGTTGCTGCGCGGCGGCTCGACGCTCAGGGAGTCGCCGCCTGAAGGCCCTGTGCCCGGCGTGCGGACACGGGCAGGCGCGCCGCGGACCACGGTCGGCGTCGCCCGCGCATCCGATGCCTGGACCTGGAAGCCTTAGGTTTCAGCCGCTCACGAGCCGGACGGCGAGCCTGATGGCCGCCACGATCGCGAAGGCCGCGATGACGAGGCTGAGGAAACGATGGCGCGCCTGCCTGTCCGGCAGGAACGGGGCCATCTGCCGGATGATCCAGTTGCGGAACAGCCAGAGGGTCAGGGCGCAAACCGTCAGGAACCAGGTCAATGTTATGGCTTGGGCGTGACGGCTTCGGTCGGGGCGCCGGCTGCCTTCCAGGCGCCGAAGCCGCCGGCGATATGGGCGACGGGCTTCAGGCCCATGTCCTGCGCGGCCTTGGCAGCCAGCGCCGATCGCCAGCCGCCGGCGCAGAAGAAGACGAATTGCTTGTCCTGCTGGAAGACCTCCTTGGCATAGGGGCTTTCCGGGTCGATCCAGAACTCCAGCATGCCGCGCGGGCAGTGGAACGCGCCCGGCAGCTTGCCTTCGCGTTCGAGTTCGCGGGGGTCGCGCAGGTCAACGAACACGGTCTCGGGGTTGCCCACGAGCGCAGCGGCCTCCGGCACCGTCATGGTCCTGATCTCGGCTTCTGCTTCCGCGAGCAGGGCCTTGTAGCCCCTGGTGATGGTTTGCGGCATGGCGCTGGGTTTCCTTGCTTGGCCGCGACAGTGCCGCGCCGGCTGTGCAAGGTCAATCCGGCGCGCCGCGAGCGGCGGTTGCGCGCTTGGCCTGTCCGGGGCCATTGTGGCGCAGGGAGGACATCCGTTGGGCGGATTCGGTTTGTTCGATGTGGTCGCGCTGCTGTTCTTCGTCGGCGCCTGGCTGGCCTATCACGTCGCTGTCGAGCGCGGGCCGCATGCTGCGCGCAGCCTGAACAGTCTGATGAACCTGCGCCGTCGGCGCTGGTTCGAGCAGGCTCTCGCCCGCGAGAACCGGATCATCGACACGCAGGTCATGAACGGCCTGCAGAATGGCACCGCCTTCTTCGCCTCGACCTCGCTGCTGGCCGTGGGCGGCGCGGTGACGCTGCTGCGCGTGACCGACCAGGTGATGCAGCTCACAGGTGATCTACCCTTTGTCGGCGTCACCACGCGGGCCATGTGGGAGGTCAAGGTGATCGGGCTGGCGGTGATTTTCGCCTATGCCTTCTTCAAGTTTGCGTGGAGCTATCGCCTGTTCAACTACAGCGCGATCCTGCTGGGAGCCTTGCCGCCCGCCGCTGTGCGGGACTCGCCTGAAGCGCAAAGGGCACTCGACGAATGCGTCTCGATGAACGTTGTCGCCGGCCGACATTTCAACCGCGGCCAGCGCGCCTTCTTTTTCGCACTGGCCTATCTCGGCTGGTTCCTCGGCCCGCTGGCGTTGGCCTTGTTCACGGCCGCCGTGCTTCTGGTGATGTGGAACCGGCAGTTCGGCTCGGATTCGCTGGCGGCGCTCGGGCCGCAGGGGAAGGCGTCATGAGCGGCAAGACGATCGACCCTCAAGCGGTGGAAGACGTCATTCTTCGGCTTGTCGCCGAGCGCGGCGAGGGCAAGACCATCTGCCCCTCCGAGGCGGCGCGGGCTCTGGGCGGGCCGCATCCCGATGGCTGGGGCCCGCTGATGCAGCCGGTGCGCAAGGCGGCGATCCGTTTGAAGCAGCAAGGCAGGCTGTCGATCCTGCGCAAGGGCAAGGTGGTCGCGGCTGATGACTTCAAGGGCGTCTACCGCCTCAGCCTGCCGCGCACGGAACAGGCCTGATCAGCGCGGGCCTGGCAGCAGGCTGTCGGTGTAGCCGACCAGCCGATAGACCACGAGGCCGATCCACTCCTTCACGGCAAGGTCGGTCAACATCAACCCATGCGAGAAGCCGCGGTTGATCTGACGGTAGTCGCGCACCGTTCCGCGTGTGGTGAAGTCGACCGGATACGGCACGATCTCGATGCCGGCGCGGCGGAAGATTCCGACCGAGCGGGGCATGTGCCAGGCTGACGTGATCAGAAGCCAGCGCTCGCCAGGCTTCTGTTGCAGCAATGGCTTCAGGAGAATCGCATTCTCCCAGGTGTTGCGTGATTGGTCCTCAAGGATGATCTGGCCGGGGGGAATGCCGAGCGACAGGTAAAAGCGCCGGGCCGCCTCGGCTTCGGTCTGCGCCTCGCCCGCGTCGCGCTCCTCGATGACCGAGCCATCGCCGCCGGTGAAGGCAAGCTTCGCCTTTGGATTGCGCAGCGCCAGCACCGCGGAATCCGTCATTCTTGAGCCCGCATCGTTCAGGCTGGTGACGCCGCGCGTCGTGCCGATGGCGCCGCCGAGCACGATGATGCCGGCAATGTCGCCGGCAGCCTCGATCTTCGGGAACCGGTCTTCCAGCGGACGCATCTGCCAGAACGGCAGCGGGCTCATCCCGGCGGCCAGCAGGCCGAAGGCGGCGAAGAGCGCCAGCCAGCGGGCGCCACGCGCAAGGCGGGTGAAGAGCAGGATCGCGGCGAGCAGGCCCAGCAGCACAAGCGCGTTGGTCGGGGCCGCGAGGAACCAGAAGATCTTGGAGGGATAGAAGAACATGTGGCATGTCTCGCACAGGCGCGGCGTTGCCCGCAGTCAACATCAAAGGGGTGAAGCAATGCTGACGATCTGGGGCCGGATGAACTCGATCAATGTCCAGAAGGCCGTCTGGGCGGCGGAAGATCTCGGGCTGAGCTACACCCGCCACGATGCCGGCATGGCCTTCGGGGTTGTCAACACGCCCGAATACCGCGCCATGAACCCCAACGGCCTGGTGCCGGTGATCGATGACAACGGCTTCGTGCTGTGGGAGTCCAATGCGATCGTGCGCTATCTGGCCGCCCGCTACGGGGCCGGCTCGCTCTGGCCGCTCGATCCGGTCATTCGGGCAGCAAGCGACAAGTGGATGGATTGGCAGACGACCACGTTCTACCCGGCCTACCATGCGGCCTTTCACGGACTGGTCAGAACGCACGCCGAAAAGCGCGACCCGGCGGTGATCGAAGCGTCGCGCGCCAAGACCGAGACGCTCCTCGCAATGCTCGACGGCCATCTTTCCGCCAACGCCTATCTCGGGGGCGACAGCTTCGGCATCGGTGATCTGGCGCTCGGACCTTCGATGCACCGCTGGCTCAACATGCCGGTTGCGCGCGAGCCAAGGCCGCATGTCGAGGCCTGGCACAAGCGGATCATCGCGCGGTCGAGCGCGGCGTGCTTCCGGGACTTGCCGATTACGTGAGCGTCACGGTTTGCGGGTCTTGCGCGCCATCAGTCCCTGGAGGATGCGCGCCGCCGGGCCGCTGGCGAGGTTGGCCGCGCGGCCGAGCGGGTGCCTGTTGATGACATAGGGCACGGCCTTGCCAGCCGCCTTCATCGCGACGCCGGCGGTTGCCGCGCGCGTCTCGCGCGAGGTCAGCAGCCTTTTCACGAACCAGAGCGCTGCAACTCCCGTGATCCAGAGCAGGCCGACGCCCCACTGAATGATGTCGCCCGTTAGGTCAACCAGCCCCGAGGCCGCACCGCCTGCCGCATCGGCGCCGATCTCCAGGAATGCTTCGCCCAACGCGATGACGCCGTACAGCACGAGGCATACAAGGCTCCAGATCGCGATCAGAACGAGCAGCTTCAGTTTCAAGAGAAAGCGCATGGCGACTCCGTAGGCACAACGTATAAGTGGCAGCCGACGGCTGGCTTTCAAGACGGCGTTTGTCTCGTCTCAGGCAATTGTGGAAGCCATGATGCAGTTGTCCGCCGCGCGATGGCCTTCCACGCTGCGGAAGACGTCCCCATCATGCAGGTGGCAAGCCGCGCTGGATGATCCCGGGTCAGGGCATCGCTTGCTCCCGCAGCCGGCGCCGCTTTTTGCGCGCGCTGCACTATCCCCGGCCGACGAAGGGCATGGCGCTGGCCATCACGGTCATGGACAGCACGTTCGCCGAGAGGGGCAGGCTGGCCATGTGCAGGACGGCATCGGCAACGTGCTGCACGTCCATCACCGGTTCGACGCGGGTCGAGCCGTCGGCCTGCGGCACGCCGGTCGTCATCTTGCGGGCCATGTCCGTCAGGGCATTGCCGATGTCGATCTGGCCGCAGGCGATGTTGTACTTCCGGCCATCGAGCGAGGTCGACTTGGTCAGGCCGGTGATCGCGTGCTTGGTCGCGGCATAGGGGGCGGAATTGGGGCGCGGCGCGTGGGCAGAGACCGAGCCGTTGTTGATGATCCGGCCACCCTGCGGGCTTTGCGCCTTCATCAGCTTGAAGGCTTCCTGGGTGCACAGGAAGGGGCCGGTCAGGTTGGTGTCGACGCACGCTTTCCATTGCTCGAATGTCAGGTCTTCCAGCATCACGCCGCCTGGTGAGTTCACCCCCGCGTTGTTGAACAGCACATCGAGGCGTCCGAATTGCGCCTTGCATGCCGCAAACAGCGCTTTCACCGAGGCTGGATCGGTGATGTCGCAGGGGTGGGCGAGGGCGCGCGCGGCGTCGGCGCCCGACAGCTGGATGGTTTCGTCGAGTGCATCCGCGCGGCGGCCGGTCAGCACAACCTTGTAGCCGGCCTTGAGAAAGGCCACCGAAACGGCGCGTCCGATCCCGGCGCTCGCGCCCGTGACCAGCGCCACCTTGTTGTCGTTTGTCATGTCATTCCCTCCCGTGATGGCAGAACACCTATCAGCGTCGGCGGCTTTCGCGAAATCCGGCCCCGCGGTCGCAAGGCGCTCGACTGTGGCGCGGCAATCTTCTGGTCCTTTGGTATAAGCTGTTCGACTCCAAGCCTTGTCGGCGAATCTCCATCGGAGGTGCCGTAAGCCGTAATCACGCTGCATAAACTGGAATACTGATCCGCGTAACGACAGTCTATAAATCACATTATTCAAATGTTGATTATATACCACATCGCATTTACGTATTTTCACGTAAAAAAACTGCTTGCCATATCTTGACGAATTGGCGACATGCGCGAATTACATGTCGCGCATAACCGTCGGTCATGGCGGATAACGTCAAAGAGGAATCGCTCTCATGAAGCGTCGTCAATTTCTGAAGGGTGCCGCAGTTGCCGGCGCCGCCACCGCAGTGGCCATGCCGGCCATCGCGCAGTCCATGCCCACATTCAAGTGGCGTCTGACCTCGGGCTTCCCGAAGTCCCTCGACACCATCTACGGCGCGTCGGAAACGATCGCCAAGTACGTCAAGGAAATGACCGACGGTCGCTTCGAGATCCAGACTTTCGGCGCAGGCGAAATCGTTGGCGGCCTGCAGTCGGTCGACGCCGTTTCGGCCGGCACGGTCGAAATGTCCAACACCGCCGTGTACTACAACTTCGGCAAGGACCCGGCGTTCGGCGTCGCGACCGCCGTGCCGTTCCTGATGTCGAAGCGCGCCCAGGACGCATGGATGCTCGACGGCGGTGGCGAGAAGCTGCTGAACGAGTTCCTCGGCAAGCACAACATCGTCGCCTTCGAAGGCGGCAACACCGGCACCCAGATGGGCGGCTGGTGGCGCAAGGAGATCCGCTCGCTTGAGGATCTCAAGGGCGTCAAGATGCGCATCGGCGGCTCCGGCGGTGCGGTCATCTCGCGCCTCGGCGTCGTGGCCCAGCAGATCGCCGGCGGCGACATCTATCCGGCGCTCGAGCGCGGCACGATCGACGCGGCCGAATGGGTCGGCGCCTATGACGACGAGAAGCTCGGCTTCAACAAGGTCGCGCGCTTCCTGTACTATCCTGGCTGGTGGGAAGGTGGCGCAGTGCTCCACACCCTCGTCAACACGGCGAAGTGGGCGGAACTGCCGAAGCATTACCAGGCCATCCTCCGCGGCGCGTCGGCTTTTGCCAACACGGAAATGACCGCCAAGTATGACGCCCGCAACCCGGCGGCGCTGAAGCGCCTTCTGGCATCGGGCACGCAGCTGCGCGCCTTCCCGCAGGACGTGATGGACGGCGCTTTCAAGGCATCGCAGGAGCTTTACGCCGAAATCAGCGGCCGCAATGCCGATTTCAAGAAGCTCTACGACGCCGCTGTCGCCTTCCGCAACGACTACTACCTCTACAATCAGATCGGCGACTTCTCGTTCGACAGCTACATGATCCGCGCGCGCAGCCGCGCCTGATCGTGATATGGTGATCTGACAGTAGGACCGCCGCGCATGCAAGTGCACGGCGGTCTTTCTACCGTGGGGATGCCAGCCGTCCCGACATCCTGTCCGGCCCACTCTGATGCGGCCTGACGCAATTTTGAACGAAGAGGCGTGCATGGATGCGTCTCTGTAGGGACAGGGACTGCAATCCGATGGATGCATTGCTTTCATTCTCGCGCGTCGTTGACGCCATCAACGAGCGGCTCGGCAAGGCGACTGCCTGGCTTGTCCTGGCCGCCGTCGTCGTCTCCGCCGGCAATGCCACAGTGCGCAAGGTCTTCAACTGGTCGTCCAACGGCCTGCTCGAAGCGCAATGGTACCTGTTCGGGGTCGTCTTCATGATCGGCGCGGCCTGGACGATGAAAGCCAATGAGCACGTGCGCGTCGACGTGGTGTCGTCACGCCTGTCGAAGCTCACGCGCGACCGGATCGAGCTGTTCGGGCTGATCGTGTTTTTCTTCCCGTTCGCGCTCGTTCACCTGTACTATTCCTATCCGTTCTTCATGACCTCCTTCCGCACCCAGGAGTGGTCGACCAATGCCGGCGGCCTGATCATCTGGCCAGCCAAGTTCCTGGTCCTGTTCGGCTTTTTCCTGCTGACGCTGCAAGGCGTCTCGGAGCTGATCAAGCGCATCGCGGTGATGCGCGGCATCATCCAGGAGAAGGACGAGATGAAGGCGCATGTCGCCGAGAATCCCGAACTCGCAAAGTTTATCGATCCGGCAGGCGCGCAGGCGCCCGGATCCAAGCAATGAGCCCTCGGCTCCCATTCCAGACCAGACGCCCGGGGCTCCGACTTCCATGACAGAACTCATCATCTACTATCTCGCGCCGATCATGTTCGGCTCGCTGATCTTCTTCCTGCTGCTGGGCTTTCCGGTGGCGTTCACGCTCTCCGCCTGCGGCCTGATCTTCGGCTATATCGGCATCGAGCTTGGTCTGTTCACGCCCAACTTCCTGCAGGCGCTGCCCGAACGCGTCTTCGGCATCATGTCGAACGAAACGCTGCTGGCGATCCCGTTCTTCACCTTCATGGGGCTGATCCTCGAGCGCTCGCGCATGGCGGAGGACCTGCTTGACACGATCGGACAGCTGTTCGGCACCGTGCGCGGCGGGTTGGCCTATGCGGTGATCTTCGTGGGCGCGCTGATGGCGGCCACGACCGGCGTCGTGGCGGCGGCCGTGATTTCGATGGGCCTGATCTCGCTGCCGATCATGCTGCGCTACGGCTATGACCGGCAGCTTGCCACCGGCGTCATCATGGCGTCCGGCACGCTGGCCCAGATCATCCCGCCGTCGCTGGTGTTGATCGTGCTGGCGGACGTGCTCGGCAAGTCCGTGGGCGATTTTTATCAGGGCGCGATCATTCCGGGCCTGATGCTGACGGCGTGCTATGCCCTTTACGTGTTCGTGCTGACGCTGATCAACCCGAAGGCAGGGCCGCCGCTGCCGCCCGAAGCGCGCACGCTGGGCGCAGGCGTCACCTCGCTCTTCGTGATGATCGGCCTGTCGGTGCTTGCCGGCATCGGCGCGACCATGCTGTTCAAGCCCGTCGTCGAACAGGCGCCGGAGGTCTATGGCGCGTCGGTTGGCGTGATCTTCGCGCTCGCCGTCGCGATCGCCAACAAGCGGTTCAACCTCAAGGTCCTGTCCTATCTGGCCGAACGGGTGATCATGGTGCTGGTGCCGCCGCTGGCGCTGATCTTCCTTGTGCTCGGCACGATCTTCATCGGCCTCGCCACGCCGACCGAAGGCGGCGCGATGGGTGCGGTCGGCGCGCTGGCGCTGGCTGCGATGAATGGCCGGCTGACGCTTCTGCTGACCAAACAGGCTTGCGAATCCACCTTGAAGCTCTCGGCCTTCGTGATCTTCATCCTGATCGGCGCGCGCGTGTTCGCGCTCACCTTCTATGGCATCAACGGCCATGTCTGGGTCAAGGAACTGATGCTGTCGCTGCCGGGAGGCGCGGTCGGCTTCATCGTGTTCACCAACATCGTGGTGTTCATCCTCGGCTGCTTCATCGACTTCTTCGAAATCGCCTTCATCCTGATGCCGCTTCTTGTGGCGCCGGCGGAAGCGCTCAAGATCGATATCGTCTGGTTCGGCGTGCTGATGGCGATGAACATGCAGACGAGCTTCCTGACCCCGCCCTTCGGATTTGCGCTGTTCTATCTTAGGAGCGTGGCGCCGAGGCTTTCCTATGCCGACAAGGTCACGGGCAAGACCATCGAGGGCGTCGAAACCACGACACTCTACAAGGGCGTGATCCCGTTCATCCTGTTGCAGATATTCATGGTTTTCGTGGTCTATTTCTGGCCCGACCTCGTGCTGCACTACCGGGACGCATTGGTGCAGGTCGATCCGGCCGAGGTGCAGAGGCAGCTCGACAACATCCAGATTCCTGGTTTGGGCGGCCCCGGGGACATGCCGCCACCACGGTTCTGACGCCAGCGCGTTGTCATCGGAAGGGCGGCCTCAGGGCCGCCCTTCTTCTTTGGCGCATTGCCGCATCATCGTCCTGGCCGCCCACGGCCCTCATCCTGAGGCAGCCGAAGGATGACCTGGAACCATGCGCCTTCTGGAGCCCATCCTTCCACGGGCTCAGGTAGATGAGCGTGGTTGTGAGGCTACCTCTGGCCGCAACAAAAAAGCCGCCATGTCACCATGGCGGCTTCCGTTGTTGAGGTTTGGCCGCCGCGTCAGCTTGGCAGCGCCACGTCGATGCCGCGGTAGAAGTAGTTCATGGCGCGGATCTGGTCGTCGGTCGCGCGCCCCCCAGCCGGGACCGCCACCGTGCCATCGGCGCGGGTGAGCGGGCCATCGAACGGATGCAGCCGGCCTGTCGAGAGCGCGTCGCGCACGCGCTCGGCTTCGGAGGCTTCTTCGGGCGTCATGTTGGTGAAGGGCGCGAGGCGGAACATGCCTGAATTCAGCCCGCCCCAGACGTCGCCGGGCTTCCAGGAGCCGTCGATCACCGCCTTGGCGCGCTCGACATAGTAGTCACCCCAGTTGTTGACGCTGGAGGTGAGGTGGGCTTTCGGGGCAAAGCGCGTCATGTCGGAGGCCTGTCCGAAGCCGAAGACGCCGCGCTCGTTGGCGAGCTGGAGCGGGGCAGGGCTGTCGGTGTGGGCGCAGATCACGTCGCAGCCCTGGTCGATCAGGGCGCGGGCTGCGTCCGCCTCGCGGCCGGGGTTGAACCAGGCGTTGACCCAGACGACGCGGATCTTCATCGACGGATCGACCGACCACGCGCCGCGCATCACGGTGTTGATGGCGTGAACAACCTCCGGCACCGGGAAGGAGGCGATGTAGCCGATGGTCTTGGACTTCGACTTGCGGGCGGCGATCACGCCCTGCACGTAGCGGCCTTCGTAGAAGCGCGCATTGTACAGCGAGACGTTCGCGGCGGTCTGCGTGCCGGTCGCGCTCTCGAAGAAAACGTTCGGCAGGGTCGGCGCGACACGCATCGTGGGCTGGAAGAACGAGAACGAGGTTGTGAAGATCAGACGATGGCCCTGACGTGCCAACTGGGTGGCGACCCGCTCCATGTCGTTGGCCGCGACCGCCTCGACGGCGGTCGTCTTGACGGCTGCGCCCATCACCTCCTCCAGACGCTTGCGACCGACATCATGCATGGTCGACCAGCCGAAGTCGCCGACCGGACCGACATAGATGAAGCCAACCTGCAACGGATTGGCCTGGGCGAAGGCTGGCTGGCCGAGCGTGGCGGCGCCTGCAAGGGCGGTTGCGCCCTGAAGGATTTGACGGCGATTGATCTGCATAATTCCACTCCGGTTTTACGTAATAATACGTATTATCAAAGCAAGAACTATGCCTCCGACGACAAACGTCAACTATCGATCGGGAACAAAAGGCGTGCCGAGGGATGCCGGCGCCGCCTGCTGGCCGCCGCGCCGGCTCATGATGATGACGAGGACAAGGATCGTCACCAGATAGGGCAGGGCCGCCATGAATTGCGACGGGATCTTCACGCCTGCGCCCTGGGCGTGAAGCTGCAGGATTGTGATGCCGCCGAACAGATAGGCGCCAGCCAGGACCCGCCAGGGAAGCCACGAGGCGAACACGACAATGGCAAGCGCGATCCAGCCGCGGCCCGCCGTCATGCCCGGCGACCAGAAGGGTGTGTAGACAAGGCTGAGATAGGCTCCGGCCAGCCCGGCGCACCCCCCGCCGAACAGGATCGCCAGAAGGCGGATCTTCAGCACGGGATAGCCCAGCGCATGCGCCGAAGCATGGTTCTCGCCGCAGGCGCGCAGGACGAGGCCGGACTTGGTGCGGGCCAGAAACCACCACACGCCGATCACAAGCGCGAAGGATGCATAGACGAATGGGTCCTGTCCGAACAGCGCCTTGCCGATGAGGGGGATGTCGGTCAGCACCGGCAGATCGAGCTTCGCCATTTGATCGCGCTTGGCGCCGACGAAGGGCGCGCCGATCACGCCGGAAAGGCCGAGGCCGAAAATGCTGAGCGCAAGCCCGGACGCGACCTGATTGGCGGCGAGACCAAGCGTCAGGACTGCGAAGATCAGCGACATGGCCATGCCGGCAAGGATGGCGGCCAGCACGCCGACATAGGAGTTGCCGCTGAGGATCGCGGCGGCGAACCCGCAGGCGGCCCCCATGATCATCATGCCTTCCATGCCGAGATTGAGGACGCCAGAGCGCTCGCAGACGAGCTGTCCGATGGCGCCGATCAGGAGCGGCGTCGAGGCCGTGATGATGGTGAGCAGGATCGCTTCAAACATCGTCATGCGGCAGCTCCGCCGGTGCGGACGAGCGCGATGCGGTAGTTGAGGACCGCGTCGCAGGCGAGCACATAAAACAGCAGCATGCCCTGGAACACCCGTGTGACGTCGAGCGGCAGGCGCAGCGAGATCTGCGCGTTCTCGCCGCCGATGAAGGTGATGGCCAGCACGACCCCGGCGATCAGGCAGCCGATCGGGTTGAGCCGGCCCAGGAAGGCGACGATGATGGCCGTGAAGCCGTAGCCGGGCGAGACCGAGGGCTGCAGCTGGCCCATGGTTCCGGACACCTCGATGATGCCGGCGAGGCCGGCCAGCGCCCCCGAGATGGCGAAGACGGTCCAGGTCAGGCGCTTTTCGTCGAAGCCCGCAAAGCGCGCCGCGCGCGGCGCCGCGCCCACCAGCCGGATTTCGAAGCCCTTCAACGTCCGCGCCATCATGATCGCTGCAATCACCACGACGATGATGGCGATCGGCGTGCCAAGGTTGATGCGGCCATCGGCCATCAGACGCATCACCTGCGCCTCCTTGTCGAACATCACCGATTGCGGGAAGTTGAAGCCCTTGGGATCGCGCCATGGCCCGCGCACGAGCCAGTCGAGCAACAACTCCGCCACATAGACCAGCATCAGGCTGGTCAGGATCTCGTTGACGGACAGACGCGTCTTCAGGATCGCGGGGATCATGGCGAGGGCGGCGCCGCCCAGCATGCCCGCCAGCATCATGGCCGGAAACACCCAGGGGCCATTGGCCGCGCCGTGGGTCGCGATCGCGACCCAGCCGCCGAAGATCGCGCCCATCACGAACTGGCCTTCGGCCCCAATGTTCCAGTTGTTCGAGAGGTAGCACAGCGACAGCCCGACCGAGATCAGGATCAGCGGCGTTGCCTTGACCGCCAATTCCTGAAGGGCCCAGCCATCCGAAATCGGCGAAATGAAATAGACGCCCAGCGCCTTAAGCGGATCCAGCCCGAGCAGCGCGAACATCACAGCGCCGGACAGCAGCGTCAGCGCAACCGCGATCAGCGGCGAGACGAGCGCCATCCAGGCGGGGGCGTCATCGCGACGGGTCAACACAATCCGCATCATGCCGCCTCATCCACAGCGTCTGCGGCAAAGCCGGCGCCGCCCATCAGCAGGCCGACCGCCTCGCGCCTCAGCCCCTCGGTGTCCAGCGGCGACGAAATCCGGCCATGGAAGATCACCGCCATCCGGTCCGCGATCTCGAACAGTTCGTCGAGGTCCTGGCTGATGACAAGCACGGCCGCACCGGACCGAGACAGATCGATCAGCGCCTGACGGATCAGGGAGGCGGCGCCCGCATCAACGCCCCATGTCGGTTGCGAGACGATCAGAAGCCGCGGGTTGCGCAGGATCTCGCGCCCGACGATGAACTTCTGCAGATTGCCGCCTGACAGGGCCTTTGCCTCGGGATCGCGCGGCCCCTTGCGCACGTCGAAGGCCTTGACGACGCGCTCGACCCAGACCCGCGTGGCAGCCCTGTCGATCATGCCGCGTTGGACAAAGCCGTTGGTGGCATGGCCCGACGCCAGGGCGTTGTCCGACAGGCGGAAGGCCGGGGCGGCGGCATGGCCGAGCCGCTCTTCCGGCACGAAGGCCCCGCCCATGAGACGCCGCGCATTGATGCCGAGGCGCCCTGTGGCCACCCCGTCGATCCGGATCGTGCCTGCGGCTTCCGCGAGCATCTCTCCGGAGAGGGCCGCGAACAGCTCGTCCTGCCCGTTGCCGGCCACGCCGGCAATGCCGAAAACCTCGCCGGCCCTGACCTCGAGGCCGACCTCGCGCAGGCTTGTGCCATGTGGGTCCGGCGACGGCAGGCTAAGGCCGGTGACCGCAAGGCGGACCTCGCCAGCCGTCGTGAGCCGGTCATGGCGTGCCGGCGCGACCTTGCTGCCGACCATCATTTCGGCCAGCGAGGCCGCGCTTTCCTGGCGCGGATCGCAGTTGCCGACGACCTTGCCATGGCGCAGGATGGTGGCGCTTTCGCAGATGCGCCGCACTTCCTCGAGCTTGTGGGAAATGTAGAGCACGGCGCAGCCCTCGGCCTTCACGCGCTCCAGCGTGGCGAACAGCCCTTCGCACTCCTGTGGCGTCAGGACCGAGGTCGGCTCGTCAAGGATCAACAGCCTCGGGCTTTGCATCAGGCAGCGCACGATCTCGATGCGCTGGCGCTCGCCGACCGACAGGCGCCAGACCTCGCGGCCGGGCTCGAGCGGCAGGCCATAGGCGCGCGACACCTCGGCCAGCCGGTCGGAGACTCTGGCCACCGATTCATTGCCATCAAGCGCGAGCGCCACATTCTCGGCCACGGTCAACGCATCGAACAGCGAAAAGTGCTGGAAGACCATGCCGATGCCGCGCTGGCGGGCCTCTGCCGGATTGCGCAGGCTGAACGGAGCGCCCTGCCAGAGCAGGGTCCCTTCCGTCGGTTGCAGGAGGCCATAGAGAATCTTGACCAGGGTCGACTTGCCGGCCCCGTTCTCGCCCAGCAGCGCGTGCACCTCGCGCTCGGCGACGGAGAGGTCGACATGATCATTGGCCAGCAACGCGCCGAAGCGTTTGACGACGGTTCTGGCCTCTATCAGCGGCGGCGCGGGAAGCATGGGCGGGGGAAGGCCTTGACGACATGCAGGAGGTGTTCGGCTTCACTACTGCATGAAGCGTGCCCCCGCGAAAGGTCCCGGTCGCCAGCATCAACACCTTGCTGCGGCCAAAGCGGTTTGACAGTGGGGCTGGTTCCGCTCTAACGCCGCTCAGGATTGCCTGAAGGACCCGTCCCGTCATGCCGAACCATCTGTTCGACGCCATCCGCGCCCGCATGCCCGAGCCGGACCGGCCGTTCATCATCCACCCGGATGGCCGCATGCTCAGCTATGGCGGGCTCGACGCCCTGTCGGCCCAAATGGCGGGCGCATTGGTCGCGGCGGGCGTCCGGCCGGGCGACCGCGTCGCCGTGCAGGTCGAAAAGAGCGCCAGCGCGCTGATGCTCTACCTCGGCTGCGTGCGGGCAGGGGCTGTGTTCCTGCCGCTCAACAGCGCGTACACGCTGGCCGAACTCGATTATTTCATCGGCGACGCCGAGCCTGCGCTGATCGTCTGCGATCCGGGCAAGCGCGAGGGCCTTGCCGCCATCGCACGCGGCGCCGCCGTCGAGACGCTCGATGCGGCGGGCGAGGGCAGCTTGCTGCAAAAGGCCAGCGCCTTGCCGCCGGCCTTTGTCGATGTCGAGCGCGGTGCGGACGACCTTGCCGCCATCCTCTACACCTCGGGCACGACCGGACGCTCCAAGGGGGCCATGCTCAGCCATGACAACCTTGCCTCGAACGCCCTGACGCTCGTGGACGTCTGGCGATTCACGCCGTCGGATGTGCTGCTGCACGCGCTGCCTATCTTTCATACACACGGCCTGTTCGTCGCCAGCAACGTGACGCTGATGGCTGGATCGTCGATGATCTTCCTGCCGAAGTTCGATCCGAACCAGATGATGGCATTGATGCCGCGCGCCACCTGCATGATGGGCGTGCCAACCTTTTACGTGCGCCTGCTCGATCACGCCGGCCTCACCAGGGCGGCGACGGCCCACATGCGCCTGTTCGTCTCCGGCTCCGCACCCTTGCTGGCCGACACGCACCGCGCCTGGTCTGACAGGACCGGCCACGCGATCCTTGAGCGCTACGGCATGACCGAAACCAACATGAACACCTCGAACCCCTATGACGGCGACCGCGTCGCCGGTACGGTCGGCTTCCCGCTGCCCGGTGTCGCGGCGCGGGTGACCGACCCGGAGACGGGCAAGCCGTTGCCGGCCGACGAGATCGGCATGATTGAAGTCAAGGGACCGAATGTCTTCAAGGGCTACTGGCGCAATCCGGAGAAGACGACCGCCGAGTTCCGCCCCGACGGCTTCTTCATCACCGGCGATCTCGGCAAGATCGACGCCAGGGGCTACGTCCATATCGTCGGGCGCGGCAAGGACCTGATCATTACTGGCGGCTACAATGTCTATCCGAAGGAGGTCGAAAGCGAGATCGACGCCATGCCGGGCGTGATTGAAAGCGCGGTGATCGGCCTGCCGCACAAGGATTTCGGCGAGGGCGTCACCGCCGTGGTGGTCGTGGCCAAGGGCGCGGCGCTGGACGAGGCGGCCATCATCACCGCGCTGGAGGTGCGGCTCGCCAGGTTCAAGCAGCCCAAGCGCGTCTTCATCGTCGACGATCTGCCGCGCAACACGATGGGCAAGGTCCAGAAGAACGTGCTGCGGGACATGTACCGGGGGACGTTCGGGTAGGGCTGGCCGGATATCATCCTTCGACGGGCCCCGGGACGAGCATGGCGGTTATGGGCTGCCAAGACAGTCACCCTTGCCGCTCAGTCTCCTCATCCTGAACCTGTCGAAGGACGCACTCCGGCTGTGGCCCCTCGCCATGCACCGCAATTCGTGGTCCACTCCCATCACCCAAGACTGAGCCTGGACGACCATGACCGATCTCGCCGCGCGCGTTTATAACCACACCTGGAAGATCGATCCGATCGTGCGCTCGCTGCTCGACACGGATTTTTACAAGATCCTGATGGCGCAGACGATTTTCCGGCGCCAGCGCAACACCACGGCGCGGTTCTCCCTGATCAACCGGACGACCCGCATCCGACTGGGCGAGATCATCGACGTGGGCGAATTGCGCGAGCAGCTCGACCATGTGCGCACCCTCAGGCTGTCGCGCGGCGAAAGCACCTGGCTGCGCGGCAACATGTTCTACGGGCGGCGGCAGATGTTCTCGCCCGACTTCATGGAATGGTTCGAGGCCCTCAAGCTGCCGGACTATCACCTGGAGCAGAATGACGGCCAGTATGAGCTGACATTCGACGGGCCCTGGGTCGAGACGACGATGTGGGAAATCCCGGCCCTTGCCATCATCAATGAACTGCGCTCGCGCGCGGTGCTGCGCGGGATGGGCCGCTTCGAACTGCAGGTTCTCTACGCACGGGCGATGACGCGGGTCTGGGAGAAGATCACCCGGCTGCAGAAGCTGAAGGACCTGCGCATCGCCGATTTCGGCACGCGCCGCCGGCACGGCTTTCTCTGGCAGGACTGGTGCGTGCAGGCGATGATCGAAGGTCTCGGGACCAATTTTCTCGGAACCTCGAACTGTCTGATCGCGATGCGCCGCGAGGTGGAAGCGATCGGCACAAACGCCCATGAGCTGCCGATGGTGTATTCGGCGCTCGCCAACAACGACAAGGAATTGGCGCAGGCGCCCTATCAGGTGCTGGCGGACTGGCAGCAGGACTACGAGGGCAATCTCAGGATTATCCTGCCCGATA
>JAIXUP010000005.1:0-25000 GCA_027483505.1 Hyphomicrobiales bacterium
AAGCTCGCCGGAAGTCCGGTCTATCACGCGCCATTGGGCCCTGATGCCAGCGCAGCGCTGGACAGGGCTTTCCTGAAGCTGACCGGACAGGCGCGGGGTGACGCCATCACGCTCGCGGTGAAAGGCCATCGTCTTGACATCGCCGAGGCCGCGTTCGGGGTTGCGCGCGCGACATTCCACGATCTGTGCGCCAGGGCCTATGGTGCGCAGGACTACGCCGAAATGGCCCGGCGGTTTCACACGATTCTGATCGACGATGTGCCGGTGCTCGGCTTCGACAACCGCAATGAGGCCAGGCGCTTCATCACCCTGATCGACACGCTCTACGAGAACCGCGTCAAGCTCATCATCTCGGCGGCGGCCGAACCGCATCTGCTTTACGCCGCCGACCACGGTGGTGAAGCCTTCGCCTTCGACCGCACCGCGTCGCGGCTGATCGAAATGCGCGGCAGCGACTATCTCGCACTGCCCCATGGACGGCCGGGCGCTGCGGCGGGCACCAGCACAACGGGACTGGTCGAGACCTGATGGCCCCGCATCCGCCAGCCCGGGAGCCAACCGACATGCGGTTGCTGGCGCTGGCCTCGGAGCATCTCAGGCTCCTGGGTGCGAAGCGGCTGACCGTCGTTGCGATCGCCGAGGCGGCGGGCATGACGCACGCCAATGTCTACCGCTACTTTCCGTCGAAGGAGGCGCTGATCGACGCCGTCGTCGATGCCTGGATCAAGTCGGTCGAGACAAGGTTGAGCGATATCGCCGACGGGCCTGATCCGTCCGACGACAAGCTGGAGCGGATGATCCTGGCGCTGGCGCGGGCGAACCGCGACGGCCTGTCCGACAATCCCGCGCTCTATGCCGCCTTCCGCGACGCGACCGTGAAACGCAGGGCCATCACCCGGCGGCATCGGCTCAGGGTTCGCAGCCTGATCGACCGGGTGATCGAAGAGGGCGTCGCGTCGGGCGCCTTCGAGCCGCGTGACCGCGACCAGGCCGCAGCCTTCGCGCTCGACATCTGCTTCCGTTTCACGCATCCCATCGCGGTGGAACTGGAGGCGGACGTGCCGCAATCGCAGTTCGACCAACGACTCGGAGCCGTCGTGCGCGTGCTGCTGCGGGCGCTGGCGAGCGGCGCGATCTGAGAAATTGGCATGACACATTACAATTAGTGTAATCTGTAACGATTTTTTTTCGCGTTTACGATGCGTTTACACTTCGCAGATGCGAGAGCGCAAGCTCATGAATTTCAAGCACTTTCAATCGGTTCAAGGCGTTGCTGACGCCGCTGTTCAGGCCGCTTCGCCATAGCCCCAGGCTTGCCTCACGCCTTTGCTTGAGTCACTAAGGCGCCGGTTTCGCGCATCTGCTCTGGCCCGTGCGGTCAGGCAGCGCGCTGTGTCAATCCTGCCGGTCCGCCGTTCTCCAGAGGCTGGTCGGCCATCCTGTCCTGAAGGGGAAACTGTTCACATGGCCCGCAAGAAGATTGCGCTCATCGGCGCCGGACAAATCGGCGGTACGCTCGCCCATCTCGCCGGGCTCAAGGAACTCGGCGACATCGTCCTGTTCGACATCGCGGAGGGCATTCCCCAGGGCAAGGCGCTCGATCTGGTCGAATCCTCCGCCGTTGATGGCTTCGATGCGCTTTACAAGGGCACCAACGACTATGCCGACATCGCCGGCGCCGATGTGGTGATCGTCACCGCCGGCGTGCCGCGCAAACCTGGCATGAGCCGCGACGATCTCGTCGCCATCAACCTCAAGGTGATGAAGTCGGTCGGCGAAGGCATCAAGCAGTACGCGCCCAAGGCCTTCGTGATCTGCATCACCAACCCGCTCGACGCGATGGTCTGGGCGCTGCAGAAGTTCTCCGGCGTAAAGCCCAACAAGATCGTCGGCATGGCCGGCGTGCTCGATTCGGCCCGCATGGCCTACTTCCTCGAGGAAGCCACCGGCGTCTCGATCAAGGACATCAAGACCTTCGTGCTTGGCGGCCATGGCGACGACATGGTGCCGCTGGTGCGTTACTCCACCGTCGGCGGCGTGCCGCTGCCTGACCTCGTCAAGATGAAGTGGATCAGCCAGGAACAGGTCGACCAGATCGTCGAGCGCACCCGCAAGGGCGGCGGCGAGATCGTCAACCTGCTCAAGACCGGCTCGGCCTTCTATGCGCCCGCGGCTTCCGCCATCGCGATGGCCGAAAGCTACCTGAAGGACCACAAGCGCGTCCTGCCCTGCGCCGCCTACCTCAACGGGGCCTATGGCGTGAAGGGCATGTTCATCGGCGTTCCGGTCGTGATCGGCGAAAAGGGCGTCGAGCGCGTCGTCAAGATCAAGCTGAACAAGGCCGAGCAGGCCATGATGGACAAGTCGGTGGCCTCGGTCACGGGCCTGATCGACGCCTGCAAGGCCATCGATCCGTCGTTGAAGGACTGAGGGGCACCAGGCAGTCGGCAACAGGCAGTCGGGGGAACGACGCCATTGCCAGGACGACTGCCGACTGCCGACTGCCCATTGCCAATCCGAAGGATACCCCAATGAACATCCACGAATACCAGGGCAAGGCCGTTCTGAAAGAGTTCGGCGCGCCTGTCTCCAAGGGCCTTCCCGCTTTCACGGTCGAGGAGGCAGAAGCGGCGGCGCGGCAGTTGCCCGGCCCGCTCTATGTGGTCAAGAGCCAGATCCATGCGGGCGGCCGCGGCAAGGGCACCTTCAAGGAGTTGCCTGCCGGCTCCAAGGGCGGCGTGCGCCTCGCCAGGTCGATCGACGAGGTCAAGGCCCATGCGGCCGAGATGCTCGGCAACACGCTGGTGACGATCCAGACCGGCCCTGCCGGCAAACAGGTCAACCGCCTCTACATCGAGGACGGTTCGGACATCGAGAAGGAGTTCTACCTCTCGATGCTGGTCGACCGCGAAACCAGCCGCATCGCCTTCGTGGTCTCCACCGAAGGCGGCATGAACATCGAGGACGTGGCGCACGACACGCCCGAGAAGATCGTGACCTTCTCGGTCGATCCGGTCACCGGCGCAATGCCGCTGCATGGCCGGAAAGTGGCCAAGGTGCTGGGGCTGGGCGGCGATCTCGCCAAGCAGGCCGAGAAGCTGGTCGGGCAGCTCTACACAGCCTTCACCGCCACCGACATGGAAATGCTCGAGATCAACCCGCTGATCATCACCAAGGATGGCCAGCTGAAATGCCTCGACGCCAAGATTTCCTTCGATTCCAACGCGCTCTACCGCCACCCCAACATCGTGGCCCTGCGCGACATCACCGAGGAAGACGCCAAGGAAATCGAAGCGTCGAAGTATGACCTGGCCTACATCGCGCTCGACGGCACGATCGGCTGCATGGTCAACGGCGCTGGCCTCGCCATGGCCACGCTCGACATCATCAAGCTCTATGGGGCCGAGCCCGCCAACTTCCTCGACGTCGGCGGTGGCGCCTCCGAAGAGAAGGTCACGGCGGCGTTCAAGATCATCACCGCCGATCCGCAGGTGAAGGGCATCCTCGTCAACATCTTCGGCGGCATCATGAAGTGCGACGTGATCGCGCGCGGCGTGATCGGCGCGGTCAAGGCGGTGGGCCTCAAGGTGCCGCTGGTCGTGCGCCTCGAAGGCACCAATGTCGAGGAAGGCAAGGCCATCATCCGCGATTCAGGGCTCAACGTCATTCCGGCGGACGACCTCGATGACGCAGCGCAGAAGATCGTCAAGGCCGTGAAGGGCTGAACAGGAAACATCATGTCCATCCTCATCGACAAGAACACCAAGGTCATCTGCCAGGGTTTCACCGGCAAGAATGGCACCTTCCACTCCGAGCAGGCGCTCGCCTATGGCACCAAGATGGTCGGCGGCACCTCGCCGGGCAAAGGCGGCATGATCCATCTCGGCCTGCCCGTGTTCGACACGGTGCAGGAGGCGGTGGCCGCCACCGGGGCTACTGCAACCGTGATCTATGTCCCGCCTCCGGGCGCGGCCGACGCGATCCTTGAGGCGATCGACGCAGAAGTGCCGCTGGCGGTCTGCATCACCGAGGGCATCCCGGTGACCGACATGATCAAGGTCAAGCGGGCGCTGGTCGGCTCGAAGACCCGCCTGATCGGGCCGAACTGCCCGGGCGTGGTGACAGCCGGCGAAAGCAAGATCGGCATCATGCCGGCCAACATCTTCAAGCCCGGCTCGGTCGGCATCGTCTCGCGCTCCGGCACGCTGACCTATGAGGCCGTGTTCCAGACCACGCGCGAAGGCCTTGGCCAGACCACCGCGGTCGGCATCGGCGGCGACCCGGTCAAGGGCACCGAATACATCGACATGCTGGAGATGTTCCTCGCCGATCCGAAGACCACCTCGATCATCATGATCGGCGAAATCGGCGGCTCGGCCGAGGAAGACGCCGCACAGTTCATCAAGGACGAGGCGAAGCGTGGCCGAAGCAAGCCGATGGTCGGCTTCATCGCAGGCCGCACGGCGCCTCCGGGCCGCCGCATGGGCCATGCCGGTGCCATCATATCGGGCGGCAAGGGCGGCGCGGAAGACAAGATCGCGGCGATGGAAGCCGCCGGCATCAGGGTGTCGCCGTCGCCGGCGCGCCTTGGAAAGACCTTGGTCGAGGTGCTGAAGGGCTGAACTGCCACACGCGCTGGTGTCAGACCCGGCGCAACGACGACAAGATGCGGGAGATATCCATGGGACGCCAGGACGCCAACGACGTGTTCGCCCAGACTTCGTTCCTCTATGGCGGCAATGCCGCCTATATCGAGGATCTGTATGCGCAATACCAGGCCAATCCCGCATCAGTGGACGCGGAATGGCAGGCCTTCTTCGCTGCGCTCCGCGATGAGCCCGGCGACGCCGCCAAGGAGGCCCGCGGGGCCTCCTGGCAGAAGCCGAACTGGCCGATCCACGCCAATGGCGAGCTGATTTCGGCGCTCGACGGCAACTGGGCCGTGGTCGAGAAGGTCGTCGGCGACAAACTCAAGGTCAAGGCCGAGGCCAAGGGCGTCCAGCTCTCCCAGGCCGATGTCCAGCAGGCGACGCGCGATTCCGTCCGCGCGCTGATGCTGATCCGCGCCTACCGCATGCGCGGCCATCTGCATGCCGATCTCGATCCGCTCGGCATCGAGGCGAAGAAGGCCAATGAGGAGCTCGATCCCTCGTCCTACGGCTTCTCGGCGGCGGATCTCGACCGCAAGATCTTCATCGACCACGTGCTCGGCATGGAGTTCGCGACCATCCGCGAGATGCTGGCCGTGCTCAAGCGCACCTATTGCCAGACCATGGGCGTCGAGTTCATGCACATCACAGATGCGGCCCAGAAGGGCTGGATCCAGGAGCGCATCGAGGGTCCCGACAAGGAAATCGCCTTCACCAAGGAAGGCAAGCGCGCCATCCTGAACAAGCTGGTCGAGGCCGAGGGCTTCGAGAAGTTCATCGACCTCAAGTATACCGGCACCAAGCGCTTCGGCCTCGAGGGCGGCGAGGCGCGGATCCCGGCGCTGGAGCAGATCATCAAGCGGGGCGGCAATCTCGGGGTCAAGGACATCGTGCTTGGCATGGCGCATCGCGGCCGCCTCAACGTGCTGACCCAGGTGATGGGCAAGCCGCACCGCGCCCTGTTCCACGAGTTCAAGGGCGGTTCCGCCGCGCCAGACGATGTGGAAGGCTCGGGCGACGTGAAGTATCACCTCGGCGCCTCGTCCGACCGCGAGTTCGACAGCAACAAGGTCCACCTGTCGCTGACGCCGAACCCGTCGCATCTCGAGATCGTCGATCCGGTCGTGCTCGGCAAGGTCCGCGCCAAGCAGGACCAGCATGGCGACATCGTCGAGCGCACCAAGGTGATGCCGCTGCTGATCCATGGCGACGCGGCCTTCGCAGGGCAGGGCGTGGTGGCCGAGTGCCTCGGGCTGTCGGGGCTGAAGGGTCACCGCACCGGTGGATCGATCCACTTCATCATCAACAACCAGATCGGCTTCACGACCTATCCGCGTTACTCGCGCTCCTCGCCCTATCCGTCCGACGTGGCGAAGATGGTGGAAGCGCCAATCTTCCACGTGAACGGCGATGACCCGGAAGCGGTGGTGTTCGCCGCCAAGGTCGCGACCGAGTTCCGGCAGAAGTTCCACAAGCCGGTCGTGATCGACATGTGGTGCTACCGTCGCTTCGGCCATAACGAGGGCGACGAGCCGGGCTTCACCCAGCCCCTGATGTACAAGAAGATCCGCGGCCACAAGTCGACGCTTGAACTGTACGGCGCGAAGCTGATCGCGGAAGGCGTGGTGACCGAGGCCGACATCGACGCGATGAAAGCCGAGTGGAAGAACCGGCTCGAGAACGAGTTCGAGATCGCCTCCGGCTACAAGCCCAACAAGGCCGATTGGCTCGACGGCAAGTGGTCCGGCCTGAAAGCCATCAAGGAAGACGCCGACGATCCGCGCGCCGGAGCGACCGGCGTGCCGGCCGCAACGCTGCGCGAGATCGGCGACAGGATCACGGCGGTTCCTGCCGGGTTCACGGTGCACAAGACGATCCAGCGCTTCCTCGACAACCGCAAGAAGGCGATCGAGACCGGCGAAGGCATCGACTGGGCCACCGGCGAGGCGCTGGCCTTCTCGTCGCTCATGCTCGAAGGGCATCCGGTCCGGCTCTCGGGCCAGGATTGCGAGCGCGGCACCTTCTCAAGCCGCCATTCGGTGCTGATCGATCAGGAAACCGAAGGGCGCCACACCTCCTTCAACCATATCCGCGAGGGGCAGGCGCGCTACGAGGTCATCAACTCGATGCTCTCCGAAGAGGCGGTGCTGGGCTTCGAGTACGGCTACTCGCTCTCCGAACCGAACGCGCTGGTCTGCTGGGAAGCCCAGTTCGGCGACTTCGCCAACGGCGCGCAGGTCCTGTTCGACCAGTTCATCTCGTCGGGCGAACGCAAGTGGCTGCGCATGTCGGGCCTCGTCTGCCTGCTGCCGCACGGCTATGAAGGCCAGGGACCCGAGCACTCATCGGCGCGCCTAGAGCGCTTCCTGCAGATGTGCGCCGAGGACAACATGCAGGTGGCGAACTGCTCGACCCCGGCGAGCTATTTCCACATCCTGCGCCGCCAGCTGAAGCGCGACTTCCGCAAGCCGCTGATCCTGATGACGCCGAAATCGCTGCTGCGCCACAAGCGCTGCATCTCCGACCTCAAGGACATCGCCGAAGGCTCGACCTTCCACCGCGTGCTGCGCGACGACGCCGAGACCCGCAAGGGCGAATCCATCAGGCTCGCCAAGGATGCCAAGATCAGGCGTGTCGTGCTGTGCACCGGCAAGGTCTACTACGACCTTTACGAGGAGCGCGAGAAGCGCGGGATCGACGACATCTACCTGCTGCGCGTCGAACAGCTTTACCCCTTCCCGCTGAAGTCGCTGGCGACCGAACTGGCCCGTTTCAAGGGCGCCGATGTGGTCTGGTGTCAGGAAGAGCCCAAGAACATGGGCTCCTGGAGCTTCGTCGAGCCTTATCTCGAATGGGTTCTGGGCCATTCGGGCGCCAAGGCCAAGCGTGTGCGCTATGTCGGCCGCCCCGCTTCGGCCGCCACGGCGACGGGCCTGATGTCCAAGCACCTGGCCCAGCTCAAGGCCTTCATGGATGAGGCCTTCGCGGCCTGATCCCGTCTTCACACTCACGTTGCACAAGGGCTCATTGTCATGGCCACCGAAATCCGCGTCCCCACCCTCGGCGAAAGCGTCACCGAAGCCACCATCGGCAAGTGGTTCAAGAAGCCCGGCGATGCCATCAAGGCTGATGAACCGCTGGTCGAGCTTGAAACCGACAAGGTGACGCTTGAGGTCAACGCGCCGGCGGCCGGCGTGCTGGGCGAGATCGTCGCCAAGGAAGGCGAGACCGTCGGCGTCGCAGCCCTGCTCGGCATGATCACCGCAGGCGGCGCGGCTGCTGCCGCAGCGCCCGCCGCCGCACCGAAGAGCGAGGCCGCGAAACCCGCCGCTCCCGCGCCGGCCCCTGCCCCGGCCGCTGCCGCTGCCGCCAAGGCAGCCGATTCAGGTCCGGCGGTGGCGCGTCTGGCTGCCGAAAGCGGCGTCAACCCCGCCTCCGTGCCCGCCACCGGCAAGGATGGCCGCGTCACCAAGGGCGACATGCTGGCTGCGATCGCCAACCCGCCGGTTGCAGCAGCAGTGGCGCCCGCGCCGATTGCGGTCCGCGCGCCGGTCGCGGTCGATGACGCCTCGCGCGAAGAGCGCGTGAAGATGACCAAGCTGCGCCAGACCATCGCGCGCCGCCTGAAGGAAGCGCAGTCGAATGCGGCGATGCTGACCACCTTCAACGAGGTCGACATGACAAACGTCATGGCGCTGCGCAACCAGTACAAGGACCTGTTCGAGAAGAAGCACGGCGTGAAGCTCGGCTTCATGGGCTTCTTCGTGAAGGCCTGCGTGCAGGCGCTGAAGGAGCTGCCCGCCGTCAATGGCGAGATCGATGGAACTGACATCATCTACAAGAACTACTACCATATCGGGGTCGCGGTCGGCACCGAGAAGGGCCTTGTCGTGCCGGTGGTGCGCGAAGCCGACACGCTTGGCATCGCCGGTGTCGAGAAGACCATCGCCGATTTCGGCAAGCGCGCCCGTGACGGCGCGCTCAAGATCGAGGAAATGCAGGGCGGCACCTTCACCATCTCGAATGGCGGCGTCTACGGCTCGCTGATGTCGACGCCGATCCTGAACGCGCCGCAAAGCGCCATCCTCGGCATGCACAAGATCCAGGAACGGCCGATGGTGGTCGGCGGGCAGATCGTGATCCGCCCGATGATGTATCTGGCGCTGAGCTATGATCACCGCATCATCGACGGCAAGGAAGCCGTGACCTTCCTCGTGCGCGTCAAGGAAAGCCTCGAGGATCCGGCGCGGCTGGTGATGGATCTGTGAGGCATCGGTGCAACGCGCTCCCCATCCTGAGCCGGTCGATGGATGAGGAGTACGGGAAGGACGCATCGTGAGTGCTGTGTTGGCCAGTCCTCGGGCAAGACGCCCTTGGCTTCTCTTGCTCCTGCTCCTGCTCGCCGCGCTGCTGCAGACCGGGACATGGGCCGGTCTCGGCATGGGCGCCTTCGTGCTGTGGAACTCGATCCACACCTTCTATTTTCAACACAGCTACACAGCCGGGATGCTGCCGCTGGCGATGGCGGGGCTGCTCATCGCCACCATCATCTGCCTTCTCTTCCGCCAGCTGCGCTGGGCCACCATTCCTGCTTTCGCCGCGATGATCCTGAGCTTCGTGATGCTGCCACGCATGGGCACGATCTCGCTGCTGAGCCCGTTCATCCATCCGATGCAGCTGATCCACTGGGGCGCGATGGCGCTGACCTGGGGCGGCTGCCTGTGGCTTTTCATTCTTGGCAACCGCGCTGCCAGTGCGCGGACCTGACGTTTCGGAGACCTGAACCATGTCCTACGACCTGATCATCATCGGCACCGGCCCCGGCGGCTATGTCTGCGCCATCCGCGCGGCCCAGCTCGGGCTGAAGGTGGCTGTGGTCGAGAAGCGCAAGACCCATGGCGGCACCTGCCTGAATGTCGGCTGCATCCCGTCCAAGGCGATGCTGTTCGCCTCGGAGATGTTCGAGGAGGCGGGCCATGGCTTCGAGGCGCTGGGCATCCAGGTGTCGAAGCCCAAGCTCGACCTCAAGGGCATGATGAAGCACAAGCAGGAGACGGTGGACGCCAACGTCAACGGCGTCGCCTTCCTGCTCAAGAAGAACAAGGTCGATGCCTTCCACGGCCTCGGCACGATCCTCGGCACCGGCAAGGTGCAGGTGAAGGCCGAAGACGGGACCACGCAGGTGCTGGAGACGAAGAACATCGTCATCGCCACCGGCTCGGAACCCGCCAACCTGCCGGGCATCGCCATCGACGAAAAGACCGTGGTGACCTCGACCGGCGCGCTTGAGCTCGACAAGGTGCCGGGCAAGCTCCTGATCATCGGCGCGGGCGTGATCGGGCTGGAGCTTGGCTCGGTCTGGGGCCGGCTCGGGGCGCAGATCACCGTCGTGGAATATCTCGACCGCATCCTGCCGGGAATGGACACCGAGGTGGCCAAGTCCTTCCAGCGCATCCTGGAAAAGCAGGGCATGGCCTTTCATCTCTCGTCCAAGGTCACCAAGGTCGAGCAGGGGAAGGCCGGAGCCAAGGTCAGCGTCGAGCCCGCAGCCGGCGGTGAGGCCACGGTCATGGAAGCCGATGTCGTGCTGGTCGCGGTCGGCCGCAGGCCCAATACGGACGGGCTCGGGCTGGAGGCTGCCGGCGTCGCCATGGAGCGCGGGCGGATCACCACCGGCCATCATTACGAGACCAACGTGCCCGGCATCTACGCCATCGGCGATGTGGTCAAGGGCCCGATGCTGGCGCACAAGGCCGAGGATGAGGGCGTGGCCATCGCCGAGATCCTCGCCGGCAAGGCGGGTCATGTGAACTATGACGTGATCCCCGGCGTGGTCTACACCATGCCGGAGGTGGCTTCCGTCGGCCATACCGAGGAAGAGCTGAAGGCTGCGGGTATCGCCTACAAGTCCGGCAAGTTCCCGTTCACGGCCAATGGCCGTGCCCGCGCCATGCGCCGTTCCGAGGGCTTCGTGAAGGTGCTGGCGGACGCTGCAACCGACCGGGTGCTCGGCGTGCACATCATCGGCCCGAATGCGGGCGACCTCATCCATGAATGCGCCGTGCTGATGGAGTTCGGCGGCTCGTCCGAGGATCTGGCGCGCACCTGCCATGCGCACCCGACCCTCTCGGAAGCGGTGAAGGAAGCGGCGCTGGCGGTGGAGAAGCGCGCACTGCATATGTGAGCGTGGCCCCGACGAGGGTTTGCAAACCATGCGGATGTCTGGTGCGTGACATCCGCGCCGCGAGCGCTATTCTGGCGTCATGCCCAGTTCAGCCTTGCTCGCCGACGACATCCTCACCGCCCTCTCATCCCGACAGCAGATGCCGCCGCTCAGCGGGCGCATCGAGGCGTTCGATGCAACGACGGCCTATCGCATCTCGCGCGCCGTCACGGCCCGGCGGGTGGCACAGGGCGAGACGGTGATTGGCCGCAAGATCGGCTTCACCAACCGCACGATCTGGGACGAGTACGGCGTGCACCAGCCGATCTATGGGCCGATGTACCACACCACGGTCCGCGAGGTGGCCGGCATGGTGTCGGACGCGTCGCTGTCAGCCTATGTCGAGCCGCGCATCGAGCCCGAGATCGTGCTTGGCCTCAGCGCCGCGCCCGAAGCGGACATGGACGAACAGGAACTGATGAGCTGCATCGGCTGGATCGCGCACGGCTTCGAGATCGTGCAATCGCTGTTTCCGGGCTGGGTGTTCAAGGGGACGGACTGCATCGCCGCCTTCGGGCTGCATGGCGGGCTTCTGGTCGGCCCGCGCACGGTGATCCCGCAAGCGGACCATGCGCTCTGGCTGGAACGCCTCAAGAGCTTCTCGATCCGGCTGAGTTGCGACGGCGCGCTGATGGACACCGGCCATGCCGTCAACGTGCTCGATGGGCCGGTCTCGGCGCTACGCCACCTCGTCGGCGTTCTGGCGCTCGATGCCGAGGCCGCGCCGCTGAAGGCGGGCGAGATGATCACGACCGGCACCCTGACCCGCGCCTTCCCCGTCAGTGCGGGCCAGCGCTGGCAAACCGCGCTGCATGGCATCGACCTGCCGGGGATGGATGTGACCTTCGTGTAAAGCCGGTCGTGGCGGAGCGGCGGCCAGGCCTTCTCCACACCCAAAGATCCTCATCCTGAGCTTGTCGAAGGATGGGGATGGTGGTTATTGCGCTGGGTTGCTTCGCTGCGTTCGCAGTGGCGCGCATCCCTCACCCCACATTGCGACGTGTCAGGAAATCCCCCATCCGCTCCAGCGCCTTCTCGATGTTCGGCAGCGAATTGGCGTAGCTGAGCCTGATATAGCCTTCGCCGAAAACGCCGAAATCCGGCCCGCCGATGGTGGCGACGCCCGCGTCTTCCAGCAGCGCCGAGGCCAGCGGCTTGGCCTTCCAGCCCGTCTTCGAAATGTTGGGAAAGGCATAGAACGCGCCTTTCGGCGCGATGCAGCTCACGCCCGGCAGCCTGTTGAGCCCCGCGACCACGGCGCCACGACGTCGGTCGAATTCGGCTGCCATGGCGTGCACGGCGTCCTGCGGGCCTTCGAGCGCGGCCAGGCCTGCCCACTGAGCGGCAGCGTTGACGCAGGAATAGGAATTCACGGCCAGCTTGCGGGCGGCATCGTAGAGCGGCTTCGGCCAGACCGACCAGCCCATGCGCCAGCCGGTCATCGCGTAGGTCTTCGACCAGCCATTGAGCAGGATAAGCCGGTCGCGGATCTCCGGATAGGACATCAGGGAGACATGGGCCATGCCGTCATAGACCTGCGCGTCGTAGATTTCGTCGGACATGATCGCCACATCCGGCCACTTGGCCAGGCCGGCGACGAGCTTGTCGATCTCGGCCTTCGGCGTCACGCCGCCGGTCGGGTTGGCCGGCGAGTTGACGATGATCAGGCGCGTCCTTGGCGTGATCAGGGCGAGCAGCTCCTCGGCGGTGAAGGCGAAGCCGGCCTCCTCGCGGATCGGCACGGGGACCGGCACGGCCCCGGTGAATTCGATCATCGAGCGGTAGATCGGAAAGCCGGGATCGGGATACATGATCTCCGCGCCCGGCTCGCCGAACATCAGGATCGCCATGTGCATCGTGACCTTGCCGCCGGGCACGATCAGCACCCGCTCGGGGTCGACTTCGGCGCCGGTCGTGCGGTGGATGTAGCCTGAGACGGCTTCACGCAATGGCAGGATACCGGTCGCGGGCGTGTAGCCGTGGGCGCCGTCGCGCAGGGCCTTGATGGCTGCCTCGACGATATGCGGCGGGGTCGGGAAATCCGGCTGTCCAATGCCCAGGTTGATGATGTCCTTGCCGGCGCGCTGCAGCTCGGTGGCGCGCGCCAGCACCGCGAAGGCGTTCTCCTCGCCGATGCGGCCAAACGAATCAACCAGATGCAAGGTCATTGGACGTTCCTCGTGCGTGGCCCTTTGCGGCACCGTTGCCGCAACTCTGTTCACATAAATGCAGGGCGATGCAAGAGCGGGCGCATGACGGAAACACTTCCCTCGTCCGCTAAAATCGCTAGCTTGGCTGCAAAACATGGTCACAGAACACGTCACAGGGGAGACAACGCATCATGGCCCGCAAACCCGCCCGCCGCATCAAGCCCAGCCAGTTGCGCTCCAAGGCCTGGTTCGACAATCCGGCCAATATCGACATGACCGCGATCTACATCGAGCGAACCATGAACTATGGCCTGTCGCGGCATGAGTTGCAGTCCGGCAAGCCGATCATCGGCATCGCCCAGACCGGTTCAGACATCGCGCCGTGCAACCGCCACCACATCGAACTGGCCAAACGGGTCCGCGACGGCATCCGCGAGGCCGGAGGGGTACCGTTCGAGTTTCCGATCCATCCGATCCAGGAGACCTGCAAGCGGCCCACAGCCGCGCTCGACCGCAACCTGCAATACCTGTCGCTGGTCGAAATCCTCTACGGCTATCCGATCGACGCCGTGGTCCTGACCACCGGCTGCGACAAGACCACGCCCGCGCAGATCATGGCTGCGGCCACCGTCGACATCCCGGCCATCGCCCTGTCGGGCGGGCCGATGCTGAACGGCTGGCACAATGGCAAGCGCACGGGTTCCGGAACCATCCTGTGGGAGGCCCGCCAGGAGCATGCGGCCGGCAAGCTCGATGATGCGGGGTTCATCGATCTGGTGGCCTCGTCCGCGCCCTCGGTCGGCCATTGCAACACGATGGGCACGGCCTCGACGATGAACAGCCTGGCCGAAGCGCTGGGCATGTCACTGCCGGGCTGCGCCGCGATCCCGGCGCCATATCGCGACCGGCACGAGATGGCCTACATCACCGGCAAGCGCATCGTGGAGATGGTCTGGGAGAACCTCGTCCCGTCAAAGATCCTGACGCGCGCGGCGTTCGAGAACGCCATCGTGGTCAATTCCGCCATCGGCGGCTCGACCAATGCACCGGTCCACATCAATGCCATCGCCCGCCATATCGGCGTCAAGCTCAACAATGATGACTGGGAGAAGCACGGCTACGATGTGCCGCTGCTGGTCAACCTGCAGCCGGCCGGCGAGTTTCTCGGCGAGGAATACTACCGGGCCGGCGGCGTTCCCGCCGTGGTCAACGAACTGGTCAAGGCCGGCCTGATCAACGACACGGCGCTGACCGTGAACGGCAAGACCCTTTACGAGAACTGCAAGGGCTTCGAGGTCCGCGACGAGCGGGTGATCAAGTCGGTCGCCGCCCCGATGATGAAGCAGGCGGGCTTCCTCAACATGAAGGGCAACCTGTTCGACAGCGCCATCATGAAGACATCGGTGATCACAAAGGAGTTCCGCGAGCGCTATCTGCAGAATCCAAAGGACCCGAATGCCTTCGAGGGAACGGCGGTCGTGTTCGACGGGCCGGAGGATTATCACAAGCGGATCGACGATCCGTCGCTGAAACTGACGGCGCAGACGATGCTGTTCATCCGCGGCGTCGGGCCGATCGGCTATCCGGGCGCCGCAGAGGTCGTCAACATGCGGCCGCCGGCCTACCTGCTCAAGCAGGGGATCAACGCCTTGCCCTGCATCGGCGACGGGCGGCAGTCGGGCACGTCCGGCTCGCCCTCGATCCTCAACGCGTCGCCAGAAGCCGCCAATGGCGGCGGCCTTGCCCTGCTCAGAACCGGCGACCGCGTGCGCATCGACCTCAACACGCGCTCGGCGAACATCCTGGTGTCCGATGAGGAGCTTGAAGGGCGGCGTGCGGCGCTGAAGAAGGCAGGCGGCTACAAGTATCCCAAGAGCCAGACGCCCTGGCAGGAGATCCAGCGCGGCATGATCGACGAACTCAGCAACGGCATGGTGCTGAAGCCTGCGGTCAAGTACCAGCGCATCCACAAGACCAAGGGGCTGCCGCGGGACAATCATTGAGCCATGGCTGGCGGCGCGCGGCTCTTGCTCAAGCCCGGTGAGCCGGGCGACGCTGTTCTGTGGAGCATCGACACTCGCGGGCGGCCGACGCCGACGGATGCGGATGAAGTCGGCCTGTCCGATGAGCTTGCGGACCGGATCGAGGAATGGGTTGATGCTCTCGACGGCGTCCACGATCCGGATGTGGCTGGCGGACGCAGCTTCGGCAGCGAGGCCGAACGGCAGGCCCTGGCCGCCGAGGGACATGCCATCGCCGCCTTGATCCGCGAGGAACTGGACGGCGACGCGGTGGTGAGTTGCGATTTCAGTCCCTGGGAGAGCGGCGTGTCATGACGGCGGACCTCGCCAACTGGACGCCGCGCCTGCGGCCGGAGCGCCTGGTGATGGAAGGGCGATACGTCCGGCTTGAGCCGCTCGACATGGCTGCCCATAGCGATGGGCTGTTCGCCGCCTCGATGGCGGAGGGGGCAGAGGCCCGCTTCCGCTACCTGTTCGAGCCGCCGATGGACCGGACGGCCTTCGAGGCTTGGCTCGCGCAGGCCGCCGTGTCGGTCGATCCGATGTTCTGGGCCGTGATCGACCGTGCGACCGGGCGGGCAGAAGGCCGGCAGGCCCTGATGCGGATCGACCCCGCGCATGGCGTGATCGAGATCGGGTCGATCCTGTGGGGTCCGGCCATCGCGCGCTCGCGCATCGCCACCGAGGCGCTGCATCTGTTCGCCGCGCATGCCTTCGACGGGCTTGGCTACCGGCGGTTCGAGTGGAAATGCCACAATCTCAACGAGCCTTCGAAAGCGGCGGCCCTGCGCTTCGGCTTCAGCTTCGAGGGTGTCTTTCGGCAGCACATGGTGGCCAAGGGAGCCAACCGCGACACGGCCTGGTTCTCCATCATCGACACGGAATGGCCCGGCTTGAAGGCGCGGTACGCGGCCTGGCTCGATCCGGCGAACTTTGACGCGTCAGGTCGGCAGAAGCGCAGGCTTCAGGACTGTTGAGAGCCCGGCATCGCGAGGCCAGCGAGCCAGTCGACAGGACCGACGCCGTTTGCCGCCAGAAAGGCATTGGTCCGGCTAAAGGGCCTTGAGCCCAGAAAGTCGCCGCGCGCGGCCAGCGGCGAGGGGTGTGCACTCTCGATCACCAGATGGCGCGCATCGATCAGTCCGCGCCGTGCCCGCGCCTTGTCGCCCCAGAGAATGAAGGCCGCGGCCCGAGCCCCTGTGCTCACGGCGACGATCGCCTGATCGGTGAGGGACTGCCAGCCCAGCCTGAGGTGATGGCCTGCCTTGCCCGCCTCGGTGGTCAAAGCGGCGTTGAGCAGCAGCACGCCTTCAGCAGCCCATCCCCTCAGGTCGCCCGAGGCTGGAGCCGCAATGCCGAGATCATCGGCAAGTTCCCGGAAGATTCGCTTCAGCGAGGCGGGCAACGGGCCGTCGCCCGCCTTCGAGAAGGCCAGGCCATGGGCATGCCCCGGTGTCGGATAGGGATCCTGACCGAGAATCACCACCTTCACCTGTGCGGGGCGGGCCTGCACAAAGGCGGCAAAGACTTCGGCCGGCTTTGGCAGGATCACGGCGCCGGCGCCGGCCAGATGATCAAGGCGGCCCGCGACCCGGCCAGCCTCGCCGTCCGCAAAAAACGGCAGATCCCGCCAGCCGGTGCTGGCGGGATCTGCGCGGAAAGCATCGAGGGCCCTGGCGTAGGCGCCCATCAGTTCTGAACGACGATGCGGCCTTCGATCTTCGCGGTGATGGTGCCGAGCTTGCGGGCATGGCTCATCACGTCATTGGCCATGAGCTTGCCCTGCACGTCGAGATCGCCGCCGGGCGGCGTCAGCGCGGTGTAGCCATCGCCGCCGCGCAGCAAGAAGTCATTGGTGGCGACGCGGTAGAGCTTGTTCTCGTCAAGCGGCTGCCCGCCGACCATGACCGAGACGACACGGGACCCGGCGGCGGCCTTCGGGTTGTAGACGACCGTGATGCCTGAAACCTGCGGAAAACGCCCTGCGCGCTGCTCGACCTGGCTGAAGCCGTTCTCAAGCGCGGCGCGGATCGCCTTGCCGGTGACCTGGGTCACGACATTGCGGTTGCCGAAGGGCAGTTCGCTCAGGATGTCGCGCCGGGTCAGCTTGTGGCCGACGGGATACTGCTTGTTGGCCCGGATGCCGCCGCCATTGGTGATGGCGAGGTCTGCGCCGGAGGTTTCGCGCAGGGCGTCCGCGACCAGATTGCCGAACGAGGTTTCCCCCGAGCGGACCGAGGCGGTGCGTGAATCCAGTTCAGCGCCAAGGGTGGCGACATCGACATCGAGTTCGCGCGAGAGGTCGGCCTCATAGCGCCGGACGATGGCGAGCATGTCCGGGTCGGGCGGCGCGGCCCTGCTGTCGTTGACGCGGAAGGTCGGCGTCCAGGCGACCTGCCGGGCCGCACCTTCCCCCGTGATGGTCACGGTCAGGTCGATCGCGGTGACGTAGTTCCCTTCCTCGCTCGACTCGACCATGACGCTGCGGCCGTCATAGGCGATTGCGAGGTCATGATCGTGGCCGGTCAGCAGGACATCGACGAGCCGCGAGCGCAGGATCTCGTTGTCGACGCGCCTGTCGGTGTGCGCCACGGCGACGATCAGCTCTGCCCCTCCGGCACGCAACTCGCGCACCTGGGCGCGCAGCGTGTCCATCACGGGCAGGAAGCGGATGTCGCCGGAGCTTGAGATCTGCGGCGTGTTCTCGAGCGCAAGGCCGACAACGCCGACCTTCACCCCGCCAAGTTCGAAAATCTGGCTGTCCTTGTGACCCGGCAGCGGATTGCCCGCGGCATCCCGGATGTTTGCGGCGAAGGTGGGGTAGGTCTGCTCGGCAATGCGCCTGGCGTAAACCTCCTTGCCAAAGTCGAACTCGTGGTTGCCGGGAACGAAAACATCGATGCCAAGCTTGTTCTGCATCTCGACGATGTGCGCGCCCTGATCGAAGCCCGACATCAGGGACGGGGAAAAGCAGTCGCCGGCATGGGCGAACAGCAGGGGCACGCCACGCGCCCGCTCTGCCTTGACGATGGCGGCGAGGCGCGCATAGCCGCCACGGCCCCGCTCCTCGCCCAGCTTGTAGATGTCATTGACCAGCAGCAGCGTAAGGCGCGGCTGCGGCGCCTGGGCCCGGGCGGTCCCGCCCGCTGCGACGGCGGCGCCCGTTCCAGCAAGCAAACCCAGCGCCTTTCGGCGTGTCAGGTCGGTTTTCACGGCAGGCATCGTCTGCTCCTCAGATACGGTCAGCGGTTTGGCGCATCATCTGATTCCGGTTCGTCGCCGTAAAGACCTTAAATTCATCACGCGCACGTGACACGATGACTGCTTGCCGTCGCTCGGCTCCATGCGAAATGGGCTGGACGCAGCGGGCACGGAGTGAGAAGACGCCGGTTATCGAGATTTGTGACGGACAGGTATACGGACAGCATCGCCATGAACGTCAATGTTCCGGCAGGAACGCCTTCGGTTTCTCCGCTCAGCCCGGTCCGGCTGCCGCATGACCATCGCCCGGTGATGGCGGGCCGGCTCGGCGTGCTGCTGATGAATCTCGGCACCCCAGAAGCCACCGATTACTGGTCGATGCGGCGCTATCTCAAGGAGTTCCTGTCCGACCGGCGCGTCATCGAAACGAGCCGCTGGGTGTGGTGGCCGATCCTCAACCTGATCATCCTTACAATCCGTCCCGGCAAGAAGGGCAAGGACTACGATTCGATCTGGAACAAGGAGCGCAACGAGGGGCCGCTCAAGACCATCACGCGCAGCCAGGCCGAACAACTCCAGTTGCGCATGACGGCGCTTGCCGGCGACCGTGTGGTCGTCGACTGGGGCATGCGCTACGGGTTCCCCGATGTCAAAGGCCGGCTGCAAGCCTTGCTGGACCAGGGCTGCGACCGAATCCTGCTGGTTCCGCTCTACCCGCAATATGCCGCGCCGACCTCGGCCACCGCCTGTGATCAGGCCTACCGGGCGCTGATGGAGATGCGCTGGCAGCCGGCTGTCCGGGTCGCGCCGCCCTATCATGACGACCCGGTCTATATCCGCGCGCTTGGCGATTCGATCCGCAAGCGGATCGCGGAGCTCGATTTCGAGCCGGAGGTGGTGCTGTGCTCGTTCCACGGTTCCCTGAAGGACTACCTGCTGAAGGGCGATCCCTATTACTGCCATTGCCACAAGACCTGGCGACTGCTGCTGGAAGAACTCGACTGGCCGAAGGACCGGCTTCAGATGACCTTCCAGTCCCGCTTCGGGCCGGATGAATGGCTCAAGCCCTACACAGACGAAACCGTCGCTGCGCTCGCGAAGCGCGGCGTCAAGCGCATGGCGATCATCGCGCCCGGCTTTTCAGCAGACTGCCTCGAAACGCTTGAGGAACTTGACGTCGAGAACCGCGAGATCTTCATGGAGCATGGCGGCGAGCGCTTCGCCTACATTCCCTGCCTGAACGACTCGGCCGAGGGCATGCGGGTGATCCAGGCGATCGCCGAACGCGAACTCAAGGGCTGGCTCTGACGGCCCCGGCCTGCGCTGGATCTTGCAGGGGTTGGGGCAGATCACCATCTGATCAGGCGGGGCCGGTGGAGTTGTGGCGACATCCGTCGCGTGGCTGGCCTCGCCGGGTGGGTCGCGATGCCGTTTGTGCTGTCGGGTTTCGAAGTCGCCATCATCGTCTTCGTCGCGCTGGTGATCTTCACCATCGCGCGCGGCGTGCGGATCGTGCCGCAGGGCTTCAACTATACGGTCGAGAGCTTCGGACGCTATTCGCGCACGCTCGGGCCCGGGCTTGGCCTGATCATCCCTTATGTCGAGCGCATCGGGCACAAGATCAACGTGATGGAGCAGGTGCTGGACGTGCCCAGCCAGGAGGCCATCACCAAGGACAATGCCGGCGTCAAGATCGATGCCGCTGCCTTCTTCAATGTGCTCGACGCCGCCAAGTCGTCCTATGAGGTCGCCAATCTCGAACTCGCTCTGATCACCCTGACGATGACCAACATCCGGACCGTGGTCGGTTCGATGGATCTCGACCAGCTGCTGTCGCATCGCGACGAGATCAACGAGCGCCTGTTGCGCGTGCTCGACGCGGCCGCCTCGCCCTGGGGCATCAAGGTCAACCGCATCGAGATCAGGGACATCCTGCCGCCCGCCGACCTGGCCGAAGCAATGGCCCGCCAGATGAAGGCGGAGCGGGAGAAGCGCGCCAACATTCTCGAAGCCGAGGGCAAGCGGGCCGCCGACATCCTGCGGGCCGAGGGCGAGAAGGCCTCCCAGATCCTGGCCGCCGAGGGCCGCAAGGAGGCGGCCTTTCGCGATGCCGAGGCGCGCGAGCGCTCGGCGGAGGCGGAAGCGAGAGCCACAAGCCTTGTCTCCGAAGCCATCACCAAAGGCGATCTGGCAGCGGCGAACTTCCTCGTCGCCGAGAAATACATTGGCGCGATCCGTGAGCTCGCCACGGCGCCGAACCAGAAGGTGGTGATCCTGCCGATCGAAATGGCGTCGCTGGCCGGCACGGTCGGCGGCATATCCGAGCTGACCCGCGCTGTCTTCAGCGATGCCGACGCGAAACAGGCCAGCCCCCGGCAGCGCTCCGGGCCGTCCGTTCCGATCGTGCCGTCGTCGAACGGACCGATCGGCGGCCGTAGCGGAGGCGATGCGTGATCAACGCCATCATCGCACTGGGGCCGTGGAGCTGGATCATTGCCGGCATGCTGATGATGCTGGTCGAGCTGCTGATGCCGGGGCTGTTCTTCATCTGGCTCGGGCTGGCGGCCCTGGCCACCGGCCTTGTCGTGGCGGTTGCCGGCCTGGGCTGGGGGCAAGCCGCGATCCTTTTCGCGGCGCTCGCCATCGCGGCGGTCTTCGCAGGCGTGGCCGTAACGCGCAGACGCGACGGCGACCCCGACGCCGCGACCCGGCTCAATGCGCTGTCGCGCGACCTGATCGGGAAATCCGTCCGTCTCGACCAGGCCATCGTCAACGGCGAGGGGCGTGTTCGCATCGGCGATACGGTCTGGCGTGTGCTTGGCGATGACGCGCCGCGCGGGCAGACCGTGACAATCGTGCGGCTCGACGGCACGGCGCTGGTTGTCGAAGCGACCTGACCGGCGCGGTTACGGTCCATTAACCATCCCGGTTCTATCTCTGTTAACCAAAGCGACCGGCGCCGCCGCCTGTCGCCATTTTGGCATGAACAGCAGGGCCATGGCCGCACGCAGGCACGATCACAGCATCGGAACGCCGGGACTGATGCGCCTCGGTCATGGCGTCAGCATGGCTGCCCTGCTGCTGTGCGCCACGGCAGGCATCGCAACAGCGCAAACCTCTACGGCTCAATATGTCGTGCCCGATATCCGGGGCACGCAGGAGGTCAATCCGCGCGACGTTACCGTCGATCCGCGCTTCCTTCAGCCCGAGAACCCGTTTCAGCCTGCAGCGCGGAGGCCGTCCGACACTGCAGCCACGGCGTTGCCGGGCGTGGATGTCGTCCCGCCCCAGCCAGCCTCGCGCCGCGCCTTGTCCCGGGCCAGCCGGCCGGTGCAGGCCCGCGTTTCCGGCAACGCCCGGCGGGCGATCCGGCCCGTTCCGCGCCAGCTCACCGGGATGCCGCTCCCCATGGACGCTACAGGCCAGCCGTCGCCGCGCCTGAGGCCAACCACCTCGACCCGGATCCTTGCACCGGCGCCGGACGGCCTGCAGCCCTATCCGCCCCGCGCGCCGGTCCGGACCCTGCCGGACCCCTGGGAGCCGCTCGGCCTGCGCGTCGGCAGCTTCGTCGTCTCGCCCGCGATCACGCAGTCGCTCGGCTACGACACCAACCCGAACCGTTCGCCGACCGCCGCCAAGGGTTCGGCCGTCTCGCGCACCGATGGCGAACTCAATGTCCGGTCGGACTGGTCGACCCACTCCTTTACCTCGAGCCTGCGCGGCGGTTATTCGTATTACGCCAACCAGCGCGATGCGAGCCGGCCCGACGCGACCGGCGTGGCCAACCTGAAGCTCAACCTGTCGCGCGACACCGACATTGATCTCGACGGGCGGCTGTCGCTCGACACCCAGCGCCCTGGCTCGACCAATTTCAGCGCCACCACCACCGAACGGCCGAATGTCTATGGCTATGGCGCGTCGGCGGGCGTGACGCAGCGCTACAACCGACTGTCGCTGAACCTGCGCGGTTCGGTCGACCGGACGACCTATGACAACGCAAAGGACAGCCTCGGCGCCCTGATCCAGCAGAGCGACCGCAATGCCGTGCAGTATGGCGCGCGGGCGCGGGTCGGCTATGAGGTTTCGCCGGGCGTGCAGCCCTTCGTCGAGATCGCGGCCGACACCCGCGTGTTCGACTCCAGCACCGACCGAAGCGGCTTCAAGCGCAGCTCGACCGGCGTGACGGGGCGCGTCGGTTCCAGCTTCGAGGTCACGCGCCTGCTGACAGGGGAGGTCTCTGTCGGCTACCAGAATCGTGGCTACGACGACCAGCGCCTGCGCGACCTGCGCGGCGTGGTGGGCGATGCGGCCCTCATCTGGAGCGCGACGCCACTGACAACCGTGACGTTGCGCGGAGCGACGGAGCTGGCCGACACGACGCTGCCGAACGTGTCCGGCTCGATCAACCGCCGGCTTGGGGTGGAGGTGGCGCACGCGCTGCGCCGCAACTGGACGGTGACCGGCTTCGCCAACGCCACGCGCGCGAGCTATGACGGCAACGGCCTGACCGAGGACACCTACCAGCTCGGCGTCCGCACCGAATACAAGCTGACCCGGACGACATCGATCCGGGCGAGCTTCACCCATGAACGGCTGAAATCAACGACGGCAGGGTCCGACTACACCGCCAACATCGTTCTGGTTGGCCTCAGGATGCAGCTCTGAGCGCCGCCGTCAGCGCTTCAACAGACGCTCCATCTCGCTCCTGAGGTCGCCCGTAAGTTCGGCCCGGCCGAGGCCGTAGGCGATGTTGGCGGTCAGGAAGCCGATCTTCGAGCCGGTGTCGTAGATGTCGCCGTCGAAGCGCACGGCGAAGAAGGGTTCGCTCTGCGACAGCCTGATCATCGAGTCCGTCAGCTGGATCTCGCCGCCGGCGCCCTTCTCCTGCTCCGCCAGCAGCCTGAAGATGCTGGGTTGCAGGATGTAGCGCCCGGTGATGTGCAGGTTCGACGGTGCCGTGCCCTTCGGCGGCTTTTCGACCATCTGCGTGATCTGCGAGACCTTGGCGGCACGGTCCTTCACCCCGACAATGCCGTACTGGTGGGTCTGGTCATCGGGGACCGGCGCCACGGCGACATGGTTGCCGCCATGGCTGTTGTAGGCCTCGATCATCTCCGCAAGGCAACCCTTGCCGACCCTGTGATGCAGCATGTCGGGCAGCAGCAGCGCGAAGGGTTCGTCGCCGATGATGTCGCGGGCGCACCAGACGGCATGCCCAAGTCCGAGCGGGGCCTGCTGGCGGGTGAAGCTCGCGCCGCCCGCCGGCAGCATGTCGGCCCTGAGACCCGCCAACTCCTTCAGCTTGCCGCGCCGCTCCAGCGTGTCCTCGAGCTCGTAGGAGTTGTCGAAATGGTCCTCGATCATGCCCTTGTTGCGGCCGGTGACAAAGACGAAATGCTCGATGCCGGCGGCGCGCGCCTCGTCAACAACATGCTGCACGACAGGCCGGTCGACGACCGTCAGCATCTCCTTCGGAATCGCCTTGGTGGCCGGCAGAAACCGTGTGCCAAGCCCTGCGACGGGGAGTACGGCCATGCGGATGGATTTGCTCATGGGATCAACGGTCTCTGCTGGAAGTGTCTCGGGGGACGTGTCCTGGCGGGAAGCCCTGACTTATGCCGCGCGACTCCTGAAGCTTGCGTGAATGACGCCGGAAAGATTGCGCGGCGGGCTGTGCTTGCGGGTCCCGTTAACGCTTTGCTAACCATGATCCTGGCCAAAGAGAGGGGTCTGCGCCGGGGCCGAGGCCTTGGGTGCTGACCGCACAGCCGCCGGAGAGAGCCGCATGACAGGGTCGTTGTCGCAGTCCATCGCACGCCGTGCCGTGCCGTCGGCCGGTTTGCCGCCGCGGGTTCGCATGCCGGTCCTCCTCGTGCTTCTGGCTGCTTTTGCAAGCTTTTGCACGGGCGCGGCGCTGGCGCAGCCGAGCCGGCCCGCAGCCGCCGCTTCCGACCCGACTGGCGGATTCCAGCGCTTCATCCAGGGGTTGTGGCCATTGGCCCAGGCGAGGGGCATCTCCCGAGCCACCTTCGACGCCGCCATGCAAGGGCTGACGCCCGATCCGGCCATCATTGCCCTGACCAAGAAGCAATCGGAGTTTGTCGCCCCGATCTGGACCTATCTGAACAATGCCGTCGGGGGCGCGCGTATCGCGCGTGGACAGGCCGCGCTTCAACAGCAGGGGACGGCGCTGGCCAGCATCGAGCAGAGCTACGGCGTGCCCAGGGAAATCGTGGTGGCGATCTGGGGCATGGAGACAAGCTATGGCTCGTTCAAGGGCGACAAGGACGTGATCCGGTCACTGGCCACGCTGGCGGCCGCGCGCTACCGGGGTGACTTCTTCCGCGACGAACTTCTGACCGCGCTTGAAATCCTGCAGAAGGGCCTGGCCGAACGGGCCGAGATGCGCGGCTCCTGGGCCGGGGCGATGGGCCATACCCAGTTCATGCCGTCAAGCTACATGAAGCATGCGGTCGCCTATTCGGGCAGCCATGCCGACATCTGGGACACCCCCGCCGACGCGCTGGCGTCGACCGCGAACTATCTGCGCTCGTTCGGCTGGACCCCGGGTCTCCCGTGGGGTGTCGAGGTGTCTCTGCCCGAGGGCTACAGCTACGCGCTGCTGCGCGGGCCGTTCAGCGCCTTCACAGCCGCCGGTGTGACGCGCGCCAGCGGCGGCCGCCTGCCGTCCTCGGGGGAGGCCCGGCTGTTCTTTCCGGCCGGCCACAAGGGGCCGGTCTTTCTGCTGACGTCGAA
>JAIXUP010000005.1:30000-87595 GCA_027483505.1 Hyphomicrobiales bacterium
CCTTGGAGATCGAGCCGTAGGACATCGCACCGGTGGCGAAGCGCTTGACGATCTCCTTGGCCGGCTCGACATCGGCCAGCGAGACGGGCTTCACGCCGCGCTCCGCCGCCGTCCGGATGCGGAACAGGCCGCGGATCGTGGTCAGCCGCTCGCTCTGCTCGTTCACCATCCGGGCGAACTCGCGATACTTGTCGTCCGCGTTCATGCGCACCGCGTGCTGGAGCGTGGCCACATTGTCCGGCGTCCAGGCGTGATCCTCGCCGCGCAGGCGGTAGGCATATTCACCGCCGACATCGAGCGCATGCAGCAGCACCGGCGAGTTGCCGAAGGCATCGCCATGGCGGCTGGCGGTTTCCTGCGCGATCTCGGGCAGGCCAACTCCCTCGATCATGGTCGAGGTGCCGGTGAAATAGCGCCCGATCAGATCGGAGTTGAGGCCGACCGCGTCGAAAATCTGCGCGCCACAATAGGACTGGTAGGTCGAGATGCCCATCTTGGACATGACCTTCAACACGCCCTTGCCGATCGACTTGATGAAGCGGCTGACCACTTCGGAGGCGTCGACCTCGCGCGGAAACTCGCCGCGCGCATGGGCGTCGAGAAGCGTTTCGAAGGCCAGATAGGGGTTGATCGCCTCCGCTCCATAGCCGGCGAGGCAGCAGAAATGATGGATCTCGCGCGGCTCGCCGGATTCGACCACGAGCCCGACCGACGTGCGCAGGCCCTTGCGGATGAGGTGGTGGTGGACGGCGGCCGTGGCCAGCAGGGCCGGTATCGGCATCCGGTCCGGTCCGACCATCCGGTCGGACAGGACGATGATGTTGTAGCCGCCATGGACCGCCGCTTCCGCCCGTTCGCACAGGCGTTCGAGCGCGCCCTCGAGGCCGGGGGCGCCCTCGCGGGACGGATAGGTGGTGTCGAGCGTCTTGGTGTCGAAGCGGTCCTCGTAGTGGCCGATACAGCGGATCTTCTCGAGATCCTCGTTGGTCAGGATCGGCTGGCGCACCTCAAGGCGCTTGCGCTTCGAGGCGCCGGTCAGGTCGAGGATGTTCGGCCGCGGCCCGATGAAGGAGAGCAGGCTCATCACCAGCTCCTCACGGATCGGATCGATCGGCGGATTGGTGACCTGGGCGAAGTTCTGCTTGAAATAGGTGTAGAGCAGCTTCGACTTGTTCGACAGCGCCGAGATCGGCGTGTCGGTGCCCATCGAGCCCACCGCCTCCTGACCCGTCACAGCCATGGGCGCCATCAGCAGCTTGAGGTCCTCCTGCGTGTAACCGAAGGCCTGCTGCTTATCGAGCAGCGCCACATCGGTGCGCGACGCGCGCGGCTCGACCGGAGGCAGGTCCTCGATCACGATCTGGGTGCGCCTGATCCACTCCTTGTAGGGATTGGCGTTGGCCAGCGACGCCTTCATCTCGTCATCGGAGATGATGCGGCCTTCGTTGAGGTCGATCAGCAGCATCTTGCCGGGCTGGAGCCGCCACTTGCGTACGATCTTCTCTTCCGGGATCGGCAGAACGCCCATTTCGGAAGCGAGCACCACAAGCCCGTCATCGGTTTCGAGGAAGCGGGCGGGCCGCAGGCCGTTGCGGTCGAGCGTCGCGCCGATCTGCACGCCGTCGGTGAAGGCGATCGCGGCAGGTCCGTCCCAGGGCTCCATCAGGGCGGCGTGGTACTCGTAAAAGGCACGGCGTTCCTCGCTCATCAGCGGATTGCCGGCCCAGGCCTCCGGCACCAGCATCATCATCGCGTGGGCAAGGCTGTAGCCGCCGCGGCAGAGGAATTCGAGCGCGTTGTCGAAGCAGGCGGTGTCGGACTGGCCCTCATAAGAGATCGGCCAGAGCTTGGAGATGTCATTGCCGAACAGCGGCGAATCCACCGTGGCCTGCCGCGCCGCCATCCAGTTGACGTTGCCGCGCAGCGTGTTGATCTCGCCATTGTGCGCCACCATCCGGTAGGGATGGGCCAGCCGCCATGACGGAAAGGTGTTGGTGGCGAAACGCTGATGCACCAGCGCAAGCGCCGATTCAAAACGCGGGTCGGTCAGGTCGCGGTAGTAGGTACCGAGCTGGTTGACCAGCACCATGCCCTTGTAGACGATCGTACGGCAGGACAGCGAGACCGGATAGTACTGCGCCGTGGCGCGGTCCTGCCGCTTGTAGATCTTGTTCGACACCGACTTGCGCAGCACGAACAGGCGGCGTTCGAACTCGTCGGCGTCCGCGACGCCCTCGCCGCGTCCAATGATGATCTGCATCTGCACCGGCTCGGTCGCCAGCACGGCTTCGCCGAGGTCGGTGTTGTCGACGGGCACGGGCCGCCAGCCGAGGAACACCTGGCCCTCTTCGGCGACGGTCTGGACGATGACGCTTTCGCACAGGGCCCGGATATCGGGATCGCGCGGCAGGAAGAAGTGTCCGACCGCATAATGTCCCGGTTCAGGCAGGCTGATGCCGAGGCTGGCGCATTCCTCGCTGAAGAAGCGGTGCGGAATCTGCACAAGGATGCCGCAGCCGTCGCCGAGCTTGGGATCCGCGCCGACAGCCCCGCGGTGATCGAGATTGTGCAGGATCTGCAGGCCCTGCTGCACGATGGCGTGCGACTTGCGGTTCTTCATGTCGGCGATGAAGCCAACCCCGCAGGCATCCTTCTCGTTGGCCGGATCGTACAGGCCCTGCCTGGCCGGCAGATCGGGATTCGTCAACCCGAAGGACGGCGCTGCGGCGATCCGCCTGCTGCTGCTCTTCCCGGCATTGATCCTGCGCATCGCAAACCCTCCAAGCCCGACCCGCCGCCCGCGACGGGTCCTGTTGCCCATTGCATAAATCCAACCGCCCGTTGAGTCCTTTCATGGACCCCGGATGATTGCCTGGCGGGAGTTTGCTCGGTGCCTTGGGGTGCGCCTCGCGTGTCCCGCGGGCGCTGCCTCGACCCTGATCTCAGGTCGGGATGCGCCCGTGCGTTCCGGCCGCCTCGCGGCCGGTTCGTTTGGTGGCCGCTTTGGCCGTCGTGGTGACGCGTGACGTCATCGAGTCGTTTGCCTGAATCGTTTTAGGGCAGCAATACTGTCCTAATAACTGTCTTTTGCCAGAACACATTGCCGGACGCAAGAGGGCATTTCCGACCGCGCGGAACTTTCAGACTGCGCGAGGGCTATCACGGGTCACAAACGATCCCAGATCCGCCGCTTCAGGACATGGCATGTCCCGATCGTGCATGGGGCGCATGCGCAACGCGCAACCCGCGCTTGCGGACGATGCCAGCGGCACGCTAACTGCGGCGATGATCACGCCTGACATGCCTTCGCGGCCGCCGCTTCTTCATTTCGCCAGCGACAACGCCATGGGTGCGAGCCCACTGGTGATGGCGGCCATCGCCAATGCGAACGAAGGCGCCGCTCCGGCCTATGGCCATGACGCCTGGACGGCGCGGGTCGAAACGCAGATGTCGGCGCTGTTCGAGCGCGAGGTGGCCGTGTCGCTGCTGGCGACCGGCACGGGCGCCAATGCGCTGGCGCTCGCCGCCGTGACGCGGCCCTGGGGCGCCGTCCTGACCCATGAGGAAAGCCATGTCGCGGATGACGAATGCGGCGCGCCTGAATTCTTCAGCGACGGCGCCAAGCTCGTCGGCCTGCCCGGTCATGGTTGCAAGCTGACACCGGAGGTGGTGCGCGAGCGGTTGTCCCGGATGCCGCACGGCGCCGTCAAGCAGGTGCAGCCGCAGGCCCTGTCGATCTCGCAGGTCACCGAATGCGGGCTGGTCTACAGTCCGGCCGAGGTTGCCGCCCTCGCCGACGCCATCCGTCCGCGCCAGATGATGTTGCACATGGATGGCGCGCGCTTCGCCAATGCGGTGGCCGCGCTGGGCTGCAGCCCGGCCGAGATCACCTGGAAGGCCGGCGTCGATGTGTTGAGTTTCGGCGGCACCAAGAACGGCGCCTGGGCGGCGGAGGCTGTGGTCTTCTTCGATCCGGCCAGAGCCGCCGAGATGCCCTGGCGCCGCAAGCGCTCCGGCCATACGCTCTCGAAGGCGCGCTTTGTGGCGGCCCAGTTCGAGGCGCTGCTGGCCGGCGGGCATTGGCTCGATCTGGCGCGGCACGCGAACGCGCAGGCGGCCGCCCTGGCGGCGGGGCTGTCGGCCATCCCCAAGGTGAGGCTTGGCTGGGAGCGTCAGGCCAACGAGGTCTTCGCCATCATGCCGGACGCGATGGCGCACTCGATGAGGGCGGCCGGGGCGGTGTTCAACGTCTGGGGCGGCCGTGCGCTCGCACCACATGATGCGCTGCGGGATGGCGAAGGCATTCATCGCTTTGTCTGCTCGTTCGCGACACGGACGATCGACGTCGATGCGCTCGTCGCGCTTGCGGCCCGCATCCAGCGCGAAATGGCCTGAACGGACGCCGCATCGCCGCCGCATTCATGGTGAAAGAACCGTGAAGGGCGGGTTTGTCGCCGCCGTGGCCATGCTGCCAAAGAGGACCGTCAGGTCGAAGGGCGCAGCAGACCTGGTCGGCGACGCATGATCATGCGGCGTTCAGACGGGTTCGGCCAGACGTTGCGGATCGACACACAGGTGATCTGATGATGCGTGGATTTCGCGACAGGGCTTTGGCGTCGACGGTGGCCTTGGGGCTGGCGGGTTGCCTCCTCACCGCGCCCGCGGTGGCACAGGTGTTCTACCGGCCCGGCCCCTTCGCCCCGCCTTTCGCGGCGCCCTATCCGGGACCGGTAGGCCCTGGCGTCTATGTCTACGGGCCGCGCGCGGCGCCGCTGCCGCCGACCGACATTTCGGACATTCTGTTCGATGATTACCGCTTCCGGCAGGTTGGCCGGCCCCAGTTCGCCGGCCGGGTCTATGTGGTCGACGGCGTCGACCGCGCCGGCGCAATCGTCCGCGTCTACATGGACGCGTTCTCGGGCAGGCTGGTCGATGTCGACATCCTGTCGCCGGCGCGCCCTGCGCCGCGGGAGCGGCATGCGCGGTTGCCGGCCGAGCCGAATGGCGGGCGTGCGCTTCCATCCCCGCCGCGACGGCCGGCGGAAACGCGACTGCCGGAGGTGAAGCCACCGGCAGGCGGCGGCGGAGCCCCGTCCGTGCCTCAGCCGCGCAGTGCAGCGCGGCCGCCTGAGGCTCCCGCGGCAAATCCGCCCGCAGGGGCGCCGCAGGTCGTGCCGATGGAGCGGCAGATCAGGCCGGTCGATCCTGCCCAGACGCGTGTGCCCGCAGATGTCGACAGGGCCCCGCCGCTGACGCGGGGTTCTCCTCAGGCGAAGCCTTTGGCCGACGCTCCAGCCGTGCCCGGCGCGTCCGCTGCGCCCGATGTGCCCGCTGCTCCGGCCCTGGCGGCGCCCGTGCCGCAAACCCGGGCGGCGGCTCCCGGCGCGTCGACCGTGGCGCCCGCGCCGCTGGATGATCCATCACGCCAGCCAACGGGACCGGCCGCCCCGCCCGTTCCGCCTGTGCCTCTGCTCTGAAACAAAGCGAAGGCGCGGCCCTTGCAGGCCGCGCCCGATGACAAGGCAGTCAGCTCAGGGCTTCAGGCCGCCTTGCGGACCGCAGCAGCCTTGGGGGCGTCCACCGTCGCGGTGTCGATCAGGGCAGCGGGGGCAGCCTTGCCGATCGGAATGGCGCGCGGCTTCTTGGCCTCGGGAACCTCACGGACGAGATCGATATGCAGGAGCCCGTGTTCCAGCGCCGCGCCGACGACCTGGACATGGTCCGCAAGCTGGAAGCGGCGCTCGAAACCACGCGAGGCGATGCCCTGATGCAGGACGACCTGCCTTGCTTCGTCAATTGCCGGCTTTTTCTCGCCGCGGACGGTCAGCAGGTTCTCCCTGACTTCGAGCGAAAGCTCGGACTCGGCGAAACCGGCCACCGCGATCGAGATGCGGTAGGCGTTCTCGTCCGAACGCTCGATGTTGTAGGGCGGATAGGTCGGGGCGTTCTCGAAACCGGCGGCCTGGTCGAGCAGGCTGAACAGACGGTCGAAGCCGATGGTGGACCGATAGAACGGTGACAGGTCGATATTGCGCATGATGCACTCCTTTGAAGCTGCATGAACGGCTCCGCCCCGAATGGGCACGGATGCCTAGGCCTTTGCGTCGCGCCTGAGATCAGCCCGCGACACAGTTGAGGTGGGTGCGCATTTGCAGCTTTTCAAGGGCTCCGGATCAGCGGCATAGTGGGGATGACCGCGCCGATTCCGGTGGCGTCCTTTCGCGATCGACCCTTCCGCCATGGCCGCTGCCGAACTGTTTGCCCCTGATGATTTCCCGGCTCCGTCGCAGGCGCAGCTTGCCGTGGTGACGGCGCGTGACGGCGTCGGCCTGCGCACGGCCCGCTGGCGGCCGACCGCGAGGAAAGGACCCAAGGGCAGCGTCCTGATCGTGCACGGCCGGGCCGAGTTCATCGAGCGCTACAGCGAAGTCGTCGCCGAATTGCGCCGGCGCGGCTTTCACGTGGCGACCTTCGACTGGCGCGGACAGGGCGGGTCCGACCGTCTGCTGCGCAACCGGCGCAAGGGCCATGTCCGCCGGTTCTCTGATTACCAGCGCGATCTGGACGCCGTCTTCGCCGAGGTGATGCCGAGGCTGCCCAAGCCCTGGTTCATCCTGGCGCACTCGATGGGGGCGGCCCTGTGCCTTGAGGCTGCGCGCCAGAACCGGCTGCCGGTCAGCCGCATGGTGGCGCTGGCGCCGATGCTGGGGCTGACCATGGTGAAGCGCCCGGCGGCGGTGAAGGCGACCGCCTTCCTGCTGAACAGCCTGTTCCTTGGCCGGGCCTTCGTGCCGGCTGGCGGCGAGACGCCGCTGGCGACACGGCCATTCGCCAACAACCGCCTGACGTGCGACCCGGAGCGCTATGCCCGCAATGCGCGCCTGTCCGGCGCCAGGCCGGACCTCGCCATCGCCGATCCGACGATCCGCTGGGTGCACGAGGCCTTCCGCTTCATGCACCATATGGGGGGCGCCGCCATCCCGCTTGACATCCGCGTGCCGACATTGGTCATCGCGGCCGGCGATGATCCGGTCGTGTCGACGCCTGCGATCGAACGCTTCGCCGCGCGGCTCAAGACGGGGCTTGCCGTGGTCATTCCGGGCGCGCGGCACGAAATCCTCCATGAGACCGACGCCGTGCGCGCCGCGTTCTGGGCGGCTTTCGACGCGTTCATCCCTGGCGAACTGGTGACCCCGCCCGGGCCCTCACGCCCCGAGCAGCCGGAGGGCCGCCTCGTGGATCCGCCGGTCACCTGAGGCGATGATGCGGCCACCTTCGGCCGCCGGGCCACCATCCCAGGTGGTTACCACACCGCCCGCGCCCTCGATGACCGGAATCAGCGCGACGATGTCGTAGGGCTGCAGCCCGGCCTCGATCACCAGGTCGACATGTCCCGCCGCGAGCATGCAATAGGCATAGCAATCGCAGCCGTAACGGGCGAGGCGCGCCTGCTTCTCGACCCTGTCATAGAGCTTGCGGTCCTTGGGGCGGAACAGGTTCGGCGAGGTCGTCATCACGGTGGCCGCAGCCAGATCGGCGCAGGCGCGGGTGTGCAGCGCGCGCTCGCCCTCGGGGCCGAGGTAGCGCGCGGATTGCCCATCGCCCCAGAAGCGTTCGCGTGTGAAGGGCTGGTGCATCAGCCCGAAAGCCGGATGCCCACTGCGCATCAGCCCGATCAGGGTGCCCCAGACCGGCAGGCCCGAAACGAAAGCCCGTGTCCCATCGATCGGGTCGAGAACCCAGACGAACTCGGCATCGGCGCTTTCCGACCCGAACTCCTCGCCGACGATGCCATGGGCCGGGAAGGTTTCCCGGATCATCCGGCGCATGACCATCTCGGCGGCCCGGTCGCCCTCGGTGACCGGATCGAAGCCGCCATCCCCGGCCTTGTTGTGGGTGAGCATCGCTGTGCGGAAGAAGGGCAGGATCGCCTCGCCCGAACGGCTGGCGAGATCGTGGACGAAGCGGGTGAAATCGACGGCGGACATGGCCGTTCTCCTCCGGACGAGCGCAGCGCGGATCAGGGCAGGCAGGATCAGCCCCTGTGCAGTAGTGCAGGTTTGCCGAAAGGGGAATCCGCAAAATCACCGGCGATGATCTCGGCAACATCGCACTTGACAGGCAGGTGATTTTGTTCTTCTTTTGTTCAAAGAACGGAGCATGAACATGACCGCACTTGCCTTTCACAGCCCCGATCAGGTGGCGTTTGATTTCGAGCCCGCGAACCAGCCGCGCGAGCTGCCGCTGCGCTCGCTGTCTCCGGCGCACACCAGCCGGTTCACGGCCTGGCGTGGCCGGTCCGGGCGCCGTTATGTGACATCATCCTTTGCCGTGCGGGACAGCGACGCGCTTTCCTTCGCCGACAGCGTGCTGATCGCGGTCGATGCGCGGCGCGCGGTCATCGCGGTGCGCGAGGCCGGCCCCTGGGGCGTCGAGGCGGCGGTCACGCGCTGGCGCGACGAGGCCGTCGCGGCCGGGGCGACTGAGCTGCATGTCCACCTCATCGCCGCCACGCCCGAAGACCGGCGCAAGGCGGTGGCGGACCTGACGCCGGTTCACTGATCGTTGCGGACGAGCTCGGCCGCCAGCCGGCGCAGGGTCGGGTCGTGGATGCCGAGCTCATGCATCAAGGCGACGGTGTTGAGGACATAGGCGGGGTTGTCGCCCGAGACCCCCTCGCCCTGCCGCACAAGACGCAGCAGGTCGCCATGGTCGAGACGGCCGGCATACTGGTGATGCGTCCGGTCCACGGTGTAGGTGAGGGCCGGCACGATCTCGCCGCCGTCCAGCGTCACGGGGACGATGCGTTCGAGGTAAACCGACGTCACCTGCTCGCGCTCACGCAGATAGCGGACGGTCCGGGCCACGTCGGGCGCCGGAATGCGGTAGGCCAGCCCCCGGCACGTCCCGCCATAGTCGAGCCCGAGGACCAGCCCGGGATGGGCTGCGGTGCCGCGGTGGTGGTGCGAGTAGACGCACAGGGCGCGGTGATGGCCGCGAAGGGTCGCCATCCGCCGTTCGGCGAAGGCGAAGCCCGGACGCCACATCAGCGAGCCGTAGCCGAACACCCAGATGTCGCCGGGATGCGACTCATGCCAATCCACACCGGTCTGACGGCGGCCTCCAGGGCGCCGGATAGGGCTCGCTCTTGCCATCATGCGGCGCTATCAACAGCGGCAGGATGTTGCAAGCAGGCGAACCCACCAGATGACACAATCCGGGCATGATCAGGCGGCGGCTCTCGAGCGCGGGCGGCAGGGCAGGGCATCACGCTGGGGGCTTTATCTGCCGTTTGTCCTGCTTGTGCTTGTCATCGGCGGCTGGAGCGCGTTCTGGTACGTCGCGCGCGGGCTCGTCGGCAGCGGCCTCGACAGCGCGATCGCCGACGCGCGCCAGCGCGGCGACAGCTGGACCTGTGTCAACCGCCGGATCAGCGGCTATCCCTTCCGTCTGGAAGTGCGCTGCGATGACGTGACCCTCACGCGCAGCCAGACGGTCGGTGTCGTCAACCTTTCCACCGGCCCGGTCCTCATCATCGGGCAACCGCACACGCCGTCCCACCTAATCGCGCAGGCCGACGGGCCGCTTCGGGGTGTCATGGCGGATGGCAGCCGGTTTGAGGCCCGCTGGGATCTTGCCGAGGCCAGCCGCCGGACCCAGGGAGGCGCGCTGGAGCGGCTCTCGCTCGACCTGCGCAAGCCGGTCGTGACCGTCACCAATCCGCAGGGGGCCGTTTCAACCGTCTCCGCCGCTGCGCTCGAGGCGCATCTCAGGCGCAATCCGACACGCCCCGACCCTGACATGGCCCGCGACCTGTTCATACGGGTCGGACAGATCGTGTCTGGCGATCTCGACGCGGTCCTCGGCGACAGCAATCCGTCGGATCTCGATGTCCAGCTCACGACGACCCGCGCCAACATCTTCGATCACGGCCTGACCCCGGCGACGTTCGAAGCCTGGCGACAGGCGTCGGGCCGGATCGAGGTGAGCCGCATCGCGCTGAAGAAGGGCGTCAAGCAGATCGAGGCCAGGGGCGAACTGCAGCTCGACGACGCCCGGCGCCCGGCGGGCCGGATCGAGCCCTCGGCCGCCAATATCGACCAGTTCTTCGGCATCCGCCTGCGGGGCGGGGCGATGGATCTCGCCAGCGCCCTGTCCGGACGGGCGCCGGCGCCCGGAGCAGGTGGCCTGCGACCCCTGCCGAACCTCACCATCAGCAACGGGCGGATCAGCCTCGGTCCGATCCGGCTGCCCCTCGCCGCGCTGCAGCCGCTCTATTGAGGTCTCAGGCCGAGCGCTTGAGCAGGAACACGGCCTGCTGGCCGAACAGGTTCCAGAACCACCATGGCGCCTTGACGCCGATGCCGCCGCCGGCCGCGTTGAGCGCGACGGCCCGTTCGGTGACCGCGCCGATCTCGTCGCACAGATGCACGAAATCGCGGATGGTGCAGAAGTGGATGTTTGGCGTGTCGTACCAGCTGTCGGGCAACTGCCCCGTCACCGGCATCTGGCCGCGGAAGGCGATCTGGGCGCGGATGCTCCAGTGGCCGAAGTTGGGAAACGAGACGATGGCCCTGCGCCCGATCCGGAGCATGTTCTCGAGCACGAGGCGGGGCGCGCGGGTCGCCTGGATCGTCTGCGACAGGATGACGTAATCGAAGGCGTCATCGGGATAGTCGCCGAGGTCAGTGTCCGCATCGCCCTGGATGACGGACAGCCCGCGCGCGACGCAGCCGGCCACGCCTTCGCGCGACAGCTCGATGCCGCGCGCGTCGACATTGCGGCGCGCGGCGAGCAGCGCCAGCAGTTCGCCGTCGCCGCAGCCGACATCAAGCACGCGGCTGCCCTTCTCGACCATGTCGGCGATCAGGCTCAGGTCAATGCGGACATCGCTCATGGGCGGACCCCGCTGCCGTCCGCATCGAGCCCGCGCGCGCGGGCTGCCGAGCCGATGAAGCCCCTCAAGGTGGCGAACAGCTGGGGCTCATCAAGCAGAAAGGCATCGTGACCCTTGTCGCTTTCGAGTTCCACGAACGAGACCGAGGCTCCCGAGGCGTTGAGCGCGTGCACGATGGCGCGCGAATCCGGTGTCGGAAACAGCCAGTCGGACGTGAACGAAGCCACACAGAAGCGCGTCTTGGAGCCCGCGAAGGCCTTTGCGAGACTGCCACCATGATCGGCGGCCAGATCAAAGTAATCCATGGCGCGGGTGAGATAGAGATAGGAGTTGGCATCGAAACGCTCGACGAAGCTCGATCCCTGATGGCGGAGGTAACTTTCGACCTGGAAGTCGGCGTCGAAGGAGAAGGTCCGCGCGTCGCGGTCCTGCAGGTTGCGGCCGAATTTGCGGTGCAGCGCCGCCTCGGACAGATAGGTGATGTGCGCGCCCATGCGGGCCACCGAAAGCCCCTTGGCCGGCCGCGTGTTCTCGTCGAGATAGCGCCCGCCACGCCAGTCGGGATCGGCCATGACAGCCTGCCTGCCGACCTCGTGAAAGGCGATGTTCTGGGCCGAATGGCGGGCTCCGGTCGCGAGCGGCATGGCGGCAAAGACGCGCTCGGGGTAACTCGAAGCCCATTGCAGAACCTGCATCCCGCCCATCGAGCCGCCGATCACCGCGAACAGGCTGTCGATGCCGAGGTGGTCGACCAGATGGGCCTGCGCGCGCACCATGTCGCGGATGGTCAGCAGCGGAAAATCAAGCCCGTAGGCCTTGCCGGTCAGCGGGTTCACCGAGGCGGGGCCGGTCGAGCCCAGGCAGCCTCCAACCACATTGCTGCAGATCACGAAAAAGCGATCCGTGTCGATCGGCTTTCCGGCCCCGATCAGCACCTCCCACCAGCCGGGCTTGCCGGTCACCGGGTTGCGGTTCGCCACATGCTGGTCGCCGGTCAGGGCATGGCAGACGAGAACCGCATTGCTGCGCGCGGCGTTGAGGGCGCCGTAGGTCTGGTAGGCGATCTGCCACTGGTCGAGAGCCACGCCGCAATCCATCGACAGCGCGCGTTCGCTGCCGAACCGAGCCAGTAGACTGGAGGGCTCGCTGGCCTCGCGGACCGGATCCGCCAGCGCGGAGGCGGTCATGCTGGACTTGCCCGTCTTGTTTGTTCTTGCAACCATGTCGTTCTTTTAACCGGACGAAAGGAATGAGGCTCCGGCAAGCCCCTGTCAATGGTCCGCCATCGCTTGAAAAAGCGTTGCGGTTTCCCCCGCCCTTTGCCAAGCCCTGCGATCGGCGTTAGACACGCCGTCCTGCAACCTGTGCGGACTCGTCCATGTCCTCGTCTCCCCCCATCTCCCTCGCCGACCTGCGCACCGAGATCGACCGTATCGACACAGCGATGCACGAGCTGCTGATGGAGCGCGGGCAGGCCATCGAGCGCCTGATCGCGGTCAAGAAGACGCAGGTTTCGGGATCGGCCTTCCGGCCGGGCCGCGAGGCCGAGATGATGCGCAGGCTGGCGCTGCGCCACAAGGGCCTGCTGCCGCTCGACACCGCCGAGGGCATCTGGCGCGTGATCATCGCCACCTTCACCTGGGTGCAGGCCAATTATGAGGTCCATGCCGACGTGTCGGGCGGCGACGGCGCCATGCGCGACACCGCGCGGTTCCACTTCGGTTTCACCGCTCCTTATGTTCCGCATGACGACGCGAAGGCCGTGATCGCTGCGGTGGCGGGATCGGCCGGCGATCTCGGGATTTTCCGCATGGACCAGGGGGCCAGCGCTGGCGCCTGGTGGCGGCTTCTGGTCGGACCCGACACGCCGAAGATCATCGCCCGGCTGCCGTTCATCGAGCGCCCCGACCATCCTGCCGGAACGCCGGTCTATGTCATCGCCAAGCCGCTGGCCGATGCGGCGGTGCGTGAGGTTGTGCTCTATGTCGCGCGCGTCGAGCGCTGGACCGCGGAGATGAAGGCCGCCCTGGCGGCGGCCCTCGGCGAGGTCACCGCCAGCGCCGCCGACTCCTCGGGACTCTCGCTGCTGATCGCCGCCGATGGCGAAACCGGCACCGGCCAACTGCGTGCGGCGCTCGGCGGTGTTGACCTCACCGAGATCGGCAGCCATGCAGCGCGCTTTGCCGCGCCAGCCCGCCAGCGCTGACGGCAGACCCAACAGAAGGACCCGACGATGGCTGTTTCCGCCCCTGCCGCCCGCCCCGCGCCCCGTCCCGGCGTGATGGAGATCGAGGCCTATGCGCCGGGCAAGAGCGCGGCTCCTGCCGGCGTCAAGCTGATCAAGCTGTCGTCGAACGAGACACCGATCGGGCCAAGCCCGAAGGCGGTCGCGGCGTTCGGCGCGGTCGCCGGGAAGCTCGCGCTCTATCCGGATGGGTCGGCCACACGGCTGCGCGAGGCGATTGGCGCCAAGTTCGGGCTTGATCCGTCGCGGTTGCTGTGCGGTGCGGGGTCGGACGAGCTGCTGGCGCTCATCACCAACGCCTATATCGGCCCCGGCGACGAAGGCCTCTACAGCCAGTACGGCTTCATCGTCTATCCGATCGCGATCAGGGCGGCGGGCGGAACGCCGGTGGCCGTGCCGGAGAAGAACCTGACGGCGGATGTCGATGCCATGCTGGCCGCCGTCACGCCCCGGACCAAGGTCGTGTACCTGGCCAATCCGAACAACCCCACCGGCACCTACTTGCCCTTCGACGAGGTCAAGCGGCTACAGGCCGGCCTGCCCGCCCATGTGCTGCTGGTGCTGGACGCCGCCTATGCCGAGTATGTCCGGCGGAATGATTATGCCTCGGGGCTCGAACTCGTCGCGACCTCGGACAATGTCGTGATGACCCGCACCTTCTCCAAGATCCACGGGCTGGCCAATCTGCGCCTCGGCTGGATGTATGGCCCGGCGCATGTCATCGACGCGCTCAACCGAATCCGGGGGCCGTTCAACGTCAATGGTCCGGCGCTCGAGGCGGGAGCCGCCGCCATACAGGACGACGCCCATGTCGGCGCCGCGATCGCGCACAACGATCATTGGCTGCCGCTGATGAGCGCCAGGCTCACGGAGCTCGGCCTGACCGTGACCCCATCGGTCGGCAACTTCCTGCTGCTGCATTTCCCGGGCGACAGGGGCCGGACGGCTGCCGACGCTGACGCGTTCCTGACCGCGCGCGGGCTGATCCTGCGCAGGATGGAATCCTATGGCCTGCCGGGCGCCTTGCGCCTGACCATTGGCGATGAGGCGGCGAACGAGGCCGTTCTCGCGGCGCTCGGCGCCTTCATGCGGGGTTCCGATGGCTGAGAGCTTCGCCCCGGTCCGCGCCAGGCCGCTGATCAAGACGCTGGCGATCATCGGCATGGGCCTGATCGGCTCTTCGCTGGCCAGGGCCGCGCGCGAACTCAATCTCGCGGGCCGGATCGCCGCCGCGGACCGGGACGAGGCCGTGACCGAACGGGTGCGCGTGCTGGGTCTTGCCGATCTGGCGACCACGTCGGCCGCGGAAGCCTGCGCCGACGCCGATCTCGTCATCCTGTGCACGCCGGTCGGCATCTGCGGACGGGTGGCAGAGGAGATCGCGCCGTTTCTGAAGCCCGGCGCGATCCTCTCCGATGTCGGTTCGGTCAAGCAGGCCATCGTCGACCAGGTCGCGCCGCATGTGCCTGAACAGGTTCATTTCATTCCGGCACACCCGGTGGCGGGAACAGAGCACTCAGGACCTGACGCGGGCTTTGCCAGCTTGTTCCTGAGCCGCTGGTGCATCCTGACCCCGACGGACGGAACCAATGAAGACGCGCTCAAGCTGCTGCGCCAGTTCTGGGAAGGCATGGGCGCGATCGTCGAGGTGATGACGCCGCAACATCACGATCTGGTGCTGGCGATCACCAGCCACCTGCCGCACCTGATCGCCTACAACATCGTCGGCACGGCCAATGATCTTGAGGCTGTCACCCAATCAGAGGTGATCAAGTTCTCTGCCGGAGGCTTCCGCGATTTCACGCGCATTGCGGCGTCTGATCCGACCATGTGGCGCGATGTGTTCCTGCATAACAAGGATGCCGTTCTCGAAATGCTCGGGCGCTTCAGCGAGGACCTGTCGGTGCTGACCCGCGCCATCCGGTTCGGGGATGGCGAGACCCTGCACAAGCACTTCACCCATACCCGCGCCATCCGGCGCGGCATCGTCTCGCTCGGGCAGGACAAGCCCGAGACCGAGAAGCTGAAGAAGTGATCGCATCATGATGAGGCAGGGCCAGCAAGCCTGCGGATGCCCGCGATCCTCGTCCTGAGCCTGTCGAAGGATGATCTCGGGAGATGGACAACTGCTGCTCCCTCATCGACCGGTTCAGGATGAGGACTCGGGATTCATGACACGAATGCTTCGCAGGCGGACAAAGCGAACCAACCAAGCCCCCATGCCTTGCTTTCGTCTCGTCTCATCCGATATCCAGCCTGACACCGGACTGAAACGGACTGACCCATGATCGATCGTCGTACTCTCCTTGCCGGCAGCGCAGTCCTGGGCACGGCGGCCGCCAGCGGTTTCTCGACAGCGGCTCTGGCCCAGGCAGGCCTGAAACTCGGCCCCGAGGCCGCGTTCTCTTTCGAAAGCCTGAAGGCCCGCGCCCGCGACATGGCGGCCAGGTCCTACGCTCCGCCGCCGCGTCCGCGCCCCGATGTGCTGGAGCGGATCGACTATGATGCCCATGGCAAGATCCGCTACAAGACCGACCTTGCGCTGTGGGCCAACGGTCCATCGCCGTGGCCGGTGACGTTCTTCCATCTGGGCCGCTTCTTCCAGAAGCCGGTGCGCATGCATGTGGTGGCGGCGGGCCGCGCGGGAAACCAGACCTCGCGCGAGATTGTCTATGAGGAGCGCTCTTTCGACATGCCGGCGGATTCGCCGGCCCATGAGCTGCCCGAGGGCGCTGGCTTCGCCGGCTTCCGCTTCCAGGAGAGCCGCGCGGGGCATCCGGGACCCAAGGGAACACCGCTCGACTGGCGCGGCAATGATTGGGTCGCCTTCCTCGGCGCGTCCTACTTCCGCGCCATCGGCGAGCTTTACCAGTATGGCCTTTCCGCGCGCGGGCTCGCGATCGACCCTGCCGTCCCGACCGGGCCGGAGGAATTCCCCGATTTCACCCATGTCTTTCTGGAGACACCGGCGGCGGATGCAAAATCCGTCACCGTCTGCGCGCTGATGGACAGCCCCAGCGTTTCGGGCGCGTTCCGCTTCGTGATGACGCGCGGCGCGGGTGTCGCGATGGAGGTCGAGAAGGCGATCCATATCCGCAAGGACATCGAGCGCTTCGGCGTCGCCCCGCTGACCTCGATGTACTGGTATTCGGAGAACAAGAAGCCGACCTCGGTGGACTGGCGCCCGGAGGTGCATGACAGCGACGGCCTCGCCATCTGGACCGGCGCGGGCGAGCGCGCCTGGCGGCCGCTCAACAATCCGCCGCGCACCATCGCCTCCTCCTTCGTCGACAGCAACCCGCGCGGCTTCGGCCTGATGCAGCGCGACCGGGTCTTCGCCAACTACATGGATGGCGTGTTCTACGAAAAGCGCCCGAGCCTCTGGGTCGAGCCGGTCGGCGACTGGGGCCGGGGCGCAGTGCAGCTGATCGAAATCCCGACCGACGACGAGATCCACGACAACATTGTCGCGATGTGGGTGCCCGAAGCCCCCGTCAAGGCCGGCCAGAGCTTCGACTACCGCTATCGCATGTTCTGGGTTGCGGATGAGCCCTACCCGCCGCCGCTGGCGCGCGTGGTCTCGACCCGCATGGGCAATGGCGGCCAGCCCGGCACGGTGCGCCCGCGCGGGGTGCGCAAGTTCATGATCGAGTTCCTGGGCGATGCGCTGAAGACTGTGCCGTTCGGTGTCAAGCCCGAAGCCGTGCTCTCGGCCTCGCGCGGCAGCTTCTCCTACATCTTCACCGAAGCCGTGCCCAACGACGTCCCGGGCCACTGGCGCGCCCAGTTCGACCTGACGGTGACAGGCGACGAGCCGGTGGAGATGCGCGCCTTCCTCAAGCTTGGCGACAAGGTTCTGAGCGAGACCTGGCTGTATCAATATCATCCGTTCTCATGAGACCGGGACTGGTCATCGTTGCCATGCTCGCAGCGCTAACGGGGCCTGCGCTTTCGCATTCCGAACTGCGGCGGTCTTCGCCCATGAACGGAGCCATCCTCTCGGCCTCACCGGCGTCGGTTGAACTCGTCTTCAATGAGAAGGTGCAACTGACGGCGCTCCGGTTGTTCCACGAGGGCAAGGCTGAGATCAGGCTTGATCGCCCCGCCAGCATCGTGGACGCCGGTACGGCCACACGTGCCTTGCCGGCGCTGGAGGCAGGCGCTTACCGCATCGACTGGCGTGCCATTTCGGCCGATGGTCATCCCGTGGGCGGCGTGATTCGCTTCCGCATCGGACCGTGACCGCCAAGCCGGGAACACATCGCCATGATCATCGAGTTCCTGCAGCCGGATGCGTCATTTCTGGATGGCGCGACCGTGCTGCTGCGCGCTTGCTATTATGCTGCGAGCCTGGGCACAGCAGGGCTGGTGATGTTCGGGGCCGGCTTCGGTCACCGGCTGAATGCAGCCGAAAGACGCCTGCTGCCACGCTGGATCGTGGCCGGTGCGGTGCTGGCGCTGTTCCTGTCGGTCGCGGCGATGGCCTTGCGCGTGCTCGTGCTCACGGCGGGGGCTGACCTGTTCGATCAGGCAGTGTGGATTGCGGTGATGCGCTCCCGCATCGGTGATGCCTTCGTCATCCGCGTCGCAGGCCTGATGCTGGTCATGGCCTACGCCTTGCCGTGGCGGGCGGGGCCGTTCGTTGCCGTGGTCGGGGTTGTCGCCGTCGTCGCCAGCTATGCGGCGATGGGCCATTCGATGCTCTATCGCCCACGCCAGGAAATCGCCGCACTGGTGCTCGTGCATCTCAGCGTCGTGGCGTTCTGGATCGGCTCGCTGTTGCCGCTGGCGCTTGTGGCGCAGCGGCTGGAACGGGCGAGCGCGGCGGAACTGATCACGGATTGGTCGCGCCTGGCTCTGGGCGCTGTTGTCCTCGTGGTCGCCTCCGGGGCTTTGCTGATCTGGTATCTTGCTCCGCGAATCGATCTGATCACCGGGTCATGGTGGGGCTATGGCCTGATCGCCAAACTTGCCCTGGTGGCTGGCTTGATGGGTTTCGCCGCCTGGCACAAGCTGAGGCTGACACCGGCATTGGCGCGTGGCGAGGCGGGCGCTGATGATGCCCTGGCGCGTTCGATCAAGCTGGAGATCGTCGTGGTGCTGGCCGTCTTCTGGGCGGTGGCGGAGATGGTCTCGGTCCACCCGATCGACATCGGGCACCGCATCCAGGGCTGATGCCGGGGACGGCTGCCGAGGTATTGGGTGAGCTTCCGGGGCCGGGAGCTGCTTATCTGGGGACGGAACCTGGAAACGCGCACCGGCATTCAGCCGCACCTCATCCCAAGGCTGGCTGGTTGACGGCGCTCGCCGGCACATTCGCCAGATCATAGGTCCAGACGCTGAACCCCTTCAGCGCATGCGGGCCGAAGGAGTTCATCAGCGGAATGTCGGCGGCGTCGCGGCCGCGCGCCACCACGATGCGGCCGATGCGGCGGATGTTGTTGCGCGGATCGAAGGTGAACCATTGGCCACCGTCAGGCCCCGCAAGCCAGACCTCGATCCAGGCGCTGAAATCCATCGGGTCGACCACCGGCACGCCGATGTCGCCAAGATGGCCGTTCACGTAGCGCGCCGGGATGTTCATGCAGCGGCACAGGGTGATGGCGAGATGGGCATAGTCGCGGCAGACGCCGATGCGGCCATGATAGACCTCGAGCGCGCCGCGCGTCGACGAGGCGCCCATGTAGTCGAAGCTGATCTGCCGGTTGACGAAATCGCAGATCGCCTGCACCCGGCCCCAGCCGGGCGCGACCTGGCCGAAGCGGTCCCAGGCGATCTGGCTGAGCTGGTCGGTCTGGCAATAACGGCTGCCCATCAGGTAGACCAGCGTCTCGTCCGGCAGCGCGCCGACAGGCATCTCCTCGGCCACCGGCACGAACGGATCGAGTGCGCCGCTGTCCTCGATCACGCCATCGCTGCGGATCGTCATGTCGCCGGCAGGGGCCTTGAAGCGGCGGCAGATGTTGCCGAACAGGTCCCGGTAGGTCGTGATCGGCATTGGCGGCGTGGTGGTGACCGTCTCCGGCGTGCGGATGTCGGCATGCCGCTCGGGATGCACGCTGAGCAGGCAGACCATCTCGGTCGGCTGCTGGCAGGTGACGGTGATTTCGTAGCCAAACCTGATCAGCATGCGCCTGCCTTTGCGGGGTCAAGCGTCGCAGCCTATACCGGTTGCGGGCTGAGCGGTGAGAAATCGACCGCGATGCTTCCGGCGCTCAGCCCTTGGCCTTCTTCGCCCGCTCCATCGCCTCGCTGATCAGCTGGCGGGCCTTCTCGGCATCGCCCCAGCCGGTGAGCTTGACCCACTTGCCGGGCTCCAGGTCCTTGTAGTGTTCGAAGAAGTGCTGGATCTGGTCGAGCGTGATCTTCGGCATGTCGGTGTAGTTGTGCACATTCTCGTAGCGCCTGGTCAGCTTGGGAACCGGCACGGCCAGGATCTTCTCGTCGCCGCCGGCCTCGTCCTGCATCATCAGCACGCCGATGGGGCGCACGGCGATGATCGCGCCGGGGATGATCGGCCGGGTGTTGGCCACCAGCACGTCGCACGGGTCGCCGTCCTCGGACAGTGTGTGCGGGATGAAGCCGTAATTGCCGGGGTAGCGCATCGGCGTGTAGAGGAAGCGGTCGACCACCAGCGTGCCGGCCTCCTTGTCCATCTCGTACTTGATCGGCTCGCCGCCAATCGCGACCTCGATCACCACGTTGACCTCATGGGGCGGGTTCTTGCCGGTGGAGATGGCGTCAAGGCGCATGGGGATGTTCCTGCTCTGGAAGGCGGGCGGCTGCGGTCCGGCATTGGGACCGCAGCGGCCATGTAGCGCCGTTGCGGCCGAAGGCCAAGCCCGACCTTCGCCACCTCTGGCCGGCTCGCCCTGAGCCCGGCCGTGGCCAGCGCGCTCCCGTTACCCTCGCAGCCTCTCGCAGCGCTTGACTCCTTTCCCATTCGCTGGAATCTATAGGAACATAAACAGAACAAATGGTCCTGATGACCCCTGATCCTTTCACCCTGGCGGAGCCTTCCGCCGGCAACGGCCCCGTTTTGCCCGCCGCAGACACGGTTGCCGACCTGCAGGTCCTGCGCCGGATGGTGGCGGGGCTTGAGGCTGCCACCTGCCTCGATGCCGGCATGGCGGCCCGGTTCTGGCCGGTCGGCGGCGGTGCGTTCAGCCTGCGCTGCGGTGCGCTGCACGAGGTCGCGGCGCAGGAGGCGGGGGATGGCGCTGCGGCGCTGGCCTTTGCGCTGGCGCTGGGCTGGATGGCGTCCAGCGCCGCGCCGGCCGGGGGATGCGCTGCGAGAGCTGCGGCCCAGGCCAGGCCCGTGCTGCTGGTGCTGGAGGCGCAGGGCTGCCGGGAGGCGGGTGAGCCTTACGGGCATGGGCTGGCGGCTCTGGGATTTGATCCCGGGCGGCTGCTGATCGTCAGGGCACGGCGGTCCTGCGAGGCGTTGTGGGCTTTCGAGGAGGGCCTTCGCTGCGCCACCCTCGGCGCCGTTGTGGCCGTCTTCGGGCGCTGTCCGCGCGGCTATGACCTCACGGCCTCGCGCCGGCTTGTGCTGGCGGCGCGCGCCTCCGGCGTGTCGGGCTGTCTTGCCGTCATCGGCGAGGGCGGGGCCGCGGGCCGCCTCGCCGGCGCTGCCGAAACCCGCTGGCGCATCGCCGCGCGGCCGAGCCGGACCGGGCTTGCCGGCGAGCCGGCAGGCCTGGCGCTCAGGGCTGACCTGTTGCGCCGCCGCGGCGGCCTGCCGTCCCAATTCGATCTGGAGTGGAACCATGACACAGGACAATTCATCCCGTCCGGCGCCGGACAGGCCCCGGGCCGTGAGGGACGACCGCCGCTATCTGTGCCTCTGGCTGCCGCATCTGCCGGCCGACCGGTTGAGGCGGCGTGAGCGTGCGGAAGGCCATGCTGCTGATCCTGCGCCCCTTGCGCTGGTGGCTATGACCAAGGGCGCCCTCAGGCTGTCTGCGCTCGATCCGGCCGCACAGGCGCTCGGCCTTCACGCCGGCCAGGCGCTCGCCGATGCGCGGGCGCTGCATCCGGGCCTGCGCATCGCCGATGCCGACGATGCGGCCGATGCGCGGATGATCACGGCCATTGCCGACTGGGCCCGGCGCTACACCCCGCTGGCGGCAACCGATGGCGCCGACGGGATTGTGCTGGACGTCACCGGCTGCGCCCATCTGTTTGGCGGCGAGGCGGCCCTGATGGCCGACGCGCTCAGGCGGTTGGCGGTCCAGGGCTTTTCGCACCCGCACGGCGCGCTGGCCGGAACGCCCGAGGCGGCCTGGGCGCTGGCGCGGTTCGGGACGGGCGGCGGCTGCATTTGCCCGCCTGGCGGGGAGGAGGCGGCGCTCAGGCCTTTGCCCGTGGCGGCGCTTGGACTGCCGCCCGAGGTGGTCAGCGGGCTGAAAGTGGCCGGGCTTGGCCGGATCGAGGATCTTTGGCTCAGGCCGCGTGCGCCGATCGCCGCGCGCTTCGGACGACAGGTGATTGCGCGGCTGGAGGCCGCGTTCGGTCTGACCCGGTCAGCCATCACACCAAGGCTGGAAGCGCCGCCCTACGTCACCGAGCGCTGCTTTTTCGACCCGATCCTGACGACCGACGCCGTCGCCCGCTGCATCACCCGGCTCTGCGCCGAGATGGGCAGGCTGCTCGAACGCCATGGCGATGGCGCGCGGCGTCTGGAGGTCATGCTGTTCCGGGTGGACGGCGCCGTGTTCCGCATCAAGGCCGGGGCGAGCCGGCCGACGCGGACCCCCGAGGCCATGGCGGCCCTGTTCGACGAGAAGCTGAAGCTGGGCGACGATGAGCGCGACATCGCCTTCGGCTTCGACATGCTGCGCCTGTCGGTGCTGGAGGCCGTCCGGCTTGACGAGGCCGCGCCATCGCTCGAGGCCGCTGCGGGCACCGAGGACATGGCGCGCCTGATCGACAGGCTCGGCGCCCGGCTGGGGGAGCATGCCGTCCAGCGGCTGCAACCGGTCGATGCGCATCTGCCCGAAGCGGCCGCCATCACCATTCCCGCCGGGGCTGACGAACCTATCCGGCGTGTCATGCCGGGCTGGAACCCGACGCGCGCCGGCGACGAGCCGCCGGACAGGCCCCTGCTGCTGCTGTCGCGGCCAGAGGCGATCGAGACGCTCGCCAGCGTGCCGGACGGGCCGCCCCTGCGCTTTCGCTGGCGGCGCGCGCTGCATGATGTGGCCCAGGTCGAAGGTCCGGAACGGCTCTCCACGCCGTGGTGGACGGTCTCGTCCGAAGCGCCCACTGCCGCGTCCCGGACACGCGACTACTTCCGCGCCGAGGATCGGCAGGGCCGGCGCTTCTGGCTGTACCGCGAAGGGCTCTATGGCCAGGGCGCGGCGCCGCCGCGCTGGTTCATGCACGGGCTTTTCGGGTGAGCCATGGCAGAGCGTCATCCCGCCTATGCCGAACTGGCCGTCACCACCAATTTCTCCTTCCTGCGGGGCGGCTCGCACCCTGAGGAGATCATGGCGCGGGCGGCCGAGCTTGGCCTTGCCGGGATCGGCATCGCGGACCGCAATTCCCTGGCCGGGGTGGTGCGGGCCCATGCCGCATGGCGGGCCTGGCGGGAGCGCACGGACGGACCCTCGACCGCGCGCCTGCGCTACGCGCCGGGCTGCCGGCTGGTGTTGTGCGACGGCACGCCGGATCTGGTCGTCTATCCGGAGGACAGGGCCGCCTATGGCCGGCTGACGCGCCTTCTCACGCTTGGCAATGCGCATGCGCCGAAAGGGCTTTGTCGGCTCACCTTGTATGACGTAATGGCCCATGCCGAGGGTCTGCGCTTCATCATCATGCCGGCAAGCACGCTTGAGGCGGATGAGAAGGCGGAGATCGAGGCCCATGCCCGCAAGGCCCTGCCCGAGCCTGAGCTGGGCCGGAGCGGGCGGACTGAACCGCCGGCCCCCGGCCGCCCCGCCCTGGCTGACCTGATCTTGCAGGCGAGGGGCCGCGTCTGGCTCGCCGTGACAGCCGGTTTCGGGCCTTCGCCGCGCCGGCGCATGGTGGAGCGGCGGCGCCTTGCGGCCAGGCTCGGCCTTCCGCTGCTGGCGGTTGGCGACGTGCTGATGCATGTGGCCGGGCGCAAGCCGCTGCAGGATGTGCTGAGCTGCATCCGTCTTGGCCTTGGCCTCGATCAGGCCGGGCGGGCGCTCGAGGCCAATGCCGAGCGGCATCTGAAAGCGCCTGCCGAGATGGCCCGGCTGTTCGCCGCCGCGCCCGGGGCCGTGGCGGAGACGCAGCGCTTCCTGGCGGGGCTCGGCTTCAGCCTCGACCAGCTGTCTTATGACTATCCCGAGGAGGTGCGCGAGGGATTCTCCGATCCGCAGGCCGCGCTCGAGCACTTCACCTGGGCCGGTGCGCGGGAGCGTTATGGCGAGGTGCCGCCCGGGATTTTCGACATTCTCAGGCATGAACTGGCGCTGATCGCCGGACTGAACTACGCGGCCTACTTCCTCACGGTTCACGACATCGTCCGCTTCGCCCGGTCGCGCGGCATCCTGTGCCAGGGACGCGGTTCGGCGGCCAACTCCTCGGTGTGCTTCTGCCTTGGCATCACCGAGGTGGACCCGACAAGGCATGACCTGCTGTTCGAGCGCTTCATCTCGGCGGAGCGCCGCGAGCCGCCAGACATTGACGTCGACTTCGAGCATGAGCGGCGCGAGGAGGTGATGCAGTACATCTATGCGCGCTACGGGCGCGCGCGGGCGGGCCTGGCCGCCAGCGTGATCACCTATGGCGCGCGTTCCGCCGTGCGGGAGGTCGGCAAGGTGTTCGGCCTGTCGGCCGATATGGTGGGCGCCCTGTCGGGCTCGATCTGGGGCTGGTCCGATGCGGCGGTGAAGGCCGGTGAGGTCAGGCGGCTCGGGCTCGATCCCGCGGACACGCGCATCGCCCATCTCCTGCAACTCTGTACCGAGCTTTCCGGCTTTCCGCGCCACCTGTCGCAGCATGTCGGCGGTTTCGTCATCACGCGGACCCGGCTTGACGAGGTGATCCCGATCCAGAACGCGGCCATGGCGGGCCGCACCGTGGTTGAATGGGACAAGGACGATCTCGACACGCTCGGCATTCTCAAGATCGACGTTCTGGCGCTTGGCATGCTGTCCTGCCTGCGCGGCTGCTTCGATTTGCATGAACAGCATTATAAGCCGGCAAAATGCCTCATGCTGTCAACCATTCCGGCCGAGGAAGAGCCGGTTTACCGCATGATCCAGCGGGCTGACACGCTCGGGGTCTTCCAGATCGAAAGCCGAGCGCAGATGTCGATGCTGCCACGCCTGAAGCCGGCAAAGTTTTACGATCTGGTGATCGAGGTGGCGATCGTGCGGCCCGGCCCCATCCAGGGCGACATGGTGCATCCTTACCTGCGTCGCCGGCAGGGGCTGGAGCAGGTCAGCTTCCCGTCGCCGTCGCCGGAGCATGGTCGGCCGGACGAGCTGGAGCGTGTGCTCGGAAAGACGCTTGGCGTGCCCCTGTTCCAGGAACAGGCGATGCGCATTGCCATTGTGGCCGCAGGGTTCACGCCGGGGGAGGCGGACCGGCTCAGGCGCGCCATGGCCACCTTCCGCCGTGTCGGGACCATCGGCACCTTCGCCACCAAGATGGTCGAGGGCATGGTCCGGCGCGGCTATGACCGGGACTTTGCGGAGCGCTGCTTCCGTCAGATCGAGGGCTTCGGCGAGTACGGCTTTCCGGAAAGCCATGCGGCCAGCTTTGCGCTGCTGGTCTATGCCTCATGCTGGTTCAAGTGCCGTTATCCGGATGTGTTCGCCTGCGCGCTGCTCAATGCCCAGCCGATGGGATTCTACGCCCCCTCCCAGATCGTGCGCGATGCGCGCGAGCATGGTGTCGAGATGCGCCCCGTCGACATCAACCACTCCTGCTGGGACTGTACGCTGGAGGCTCCCGATCCTGCGGCGCGGACCGTGCTGCATCCATCGCACCGCGACATGGCGGCCGACATCATCGGCACGCATGCGCTCAGGCTCGGTTTCCGGCAGGTCAAGGGCCTGTCGCGCGCGGAGCTTGTGCGGATCGAGGAGCGGCGGGGCGCGGGCTATGACAGCGTGCGGGACCTGTGGCTGCGCACGGAACTGTCACGCGAGGCCATGGAGCGGCTGGCGGAGGCTGACGCCTTCCGCTCGCTGGGCCTGAGCCGCCGTGACGCGCACTGGGCCGTGAAGGGCCTCAGGCGCAGCGGCGACAAGGATGACCTGCCGCTGTTCGCCGCGGCCAGCCAGCCCTCCCTTGAGGCCGACATGAACCTGCCGGCGATGCTGCCCGGCCATGAGGTGGTGGAGGATTACGCGCATCTGTCGCTGTCGCTGAAAGCCCACCCCGTGTCGTTCCTGCGGCCGCGCCTTGCCGCCCTCGGCGTGACATCGCATGACAGGCTGCTCGATGTCAGGAACGGCGCGCGGGTCACCATTGCCGGTCTCGTGCTGGTGCGGCAGCGCCCCGGCACGGCCAAGGGCGTGATCTTCATGACGCTGGAGGACGAGACGGGAATCGCCAATGTGATTGTCTGGCCCTCCCTGTTCGAGCGCTTCCGGCCTGTCATCCTCGGGGGCCGGCTGACGGCGGTGACAGGCCGCGTGCAGCGCGAAGCCGGCGTGATGCATGTGGTTGCGGACAGGCTGGAGGATTTCTCCGGCTTTCTGGCCGAGATCGCCCATGCCGGCCCGCTGGCGGGTTCACTCGCCCGGGCCGATGAAGTCAAGCGACCCGGCAACGATGCGCGCGGGCCGGGGGGCCGGGGCATCGGTGCGCGGCGCATCAGCTTTGCCAAGACGCTGGCGATCCAGTCCCTGCTCAGGGAGGAGCCGGCGCTGGCCGCCGATCTGGCCGCCACGCAGGAGCGGGACCAGGCCCGTCAGGTCATGCCGAAAGGGCGCAATTTCCACTGAGTCCAACAGCTCAGACCGGCAGGAGCCCGTCGGTCTTCACCTCTTCCATCACGGCATAGGTGCGGGTCTCGCGGACGCCGGGCAGGGTGTGCAGCACCTCGCCGAGAAAGCGGCGATAGGCCCCCATGTCGGCGACACGGGTCTTGACCAGATAGTCGAAGCCGCCGGCGACCATATGGCATTCCAGCACCTCCGGCGCGCGCCGGACAGCGCTGGCAAACTTCTCGAAGGCGTCCGGCGTCGTCTTGTCGAGATAGACCTCGACGAAGGCGAGCAGGCCGAGGCCGAGCTTGACCGGATCGAGATGGGCGCGGAACTGGGTGATATAGCCGTCCCGGACCAGCCGCTTCAGCCGCTCGCCCGTGGCCGTGGCCGACAGGCCGACCGTTTCGGCCAGATCCACGGCGGCGATCCGGCCGTCGGCCTGCAACACCGCCAGCAGCCGCCTGTCGATCCTGTCCAACATTATAAAATCCTGTTTTTCATAACTAAGACAGGATTTATCTGTCTATCAGATTAAAAACAACAGATGAAGTCACGTTCCTGTTGCCTTATGCTTCAGATCATGTCGCCGCGATCAGCAAGGCCCTGATTCCATGTCGTCCCACCACTCCCTTCCCCCGTTCTCGGCGCCGTTCGCGCCGGATGACGCCACCCTCGCCGCGAGGCTGCTGGATGAGGCCGCCCTGCCGCCCGAGGCCGAGGCCCGCATCGATGCGCAGGCGACACGGCTGATCGAAGCCATCCGCGCCCAGACCGGCGGGATCGGCGGCGTCGAGGAGATGCTGCGCGCCTATTCGCTGTCGACCAAGGAGGGGCTGGCGCTGATGGTGCTCGCCGAGGCGCTGCTGCGCGTTCCGGACAGCGCCACGGCCGACAGGCTGATCGAGGACAAGCTCGGGCAGGGCGATTTCGAACACCATGACGCCCGCTCCGATTCCCTGCTCGTCTCCGCCTCCGCCTGGGCGCTGGGCCTGACGGCGCGGATCATCCAGCCGGGGGAAACGCCCGAAAGCATTCTGGGCCAGGTGGCCAAGCGCCTTGGCGTGCCGGCCGTGCGCGGCGCCACCCGTCAGGCGATGCGGATCATGGGCTCGCATTTCGTGCTGGGCCAGACCATCGGCGAGGCGCTGGCACGGGCCGGTTCGGGCAACGCGCGGGCTTTCCGCTATTCGTTCGACATGCTGGGCGAGGGCGCGCGCACGGCGGAGGATGCGGAACGTTATCTCCGCTCCTATGCCGACGCGATCGCGGCCATCGGCGCCAGGGCCGGCAATGAGCCGCTGCCGGCGCGCCCGGGCATCTCGGTCAAGCTGTCGGCCTTGCACCCGCGCTACGAAGCCGTCAGCAGCGCGCGCGTTCTCGACGAACTGGTGCCCAAGGTCATCAGATTGGCCGAAATGGCCAAGGCGCATGACCTCAACTTCACCGTCGACGCGGAGGAGGCCGATCGGCTGGAGCTGTCGCTTGATGTGATCGACCGCGTCGTCGCCGCGCCTTCCCTCGCAGGGTGGGCCGGGTTCGGCCTCGCCATCCAGGCCTATCAGAAGCGGGCGCCGCAGGTCATCGACCACATCGCGGCGCTGGCCCGGCAGCACAACCGGCGCTTCATGGTCCGGCTGGTGAAGGGCGCCTATTGGGACAGCGAGGTCAAGCGGGCTCAGGAACGCGGTCTTCCCGGCTACCCGGTATTCACCCGCAAGGCGATGACGGACCTCAACTATGTGGCCTGTGCAAAGCAGATGCTGGCCCTTCGCCCGTTGCTCTACCCGCAGTTCGCCACTCACAACGCGCTGACCATCGCCACCATCGCCGAGATGGCCGGCGGGCCGGCGGGCTATGAATTCCAGCGCCTGCATGGCATGGGCGACGCCAGCTATGCCGCCCTGATCGCCGATGACAGCGGTTTTGCCTGCCGCACCTATGCCCCGGTCGGCGGCCATCAGGACCTGCTCGCCTATCTCGTCCGGCGCCTGCTTGAAAACGGCGCCAACTCGTCTTTCGTCAGCGTCGCAGGCGACAGGTCTGTGCCGGTTTCGTCGCTTCTGGTGCGCCCGGCGACGCGGATCGGCACGGCCGTGCGCGCGGCCAACGGCCAGATTCCCCTGCCAGTGAACCTCTACGGGCCATCGCGGCGGAACTCGGCGGGCGTCGAATTCGGACACCGCGCGACCCTCGCCGGGTTTGCCGGGATTGTGGCGGCAGCGGCCAAGGCGGGGTTTTCCGACGCCTCGTCACTCATCGATGGAAAGCCCGTTCCGGGACGGACGCGCAGCGTGACCTCGCCGATTGACGGAGAGGTTCTCGCTGCCGTGACCGAACCCGACGGACCAGGGGCTGCGCGGGCTGTCGACGCTGCCCATGCCGGCTTCAGGGGCTGGGCCGCAACGCCGGTCGAGACCCGCGCGGACGCGCTCGACCGGATCGCCGGACTGATGGAGAAACGCCAGGGCAAACTCCTCGCCTTGCTGCAGGCCGAGGCCGGCAAGACACTGGACGACGCGCTGGCGGAACTGCGCGAGGCGATCGACTTCTGCCGCTACTACGCCGCCGAGGCGCGCGCGCGGTTCGGGACGCCGGTCATGCTGCCGGGGCCGACGGGCGAGGACAACCGGCTGGTGATGCGCGGCCGCGGCGTCTTCGTCTGCATTGCACCATGGAACTTTCCACTTGCCATCTTCGCCGGGCAGGTGGCCGCAGCGCTCGTGGCGGGCAACAGCGTCGTGGCCAAACCCGCTCCGCAGACGCCGCTGATCGCCTTTGAGACGGTGAAGCTCATGCATGAGGCCGGCGTTCCCGCGAGCGCCTTGCAGCTTGTCGTCGGCGATGGGCAGGTCGGCGCCGCCCTCCTGGCGCACCGCCACGTCGCCGGCGTGGCCTTCACGGGTTCGACCGCAACCGCGCGCGCGATCAACCGGGCACTGGCCGCCAAGGACGGCCCGATCGTGCCGCTGATCGCGGAGACGGGAGGGTTGAACGCCATGATCGTCGATGCCACCGCGCTGCCCGAACAGGTCGTCGATGACGTGGTGATGTCAGCCTTCCGCTCCGCCGGCCAGCGCTGCTCGGCGCTGCGGCTGCTCTGCGTGCAGGAGGATGTCGCCGACAAGGTGATCGACATGATCATCGGGGCGGCGCGCGAACTCAGGATCGGCGATCCGCGCGCCTTGTCGGTACATGTCGGGCCGGTGATCGACCAGGCAGCCAAGGCGCGCCTCGATGCCCATGTTGAGGTCATGCGCAAGGCCGGGCGGGTCGTTTATGCCGGGACCCTGCCCGACACGTGCGGGACCTTCGTGGCCCCGCACGTGATCCGGCTTGACCATGTGTCCGATCTGACCGCAGAGCATTTCGGACCGATCCTGCACCTGGTGCGCTACAGGGCGGCGGACCTCGACGCCGTGATCGATGCGATCGATGCGACCGGCTACGGGCTGACGCTCGGCGTGCATTCGCGCATCGACGAGATGGTCCAGCGGGTGATCGCGCGGCTCCAGACCGGCAACGTCTATGTCAACCGCAACATGATCGGCGCCGTTGTCGGCGTGCAGCCGTTCGGAGGCTCGGGCCTTTCGGGCACCGGTCCGAAAGCGGGTGGCCCGCACTATCTCGCCCGCTTTGCGACCGAGCAGACGGTGACGATCAACACGGCGGCGGCGGGCGGCAACGCCACGCTGATCGCCAGCGGCGACGAATAGCGGGTCCTCAGCGCGCCGCGATGGCCAGCGCTTCGCGCGCGATCAGATCGGGCACGACATGGTGCGGCATGTGTCCAACGCCCGGCAGCACGATCAGCCTGCCGTCGCGTGCCTCGGCGGCGATCGCGCGCGAATGGATGTCGGTCCAGACAATCGTGTCCCTGTCGCCGGCGATCGCCAGAACCGGCATGGCGAGTTCGCTGTAGCGCGGCCATTGCGAATCGACGAAGTCATACATGACCTTCACGTCCAGCGCGTTGGCCTCGAAGCTGGCTGGCCGCAGCACGAGCCGCGTCTGCGCTGTCCTGGCATAGTCCCGTGGTGCGGGCTGCGGCTCGAAAACACCGGCGATGGAGCTTTCGAGCACCAAGCTGCCGGCCGGAATCGCCACAAGACGGGAGAACAGCGCTCCGAGGACAGGCTGCGATGCCGGATGGTAGTACCAGGTGATTTTCTTGCCGGGCCAGGGATGCGTGACGGCGCCCAGCAGGACCAGTCCGCCGACCAGATCGGGCCGTTCAAGGGCCATGCGGGTGGAGACGGCCCCCGCCAGAGAATGGCCGATGATGATGGCGCGCGCCACCCCGATCTCGCCAAGAGCGGCGATGATCGCGTCGGCCTGGCGTGCGGGGTCGGCCATCTCGCGCCCGCCGAGGCGCTCGCTCCAGCCATGGCCGGGTCGGTCGATGGCAATCACGCGGGCTTTGTCCCGCAGCCTTGGCGCGAAGACCGAGAACAGATCCGCATGGTGGCTCGATGCGCCGTGGATCAGCAGGATCGTCGGCGCACCCTCATGCGGCAAGCCGGTGTCCACCAGATGCAGGCGGCCATTCGGCAGCGCCACGAAGCGACCGCCCGGCGGATGGCGGCTTTCGGCATCGGCGCTGACAAAACCTGTGGCTGTCCAGCCGCCGGCCGCCAGTGCGCCGGTCAATCCAAGGGCGGTCAGAAACATGGCGTCAGCGGGCGTTCAACAATCAGATCATCACAAGGCAGAGCATTGCGCACTCACAAAACCGGTGCCCCCTTTTGTGCGCAATGCCCTAGGCGTCCCGCCCGGCAACATTCGGCGTGAGCTTTTCGATGGCTTCCTTCACTCCGGCGAAGAAAGGGTGCAGTTCCTGAACCGCGCGGTAGGCGGCCAGGGCGTTGCGCTCATCGCCCTGACGCTGCAGGGCCGCCGCAGCCATGCCGAGCGCCATGAAGTGACCCGGCTCGCGGCGCAGCGTCTCACGGAAATCCACCAGCGCACGGCCGTCGTCCTGCATCAGGAAGAAAGCGACCCCGCGCACATGCCAGGCCTCGGCCCAGTCAGGCTGGAGCACAATCACGCGGTCGAGCAATTCCACGGCCAGCGGGGCGTTCTGGCTGCCCATGGCTTCCTTCGCGCGCGCCATCAGCAGATCGGACGTGTCCGACCCGGACCGGCCCCAGCGGCGTGCGATCTGCCGGACGATGACCTCCGCTTCCTGCGCGGTGCCGGTCGCCTTCAGCCTTTCATAAAGCGTGGCGAGCGTCTGCGGCTGGGGAGGCTGCGCCTGCGGCACCTGCTGGGCCGGCGGTCGCTGCTGCGGCTGTGCCTGCGCGGATGCTGGCTGCCCCCACGCAACGGCCAGCGCGGCGGCAAGGCCTGCGCAACCCATCATTCCGGCGCGTCGCATCATCGGCGTCATACGACCGAAGATAGTTGGCAAGCCCGGCGCGTCAAACAAAAACAGCGGCCCGTTCCGGGGCCGCTGCGGCATTCCACCAGATCGTGATCGGCTGTTTCAGCCGCCAGCGTCAGGCCTGCTTGGCCTTGAAGCGCTTCTGGGTCTTGTTGATGATGTAGATGCGGCCCTTGCGGCGCACCAGCTGGTTGTCACGGTGACGGGCACGCAGCGACTTCAGGGAATTGCGGATCTTCATGACACCCACTCCTCACGCAAGGCCGCCAACCCGGCTCGCCTTTGCGTCTGTAACAAGAAAACGCCGGCCTCTTCAGCCGGCGGCGAATTCGGCGCTGGTATCGCGGAAGATGGCTGCGAAGTCAACTGCGTTGAGTCGCCTTCGCAGCCGGATTCCGACCGAAGGGGCCTGAGGGCTCAGGCCACGTTGCTGCGGGCGGTGGCCAACGCCGCAACCGCATCGGCCGTGGCCGCCGACAGGGTCCAGCCCAGATGGCCATGCCCCGTGTTGTAGAAGACGCGCGGGTTCTTGCCGCGCATCACTCGCGGCATCATGTCCGGCATCATCGGGCGCAGTCCGGCCCAGGGCACCGACTGGCGCGTGCTCATGCCCGGGAAGTGCTTGCGGCACCAGGACACCAGCGGCTCGATGCGCTCGGCCCTGATATCCTTGTTGATGCCGTTGAACTCGGCTGTGCCGGCCACGCGGAAGCGCGTCTGGCCAAGACGGCTGGTGACGATCTTGGCCTTGTCATCGAGCAGGCTGACCCAGGGGGCCGCCTTCTGGTCTTCCGGCTCGGGCAGGCTGACAGTGATCGAGTAGCCCTTGACGGGATAGACATTGACCCGGTCGCCGAGGCTGGCCGCGATGTCGCGCGAGATCACGCCCGAGCAGACCACCACCTTGTCGAACTGGCTGACCTCTTCGGGCCATTCCTGCTCATCCAGCCTTGGTTCGCTCGAACGGTGGCGGATGGTGACGTTGTCGTCGTCCGCCTTCACGTCGAGCACCTGCGTCGCCAGCTTCATGGTGACGCCAAGCCGCTCGCAGGCGGCGGCCAGGCCGTTGGTGAACTTGTGGATGTCGCCGGTGAAATCGGACTCGGTGTAGAACCCGCCATAGATGTTGCCTTTCAGGGCAGGCTCGATGGCGGCGATTTCCGAGGGCGTCACCGCGCGACGTTCCAGCCCGCCCCTGGCGAGAAGCGCCGTTGTCTTCGCCGCCGCGTCGAAATCAGCCTTCGTCTCGTAGAAGTGCAGGATGCCGCGCTCCTCGCAATCGAAACTGATACCAGCCTCTTCCGCCATGCGGGTGAGATGGGCGCGCGCCTCAATGGCCAGGCGCACTGTCGTGACGGTGTTTTCCTCGTTCTTCGGAATGGCGGCGATGAACTCGGCCATCCAGGACAGCTTGTGCCAGGAAGGCGTGGGGTTGACCAGCAGCGGCGCGCCGGGGGTGAACATCCACTTGATGCCCTTGAACACGGTGGCCCAGCTGTTCCAGACCTCGGCGTTCGAGGCGGAGAGCTGGCCGCCATTGGCAAAGGACGTCTCCATCGCCGCATAGGGGTGCTTGTCGAACAGCGTGACCACGCAGCCACGCTTGGCGAGGTTGTAGGCGGTGGTCGTTCCGGTGATGCCGGCGCCAATCACGGCGACGCGGGGTTGCGATAGATCGCGCATGGACGTTCCTTCTCCTGCACCTCATGTGCAGGTTTGAACGCCCCCTCTGTCATTGGCCTGAGAGTATCACCGCGCCCCATCATCGGAGCGGCGGCTTACACCATCGGCGGGAGCTGCGGCTCCGCTTTTCAGAGTGTGTGCCTTGATCAGCGGTCCGGTGGCCTGAGAGTTTCCGGGGCGGTTGCTCCTTCGGCGATGCAAGGCTTGCGCCATCCATCTCTCCCGCTGATGGGCTCCTCCATAGCACACTGCGATAAAGCGGCAAGACCCCTTTGCACCGCCGGCGGGAGCGTACACGGGCCGGAATGCGCCGACCCGATGCCCACGCCTATTCCGCCGCCATCGGCACCGCCGGCGACAGCGGCGTGTCCTCAGCAGCCTTGTCCCGGCCGGCCCTGGCGGCTTCCGCTTCGGTGGCATGCTCGCGCCTGATCTGCTTTCTGAACCACACGGCATAGAGGGCCGGCAGGAAGAGCAGAGTGAGGAAGGTTGCGACGAAGAGGCCGCCCATGATGGTCACCGCCATCGGACCCCAGAAGGCCGAGCGCGCCAGCGGAATCATGGCGAGGATTGCGGCCATGGCTGTCAGCATAACCGGACGGGCTCGCCGGACCACCGATTCGACGATGGCGTCCTTCATCGGCATGCCACCCTTGACGTCATGCATGACCTGGTCGGCCAGGATCAGCGAATTGCGCATGTCCATGCCAGACAGGGCGATCAGGCCCAGAAGCGCGACAAAGCCGAAGGGCATGCCGGACACATTCAGCGCCAGCGACGCGCCGATCACGCCCAGCGGCGCGGACGCAAAGACGAGGAAGAGCTTCGGGAAGCTTTGCACCTGGATCATGATCAGCGTCAGCATGATCAGGACCATCACCGGGAACACCGCGAAGATCGAGGCGTTGCCCTTGGCCGATTCCTCGATCGCGCCGCCGATTTCGATGCGATATCCGGCCGGCATCTTGTCCATCACAGGCTTCAGCGTCGGCCAGATCTGGCTGGTCACGGTCGGGGCCTGCACGCCATCGGCCACATCGCCGCGCACGGTGATGGCCATGTCGCGGTTCCGGCGCCAGAGGATCGGCTCTTCGTGCCCGAACTCGATGCGCGCGACCTGGGCCAGCGGGACCGCCACGCCATTGCGGGAGAGCATAGTGAGATCGCCGATGCGGCCAAGGTCAAGGCGTTCCGTCGCGACGGCGCGGGCGACGACATCGACCTTCTCGGTTCCGTCGCGCACCGTCGTGACCGTGACGCCGGACAACAGCGTCTGCAGGGTCTGCGCGATCGATTGCGGGTCAAGCCCAAGCGCACGGGCCCTCTCCTGGTCAACCTCAAGGCGCACCGACGGCGTCATTTCGTTCCAGTCGAAATGCGGGTCGAGCAGGCTCTTGTTCTGCCGGGCGATGTCGCGGACTTCGCGGGCGTAGTCGCGCACCTTCATCGGGTCGGGCCCGACCACACGGAACTGGACGGGGAAGCCGACGGGCGGGCCGAAGTTGAAGCGGTCGACGCGCACGCGGGCTTCGGACAGCGCTCCTTCAGCCACCGCCTTTTCGAGGCGGGCCTTGGTCGCCTCGCGGGTGACCACATCCCTTGCGACCACCACGATCTCCGCAAAGGCCTCGTTGGGCAGTTGCGGATTGAGGCCAAGCCAGAACCGGGGCGAACCCTGCCCGATATAGGTCGAATAACTCTCGACGCCGGGATCGTCCTTGAGCATGGCTTCGGCCTTCAGGGCGGTCGCCTTGGTGGCGCCGATGGCCGTTCCTTCCGGCAGGCGCATCTGGAAGAACAGTTCCGGGCGCTCGGAGAGCGGGAAGAACTGCTGCTGGACCTTGCCAAAGCCGTACACCGCGAGGCCGAACACGCCGATAGTGGCCAGCACGACCTTGATGCGGTTGGTGACGCACCACTGGATGATCGCCCGCAGCACATTGTAGGTGCGGGTTTCGTAGATGGCATGCTCATGGGCGTGATGGATGCCCTTGCGGGCGGCGATCGCGGCAAAGTCCGGCAGCAGCTTGACGCCAAGATAGGGAATGAACGTGACCGCCACCACCCATGAGGCCAGCAGCGCGATCGCCACGACCCAGAAGATCGAGCCGGTGTATTCGCCGACGCCGGAGTTGGCGAAGCCGATCGGGATGAAGCCCGCCGCAGTCACCAGCGTACCCGTCAGCATTGGGAACGCGGTCGAATCCCAGGCAGCCGCTGCAGCCTTGGTGCGCTCCCAGCCCTGCTCCATGCGCACCACCATCATCTCCAGCGCGATGATGGCGTCGTCGACCAGCAGGCCAAGCGCGATGATGAGCGCGCCGAGCGAGATGCGGTGCAGGTCGATGCCGATGATCAGCATGATGATGAAGACGATGGCCAACACCAGCGGCACCGACATGGCGACCACAATGCCGGTGCGCCAGCCGAGCGAGAGGAAACTGACGGCGAGCACGATGGCGAGCGCCTCGACGAAGGTCATGACGAACTGGCTTACGGCCTTTTCCACCACCTTCGGCTGATCGGCGACGTGCAGGACCTCGACGCCGACCGGCTGTTCCTTCTCGAAGCGGTCGACGACCTTGTCGACGGCCTCGCCGACGGTGAGGATGTTCGATCCGCGTTGCAAGACAACACCCACAGCGAGCGCGGGCTGGCCGCCGGCCCTGACAAGGAAGCGAGCCGGGTCCTCAAAGCCGCGCGTGATGGTGGCCACGTCGCCAAGCCGGAAGGTGCGGCCCCCGGCCTCGACCGGGGTTTCCGCCACGGCCCTCTCGCCGGCCAGCGCGCCGGTGACACGCAGGGCGACGCGCTGCGCGCTGGTTTCGATCACGCCGGCGGGCGTCACGAGATTCTGGCGCGCCAGGCTGTCAAACAGCGCCTGCGCGGGAATGCCGAGAGTGGCCAGCTTGGCATGGCTGAACTCGACGAAGATCCGCTCGTCCTGCGCGCCATAGATGTTGATCTTGGTCACGTTCGGCACACGCAGGAGTTCGGATTTGAGCCCTTCGGCGATGCGCTTGATCTGGGCGAAATCGGCCGCGTCCGCCCTGACCATGTAAAGCATGGCGTCAACATCGCCATATTCGTCGTTGACGTTCGGCCCGATCAGCGAGGATGGCAGTTCTGGCCTGAGATCGCTCAGCTTCTTGCGGATCTGGTAGAAGAGCTCCGGCATCAGCTGGGAGCGCGTGTTGTCCCGGAAGACAATCTGGGCCGCCATGAAACCGGGCTTTGAGTAGGTCTGGACGCGCTCGAAATAGGGCAGTTCCTGCAGCTTCTTCTCGATCCGGTCGGAGACCTGCGACTGCATTTCCTGGGCGGTGGCGCCCGGCCATGCAGCTGTGATCACCGCCACCTTGATGGTGAAATTCGGGTCCTCCGCGCGGCCCAGTTGCATGTAAGACGCCGCGCCGGCAATGCCGAGCGCGATCATCAGATACAGCATCAGGGCCCGGTGACGGACCGCCCAGGCGGAGAGGTTGAAGCCTGACATGGCGGCAGCTCCCCGCTCAGTTTGTCGGTGCGACGATACGCACCTTCTGGCTGACATCGAGCTTCTGCACGCCGAGCGTGACAACCTGCTCGCCTGCCGCGACGCCGCTGCGGACCAGCACGTCGCGCGCCTCGTAACCCATCACGTCGACCGGCTTCAGCGTCAGCACGCCGTCGGCCGGATTGACCACGTAGACGGACGGCCCCTTGCCCTGGTTGAACAGGGATGACAGCGGCAGTCTGGCAACCTGTTCATTCTCCCGGTCCGAAACCGTGACGGTTGCGGTCAGGCCAAATTCAAGGTCGGCGGGCGGGCTTTCGATGGTGAAGCGCGCCTGATAGGTCCGGGTTGCCGGGTCCGCCGAGGGCGACATTTCGCGCAACGTCGCAGGAAAGGTCCTGCCCGGTTCCGACCACAACGCGACCGACGCCTTGGCGGAGCGCACGCGGTCGATCAGAGCTTCTGGAACCGAGACAACGGCCTCGCGGCTGTCGAGCCGCGCCAGCCGGAAGGCCGTCTGTCCCTGGGCAATGACCTGGCCAGGCTCGATCACGGCGGCGGTAATGACGCCGTCTGCATCGGCGCGGAGCGCGGCATAGTCCAGGCTGTTGCTCGAAAGACTGAGGGCGCGCTCGGCCCGCGACAGCCGGCTGCGCGCTTCCTCGACTGCGGCGCGCTGGCGGTCAAAGGCCGATGCCGTGCTCCAGCCATCACGCCGAAGGGTCGCAATGCGCTTGTCCTCGGCATCGGCCTGGGCAAGGGAGGCGCGCGCGGCGGTGACTTCAGCCTCTGCCTGCTCGCGTTGCAGGCCAAGATCGACCGCGTCGAGCTGGGCCAGAACCTGGCCAGCCCTGACGCGCTCGCCGGTCTGGACGAGCCTTGCCGCGACCTTGCCGCCGATCCTGAAGCCGAGATCGCTCTCGATGCGCGGCCGGACCGTTCCGACAAGGGTCCGGCTTGGGCTGCGCGGCTCGAACACAACCGTCTGGACGATCACCGCGCGCGCTTCGGCCGGCTTGTCCGCCTTGCCCTTGCCCTCCGTGCACGCGCCGGCCGCCAGAAGCAGGAGCAGAGCGGCAGCGGTGATGGATGGTCTCGGCATCGGCTTGTCCTGCACTCAAATCTTCAAGGCATCGATAATGAAGTCGACGAGCGCGCGTGACTGCGCGGCGTCCTGCGGTCCCATCCGTTCGCTTTCCGCGATCAACATCGGATGCAGGATGCAGGAACAGCTCTTCTTCACGAGCAGTGCCGTGAGCATTACATCGGTGTGCGGCCGGAATTCGCCCTGCGCGACGCCTTCCGCGATCAGCCTCGCAATGCAGCCGACCAGAAAGGTCATGTGCTCCTGGACCACGGCCCAGTTCTCTTCCATGGCGATCGCCACCATTTCGTGCATGCGACGCTCGGCCGTGTAACGGCTCTTGTTGAACGCATTGAGCGCCAGCAGGACGTCCTGGAGCCGCGTCGCAGCTGAACCGCCGTTGGCCATGATCGTGGTGATGATGTCATGGCTCTCGTTCAACAAACGCTTGCAGATCGCCTGGTTGATCGCGCCCTTGGACGGGAAGAAGCGGTAGATGTTCGCGCTTGACATGCCCAGTGCCTCGGCTAGGTCCGCCACGGCGGTCTTGGCGTAACCGACACGCCGGAAATGCTCCTCGGCGACGTCGAGGATGCGCGTGATTGTCTCCTCCGCCGAGAGCTTCTGCCGGATGTTCATGTCCAACTGTCATGAAAAATGGTGATTGTCATTTTTCAATAATTATCAGTCATCAGTTAATAAGTCAATAATGCGTCCACATTGCAGGCGTCGGGCGCAGGAGCCGTTGGGCGCGCCGACCATGCGCCGCAGGTCAACGCCTTGGGTCTGACATCCATGGGCTGCGCATCAGTGGGCTGCACATCCGTCTGGCCGCAGAAGCCCCGCCGCGTGTTTTTCCCGTTTGGTTGTGAAAATTTGAAATACAACCATAACGATCTTTTAGGAAATGCACGTGTAGGTTGTATTCACTCAGGCAGCAGCTTGAGGTTGTCCCATTGCCCAGAAAGGTTTCCCCATGTCTGACATCTCCCTTGGTCGCGGCATCCGCCAGAACCTGTTTTCGCTGCAGCAGTCCTCGGACCTGATCGCCACAACCCAGAACCGCCTGGCCACGGGCAAGAAGGTGAACACGGCAATCGACAATCCGACCAATTTCTTCACCGCGCAATCGCTGAACAGCCGCGCGAAGGACCTCAACAGTCTGCTTGACGGCATCTCGAACTCGCTGAAGACGGTGGAAGCTGCAGACAACGGCATCCGCTCGATCACCAAGCTGGTCGAGAATGCGCAGTCCGTCGCCCGCCAGGCACGCGCGCTGACCCAGGGCGGCACGACCCAGACCCTGACCGCAGGCGCCGATGCTGCCACGGGCGCCGCCGCTGGCGCCGCCAACGCTGGCCAGCTCTCGTTGAGCTTCACGCCAACCGGCGGCTCCGCATCCTCCATCGACATCGCTGTTGGTGGCGGCAAGACGCTGGATGAATCGATCGCGGCCATCAACGACGCCTCGACCAACCGCAGCTCTTCTGGCACGCGATTGGTGACGGCCTCCAAGGATGGCGCCAAGCTGGTGCTCACCGCAAACAACGGTGCGGTCACTGTCAATGCGGCGCCCTCCGGCAACGGCGCCGCGACGGCCGGCGAGTCCGATGACGAAATCATCACGGCTCTCGGCCTCGGCAGTCCGGTTGCGGGAACGGCGAAGCTTGACAGCGCAGGCGAGCAGCGCCAGGCCCTTGCGAAGCAGTACAACGCGATCCGCGAGCAGATCACCAAGCTGGCGCAGGACTCCGGCTTCAACGGTGTGAACCTGCTCAACTCGGACCAGTTGTCGGTCGCCTTCAACGAGCGCACCGATGCCGACAAGGCCCAGCTGACCATCCAGGGCACCGACTTCACCGCAGGCAAGGACGACGGCTCCTCCGGCCTCAAACTGAAGGCGATCGATGTCACCAACGTCAGCGGCTTCCAGAAGAACACCGATCTGGATGACGTCGACTCGCGGCTGAACACGGCGCTCGCCAATCTGCGCTCTACGGCCAGCACCTTCGGCTCGCAGCTTGCGATCGTGCAGACCCGCAAGGACTTCACCAACGAGCTGGTCAACACGCTCAAGTCCGGCGCCGACGGGCTTGTCCTGGCGAACAGCAACGAGGAAGCCGCCAACCTGCTGACCCTGCAGACCCGCCAGCAGCTGTCGAGCCAGGCGCTCGCCCTTGCCTCGCAGCAGGAACAGAGCGTCCTGCGTCTGCTGGGATGATGTTCGACGCGGATGCGCTGGCGGGCCGATTTTCGGCATCGCCAGCGTGCGTGTCCGGGCTCCACGGCCGGGCGCCGACCTCCTTTCAATCCCACGGCAAGAAGGGGGCGGCTTCCGAGCCGCCCCCTTTCCATTTTCGATTGATCAGAACGGGGTATCTGTGCGCCGCCCCCTGGCGTCCGCGCTTCGCCTATCCTGCATCCTGCCGCTCAACGATCCAGCGCATGCGCTGCTGCAGCGCCTTGGGTGAGAACGGCTTGCGCAGCACCATGTCGATGTTGTTGTTCGAGGCATGCAGGACGCTCGACTGGGTCGGGTTCACCATCAGCGTCATGACCGGCATCCGGCGTTTGGCCAGTTTGGCCCGCCGCACCACCAGTTCCAGGAGCGCGCCGTCGTTGGCGATCAGCAGATCCCAATCCACGATGAACAGGTCGAAAGGCTGAGCGAGCAGCAGCCCCACGGCGTCAAGCGCCGTTTCGGCTTCCTGCATCTCGCTTGGCTGGCCAGGCAACAGATTCTGGCGCAGCACGCGGCGATAGAAGCTGTTCTTGTCAGCAATGAGCACACGCAGACCAGACATGGAACGGACATCAAGCACAACGCTACCTCTGGTTGTGCAATGTCATACAGGTTGTATAATTTTATCTTACATCCAATTCAGTATCTCCCCCGATCATGACGCATCGGCGCTGTCGCACGCCGTGCGCCGCGACGCCTTGCATGACATGGCGCCGCATCTCGGGTTGGCAGCCATCATGGCTGCAAACCTGATTCAAACAGGGACATCGGCAATCGTATCTAAAAGAAGTTTTTTTAATGAATACAACTAATGGTAACTCTATCTCAATGTTTCCGGGCGAATCTCCCTGTGTTGCCAAGGGGATCCCGGCCATGCCGATCAAGCTTTCCGAACGCCCGCATCCACGCGACCTGCCGCAGGCCCGCAGTGACCTTCTGGCGGCGCTCGCCGCTCGCGCAAACCTGGACGTCGATGCCGCCGATGTCGGCCAGCTGCCGCTCGCCTGGGTTCAGCTGCTGATCGCGGCGGCGCGGAGCGCACGGGCGCAGGGCCTTGCCCTGACCATTGTCAATCCGTCCTTTGCCTTCCTGTTTTCGTTCGAGGCGCTCGGACTCCAGCCGGAGTCCGACCTGTTTACGCTGGAGTACACCGCATGAAGATCCTCGCCATTGACGATACCGCCACCTTGCGCGGCCTGCTCTGCCTTTGCCTTCGCGATGCTGGCCATGAAGTGGTTGAGGCCGAGAACGGCGCGGAAGGCATCGCGCAGTTCGAACGCCACCAGCCGCAGCTGGTGATCACCGATCTGAACATGCCGATCATGGACGGCATCGAGTTCACCCGCGCCTGCCGCGAGCATCCCGACGGACTGTCGACGCCGATCGTGATCCTCACCACGGAAACGGGCGCGGATCTGAAGGCTGAAGGCCGACGCGCCGGAGCGACGGCATGGATGGTCAAGCCATTCATGCCGGATACACTCCTGTCGCTTGTCGCGCAGCTCGACCGCTGAGGCCGCCATGGATCCGATGGCCAAATTGCGGCAGTCATTCCTCGAGGAATGCGACGAGTTGCTGTCGGCGCTCGAGCGTTGCCTGCAGGACATGGATTCAGGCCAGGGCGATGGAGACACGGTCAACGCCGCCTTCAGGGCCATCCACTCGATCAAAGGCGGCGCCGGCGCTTTCGGCTTCACCGGCCTCGTGCCTTATGCCCATCATCTGGAGGCCGGGCTCGACCTGCTGCGGGCGGGCAAGGTGTCTGTGCAGGCCGCGCCCTGCGCGCTGTTCCTGCGCACGGCCGATGCGCTCGGAGCCCTGGTGGCCGCCGCGCGCGCCGAACAGCCTGCGCCGGAGTTTCCAGACGTTCTCGACGCCTTGAAGACGTTCGTCAGCGGCGGCCCTGCGGCGCAAGGCCCCCTGGCTGCGGAGCCGGCGTCCTTGCCGGCGCCCGGGCCGGCGCCGGCGCAGCCTTCCGCCGGCCCGGCCGCCGAAGGCTTCCTGATCAGGATCACCCCGAACGCAAACCTGTTCCGCCGCTTGGTCGAGCCGCCGCAGGTCCTGCAGTCGCTCGAAGGCTTCGGGGCGCCCGAAATGCTGTGCGACAGCACGCTGGTGCCGCCGCTCGAGCTCCTCGATCCGTCCTCCTGCCATCTGCGCTTCACGATCCGGCTCGAGACGCGGGCCGAGCGCGGACCGATCGCCGAAGTGCTGGAGCGCTGCTTCGACGACGAGGAGATGGACATCATCCCGCTGGGGGGCATTCACCAGGAGGCCGCCACGGCGCGCGCGGAGGAGCCGGCCGCACCCAAGATGCCGTCATCGCCGCCTCCTGCGGCGAATGCGCTAGCGGCGGTCCCCGAGGCCCTCGCGGCGCAGCTCAACGCAGCGCGCGACCTGCCGCTCATGTCGCCCTTGCCCGACGCCTCCGGCGTGGTCCCGACGCTCAAGAACCGGCCCGCCATGGTGCGCACCATCCGCGTCGACCTCGACCGGGTCGACCGTCTGATGAACCTGGTCGGCGAGATCGTCATCACCCAGTCGATGCTGATCGACCGCAGCCGCTCCTTGCCGGTCCTGCACGCCCTGCAGCTCACCGAGGGGATCGAGGCGCTGACACGACAGACGCGCGAACTTCAGGACCAGGTGATGGCCGTGCGGGCGCAACCGGTGAAGACGGTGTTCCAGCGCATGCCGCGTGTGGTCCGCGACCTTGCGGCCACGCTCGGCAAGCAGGTCAGGCTCGTGACCCATGGCGAAGACACCGAGGTCGACAAGACGATCATCGAGGAACTTGCGGACCCGCTGACGCACATGATCCGCAACGCGCTGGACCACGGGCTGGAGAAGCCCGAGGACCGGCTGGCGGCGGGCAAGCCCGTCGAGGGTGTCGTGACCTTGTCCGCAGAGCAGCGCGGCGGGCGCATCGTGATCACCATTGAAGATGACGGGCGCGGGCTGCCGCGCGACAAGCTGTTCGCCAAGGCCGTCAGCCGCGGCGTGATGAACGCCGACGCCAAGCCGTCCGCCGCCGAGATCGACGCGCTGATCTTTCATGCCGGCCTCTCGACCGCCGAGGCAGTCACCGACGTTTCGGGGCGCGGCGTCGGCATGGACGTGGTCAAGCAGAATGTCGAGGCGCTTGGGGGGCGGGTCACGGTCGAGTCGGAACCGGGCAAGGGCTGCACCTTCGCGCTGTCGCTGCCGCTGACGCTCGCGGTGGCCGACGGCATGGTCGTGAAGGTCGGCGGGCAGCGCATCATCGTGCCGATCAGCTCGATCATGGAAACGCTGCAGATCGGCAACTGCAGGCCCGACGTGCTTCCCGGCGGCGGCGAGATCGTGCGCCTGCGTGGCGACATCGCGCCTCTGATCCGGCTCGCTGACCTGCTCGAGCTGGGCGAGAGCGGCCAGGAGACCGTGGTGATCAGCGCCGAGACCGACCGTGGCGAGATCATCGGCATCGCCGTCGATGAAATCCTCGGCCAGCAGCAGGTCGTCGTCAAAAGCCTGGAGGCCTCCTTCGGAGCCGTCGCCGGCGCCTCGGCCGCCACGATCCTCGGCGATGGCATGGTTGCCCTCATCCTCGACATCGACGCCCTGCCGGGCCTTGTCGCCAAGCGCAGCGCCGCTGCTCGGGCGGCCCATCTTTTCCCGTTCCCGTCCGCTGCCTGAGAGAGTGTCCCATGAGTGAACCTGCCTCATCCAACCAGCCTGTCCTGAACCAGCCCATGCGCAAGATCGTGACCTTCCGGGTCGGCAGCCGCACCTTCGGAATCGATGTGGCCGCGGTCCGCGAGATCAAGGGCTGGCATCCCGCGACCCCGCTGCCGCATGTACCGCCGCATGTCCGCGGCGTGATCAACCTGCGCGGCATGATCCTGGCGGTCTATGACCTGCGCGCGCGGATCGGCCTCGGCGTCACCGCCGCTACGCCGGCGCACGTCATCCTCGTGGTGGATGTGCATGAGCGGCTGGCCGGCCTTCTGGTCGACGCCGTCTCCGACATCATCGACATCCAGACAGCCTCGGTCCGCCCGCCACCCGATGTGCAGACCTGCGACCAGATGCTGAGCGGGGTTGTCATCGTCGGCGAGGATGTCGTGTCGCTGCTCGCGCTTGACCGCGCGGTCGACGCCAGCCCGCTGGTGAACGCCTTTCCGGCCATCCCTTCAGAAGCGGCGTGAGCTGCGCACTTCATTTCCCCATAAGCGGCCCTAGCCGCGACCGTCATCCACAGGAGTCAGTTCCATGCGTTTCCGCGTTCCATCCGCCATGTCCCGCCTTTCCCTCCGCATGCCGATCCTCGCGGGCATCGGCATCCTCTTTGCCATGGCCGGCGTTGCTGCGGTCTCGCTCCACATCGCTGCGGGCACGGTCTACCGGCAGAGCGAGGAGGACTTCCAGTCGATGGCGAAATACCGCGCCAGGGTCCTTCAGCAGCATTTCGAATCGCGCTTGCGCGAACTGAACGTGGCGGCGGATGCAGGGAGCATGTTGTCCGCCCTGTCTGCGATGGACCGCGGCTTCCGCGACCTGAGCCAGAAGGAGGCCTCGGATCTTGGCCAAGTCTACGCTGCGGCCAACGTGGCGCGTGAGAAGCGCAGTGCCTACAATGGAGAACAGGATCAATCTTCCTATGGGGCCCAGCACCGCACATGGCATCCGCTGATGCGCGCGATCAGGGACGAACTGGGCTTTTACGATCTCATGCTGGTCCGGCCCGATGGCACCGTGGTGTACTCCGTCGACAAGGAAGCCGATTTCGCCAGCAACCTGATCACCGGGCCGCTCCGGGACACCCTCTTGTCCAAAACGGTCCGCGACGTGCTGCGCACTGGAAGCGACCGGCGAACCCTGTTCTCCGACTATGAGAACTACGCGCCCAACAACGGCATGCCGGCCGCCTTCTATGTGCGCGCCCTGCTGGACGGCGACGGCAAGGTCGTCGGCGCTGTCGTCGCGCAGAAGTCCGTCAGCAGGATCACCGAGCGGCTGACCAGCAAGGACGAAAGCTATCTTGACATCGCCATGGTCGGTCATGACGGTCGGCTGCGCTCGCAGCTCATCAGCACCCAACAGAACACGATCCTCGTGCGAAGCGCCAGCAGCCCGCCGGTGGTGTCGGCGCTTCGCGGAACGCAGGCTGTGGGTGTTGCGACAGACTTGGACGGCATCGAGGCCCTCATTGCTGCGGCGCCATTCCAGTTTGCCGGCCGCACCTGGGCCATTCAGGTCAGCCGCCCGACCGCAGAGGTCAACGAGCCGATCTACCGCATGGCGCTGATGATCCTCGGCGTGACGGCCTTGATGCTGATGGTGATGATCACCATCAGCGCTTTCTTCGCCCGTCGCGTGACGAAGCCGATCCAGGCGCTCAGCGCCGCGGTCGGCGGCCTCTCCCGCGGCGAAAGCATCGATATCCCGGGGCTTGCCCGCCGGGATGAGATCGGGGACCTCGCCCGTGCTCTGAAAGTCGTGCACGCTACCGGCACGGATGCCCTGCGCATCCGCTCCTCGCTCGACAAGGCGAACGTCAACCTCCTGGCGGCCGACCAGAACAACCGCTACGTCTATGCCTCCACGGCTGCGCTCGACTACTTCAAGACGCACTGCGCCGCCATCCAGAGCAGCCATCCGGATTTTTCGCCTGACAAGATCGTTGGCTGCTCACGCGAGGACATGCGGCGATATCTCGGCATCGACCGTGTCAAGCAGACCGCGAACGGCACGGGCTATAGCGTACGCACGAGTTTCGGTGATCGCACCATCGACCTGACCGCGACGCCCGTGACCAACGACAAGAACGAGTATCTCGGCGCGACGGTCGAATGGCGCGACGTGACCGATGAACTGAACACCGCCATGGAAGTGGCCGGCATGGTCAACGCCGCCGCCGTGGGCGATTTCAGCCAGCGTGTGCCAGTGGACGGCAAGACCGGCCCGATGCGCGAGATCTGCGAAGGCCTCAACACGATCTCGAGCACGGTCGAAACTGCGGTCTCGGAAATCGGCACGTCACTGCAGCATCTGGCCGAGGGCGACCTGACCTATCGTATGCAGGCCAAGTTGATTGGCTCATTCGAGGACCTGCAGACCCATGTGCAGACCACGTTCGAGCGTCTGACTGAAACCATGACCACCATCCAGGCCACGGCGGAGGAGGTCGCCAACGCGGCCGCCGAGATCAATGCGGGCTCGAACGATCTTGCATCCCGCACTGAACAGCAGGCAACCTCGCTCGAGGAAACCGCAGCCACCACCGAACAGCTTGCCGCCTCCGTCAAGCAGACGGCGGAGAGCTCGCGCCGCGCCACGGAACTGGCGGAGGATGCCAGCGCGGTCGCGGCCCGCGGCGGCGGCATTGCCAGCGAGGCGATCGACGCCATCAGCAGGATCGAGAAGGCTTCGCAGCAGATCGCAGAGATCGTCGGTGTCATCGACGACATCGCGTTCCAGACCAACCTGCTTGCCCTCAACGCCGCGGTGGAGGCTGCGCGCGCCGGGGAGGCCGGCAAGGGCTTTGCGGTCGTCGCATCCGAAGTCCGTACGCTGGCCCAACGCTCGGGTCAGGCGGCCAAGGACATCAAGGGGCTCATCGCCAACTCATCCGAGCAGGTCGCTGACGGCGTCAAGCTCGTCCATGGCGCTGGCGACGCCCTGCAACAGATCGTCGATGCGGCAGCCCGGGTGTCCTCAACAGTGGTCGAGATATCGTCCGCTACCGCCGAGCAGGCCAATGGCATCGAGGAGATGAGCCAGACAGTGGCGCAGCTCGACGAGATGACCCAGCAGAATTCCGCCATGGCGGAGCAGAGTGCCGCGGCCGCAGATGGCCTGCAGCAGCAGATCATCACGCTGCGGTCGCTGGTCGCGACCTTCAAGACCGGCAACGCCGCAGCGCCGGCGCCGGCGCGGGGCCATGCCGAGCCCAAGCTGTTGCAGAACCTCGTCAAGGCGGCGTTCGCCGAGAAAGCTTCGGGCGGCGATGTCCGGAGTGGAACGGCGAGCGCCCCGGTCGGCAGCGGCTGGGACGCGAAGGCGCCCGCCCGCCGCAAGGTCGCGGGCGCGCCCCAAGGCAACTGGTCGGAGTTCTGAGATCATGACACCCGCCCAGCCACGCATGGTCCGCAACGACGGACAGGCGATGGACCTCGCTTTCAGCGACGCCGATCTCCGCTTCGTGGCGGAGATCGTGCACCGCGCCTCCGGCATCGTGATCCGCGAGACCAAGTCGGCCATGACGCGCGGCCGACTTGTCCGCCGGATCAAGGCGCTCGGCCTGGGCTCGATCAAGGACTACATGGATCTGTTGCGCTCGCCGCAGCTCGAGAGTGAACTGCCGGATCTGCTCAATGCGGTGACGACAAACCACACCTCGTTCTTTCGCGAGCGGCATCACTTCGATCAGCTCGCCAATGAAACGCTGCCGCACCTCCTGGCGCGGAATCCGAAACGCCTGCGGATCTGGTCCGCCGCCTCGTCCTCGGGCGAGGAACCGTATTCCATCGCCGCCATCCTCGCCCAGAGCCTCAAGGGCTTCAGCGGCTGCGACGCGCGCATTCTGGCGACGGACATCGACAGCGAGATGGTCAGTGCGGCGGAAGCCGGCGAATACAGCCAGGATGTGCTGGGCCGCGCGCCCGCGGATCTCAGGCCCCTGCTGGGCTGCACCCCCTCGACGCGGCCCGGCCATCATGTCGTCAGCCCGGCCCTGCGCCGCCTCGTCACCTGCCGGACGCTCAACCTGCTGGACCCGTGGCCATTCCGGGGCCCGTTCGATGTGATCTTCTGCCGCAATGTGATGATCTATTTCGACGGTCCGACCAAGCGGACCCTGGTCGACCGCTTCGCCGACATGCTCAGTGATGGCGGCACGCTTTTCATCGGCCATTCGGAATCGCTCGGGCCGAACCATCCCCGCCTGCGGCTGTCGGGGCGTACCAGCTATACCCAATCGAGGCGCCACCATGATTGACGAAGGCGCAAGAGCGGCACAGGCCGCGCGCGGACAGAACAGCTATTTCGACAAGCGCTTCGAGGCGCTGATCCATCCTGTGGCGCCGGGCGCCCACGCCATCAACGGCGCGGCGAACGAGATGCTCTCGACGGTGCTGGGCTCGTGCATCGCGGTGTGCCTGCGCGACGAGCGCCGGCGCATCGGCGGCATCAACCATTTCATGCTGCCGATGAGCAGCGAAACAGCCGGGCAGGGGCCCAGCCGCGACGCGATGCTTTATGGCGACACCGCCATGGAAGTCCTGATCAACGCCCTGATGCGGGCCGGTTGCGACCGGCGGCATCTGGAAGCCAAGGTCTTTGGCGGTGCCAAGATCGCCGCCGTGTTCGACCAGTCGGCCATCGGCGAGCGCAATGCGCAGTTCGCCATGGACTTCCTGGCCCATGAAAAGATCGCCGTGCGCTCCCGTGACACAGGCGGGTCCAGTCCGCGCCGGGTGCTGTTCGAGCCGTGGAGCGGCCGTGCCCTCGTCCAGCATATCGACCCGCTGGCGACCGCCGAGGTTGCCCGCACCGAAGCGCGCCATCAGGCGCAGATTTCCGCCCGGCGGACGGCCTCGATTGTGGAGATGTTCTGATGTTTACTGCCCATCACGTGCCGGCGCGCGCCGGCGAGAGCGGACCGTTGCGCATCCTGGTCTGCGACGATCAGGCCACCGTCCGTCAGCTTCTTGCGCTGCTGGTATCGGCGGTTTCGAACACGCGCGTGGTGGCTGAGGCGGCGGATGCTGAAAGCGCCTGGTCGGCGCTCGTGCAGCAGCCGGTCGATCTGGTTCTGCTCGATCTCGAGCTGCCGGGCCGGCATGGCTTCGCCCTGCTCGAGCGGATCATGCGGGAGTGTCCGACGCCCGTCATCGTGATCTCGGGTGCGCCGGGAACCGGCTCGTCGGTGCGCGATCAGGCCATGGCGCTTGGCGCGCTCGGCTTCGTGCAGAAACCCGATGGGGTGACCGCGACGCACGAGACGCTGCAGGCGTCGCTCGCCGTCTATATCGAGCAATTGCGCAAGACCCGCCGGCAGCCTGCGGCTCCCCAGGCGGTCCCTGCCACGTCTCCGGCCAGGGCGGGACAGCCCATTGTGGCCATCGGCTCATCGACTGGCGGCATCGTCGCTGTGATCGAGGTGCTGCGGCGCGTGCCGGCGGGGCTCGCGCCGGTGATGATCACGCAGCACATGCTGCCGGGCTACGCCGACGGCTTCGCCAAGCGCGTCAGCAACGCCACAGGCCATCAGGTGCGTGTCGCGCAGGGGGGCGAAGTGTTGAACAGCAGCATGGTCATGGTGGCGCCGAGCGGGCGACACCTTGCGGTGCGCCGCAGCGGCGGCGCCTACATCTGCGAGGTCGACCAGGGCGACAAGATCTCTGGCCACAGGCCGTCGTGCGACAAGCTCTTCCACTCCGTCGCCGAGGCGGCCGGCAGCAACGCCATCGGCGTGATCCTGACAGGGATGGGGCGCGACGGCGCCGAGGGGCTGCTCGCGCTGCGCCGGGCCGGAGCGCTGACCTTCGCTCAGGATGAAGCCAGTTCGGTGGTCTTCGGCATGCCGAGGGCAGCGCTTGAAATCAAGGCCGCCGACGGCCCCACGCCGCTCGGCGAGATCGGCGCGCTGATCGCCGCAGCCATCATGCATCCTGCGGCGGAGCGGACCGCCGCCAGATCCCCCAAGACGGAGCTTGTCCCATGAAGACCCTTGATGTGTTTGAAGTGCTGGTTGTCGATGACCAGAAAAGCATGCGCGAACTGGCGATGCTGTATCTGTACAAGCTCGGTTTCCGGCGCATTTACGAGGCGGCCGACGGGGCCAGCGCCAGGACGCTGGTGTCACAGAAGCAGTATGACCTGATTGTGCTCGACTGGAACCTGGGCGACACGACCGGCCTGGAGGTGCTGAAGTTCATCCGCACGACGGCGGAGAACAAGGCGACCGCCGTGCTGATCGCAACGGGCGAGAACAAGCTGAGCAATGTGCAAAGCGCCATGAGCGCGGGCGCCAGCAACTACATCACCAAGCCCTACAACGACGCCGAACTGAAAAGCCGGCTCGAACGGGCGCTGATGTGCAAGCTCGAAAGCCTCGCCGCCTGACTGCCGCAAATCGCGGCAATTGACAGGAGCGTCCGTCTGCGGTTGAACTGCGGCCCGCCGGGATCGACCCGGGCTGATCACATGGACATGCGCCTACCTATGTTTTCCGTCGCTCGCCCTCTCGTCATGCCGACGAAACCGACGACCGCCTTGCTCACCGTTGCGACGGTGAGCAAAGCCAAACGCGCGCGCTGACGCCTTCCTCGCTCCGGGTCATCCCCCGTCGGGGGTCACGGGGCAAACGCAGACCGGGCAGGACCCTGACAAAGTCGGCCTGATCGGTTACACAGCGGGGGAAAACCAGTCAGACAGGATCGTCATCATCATGGGTTACAAGGTCGCCATCGCAGGAGCCACAGGCAATGTGGGCCGCGAAATGCTTTCCATCCTGGCCGAGCGGGCCTTTCCGGCCGATGAGGTGGTCGCGCTCGCCTCCAGCCGCTCGATCAATTCGGAAGTGTCGTTCGGGGACCGCATCCTGAAGTGCAAGGTGCTGGACAATTACGACTTTTCGGACACGGACATCTGCCTGATGTCCGCCGGCGGCGAGGTCTCCAAGGCGTGGTCGCCGAAGATCGGTGCGCAGGGCTGCGTCGTGATCGACAATTCGAGCGCCTGGCGCATGGACCCGGATGTGCCGCTGGTGGTGCCCGAGGTCAACGCCGCTGCCCTCAGCGGTTTCTCCAGGAAGAACATCATCGCCAATCCGAACTGCTCGACCGCGCAGCTCGTCGTGGCCCTGAAGCCGCTGCATGACCGCTTCGGCATCAAGCGGGTGGTGGTTTCGACCTACCAGTCCGTTTCCGGCGCGGGCAAGGATGGCATGGACGAACTCGACCGCCAGACCAAGGCGATCTACTCGCTCGGCGGGGCGGAGGTGAAGAAGTTCACCAAGCGCATCGCCTTCAACGTCATTCCCCACATCGATGTCTTCATGGAGGACGGCTACACCAAGGAAGAGTGGAAGATGATGGTCGAGACCAAGAAGATTCTCGATCCGAAGATCAAGCTGACCGCGACCTGCGTGCGCGTGCCGGTCTTCGTCGGCCACTCAGAGGCCGTCAATGTCGAGTTCGAGCAGCCCGTCACCGCCGACGAAGCGCGGCGCATCCTGCGTTCGGCTCCCGGCGTGATGGTGATCGACACGCGCGAGAACGGCGGCTACGCGACGCCGCATGAGTCCGCTGGCGAAGACGCCACCTACATCAGCAGAATCCGCGAGGATTCCACGGTCGACAATGGCCTCTCGTTCTGGTGCGTCTCGGACAACCTGCGCAAGGGTGCCGCCCTCAACGCCGTCCAGATTGCCGAAACGCTGATCAAGAAAGGCCTGATCAGCCCGCGCGCCCGCAAGGCGGCCTGAAAGACTCCAGGCCCGCCGCATCCGGCGGCGGGCCTGCCCTGCCCGGCTATGGCACAGATTCTGTTCATCTCGGCATATCCAGCCGTACACTGCAGCCGCTGATTCGCCTTTTCCGGATTCATCGGTGCTGCCCATGAGAGCCAAGCAACCTGTCGACGCCTATGTCGGATCGCGCATGCGCATGCGCCGGCTCCTCAACGGGCTGACCCAGAAGCAGCTTGCGGCAATGCTGGGAGTGTCCTTCCAGCAGCTTCAGAAATACGAGAAGGGCGTCAGCCGCATCGGCCCGGCGCGGCTGCAGATGGTGGCGTCGGCGCTGGATGTGCCGATCTCCTTCTTCTTTGAAGGGGCCGAAGGCGTGACCATGCTGCCCGAAGGCGAGACGCCGGCAGCCGCCTTCGTGCACCGGATGGTGGCCATGTCCGACGGCCAGCAACTCGCCCGCGCCTTCATCTCGATTTCGGACAGCAAGCTCAGGCGCCAGATCACCGATCTGGTCGAGAGCATGGCGCGCCTGCACCGCGCATCAGGGGCCGCGACCGACCCTGACGAGGCCGAAGACAGCTCCGACTGAGGCGCACGCCCGCGCCGGGCTACTCCGCCGGCTCCGCCATCCTGGCCGGTTTCGGGTCCTTCGCCATCGGGTTGTTGGGATGCTCCATCCAGGTGCGATGGCCGCCGACCACGATGCCGGTGCGGGGATCGACATAGCCCTCGGCCTTCTCGACCATGGTGATGCAGTTCTCCACCGGGCAGACGACCGCGCACAGGTTGCAGCCGACGCATTCCTCCTCGATCACCTCGAAACGGCGAACGCCATTGACGAGATTGGTGATCGCCTGATGCGAGGTGTCCTCGCAGGCGACGTGGCAACGCCCGCAGGAGATGCACAGGTCCTGATCAATCCGGGCCTTGACGACATAGTCGAGGTTGAGGTGCTGCCAGTCGGTGACCTTGGGGGCCGCCATCCCGCGAAAGTCGTCGATGGTGCGATAGCCCTTCGCGTCCATCCAGTCCGACAGGCCCGCCTTCATCTCCGCGACGATCCTGAAGCCGTAGACCATGGCCGCGGTGCAGACCTGCACCGTGCCGCAGCCCAGCGCCAGATACTCGGCCGCATCCTTCCAGGTCTCGATGCCGCCGATGCCGGATATGGGCAGCCCCGCCGTCTCCGCATTGCGGGCGATCTCGGCGACCATGTTGAGCGCGATGGGCTTCACCACCGGGCCGCACATGCCGCCATGGGTGCCCTTGCCGCCAACATGCGGCCAGGGCGACATGGCGTCGAGGTCGACGCCCATCATCGAGTTGACCGTGTTGATCAGCGACACCGCATCCGCACCGCCCTTTTTCGCGGCGCGCGCCGGCGGGATGACGCTCGAGACGTTCGGCGTCAGCTTGACGATGACTGGCATGCGCGTGTGCTGCTTGCACCAGCGTGTGACCATCTCGACATATTCGGCGACCTGTCCGACGGCTGCCCCCATGCCGCGTTCGCTCATGCCGTGCGGACAGCCGAAGTTGAGTTCGACGCCGTCACACTCGGTCCATTCGACACGCTTGAGGATCGCCTTCCAGCTCTCCTCATCGCAGGGCACCATCAGCGACACGACCATGGCGCGGTCCGGCCACTCCTTCTTGACGCGCTTGATCTCTTCCAGATTGGTCTGCAGCGGCCTGTCGGTGATCAGTTCGATGTTGTTGAAGCCGATCACGCGGCGGTCCGAGGCATGGATCGCGCCATAGCGCGGCCCCGAGACATTGACGATGGGCGGACCGTCCTCGCCCAGCGTCTTCCAGACCACGCCGCCCCAGCCCGCCTTGAAGGCGCGGACGACGTTGTACTCCTTGTCGGTGGGCGGGGCCGAGGCCAGCCAGAACGGATTCGGCGCCCTGATGCCGGCAAAGGTGACGCGAAGATCAGCCATGGTCTTCTCCTCGTTTTCCCGTCCTCATTCCGCCGCCGCGACCGCTGCTCCGCGCAGCGTACGGTCGATCGACAGGGCGGCCTGCTTGCCATCCTCGACCGCCGCGACGGTCAGATCCTGCCCGCCGGCGACGCAATCGCCGCCAGCCCAGACACCGGCCAAGGAGGTGCGGCGCTCGGTGTCGACGGCGATGCGGCCGCCGCTCATGGCGATCTGTCCGCCGGCATCGGCCAGGTCGGCCGGCACGAAAACCTGGCCGATGGCCTTGAAGAGCTGGTCGCAGGGCAAGGTCACCGTCTCGCCGGTTGCAACCAGCTTGCCGCCATCAAGCCGGGTGTACGCGAGCTTCACCGCAGAAAGGTGGCCGCCGATGGCCACCAGCTCGACCGGCCTCATCCAGTGCCGGATCGTCACCCCGTGCGTCTGGGCCACGTCCTGCTCGTAGGGCGAGGCCGACATCTGTTCCTTGCCGCGCCGGTAAACGATGGTGACCTCGTCGGCGCCGAGCTTCTTTGTCTGCGTCGCGATGTCGATCGCCGTCATGCCGCCGCCGATCACCACGACGCGGCGGCCGACCGGCAGGGCCGATTTGTCGGGGGCCTGCCGCAAGGCGGCGATGTAGGCGACCGCATCGAGCACGCCATCGGGCTCGGTGCCGAGGTCAAGGTCATTGGTGTCGCCCAGGCCCATGCCGAGGAAAACCGCGTCATGGTCGCGTTTCAACCCTGCCAGCGTGATGTCGCGTCCAAGGCGCTTGCCGTATTCGATGGTGATGTTGCCGACGGCCAGGACGTACTCGACCTCATGCTGCGCCACATCATGGGTCGCCTTGTAGGCGGCGATGCCGAACTCGTTCAGGCCGCCGGCCTTGTCCCGTGCCTCGAAGACCGTGACCATGTGGCCGAGCGTGGCGAGCTTGTGGGCGCAGGCCAGACCGGCCGGGCCGGCGCCGACCACGGCGACATGGTGCCCTGTCGCTGGCCCGGCCTTGTAGAACTGCCTGCCGGTGGTAAAGGCGGCGTCGGTTGCGTGGCGCTGCAGGCGACCGATCTCGATGGCCTTGCCTTCCGAGACCTCGCGCACGCAGACCCCTTCGCACAGATTCTCGGTGGGGCAGACGCGGGCGCACATGGCGCCCATGATGTTGCTGTCCAGAATGGTCCTCGCCGCGCCGATCGGATTGGCGGCGGCAATCTGGCGGATGAAGAGCGGAATATCGATCGAGGTCGGGCAGGCCGTGACGCAGGGCGCATCGTGGCAGAACAGGCAGCGCTCGGCGGCGACCCGTGCCTCATTGGCGGAGAACGCCGGCAGCATGTCGCCGAAGTTTTCGGCAATCACCGCAGCATCGAGACGTCCCGCCCTGATGTCCGCCATGCGCCACTCTCCCCTGATGATCCGTGGTCAGTCCAGCATTTGACCATCTGATCAAACGTCAGGATGGCTGTCAATCGGCGTGCCGTCCGGCCTGCTTCGTCAGGTGGTCCAGCACCGCGACCCGCAGGGCCGAGGACAGGTTGCTGCGCCCGCGCTGGCCGTCGATCTCAGCCACGAGGCTGGCGACACTCAGGCCGCGGTCATCGCCAAGCCTCTTCAAGGCCTGCCAGAACGGCTCCTCGAGAGAAACTGAGGTGGCGTGGCCCGCTATGGATATGGACCGCTTGACGACCCCCGCCCGCGGCACCCCGGCCTTGGGACCACGCCGCGTGCCTCTGGGCCTGTCAGTCATGTCCGGACGGGTCCTTGTCCAGCCTGTGCCCATCAAGATGGCGACGCGCCACCTCGGCCCGCGCCTCGCCATCGGCCCGCTCGGCCTTGCTGCGGCCGAAGGCGCGCCGGTTCTCCGCAGCCCGGGCCTCAGCCTCGGTCCTGGCCTTCTGCTTGCGCGCCTGACGCAGGTTGATGATGTCGGCCGACATGGGCGCAGGATAGGCGATCGCGCCTGAACGGGGAAGCCCCGGAGCCTAGGCCTGCGGCCGCAGCATCCGTGCCGGATCGACCAGACGGTCGAAGGTGGCTGCATCGACGCCGGCCGCGAGCGCCTCCTCGCGCAGCGTCGTGCCGTTCGCATGCGCCGCCTTGGCAATCCTGGCAGCCCTGTCGTAGCCGATCTCCGGCGCGAGCGCCGTGACCAGCATCAGCGAGCGGCCCATCAGCTCAGCCAGCCGCGCGCGGTTGGGCACGATGCCTTCGACACAATGGATGCGGAAGGACTCGGCGGCATCGCCCAGCAGGCGGATCGATTGCAGCATCGCATCCGCAATCACCGGCTTGAAGACGTTCAGTTCGAAATGACCCTGGCTGGCGGCGAAGCTGATGGTGGCGCCGTTGCCGATGACGCGGGCGCAGACCATCGTCAGCGCCTCGGCCTGGGTCGGGTTGACCTTGCCGGGCATGATCGACGAGCCCGGCTCGTTTTCGGGCAGCGCGATCTCGCCGAGCCCCGCGCGCGGGCCCGAGCCCATCAGGCGGATGTCGCTGGCGATCTTGAACAGGCCAGCCGCCAGCGCTGCGAGCGCGCCATGGCTGAAAGCGATGGCGTCGTGGCTGGCGAGGGCTTCGAACAGGTTGTCCGCCGGGCGGAAGGGCAGGCCGGTGCGCCGTGACAGTTCCGCCGCGATGCGCGCGGAGAATTCGGGGTGCGTGTTCAGCCCGGTTCCGACGGCTGTGCCGCCCTGAGCCAGGGCATGGAGGCCCGGAAGCGTGGACTCGATGCGGGCGATGCCGAGACGGAGTTGCGCGGCATAGCCCGAGAACTCCTGTCCGAGCGTGACGGGCGTCGCGTCCTGCAGATGCGTGCGCCCTGTTTTGATGATGTCTGCAAAGGCCGCGGCGCGCTCCTCGAGAGCCGCAGCCAGCGCCGCCAGCTTCGGCAGAAGGCTGACCGCGATGTCGCGGGCGGCGCTGACATGCATCGCCGTGGGAAAGGTGTCGTTGGAGGACTGGCCGAGATTGACATGGTCATTGGGATGGATCGGGCCCTTGCTGCCAAGCGGATGTCCGAGCATCTCGTTTGCCCGGTTGGCGAGCACCTCGTTGACGTTCATGTTGGTCTGGGTCCCGGAACCGGTCTGCCAGACGGAAAGCGGGAATTCGTGAGCAAGGCCGCCGGCAAGGATCTCATCGGCCGCCGCGATGATCGCCTCCGCGACCGGCGCTGCCAGAAGGCCAAGGTCGCTGTTCACCGAAGCCGCGCTGCGTTTGATGAGCACCAGCGCCGCAATCAGGGACTCCGGCATGGTTTGCGTGCCGATGCGGAAATTCTCAAGGGAGCGCTGGGTCTGTGCGCCCCAGTAGCGCGCGGCCGGCACCTCGATCGGACCGAACGTGTCGCGTTCGGTGCGGACGCCAGACATCACGGAGCCAAGGCTCAGGGCTTCTTGCGGAAGGCGTCGAGGCTGACGACCTGCGCCGACTGCTTGTCGTCCTCGGACTCGTCGGGACCGGCCGGTGCAGCCGGTGCGGCGGCCTTTGACTTCGCCGCCTTCGGCTCGGCAGGGCCCGCCGGTGCGGGTTTGGTCTCGGCCGGCTCGGATGCTGCGCCCCGCAAGGGCAGAGCCGGCCGCGGCCTGGCCTGTTCGGCATCTGACGGAACCAGAACCGGACCTGACGCAGGCGCCACATCAGAAACAGGAGCGGCGTCGCCATTCAGCTCGAACTTCAGTCCGAATTGGACGGAAGGATCGAAGAAGCCCACGAGCGCGTCAAACGGAATCAGCAGCCGCTCCGGGATGCCGGAAAACGACAGGCCGACCTCGAAGGTGTGTTCGGTGATGCCCAGATCCCAGAACTGGTGCTGCAGCACGATCGTCATCTCTTCCGGGTATTTCTCGCGCATCCGCTGTGACAGGCGGACGCCGGGAAAATTGGTCCGGAACGAGATGTAGAAGTGATGGTCGCCGGGCAGTCCGTCACGGCCCGCATCGACCAGGACCTTGCGCACCACGCCCTTCAGGGCCTCCTGCACCAGCAGGTCGTAGCGGATCAGGTCTTTGGACGGTGTCTGGTTGGTCATGAGGGGAAAATAGACGATTCCGTCCGGAAGGCGAGACGTTTTCGACGTGCCGATTGAGGTCCTGAAACCTGTTGCCAGGCTCCCAGGGGTCATAGCCCGGGAGGAGCTTCGACCAGCCTTGTGAAGGTGGAGGATTCTGTTGCCAGGCTCCTCCGGGCCCCGCCTTACGCTGCGAAGCGCAAGGACTTAGGTTTGTGTGTAATTACCGCTCACGCGGCAACTGCAACACGCGCATTGT
>JAIXUP010000017.1 GCA_027483505.1 Hyphomicrobiales bacterium
AACGCGGGTCGGAGCGGAGGTGATCGGCGTGAACACCACGCGGTCGAGATTGTGCTCGACCTTGCCCCACCAGTTTGGGTTCTTTTCGAACACGGTCCGCACGCCGAGTTGGTGCTCGGTGATGCGGAACGGGCCGGTGCCATTGGTGTTGATGGTCGCGAAGCCGGGCGTCGTGGCCTGCGGAGCGGGCGGGATCTGGGCGTTGTTCGCCTCGGTCCACTCCTTGTCCATGATGTACCAGGTGTCCCAGGCATAGTGCAGGATCGGGTTCGGGCTCTTGAGCCTCACGTCCACGGTGAAGTCATCGACCTTGACGAACTCGGGATTGCCGGAGAGGCGGGAGGTCAGCTGCGAGTTGTTGGCAACCACGCGCTGGGCCGAGAACACGACGTCATCGGCATTGAAATCATTGCCGTTGTGGAACTTCACGCCCTTGCGCAGATAAAAGCGCCAGCGCAGGCCATTGTCGAGGACTTCCCAGCGCTCGGCGAGGCCGGGAATGATCTTGAGATCCTTGTCGCGCTTGGTCAGGCCTTCATAGACATTGCCCTGCAGGCCGAGGGTGGTGGTCTCGTTGATGCCGTAGGGATCGAGCGTGTTGAGGTTGCCCTGGAAAGCCCAGCGCAGCGTCTGCTGGGCGCTGGCGGGCGCCGCGCCGAGGCTGGCGCCAGCAACCAGCGCAACGCCGGCAGCGAAGGCGAGAAGTCGTCGCTTCGAGATCATGTTCTATCGTCTCCCTGTTTGAACCGGTTGGCCCCCTGAAGGACCGCGCCCGATCTCACTCTGATCAGGCTTGCTGACACTAAACAGGCGAACTGTTCCGGCGTCCAGTCGCCAAATGTCACAAACCGAACTGCCCGCGCCAGGCGGCCACGTCCTCCAGCGCCACGTTCGAACCGCAAAGGATCAGTCCGACGCGCGCCGCCGGCCCGAAGGCCGCGCGCCGCGTCATGGCCGCTGCCAGCACGCAGGCCGCAGCCGGTTCGACCAGCACACGCTCGTTCTGCAGCAGCCAGACCAGCTCGGTGACCGCGTCCCGGTCGGAAACCACCACGATTTCGTCGAGGAAGGCACGCGCGGCGGCCATCGTCCGCTGGGTGGCGAAGGGGGCACCGAGTGTCCGCGCAATGGAGGTCGGCCGCACCGCCACCGGCTTTCCGGCGGCGAGCGCCTCGGTCATCGTGGTCGCGCCCTCGGTTTCGACCCCGATGATGTGCAGAGCCGGATTGAGCGCCTTCATCGCCGCGCCGACGCCGGCCGAGAAACCGCCGCCGCCGATCGAGATGAACAGGTGAGTCAGGCCTTCCGCCTGCCGCGCGAATTCGAGGCCGAGCGTGCCGTGGCCGGCGATGATCAGCGGATCATCGAAGGAATGGATGTTCGTCCTGCCAGCGGCCGCGTGATCATCCGCCCTGGCGAAGGCGACGATCGCGTCCTCGCACAACTCGACTGTCCCGCCGGCCGCCTCGGTCAGCGCGATGTTGAACGGCGCGACGGTCCTGGGCATCAGGACGAGCGCATGCGAGCCGAGGGCGCGGGCCACCTGACTGACCGCGATCGCGTGGTTGCCGCCCGACACCGTGACCACGCCACGCGCCCGTTCCGCCTCCGTCATGCTCAGGAGCTTGTTGAACGAACCCCGCACCTTGAAGGAGCCGGCGTTCTGCAGGCATTCCAGTTTGAGGAACGCGTCCGAGCCCAGCCGTGCGCCCACGGCCGCACTCTGGATCGTCGGGGTCTGGCGGACCCGTCCGGCAATGCGCGCTTCAGCCGCGCGGATGTCATCGAGGGTCACGTCAAACTGCATGGGGATCGGCTCGCGGAAACATGAACAGCATCCAGCGTTCCGGTCCCGTCTTGTGTCAAGCCCGGACTGCCGCTACCGATAACGCATGCACATGACACCGACCGAAATGCTGGCCAGGCTCGTGGCCTTCCCGACCGAGCCGCACAGCAGCAACCTGCCGATCATCCATTTCATCCGCGATTATCTCGCCAGCCACGGCGTGGACAGCCACATCGTGCCGAGCCCCGACGGAACCAAGGCCAACCTGTTTGCCACGATCGGGCCGATGGTCGACGGCGGCGTGGTCCTCTCCGGCCACACCGATGTCGTCTCGGTGGCGGGGCAGGAATGGACGAGTGACCCGTGGACCCTGACCGAGCGCGACGGCAAGCTCTACGGGCGCGGCAGCTGCGACATGAAGGGCTTCGATGCCCTCGGCCTTGCGCTGGTGCCCGACATGCTCAAGGCCGGGCTGAAGCGGCCTGTGCATCTGGCGCTGTCCTATGACGAGGAAATCGGCTGCGTCGGCGCGCCCTTCATGATCGCCGAAATGGTGCGGCAGGGGCTCAAGCCCTCGGCGGTGATCGTCGGCGAGCCGTCGATGATGCAGGTGGTGACCGGCCACAAGGGCGGGACCCGCCTCCTGACCACGGTCAAGGGCTATGCGGTCCACTCAAGCCGGATGGACCTCGGCGTCTCGGCGGTGATGGTGGCGGCCCGGCTGATCGCCTGGCACGAAGACCAGATGCACCTCAGGGCGGCGAATGCCGACCCGGCCAGCCCGTTTGTCCCGCCTTATGCCACCTTCCACTGCGGAATCGTCAATGGCGGGACCGGCGCCAACATCACGGCGGAGAAATGCGTGTTCACCTCGGAGTTCCGGGTGATTCCGCCGGAAGATCCGCGCGAGGACATCGCCCGCTACACGGCCTACGTGCGCGAGGTGATCGAGCCGGAGATGAAGCGCAAGTCGCCCAAGGCCGGCGTCGAGATCGAGCTCATGACCTCGGTTCCGCCGCTGCGTCCCGAAGCCGACGGGGCGGCCGAGCGCCTCGCCCGCCGTCTGACCGGTGACAATGGCAGCCACGTCGTCGCCTATGGCACCGAAGGCGGGCAGTTCCAGGAGGTCGGCTGGTCGACGGTGATCTGCGGACCCGGCGACATCGCGCAGGCCCATCAGCCCGACGAGTTCATCGCCATCAGCCAGATGCAGGCCGGCGAGCAGTTCATGCGTCGGCTGATCAGCGATCTGGCGCGCTGACCAGGCGCAGCTCTGCCTTCTGCGTCATGGCGCGGATGCCGTGATGGCGCTGGCATTGCCTATGCGCTCTGGTAAGCTTGATCCTATTGCACAACACCCCGAACCTGCCTGTCCCAACACAACCGTTCCGGTGATTTCATCATGACCATCCACCCCCGCATTGAAGCCATGAGCAGCGAGATCGCCGAGTGGCGCCGCGACTTCCACCGCAACCCGGAGCTGCTGTTCGATGTGTTCCGCACGGCGCAGGTGGTCGCGGACAAGCTCAAGGCCTTCGGTTGCGACGAGGTGGTGACGGGCATCGGGCGCACCGGCGTGGTCGCTGTGATCAAGGGCAAGGGCGCGCCATCGGGCAAGGTCATCGGCCTTCGGGCCGACATGGACGCCCTGCCGATCGATGAGCAGACCAACCTGCCCTACCGCTCGGCAACGCCGGGCAAGATGCATGCCTGCGGCCATGACGGGCACACCGCCATGCTGCTGGGCGCCGCCAGATATCTCGCCGAAACACGCAATTTCAGCGGCACGGCCGTGATCATCTTCCAGCCTGCCGAAGAGGGCGGCGGCGGCGGTCGCGAGATGGTCAAGGAAGGCATGATGGAGCGCTTCGGCGTGCAGGAGGTCTACGGCATGCACAACATGCCGGGCCTGCCCGTCGGCTCCTTCGCGGTGCGCCCGGGCGCCATGATGGCCGCCGCAGACCGCTTCCTGATCACGCTCGAAGGGCGCGGCGGGCACGCGGCCAAACCGAACGACACGATCGATCCTGTGGTGGCCAGCGCCCAGATCATTTCCGCGCTTCAGACGATCGCATCGCGCAACTGCGATCCGCTCGATTCCGTCGTCGTGTCGGTGACAGCGGTGAAGGCCGGGGAAGCCTTCAACGTCATCCCGCAGACCGCGGAGATGAAGGGCACGGTGCGCACCCTGTCGAAGGAGATGCGCGACATCGCCGAGGAAAGGCTGCGGGCCATCGTGACGGGGATCGCCGCCGCCATGGGCTGCAAGGCCGAGATCGAGTACGAGCGCGGCTATCCGGTGACCTTCAACCATGCCGGGCAGACGGATTTCGCGACGAGGGTCGCGTCCAGCCTCGTCGGCGCGGCCAATGTCGACACCTCGGTGCCGCCGACGATGGGCTCGGAGGACTTTTCCTTCATGCTGGAAGAGCGTCCCGGGAGCTACATCTTCATGGGCAATGGCGACAGCGCCGGGCTGCATCATCCGGCCTATGACTTCAACGACAAGGCGATCCCCGTCGGCGTTGCCTACTGGGCCGGCCTTGTCGAAACGGCGATGCCAGCCTGATCAGTCCGGGTCCTGCCGGTCATGGCGGACATTGACTGCATCGTGGCAGGGGCCGGCGTCGTCGGCCTTGCGGTCGCACGCGCGCTGGCTCTCTCCGGCCGCGAGGTGCTGGTGGTCGACGCCGAGGCGGGCATCGGCACACAGACCTCCTCGCGCAACAGCGAGGTGATCCATGCCGGGCTGTACTACCCGGAGGGCTCGGCGAAGGCACGGCTCTGCGTGGCCGGCAAACATGCGCTCTATGCCTACCTGTCCGAGCGCGGGCTTGCATATGAACGCTGCGGTAAGCTGATCGTCGCCACAAGGCCCGAGCAGGTCACGAAGCTCGAAGCGATCATCACGCGCGGCACGGCGGCGGGCGTCGGGGATCTGCGGATGATCGGCCCTGCCGAGATCGCGGCCATGGAACCGGAGGTGTCCGCCGTCGCGGCGGTCTGGTCGCCATCAACGGGCGTGGTCGATTCCCACGCCTTCATGCTGTCGCTGCAGGGCGATGTCGAGAATGCGGGCGGCGTCTTCGCCTTCGGCGCGCCCGTCACAGGGCTGCGGCGCGCCGGCGGGATGATGGTCGTCTCGACCGGCGGGCCGGAACCGGCCGAGATCAGCACCGATCTGTTCGTCAACAGCGCCGGCCACGGCGCGCCACGGCTGGCGGCGCTGCTGGCCGACTATCCCGCGCAGCTCCTGCCACGCCAGGCCTATGCCAAGGGAAACTACTTCGCGTTGGCGGGGCGTCAGCCCTTCCGCCGGCTGATCTACCCGACGCCGGAAGCGGCAGGGCTCGGCGTGCATGCCACCATCGATCTGGCCGGGCGGGTACGGTTCGGCCCGGATGTGGAATGGGTGGCCTCCGAGCACGACCTTGCGGTTGATCCGGCCCGGGCGGCGAGCTTTTACGCCGCTATCCGCAGCTACTGGCCGGGCCTGCCCGACGGGGCGCTGACGCCAGACTACGCAGGCATCAGGCCAAAGATCCATGGACCTTCCGAGCCGATGCCGGACTTCCGCGTCGAGGGCCCGGCGGCGCATGGCGTTCAGGGCTTTGTCACCCTGTTCGGGATCGAAAGCCCGGGCCTGACGGCCAGCCTCGCTATCGGCGAGGAGGTCGCGCGGCTGGCCGGCTGAGCAGAGGCCTCAGTCCTTGGCGCGCTCGACGTAGGTGCCGTCCTCGGTCTGCACCACGATGCGCGTGCCCACCGCGATGTGGGGCGGGACCATGACGCGCACACCATTGTTCATGATGGCGGGCTTGTAGGAGGACGATGCGGTCTGGTTCTTGATCGCCGGCTCGGTCTCGGTCACCTCAAGCACGATGCGGGCGGGAAGCTGGATGCCGACCGCGTTCTCCTCGAAGATCGAGAGCTGGCAGATCATGCCTTCCTGCAGGTAGGGCGCGTAGTCGCCGACCACGTCCGCCGACACGGTCAACTGCTCGTAGTTCTCGGGGTTCATGAACACATAGTTCTCGCCATCCTGGTACAGGTAGGAGAATTCGCGGTCTTCCACGAAGGCGCGCTCCACCTGTTCGGTCGTCTTGTAGCGCTGCGAGGTCTTCACGCCGTCCGACAGGCGGCGCATGTCGATCTGGGTGGTGGGCGTGCCCTTGCCAGGGAAGAAGCTCTCCGCCGACAGGACGGCGTAGAGACGGCCGTCGACTTCGAGGATGTTGCCCTTGCGCACGGTGCTGGCGATGACTCTGGTCACGTGATGTCCTTGGCGATACATCAGGCGCGAAAGCGCGGCTGATCGAATGATTTGGCGCGCGTCACTGACAGATTTTGCTGCGGAAGGGAAGCCCCATGGCGCATGGGCCAGAGCACCGGGCACGTCCGATGCCGCCATCGCGGCGCTGGTGGCAGAGCGATGAGCACATGCGCCGGCGGCCCTATCTGCTGAAGCGCAACGCCATCATCGCAGCGTTCCGCGCCTGGTTCGCTGCGCGCGACTTCGTCACGGTCGAGGGCGCGGCCCTGCAGGTCTCGCCGGGCAATGAGACGCATCTGCACGCCTTCGGCACCAGCGAGGTCGGCCTCGACGGAAGCCGGGCGCCGCTTTACCTGCACACCTCGCCGGAGTTCGCCGCAAAGAAGCTGCTGGCCGCCGGCGAGGAACGGATCGTCGACTTCGCCCGCGTGTTCCGCAACCGCGAGCGCAGCGCGCTGCATCATCCCGAATTCACCATGCTCGAATGGTATCGGACAAACGAGCCCTACGAGGCGCTGATGGACGACTGCGCGGCGCTGCTGGCGCTGGTCGCGACCACCGCCGGAGCGAGCCATCTGGTCTTCCGAGGACGCGCCTGCGATCCCTTCGCCAGTCCGGACCGGCTGACAGTAGCGGACGCGTTCCTGCGCCATGCCGGCGTCGACCTCCTGGCGACGGTCGACAGCCATGGCGCGGGCGAAAGGTCGAGGCTGGATGCGCAAGCCAGTCGGATCGGGGTGCGCACTGCGGCCGATGACAGCTGGAGCGACATCTACAGCCGCATCCTGCAAGAGCGGGTCGAGCCGCAACTGGGCATCGGATGCGCCACGATCTTGTGCGAATACCCGATCTCCGAGGCGGCGCTGGCGCGGCCCAAGCCAGCCGACCCGCGCCTCGCCGAACGCTTCGAATTGTATGCCTGCGGAGTCGAACTCGCCAACGCCTTCTGCGAGTTGACCGACCCTGTCGAGCAGCGCCGCCGCTTCGAGGATGACATGACCCAGAAGCAGGCGATCTATGGCGAACGCTATCCGATCGACGAGGACCTGCTGGCCGCCCTGCCGCTGATGCCGCCCACCTCCGGCATCGCGCTCGGCCTTGACCGTCTCGTGATGTTGGCCGTGGGCGCGGACAGCATCGCCGATGTGATCTGGACGCCGGTGGCTGAACAGGCCATGACGGCGCCATGACCACGCGGACAACCTTGCGAACACCGGCCGATCTGGCCTCCGCCGGCGTGATCGGCCCGGACCAGGTGGTTGCGCTCGAGGCGGTCGCGCGGCGCTACGCCATCGCCGTGACCCCGGCCATGTCAAAGCTGATCCGGAGACCCGACGACGCCATCGCGCGCCAGTTCGTGCCGGATGTGCGTGAACTTGCGACGACGCCGGATGAGCGCACCGATCCAATCGGCGACGCGGCGCATTCGCCGGTCGAGGGCATCGTCCACCGCTATCCGGACCGGGCCCTGATCAAGATGGTGCACGCCTGCCCGGTCTATTGCCGGTTCTGCTTCCGGCGCGAGATGGTCGGGCCGGGGGGCGCAGCGCTGACCGGGGCCGCACTCGAGCGCGCCATGGCCTATCTTCAGGACCAGACCGGCATCTGGGAGGTGATCGTCACCGGGGGCGATCCGTTCATGCTTACAGCGCGACGGGTCGAGGCGCTGATGCGCCGGCTCGGCGAGATGGCGCATATCCGCGTCGTGCGCTGGCACACGCGCGTGCCGATCGTGGATCCTGCCCGCGTCAGTCCGGCGCTGGTGCGCGCGCTGCGCATCGGCGGCAAGGCGGTGTATGTCGGCCTTCATGCCAACCATCCCGAGGAGTTCACGCCCGAGGCAGAGACCGCCATCGCCATGCTGGCGGATGCGGGGATCGCGCTGGTGAGCCAGAGCGTCCTGCTCAAGGGCGTCAACAACGACGCTGTGACGCTGGCTGCGCTGATGCGCCGCTTCGTCGAAAACAGGGTTCAGCCCTACTACCTCCACCATCCGGACCTTGCGCCGGGAACGTCGCATTTCCGGGTCACACTTGACGAGGGCCAGGCCTTGATGACGGCGCTCCGCGGCCACCTCTCCGGGCTTGCGCAACCGACCTATGTGCTCGATATCCCCGGCGGACATGGCAAGGTTCCGGTCGGGCCATCCTTCCTCGCGACCGCAAGCGACGGCGCCGTTCACGTCACCGACCGGAAGGGCGTGGCTCATCTTTATCCGCCGAAGGACAGCACCACTCCATGACAGACCTGCCACGGCGCACAGCCGCCATCATCGGGGCGGGGCCGGCGGGCCTGATCGCCGCCGAGCATCTGGCGCAGGCTGGCCTCATGGTCACGGTGTATGAGCGCATGCCCTCGCCAGCCCGGAAATTCCTGATGGCCGGGCGCGGCGGGCTCAATCTCACCCATTCGGAGCCCATCGAGCGTTTCGGGGCGCGCTATGGCGAGGCCGCAGGCTGGATTGCACCGATGCTTGCGGACTTGCCGCCATCGGCCCTGATCGATTGGTGCGAGGGGCTTGGCCAGCCGACCTTCGTTGGCAGTTCGGGCCGCGTCTTCCCCAAATCCTTCAAGACCTCACCCTTGCTGCGCGCCTGGCTGGCGCGGCTCGACAGCCTTGGCGTCACTCTCCTGACCGGCACCGCATGGGCCGGCTGGAGCGACGACGGGGCGCTCCGACTGGTCCGGAAGGGCGCCGAAAGCCGGGTGACGCCGGATGTCACCGTGCTGGCGCTTGGCGGGGCCAGTTGGCCGCGGCTGGGCTCCGACGGGCAATGGGTGCAGCTCCTGCGCGGCGCCGGTGCAGCCGTGTCAAACCTCTCGCCCGCCAATGTCGGGGTTCTGGTCGACTGGTCTGCGCCGGTGCGCGAGCGTGCCCATGGCGAGCCGCTGAAGCGCATTGCGCTCAGCCACGGCGGTCGCAACCAGCGGGGCGAGGCCGTCATCACCCGCACCGGGCTGGAAGGCGGGGCCGTCTATGCGCTCAGCGCCTCGATCCGGCAGGCCCTCATGGCCGCGCCCTCGACAACCCTGATGCTTGATCTCAGGGCCGACCTGACGCTTGAGGCGCTCGCGGCAAAGCTGGATGGCCCACGGCAGGGCGCATCGACCTCAACCATCCTGCGCAAGCGGGGCGGGCTTTCGCCGGCCGCCGCCCTGCTGGCCCGGGAAGCGGGCCCGCTGCCGGACGGACCAAAGCAACTCGCCGAGCGCATCAAGGCGGTCCCGATCCGTGTGACAGGGCTGTCCGCCTTCGAGCGAGCCATCTCGTCCTCAGGCGGCGTCAAGCATGAGGCGGTCGACGCGTCCCTGATGCTCAGGGCGCGGCCGGGCGTGTTCGTGGCCGGCGAAATGCTCGACTGGGAAGCACCGACGGGCGGCTATCTGCTGCAGGCCTGCTTCGCCAGCGGTCTGACGGCGGCGAAGGGCGCGCTGGCCTGGCTTGCAGCCGGGTCTGTCCATCCGGACCCGGCCGACAGGTGATGGCTCAGACCGCGTCCGCGACCGCTTCAGCGACGGCGCGGCGGCGGCCTGCGGTTGCCACCCCCGGGAGGGCCGCCCACGGCTGCAGTCTTCTGACGGAAGTTGATGCGGCCGCGATCGAGGTCGTAGGGCGACATCTCGACGACGACACGATCGCCTGCAATGGTCCGGATGCGGTTCTTCTTCATCTTGCCCGCAGCATAGGCCAGAACGATGTGGTCATTGTCCAGCTTGACGCGGAAGTGGCCATCCGGCAGCACTTCCACAACGGTCCCGTCAAATTCGAGCAGCTCTTCCTTAGCCATCCAGGCTCCATCCAATCTCAGGTTTGCGTCGGGCCATTGCCCCTCACGTGAAGGCTGCTCTTAGCGCTTTGTGCGGAAAAGGAAAAGCATGATGCGTGCGTTATTCCTCGCATTGTCACCAGGCGACCGATGATCGCACTGAGCAACGGGTTCTTCAGCGCGACCCTGTCGCCCGAACATGGCGCGATCGTCACCGCGCTTGGCTGGACGCCCGCCGGCGGACCCGGCCACAGGCTCCTGTTCCGTCCCGATGGTGCAACGGCCGGCACCGCCGCGCCAAACCGCTTTGGCCTTTGGCCAATGGTGCCATTCGCAAACCGGGCCTTCGGCGGCATCGTCGATGATGGCCACCAGCGCCTCAGCCTGCCGATCAACGATCCGGCCATGCTGGCCACGATCCACGGCTTCGGCTGGCAGTCGGCCTGGGCGGTGGCCGAACAGTCCTTTGACCGCGTCGCCATGGTTCATGAGCGCAGCGGTGCGAGCGACCCTTATCGCTATCTGGCCAGGATGACGGTGTCGCTGCTTGAGGACCGCGCCCGTTTCGACCTGACGGTGACGAACGAAGCGGCTGAGGCCCTTCCCTATGGCCTGGGCTTCCACCCCTGGCTGGACTGCTCGCCGGATACCATGCTGACCATGAGCGCCGGCGGGACCCTCGTCTTTGCGCCCGGCTACCGCGCCACAGGCCTGACCAAGTACGATGATGGCGGGCCCTATTGCGCCGGACGCGCGATCGCGCAGGCAGACGAACTCGCCCACAGCTTCATCGACTGGGCAGGGCCGGCGCTGTTCGCCACACCGTCACGCGGGCTGTGCATCGCAATCACCGCGAGCGAGACCCTGCGCCACCCGGTCCTGTGGACGCCGCCGCAGTCAGGCTTCGTCTGCTTCGAGCCACAGAGCCATGGCATCGGCGCACCGAGCGAAGCGACCGCCCGCGCCATCACGCCGCTGGCCATCCTGCAGCCCGGCGAAACCCTGTCGGGTTGGATGGAGATCAGGCCCTTTCGCCTGTGACGCTCAGGCGATGAAATGCTTGGAGAGCTTCAGCGACTGACCCTGATAGTTGGATTTCAGGTCCGCGCCGTAGAGCGCACGTGGGCGTTTGGCCATGTGCTCGTAGACGAGGCGACCGACGACCTGGCCATCCTCGAGGATGAAGGGGACATCGCGCGAACGCACCTCAAGCACGGCCCGCGCGCCTGCGCCGCCCGCGCCCGCATGTCCGAAGCCGGGATCGAAGAAGCCCGCGTAGTGGACGCGGAACTCCCCGACCAGCGCATCGAAGGGCGTCATCTCGCAGGCATAGTCCGGCGGGACATGCACAGCTTCCTTTGAAGCCAGGATATAGAACTGGCCCGGATCGAGAATCAGCGAGCCGGAGCCGTCGGCGTCGAGCCGTTCCCAGAACTCTTGCACCCTGTAGGCGCCGACGCGGTCGACATCGATCAGCCCGGTGAAGCGCTTGGCGCGGTAGCCGACAACGCCCTCGAAGCCGGCGAGGTCGACGCTAACAGCCACTCCGCCCTGAATGTTGGGCTCGGCAGAGGCCACCAGCGTCTCGCGGCGGTGCACCTCCATGAGTTCGGCATCGGTGAGCCTCGCGCCGCCAGCCCGGAACCTGATCTGGCTCAACCGCGAGCCGGTGCGGACAAGGACCGGGAAGGTGCGCGGGCTGATCTCGATGTAGAGCGGGCCGTGATAGCCCTCCTCAACCACATCGAACTCGGCCGAACGGTCCGTGATGACGCGCGTGAAGACATCGAGACGACCGGTGGAGCTCTTGGGATTGGCGGCGGCGGCCAGCCCCCTCGGCAGGGCCAAGCCCTCGAGCAGTTCGGCAATGTAGACGCAACCGGTTTCGAGCACCGCGCCCCTGGTCAGGTCGATCTCGTGCAGCGCGACCTGATCGAGACGGGTCATCAAAAGGCGGTCGCGCCCGGGCAGAAAGCTGGCCCGCACGCGCCAGGCCCGCGCCCCGAGCCTCAGATCAAGGCTCGACGGCTGGATCTGGCCCGCCACAAGCGGCTGGCCGGGCCGTATGATCCCGGCCTCGACCATGCACGCGATGATGTCGTCGGACTGGATGCCGGGCAGAATGCCCTCAGCGCTTTGTGATCTGGTGACGGCCATGGCGTGACTGTTGCCAGCAGGCCTGTCCATGTGCAACCAGGCTGCGCTGGCGCCGCTCAATCGCGGAAAGTTGTCCACGCGATTATCATGCGGCTGATCGCCGTGAGCAGCACCATGGCGGCGAAGCCATAGGCCAGCCAGACAAAGGCCGCAGGGAACAGGAGCATCAGCACGAAGACAAGGATTGTCTCCGAGCCTTCAGCGAGCCCGGAGGTGAAATAGAGTGTCTTGTGGCCCCGGCTGTCCGTTTCCAGCCCGCGCCGCGCGGCTATGGCTGCGAAAGCCAGAAAGGTCGCTCCGTTGACATAGAAGCTGAACAGCAGGACGGCCGCCGCCAGGGCGTTGCGGTCCGGCGCGTAGACGGCAAAGGCCAGCGGCAAGGCGCCGTAGAAGGCGAAGTCGCAGACGATGTCGAGGAAGCCTCCCCGGTCCGTGCGCTGGCGCGCCGCCGCGACCGCGCCGTCAAGGCCGTCACAGAGGCGCCCCGCCGCCATCAGCAGCAACGCAGCGCCGAACTGGCCGACCATGACGGCTGCCGCCGACGCCATGCCGAAGGCGAGGCCGGCGAGCGTGATGTCGTCCGCCCGCAATCCGCGGGCCGCCAGGATACGCCCCGCACGCAGCAACGGCGGGTCGATGATCTGGCGCATCCATCCGTCGAGCATGATCCATCCGCCATTGCGTCATTCTGTCCGTCGCCGGCGGGCGACTTAACACCTCGCCAGCGATCTGTCGCCTGTGCGACAGATGTGACATACACCAATTGCGGGAGGCAGCGGACGATGTACACGGCCAAGACCAGAGGCGTTCACGTGTCGGTGATGCCTGAGTTCATGGAGAGCGAATCGTCCCCGCGCGATGGCCGCTTCTTCTGGGCCTACACGATCGAGATCATCAACGAGGCCCAGACAACCGTGCAACTGGTGGCGCGGCATTGGCGCATTACCGATGGCCGCGGCCAGTTGCACGAGGTCAGGGGCCCCGGCGTTGTCGGCGAGCAGCCGGTGCTGCGCGTTGGCGAGCGCTTCAGATACACTTCCGGATGCCCGCTCGACACGCCCCATGGCAGCATGGCAGGGGTCTACGAGATGGTGGCCGAAGACGGCGAAAGCTTCGAGGCGACGATTCCGCCGTTCCCGCTGCAGAGCCCCTACGCCAAGATCACGCTGCACTGAACCAAGGCGACGCCGATGTCCCCGCCCCGCTATACCGCGCTCGAAATGCTGGCCCGGCTCGTCTCGTTCAACACCGAGAGCGACCGCTCGAACCTGGCGCTCATGGCCTTTGTCGAGGATTATCTCTCGGCCTGGAACGTGCCCTTCGTGCGCCTGCCCAATGCGGCGGGCGACAAGGCCGCGATCATCGCCACCATCGGGCCGGCAGACCGTCCGGGCATCGTCCTGTCCGGACACACCGACGTGGTGCCCGTGGCGGGGCAGAGCTGGACGAGCGATCCATTCACGCTGCGCGTCGCTGATGGGCGGGCCTACGGGCGCGGCGCGGTCGACATGAAGGGTTTTCTCGCGCTTGGCCTGTCGCTGGTGCCGGATTTCCTCGCCGCCAGGCTCAGGACGCCGATCCATCTGTTCTTGTCCTATGACGAGGAAACGACCTGCCTTGGCGTTGATGACGGCATCGCCCGCTTCGGACGCGAAATGCCGATGCCGCTCGCGGTGATCGTGGGCGAGCCGTCCGACCTCGAGATTGCGGATGCGCACAAGAGCGTGGTGACCTTCAACACCACGGTCACCGGCTTTGAGGCGCACTCGTCCAAGCCGTTTCTCGGCGCCAGCGCGATCACCATGGCGGCGCTGCTGATCGCCGAGCTTGACCGGATCGACCAGGACATGACCGCGCGTGGCGACCTGTCCGGCCGCTTTGATCCGCCCTGCACCACGATCCACATCGGACGGCTCAATGGCGGCACGGCCCGCAACATCATGGCCAAAACCTGCTCCTTCGAATGGGAGTTCCGCGGTCTGCCCGATCTCGACCCGGCGGAAATCCCGGCGCGCCTGGCGCGTTTCGGCAATGAGGTTGTCCTGCCGCGATTCGCGAAGGGGCTTCCCGGCGTCGGGATCAAGACCGTCAACAACATTGCGGTGAACGGCCTTGCGCCCGCGCCCGGATCGACCGCCGAGACCCTCGCCATGCGCCTGTCCGGCAAAAACCGCACCATCACGGTGCCCTATGGAACCGAGGCGGGGTCGTTCCAGCGCGCCGGCGCGCCGACCGTGGTGTGCGGGCCCGGTTCAATCAACCAGGCCCACCAGCCCGACGAATACATCACGCTGCAGGCCCTGGCCGAGGGCGAAGCCTTCATGCGCAGGCTCGGCGAATGGTGCGTGGCAAACTGAGCATGAGCGCATCGGTCCTGCCTGAACCAGTCCCGCCGCGACGGGCTCCGGACTTTGGCCGGGCGGCACGCGCCTGGAAAGCTGCCCTTGCCGTGCTCGCGCTGACAGTGACCACGCCTGCCGGGCCCCTCCGCGCCCAGGAACTGCGGGGCCATGGCGGGCCGGTCCGGGCGGTCGCGGTCTCCGCCGATGGCGCACTGGCGGTCACCGGGTCCTTCGACCAGACGGCGATCCTGTGGCGGCTGTCGTCGGGCGCCGCGGAGTCCGTGCTGCGGTTCCATGACGGGTCCGTCAATGCGGTGGCCAGCCTGCCGGACGGGCGCTTCGCCTCGGGCGGGGAGGATGGCCGCATCGCGCTCTGGCGCGTCGGCAAGCCGGAGCCGGACCAGATCATCGCCGCCCATGCAGGCCCGGTGGCCGCGCTCGCGGTTTCGGCGGACGGCACGGCGCTGGCATCGGCCTCATGGGACGGGACGGCGCGCGTCACGCCGCTGGCGGGCGGAACGGCGCAGATCCTCGAAGGGCACAGGGGCCAGGTCAACGGCGTGGCCTTCCTGCCCTCGGGGGGGGTCGTCACCTCGGGCTATGATGCGACCGTCCGCTTCTGGCCCACGGACGGAAGCGCGCCGCGGATCCTGACCCTGCCGAGCGTGCTCAATGCGGTGGCCGCCGCGCCGGACGGCGAGGTGATCGTGGCGGGCGGCGACGGGGTCCTGCGCATCATAGCCGAGGGCCGAGTGGTCGCCGAAATCGCGGTGGCCGAGACGCCGCTGGTGGCGCTGGCCCTCACGCGCGACGGATCCGCGGTCGCCGCCGGCGGCATCCGCGGCAATGTCGTCATCATCGAGCGCGCCACCCGGCGGGTTCGTGCCAATCTCGTCGGGCCGGGCCTGCCGGTCTGGTCGCTCGCCTTCACCGCAAACGGCCGCGAGCTTCTGTCCGGTGGCGCGGACCGTCTGGTGCGGCGCTGGGATGCGCGCAGCGGCGAGCATCTCGGACCGGTCATCGCCCGCGCGGCGGAAAGCCCGCTGAGTTCAATCCCCGGCGCGGCTTCAGGCGAGCGCGGCGCGCAGGTCTTCCGCGCCTGCGCCGCCTGCCACACGCTGACGAAGGACGACGGCAACCGCGCCGGGCCGACGCTGCACGGCATCATGGGCCGGCGCATCGCCACGGCTGACGGCTACAGCTTCTCGCCGGCGCTGAAGGACATGGACATCGTCTGGACACCCGAGACGGTGGCCCGCCTGTTCGAGATCGGCCCCAACGCCATGACGCCCGGCACCAAGATGCCCGAACAGGTGATCACCAGCGCCGAGGACCGCAAGGCGCTGGTGGAGTGGCTGGCAAGGGTGACGCGCTAGCCCAGCGGGTCCTCGCCCCTCTCGCGGCGCTCCTTGAGATAGTCCTCGGTGGTGCGCGGGGCGGGGCGTGGCCGGTTCTCGTGCGGATCGAAGCTTTCGTTGACCACGACCTCGACGCGGCAGTCCTCGCACATGCGGATCAGCGAGGTCCGCTTGGCCATGTCGCCGGCGAACATCCAGTGCTTGTTCTCGAGCTTGGCGACGATGCGGTTGATGGTCGACTGCACGCCGAAGGGCTTGCTGCAGGAGATGCACAGCGCCGGCTCCTCCTGCTTGACGACCCGTGGAGGCTGGGCCCAGGCCGCGAAGTCGACCTGCGGCACCAGTGAGATCACCTTTTCGGGGCAGGTGGCGGCGCAGAGGCCACACTGCACGCACAGATCCTCCTGGAACTTCAGCGTCGGCAGGTCCTTGTCATCCTGCAGGGCCTGGACCGGGCAGGCGGAGACGCAGGCGAGGCAGAGCGTGCAGCCCTCGGCGTTGATGGCCAGCCCGCCGAAGGGCGCGCGCGCCGGCATCGGCACGCTTGCGACAGGGGCCGGCGCGGCGCGGTGCATTTCGGTGATGGCCGTGCGCAGCAGGGAGCGGCCCTCGCCCATCGGGCGGAAACGGGCCGGAGCGGGCGCGGCGACGCCCGGCGCGATGGCGTCGAGCGCGGCGCGCAGGGCGTCGGGATCATCTGTCTCGATCAGCCCGGCACGGGCCTCGCCATAGCCCAGCGCGGCGGCCAGCGTGTTGGCGTAGTCGATGTTGCGGCCAAGGCCGGAGAGATCATGCTTCGGCCGGGCGCGGCCGAGAAAGCGAACGGCGGACGCGCCGAAGGCGAAGGCAGCGGCGCTGAGATCGAGACCGACCTGCGTCACCTCGTTGACGCGCAGCGGCAGCACGTTGGCCGGCAGGCCCTTGCCGAAGCGGGCCAGCGCCTCGATCAGCGGCTCGCCATGGTCGCCGTCATGCACCAGCACGACAGGCGCCTTGCCGCCCGCCTCGGCATAGGTGACCAGCAGCGTGCGCAGCTTGCGCATGACCACATCCGCCGGCGGCAGCTGGTAGGTCACGGCGCCGGTCGGGCAGACGGAGGCACAGGCGCCGCAGCCGGCGCAGATCTCGTTCGAGATCGCGACCTGGTCGCCGTTCGGGGTGATCGCGCCGGCAGGGCAAAGCTCGATGCAGCGGGTGCAGCCCGTCTTCTGCGAGCGCGTGTGGGCGCACAGGCCTTCGTTCAGCGCCACATATTGCGGCTTGTCGAACTCGCCGACCATGCCGGCGGCCTCGGCGACCAGCGCCTCGATGGCGGCGCGGTCGCCGGGATCGGCGCGCAGATAGCCTGCTCGCAAATCGCCTCCCGCAAACAGCGAGGGACCGCCCGAGATGTCGATGACGACATCACAGGTCGATTGCGCGCCGTTGCGGGCGTCGCCGAAGGCAAGCCGCGCGCGCGACGAGGGAGCCGGGGCGGCAAAATCGTTGATGGTGAGCTCAAAGGCTCCGAGCCAGCCCTTCGCATTGGCGACCGTGCCCTTGAACACCGGAAAATCAGCGCTGCGCGGCGGCGCGACATCGGCGGGCCGGGTCAGGATCACGGTGACGTCAAGGGTGTCGCACAGACGCTGCGCCATCTCGATCGCCCGCTCGTCGCGGCCATAGATCAGGGCCACGCCGGAACTGCTCAGCGTGGTGAAACGCGTCGGCGCCATGGGTTCGGCGCTGGCGGCGAGCAAAGCGGCCATCTTCGGGCCAGACGAAGCGGCCTGATCGGACCAGCCCGCGAGTTCGCGGATGTTGGTGAAGCTGATTTCGCCGGGATAGCTGAGATCTTCCGCGACCTCCGCAAACAGCGGGGCCTCCTGGGTGCAGGCGACGGTGATCGCGCCGGCGCCAAGCCCAAGCATGGCCTTGAAGTCCGCGATCTGGCTGCGGCACAAGTGCCGCGCCGGGCGCAACTCCGCCGTCCCCGCGCCCTTTGCGATGGCCGCGAGGTCAAGCGGCATCGTGTCCTCGCACGAGCACACCGCGACAACGCGCTTCATCTCAGCCATCAGTTCCTCCGCACGTCTTGTTTCCGGGCCTGGCCGCGACACCGCGACCAATGACCCTGCACTTGCGCTTTGCGCGTCTTATATGGAAGTGACACGGAACAGAACAGCCGTCTCAGGACGTCATCCGGGAGAAACATCCGCCTCATGTCCGCCAGCGCCTCATCACGCCTCGCCTCGCTCAGACGCGATCCGGTTCTGCCGCCGGGCTTCAGCGCCACGACGCTGCGCGAGTCCGGCGACGCCTTCGCCCACGCCGTCCGGCACGCGCCGGAACTGGGCGCGGCTTCAATGGTCTGGGTGCGGCGTTACGACCTGGTCGAGTTTGCTGTGGTTCTGGAGCCTGAAGAGCCGCTGATGACAGCGCGGCTTGCCCATTACATGGGCATGAACGCGCTGGCCGACATGATGGCGATCCATTGCCCGCCGGAGAGACCGCTGAATTTCGGCTGGCCGGACGCGCTGCTGCTCGACCATGGTCTGATCGGAGGCGGGCGGACGGCCTGGCCCAGCGCCTGCGCCGATGACGAGACGCCGGAATGGCTCGTGTTCGGGGCCATGCTGCGCGCCGTGGCCATGCCTGGCGACGAGACGCGCCGCAGCTTCGCGGTCGGGGCCGGGATCGCGATGGATGAACTCGGCTTCGAGGATGTGACGCCGGTCGACATGGTGGAAAGCTTCTGCCGCCACCTCATGCTGGGCAGTGACGAGTGGGCGACGCGCGGGCCCAAGGCCGTGGTCAAGCGCTGGCTCGACCGGCTTGGCCGAGAGCCCGGCCTGCGCCACGGGATCGAGCCCAACGGCGACCTGGTGATCAAGAGCCAGGCCGGCGAGGAACACCGCAGCCTGATTGCGGCCCTCGCGGCAGCGGATTGGTTCGACTCCGAACGCGGGGAGCCGAAGCTGTGACCGCCGCCAAGCTCTTGCGCACGATCAGGCTCGACCCGTCCGACACATTCGTCTTCGCCAGGGCGGCGGAGCCGGGCGAATGGGCGGTTCCGGGCAGCTTCCTGTTCGTCGATGCCGATGTCGAGACGATGGGGCCGAAGGAACGCACCGCCTTCCGCTCCGGATTTCTGGGGGTTTCGTCCTTCGGGTGGTCGACGCTGGCGATCGTCACGCCCGTGACCGAGGCCGAACGAGAGGAGCTTCTGACGACCCTTGCCACCCGGCTGATGCGGGACCTCGGCGCACCGGACATCGCATCGGCCCGCCACGCCGCCGCCGAAGAAATCGCCTTCGCCGCCTCCCTGTGCGATCATCCGGCCCAGACGCTGGTGGCGGTGCATCGCAGCGTCGAGGACGGCGAGCTGCGCGAGCGTTTCCGCACGCTGGTCCCGCGCGCCGAGGCGCTCGGGCCGGAAGCGGTCAAGGGCGGTTTCCGCGCCTTCGACTTCTTCGAGGTCGACGGCGAGGACGAGACGCCGACCGAGCAGGTCGACCTGTTGGCGCTGATGAAGGACAAGGCCTGATGGGCAAGCATTTCTGGGCCTCTTCCGGCCATGTCCTGCTGGAGCACAACGCCGCTGGCGGGCTGGTCGTCACCGACGAGTACCTGAAGGCCTATCTGGCCCGCAAGGAACTGATCCCGCCTGACGATGCGTGTGACGCCGAGCGGGCCTTGCATGCAAGGCTGCTGGACGATCCGCGCGCGCCGGTGGCTGGAGCCGACATCGCGGCGCTGGCTGACGCCGACGCCCGCGAGAACTGGCAGTTCATGGTTCAGTTCCGAGACAGGCTGGTTGCCGCCCCGACGCTTGAAGCGGCCTACATGGCGCTGGTTCGGGATGGTTGGAAGGGCGTGCCGCCGCTGTTCATGCTGCAGATGGCCCATGTCATCCTACGCAACGCTCTCGATGCCTGCGATGATCCGTTCGTGGTGCGCGCCGCCGAATGTCTCTACCGCTCCCAGCGCGTGACCGTCCAGGACGGCACGATCCTGCTGGCCGACAGCGACATCGTCGAGCTTGCGGAAGAGGAGCGCCACGCCTCGCCGCTTCTGTCGATGATGGGCGAAGCCGCCGCCAAGACGCTTGATGTCTTGAAGCCGGCGAATGCCGACGGCTACTGGCAGCGCTCTGATGCGTTCGACATGGTGCTGGATCTTGGCGGCAACCCCTCCGGAAGGTCCGCGCTGGCCGAAGCACTCCGGATCTGGATTGCGCATCTGCACGGTCTTTCCGTGACGGTCCAGTCGCTGGACAGGATCGAAGACGGCGACTGGCGCTGGTTCGTCGGGCTCGACAGCGACGCGACCCGGATCGGCAATGCATTGTGGAGCGGAAAGGCCGTTTCGCCTGACCTGATGGCCCGCGTCATAGGCCTGTTCCGGATGACGATCCATGACGAGGCCCGCATCAGCCCCGATGCGCGCGGCAAGCCCGTCTACCTGCTGATGGCCATGACGGAGGACCGACACCTGAGGCTGAAGCCGCACAACCTCGTCACCGGCCTGCCCCTTCTGGCAACCAATTGAGGAACGGCCCATGGCGATTTCCTACCTGACCGTCGGCGTGGTGGTGGAGCGTCGCGAATCCGACAGCCCATGGATCGACCATGCCTTCAAGCCGGTGGCGGTGCTGCCCGACGCGCCCGATGTGCCGCAGTGGACATCGCTGGGCAAGGACGGGCGGACGGAGCGGTTCTATGCCGGACCGGCGACGCTGAGCCTGTTCTCGTCCGATACCGGACAACTGATCGAGAACTTCGTCTCGGGTCATGGGCAGCTCTGGGTGTCGATCCGTCCTACCGGGATGGACCCGCCGGTCGAGGTGGTCGGCGTCACCGCCGATCCGTCCGAGGGCGAGGGCTATCTGGAAGGCATGGGCGACGTGGTCGAGCCCGTGCCGATGCCGCAGCACATTTCCGATCATGTCCTGGCCTTCTACAAGACCCACCATGTCGAGCGGCCCTTCATCAAGCGCCAGCGCGACAAGGCCAGGACCGATGTGTTCGGCGTCCGCCCCGGCGGGAAGCCGCAAGGCGGCGGAGGGGGGGCCACATGAGCACCGAAGCCGCCGACGATCGCGACGAAGGCTTCCTGAGCCGCTGGTCGCGCCGCAAACGTGACGTGACGATGGCTCCGCCAGCGCCGGTGCCGACCGAGCCAGTGCCCGAGGCCAAGCCCGACGGTCGTCCGAAGGATCCCGAAACCGGCGAGATCATCGATCAGGAACTTGTCAACTCGCTGCCGGACATCGCCACGCTGCAGCCCGGCGCCGACCTTTCCGCCTTCATGCGCAAGGGCGTTCCGGAAGCCTTGCGGCGGCAGGCCCTGCGCGCGCTCTGGTCGGCCGACCCGGCCATCCGCGACTTCGTCTCGCCGGCGCTGGACTACGCCTACGACTACAACGCGCCGGGCGGCGCGCCGGGCTATGGCCCGCTCACCGACTCCGACATCGCCCAGGCAAAGGAGTTCCTCGCGAGTGTCTTCAGCGACACGAAAAACGTGGATTCACAGTCACCTGATGTCATTCCGTTAGAGCACAGCGACGTTCTGCCGCAGACTGAAACACCTCAGCCCGAGGCCTTTCCGAGCGCTATCCGACGCACTGATGTTGCAGTGCACAATATCCCTGAAACTGACGCTGGGACAGCTTTAGGCAGCGAACCCGTTCAGCCCGAAAATGCCCCGGAATCGCCACAATCGGCCGCACTGCCTATTGTGCGTCGCAACATCAACGATCTCGCCGTGGATCCGCATTCGACCGAAAAGCAGCCGCTTCACACCCTGAAACGTCGACGTGGCGGCGGCGCGACGCCGACCTAAATCGTTGAGAAGTCTATCTGGCCTGTTGCAAGTTGGTTTGATAAGCGATCATTATCACTTGAACGCGTATGGCGGCATCAAGACCGCCAAGACGGATAAGATCGAGGAACGCTCCCTGATGAGGGACTCCGGACTGGAAAAGGCCATCGAGGCAGCTGGCGGCGTGCGGGCGCTGTCGCGCGCGCTCGGCGTTTCGCAGCCGGCGATTTCCGCTTGGAAGCGGGTGCCTGCAGACCGGGTCGTAGCGGTTGAACTGGCAACCCGCGTGCCGCGCGCGACTTTGCGTCCGGACCTGTATGACGACGGGCGCGCCGCATCCGACATTGCGCCGGAAGATGCAGCCCGCGCTGACGAATACGCCTTGATCGGCGCACTGCTCTGGCGGGCGCCGACGGCCGAAATCCTCGCTCAGCTCGCGACGCTCAAGGGCGACGCCTCGGAGCTTGGCGCGGCGCATCTGATGCTCGCCGACATCGCGGCCCGCAGCGATGCGGCGAAGCTGCAGCGTGAATTTTTCGACCTTTTCATCGGCGTCGGGCGCGGCGAGATCCTCGCTTATGCCTCGTTCTACCGCACAGGCTTCCTGAATGAACGGCCCCTTGCCGATGTCAGGCGCGACATGGAAGCCCTGGGGCTGGCGCGCGAGGTGCGGGTCGGCGAGCCGGAAGATCACGCGGCGATCCTCTTCGATGTCATGCGCGGGCTGATCATGGGCGAGTTCGAAGCCGACGGCATCGACGACCGCGTCTTCTTCGAACGACATCTGAAGCCATGGGCCTCGCGCCTGTTCGTTGATCTGGAAATGAGCCAGACCTCTGAGTTGTATCGCACGGTCGGCCTGATCGGCCGGCTGTTCATCGATATCGAAGCCAGCGCCCTGGCGCTGGCGGCCTGACATTGTGGACTTGGGAAAGGACATCGATCATGTCTGAGAAGAAAACCAAACAGGCGCTTGACCGGCGCGGCTTCCTGAAGGTGGCAAGCCTCGGCAGCGCGGCTGCAGCCGCCTCCGTCGCGCCCGGTCTCGTGACCCCGGCGCAAGCCTATAATCCAGGCAATGAAGAGACGAAGGCCCGTTATCGCGAGACGGACCACGTCAAGGCCTATTACCGCACCAACAGCTACTGAGGGACGCGCCATGTTGATCAAACGCAAGAGCGCCGACGTCACGCGCGGCAAACTGCAGGCAGCCCTTGGCAGCCTCTCATCCGGTGTGATGGACCGCCGCTCCTTCCTGCGCCGTTCCGGCCTCGTGGCCGGCGGCGTCGCCCTGACAGGCGGCCTTCAGATCGGCGCGGTCCGCAAGGCCGAGGCTGCGGGCATGGGCCCTGCCACCGGCACCAAGGTGGTGAAGAACATCTGCACCCATTGCTCGGTCGGCTGCACGGTCAAGGCCGAGGTCGCCAATGGCGTCTGGGTTGGACAAGAACCGGCCTGGGAAAGCCCGATCAACCGGGGCACGCACTGCGCCAAGGGCGCTTCGGTGCGTGAGCTCGTGCATGGCGACCGCCGCATCAAGTATCCGATGAAGCTCGTGGATGGCCAGTGGACCCGCATCAGCTGGGACCAGGCCATCAGCGAAATCGGCGACAAGATGATGGAAATCCGCGCCAAGTCCGGCGCCGATTCCGCCTACCTGCTCGGGTCAGCCAAGTTCTCGAACGAAGGCGCGTATCTGTTCCGCAAGTTCGCCGCCTTCTGGGGCACGAACAACGTCGACCATCAGGCCCGCATCTGCCACTCCACCACCGTTGCCGGCGTTGCCAACACCTGGGGCTACGGCGCCCAGACCAACTCCTACAACGACATCCGCAACTCCAAGACCATCATGGTGATGGGCTCGAACGCGGCCGAGGCACACCCTGTCTCGATGCAGCACGTGCTGAGCGGCAAGGAAATCAACCGCGCCAACATGATCGTGTTTGATCCGCGCATGACCCGCACTGCGGCGCATGCGACCGAGTATGTCCGCATCCGCTCCGGCACCGACATCGCCGTGATCTGGGGCATGATGTGGCACATCTTCAAGAATGGCTGGGAAGACAAGGACTTCATCAAATCCCGCGTCTACGGCATGGAGGCCGTGCTGAGGGAAGTCGAGAAGTACGACCCCAAGACCGTTGAAGAGATCACGGGCGTGCCCGAGGCGCAGCTGAAGCGCGCGGCCGAGACCTTCGCGAAGGTCAAGCCAGCCACCTTCATCTGGTGCATGGGCGTGACCCAGCACACGGTCGGCACCGCGAACGTGCGCGCCATCTGCAACCTGCTCCTCGCGACCGGCAATGTCGGCTCTGATGGCAACGGCGCCAACATCTTCCGCGGCCACTGCAACGTGCAGGGCGCGACCGACATGGGCCTCGATGTCGGCAACCTGCCGCTCTATTATGGCCTGGTCGAGGGCGCCTGGCGTCACTGGTCCCGCGTCTGGGATGTGTCCTACGACTATCTTCAGAGCCGCTTCGACGAAGTTCCGGCGAAGGGCGGCCGTCCGGCGCGGCCGCGCAAGGCCAACATGGAGTTGTCCGGCCACACCTCAACGCGCTGGTTCGACGCGGCGATGCTGCCAAGCGAGCAGGTCGATCAACGCGACAACCTGAAGGCGATGATCGTGTTCGGGCATGGCGGGAACACCATTCCGCGCGTGCCGGACGCTGTGAAGGGCCTCGAAAAGCTCGAGTTGCTCGTGGTGGCCGATCCGCATCCGACCAACTTCGTATCGCTCGCCCAGCGCAAGAACGGCACCTATCTGCTGCCGATCTGCACGCAGTTCGAGTGCGATGGCTCGCGCACCTGTTCGAACCGCTCGATCCAGTGGGGTGAAAAGGTCGTCGATCCGATCTTCGAATCAGCCACTGACTACTGGGTGATCTACAAGCTCGCCCAGAAGCTCGGTTTCGCCGGCGAGATGTTCAAGAACATCACCATGGTGAAGGGCAAATACGGCGATGAGCCGCAGCCTGAGTCCGTGCTGCGCGAAATCAACCGCGGCGGCTGGTCTACCGGCTACACCGGCCAGTCCCCGGAGCGCATCAAGCTGCACATGGCCAACCAGGACAAGTTCGACATCGTGAGCCTGCGCGGCGCAAAGGGCTCCCCGGTGGAGAATGACTTCTACGGCCTGCCATGGCCATGCTGGGGCACGCCCGAGCAGAAGCATCCCGGCACACACGTGCTCTACGACACCTCGCTGGAGCCGAACAACGGCGGCGGCGCCTTCCGCCCACGCTTCGGCGTGGAGCGCGAGGAAACCCTGCCGGGCGGCGCAAAGCGCACGGTGACGCTGCTGGCGGAAGGCTCCTACCCGAAGGGCTCGGAGATCCGCGACGGCTATCCTGAGTTCACGATGGGCATCCTGAAGCGGCTCGGCTGGGACAAGGATCTGACCCCGGCGGAGGCGGCCACGATCGCCTGGATCGGCGGCAACAACATCGATGCCGTCAACTGGGCCAACGACCTGTCCGGCGGCATCCAGCGTGTGGCGCTTGCCCATGGCTGCGTTCCTTTCGGCAACGGCAAGGCACGCGCCGAGGCGTGGAACCTGCCCGATCCGGTGCCGACCCACCGCGAGCCGATCTACTCGCCGAGGCCTGACCTCGTCGCCAAATGGCCGGCCCGTCCGGACGAACGCACGCTGCGCATTCCGAACCTGCACACCACCTTCCAGAAGGCGGCTGTGGAGAAGGGTGTGGCCAAGGCCTTCCCGATCATCCTCACCTCCGGGCGACTGGTGGAGTACGAGGGCGGCGGTGAAGAAACCCGCTCGAACAAGTGGCTGGCGGAGTTGCAGCAGGACATGTTCGTCGAGATCAACCCGGCGGATGCGGCCGAACGCGGCGTCAAGGACGGCCAGTTCGTCTGGGTCTCTGGGCCAGAGAACAACAGCCGGGCGCGCGTCAAGGCGCTGGTCACCGAGCGCGTCGGCAAGGGCGTTGCCTTCATGCCGTTCCACTTCGGCGGCTGGTTCCAGGGCGTCGACCAGCGCGGAAACTACCCGAAGGGCACTGACCCCATCGTTCTGGGCGAAAGCGTCAATACGGTCACCACTTATGGATACGATCCGGTCACGGCCATGCACGAAGGCAAGGTCACGCTGGTTCAGATCGCAGCGGTCTGAAGGAGGATTTGAATCATGGCTCGCATGAAATTTCTGTGTGACGCGGACCGCTGCATCGAGTGCAATGCCTGCGTCACGGCCTGCAAGAACGAGAACGAGGTGCCATGGGGCATCAACCGCCGCCGTGTCGTCACCATCAATGACGGCAAGCCCGGCGAACGCTCGATCTCGATGGCCTGCATGCACTGTACGGATGCGCCCTGCGCTGCCGTATGCCCGGTCGACTGCTTCTACGTGACGGTCGACAAGGTCGTGCTGCACTCCAAGGACCTGTGCATCGGTTGCGGCTACTGTTTCTATGCCTGCCCGTTCGGGGCTCCGCAGTACCCGAAGGTCGGCAACTTCGGCTCGCGCGGCAAGATGGACAAGTGCACCTTCTGCGCCGGCGGCCCGGAGGCCGACCTCTCGCCTGCCGAATTCCAGAAGTACGGTTCCAACCGTCTCGCCGAAGGCAAGCTGCCGCTCTGCGCCGAGATGTGCTCGACCAAGTCGCTCCTCGCCGGTGATGGCGACATCATCGCCAAGATCTACAAGGAGCGCGTGGTCAAGCGCGGGTATGGTTCGGGCGCCTGGGGCTGGAAGACGGCCTACAAGGAAACCGTCGCCATCTGACGCGATGGAGGCCGCAAGCACGCTTGCGGCCTTTCGCCCTTTTCAAAATCCACAGTTTCAGGAGGGACAACATGCGTCTTTCGCGGTCCATTCTTTCATTTTTCGCCGTGCTGGGCGTCGTCCTCAGTCTTGGTCTTTCAAGCCCCGCCACGGCACAGCAGAACGCGCCGGTCAACCCGACCGCCAGTTCCGTGCGCGAGGACCAGTTGCTGAATGCGCTCAAGCCCGGCGGCGCTGCCGAGATCGGCGGGCGCATCACGATTCCCGACGGGAAGGCGGCAACCCTTATCCGCCCGGCCGGACGCGAATGGCGCGAGTTCCATCAGGGCACAATGCATCTGGTCGGCGCCGTCGCCATCCTCGGCATGATTGCCGTGCTGGTCGGCTTTTATTTCACGCGCGGCAAGATCATGATCTCCGGCGGCCCATCAGGTTCAACCATCACCCGCTTCGGAGCCTTTGATCGGTTCATCCACTGGACGACCGCCGGCTGCTTTATCGTGCTGGCGATCAGCGGCCTCAACATTACCTTCGGCAAGGTGTTGCTGATGCCGATCATCGGCGAAGTCGGCTTCTCGGCGCTGTCCCAGTTGGGCAAGTATGCCCACAACTATCTCGCCTTCCCGTTCATGATCGGCCTCGCGTTGATGTTCCTGGTCTGGGTCAAGGACAACATTCCGGGCATGATCGATGTGCAATGGTTTGCGTCCGGCGGCGGGCTGATTGGCAAGGGGCATCCCAAGGCCAAGCGCTTCAACGGCGGCCAGAAGATGGTGTTCTGGTCCGTGATCCTCGGCGGCGCGGCGCTCTCTGTCTCTGGCTGGTATCTGCTGTTTCCCTATACAGCGGGCGGCGTGCTCAACCTGCAGTTCTGGAACGTCGTGCACGGCATCGTCGGCGTGGTGCTGATAGGCGCGATGCTGGCCCATGCCTATATCGGCTCGGTCGGCATGGAAGGTGCCTTTGACGCCATGGGCTCCGGTGAGGTCGATCTCAACTGGGCCAGGGAGCATCACATCCTCTGGGTCGAGGACGAGATGAAGAAGGGCGTCATCCCGGCGCGCCTTCAGGCGGCGGAGTGACAGCTGCTGCGCTGGAGCCGGAAGGCCCTTTCGCAAATTGCGATTCCTGATAGATGACAGCCGGGCGCCAGAGCGCCCGGTTTTTCGTTGGACATGGGCATGACGCGCGTGATCGGGCTGGCCGGCTGGAGCGGGGCCGGCAAAACCACTCTCCTTGGCAAGCTGATCCCGCTCCTCATCGGTCGCGGCGTGACGGTCTCGACGCTGAAGCATGCGCATCACGCCTTCGACGTGGATGTCCCGGGCAAGGACTCCCATAGTCACCGCCTGGCCGGCGCAAGCGAGGTTCTGGTCTCGTCGGGCCGGCGCTGGGCGCTGATGCATGAACTGCGCGGCAAGCCGGAGGCGACGCTCGGCGACTTGCTGACCAGGCTGACGCGCGTCGACCTGATCCTCGTCGAAGGATTCAAGACCGGACCGCACCGCAAGTTCGAGGTCCACCGCGCCGCGAACGGCAAGCCGCCGCTGCATCCGGGCGATCCCAGCATTGTGGCGGTTGCGTCCGATGAGCCCTTCCCCACGGCGCAGAGGCCTGTGGTAAACCTTGATGATATCGACGCGATCGCCGGCCTTACGCTGGCCTTTGCCGAGCCGCTTGACGAGGTTCTGGCCAAGCTTTCCCGGAGCGACCCTGATGGCCCAGCTCACGGATGACTGTTTCGCCTTCGGTGGTCCGCTGATGACCATCGAGGACGCGGCCCGCCTGATGGCCGCACGCGTCAACGTGCCCGTTGGGTCCGAACCGTGCCTGCTCCACGCCTGCGAGGGCCGTTATCTTGCGGCGGACCTGGTGGCCCCGCTGCCGCTGCCGCCCTTCCGGAACTCCGCCGTGGACGGCTATGCGGTCCGGTTTTCTGACCTCAACCCGGATGGAGAAACCACGCTGCCCGTTGCCGGGCGAGTTGCCGCCGGCGACGCGGCTGTCTTTTCGGCGCAAGGCGCTGCGATCCGCGTCTTCACCGGCGCGCCGATGCCCCCCGACGCCGATACGGTGTTCATGCAGGAAGACGTCGTGCTCGCGGAGCGGCAAGTCCGCCTGCCTGCGGGCCTCAGGCAAGGCGCCAACATGCGTCCAGCAGGGGAGGACGTCGCGCTGGGAGCCGTCGCCCTGACGGCCGGCACGCGGTTGGGACCACAGCATATCGCCATGGCGGCGGCACTTGGCCGGACGTCGCTCGATGTCAGGCCGCGCCTTCGGGTGGGCGTGTTCTCGACCGGCGACGAGCTGGCAGAGCCGGGCGCGGCGCTCGGCCCGGCGGCCATCCATGATTCCAACCGCAGCATGCTGCTTGCGCTTGTGGCGCGGGCCGGGGCGGACGCGGTGGATCTCGGCATCATCCGCGACGCGCGCGGCGACCTGGCGGCGCGGCTCAAGGAGGCCGCCCGGCATTGCGACCTGGTGCTGACCTCGGGCGGGGTATCGACCGGCGAGGAAGACCACGTCAAGCCGGCTGTGGAGAGCATCGGTTCGCTGGTGTTCTGGCGCATCGCGATCAAGCCGGGACGCCCCGTGGCGATGGGCGTGGTCGACGGGTCGGCCTTTGTCGGCCTGCCGGGCAATCCGGTCGCCGTCTATGTGACCTTCGCCTTCGTGGTCCGGCCGCTGCTGGCGCGCATGTCCGGCGCGACATGGCGCGAACCGCGCCGGATGCCGGTGATCGCGGCCTTCAGCTACAGCAAGAAAACCGGCCGGCGCGAATATGTCCGGGTCAGCCTGTCCCAAAGGGCGGACGGAATGTTCGAGGCGACAAAGCACCCCCGCGACGGGGCGGGCGTGCTCAGCTCGCTGACAGAGACGGACGGCCTTCTGGAACTGGGCGACGACCTGACACGGCTCTCGGCCGGGGACCGCGCCCGCTTCATCGCCTATGGCGATCTGGCGTAGGAGCGGGAGCCTTCCGGCCCCCGCAAGACGTCATACGGACTTCAGGACGTTGCCGGGCTCTTTGATTTCCAGCTGCAGCCGCCCGAGCTGCTCTGCTCGACCTGCGGGTTCTGCTGCGATGTCGTCTGGGCCGTGGCAGCCGTCGCAGCGAGGGCGAGGGCGACAAGGGCAAGGCTGGTGAGGCGAAGGGTCTTCATCAAAGTCTCTCCGTCATGATCGAGGCCCTGACCATCAGCGCCCATCGACCAATATGACGCAAGCCGCGCGCCGCAACAGGTGCGGGCACCAGGGCGAAGGCTGCGACGCAGCGACGCATGCTGGAGCATCATCAACCCTGATTCACCGCTTCGGGCATGTCATTCAGGACGCGCCGACGCTCGATGATCGCCCGCGATAGCTGGTCCATGGCAAGGCGATAGGCTGACAGGCCCGAATCATCGATGTGCTGTCGGGCCATGTTCTCGAGCGTCTGCGCCAGAATGTCGTCGGCTTCGGTCTCCAGGTCGAGCAGCGTCGACAGTTCATCGGCGTCACGCGCCTCGGCAATCATGGCGACGATGCGGGTCAGTCCCTCCATGGCGTTGCGCCTCCGCGCGGACGACGCCTGGCTGAGCATGGCGGCAACGCCCGATCCCAGCAGGGAGAAGGCCATCACGCCGAGATAGAACCAGTCGCCATAACGGTCGAAGAAGGTGCGTTCGTTGCCATCGAGATAGGCCGATGCGCCGTTGTGAACCGGCAGGGCCGAATCCTTCGCGGTACTCGGCGCCTCGATGCCCTGCATCGCGGGGACCTCAACCGCCAGGGTGGCGCGCTGCGTCAGGATCATGCGCGTCAGCTCCGAAATCGCCGTGTCGGCGACGGTAGGTTCGGAGACAAGGCGATGGGTCACGGAGATCGTCGGCAACGGATCTGCCGGCCGTGGCGGATCGCCGCCGAAGGCGCCACGCACGATTTCGCCCGGCTCGATGGCGCGATTGCGCGATGCGAGCGCGTCAGCTTCCCGGATTGCGATGAAGGTCGCGTCATTGCCCCAGGCCTGCCTGATGAGGTTTACGCCTTGCGACAGGGTCCGTGCTGTCAGGGCGCCAACGGCAAACAATGCGTCGATCTGACCACTCTGGACAGCGGCGGAAATCTCGGTTGCGGACAAGCCGATGATGTCCACCTCGTTATGGGGCACCTCGTAGTAATTGAGAATCGTCTTCAGCAGGTCGACATTGCCGGCGGGATTGTTGACGACGCCGATCTTGCGGCCACGAAGGTCGGCGATGCGCTCGATATTGGTGGCCTTGGCCGTGACGATGAAGGGAAAGAAGCGGCGGGTGATCAGGACTGTTTCGCCCTTGGCCGGCATCGCGATGTCAGGACGGATGATCGCCAGTTCGGCGCGTCCCTTGTCGAGCGCGGCGGCGCTGTCCGAAAGGCTCTCGGTGAGGACGAGCTTGAGCCGGACGCTGCTTTTCTCGCGGTTCAGGCTCTGCACGAAAGCGGCGGCCATGCGCACGTCTTCCGATCCGATCGGCCCGACAGCGAGGCGCAGGACCGTGGGGGCCGTGGCCAGATGGAAGGACAACGCGACGAGGGCCGACAATGCAAACAGGCCGGCCAGCGCCAGAAAACCGCGTCGTCCCATGCGTCGATTACCCCTCGTGTCCCCGTCCGGCCTGGGATAAGCACAATCATGTCACATCTGTGGCCCGGGAAGCGAGGAGCTTTCACGCCACGCATTTCACAGTTCGGTCAGAATGACGGCCTTCAACATCAAGATCTGCGGATTGAGCACGCCCGAGACGCTGTCTGCCGCCCTCGATTCCGGGGCGGACATGGTTGGCTTCGTGTTCCATCCGAAGAGCCCGCGCTTCGCCGCGCCGGAGCGCTTCGCCGACCTGGCCCGCCGGGTGGAGGGCCGTGCGCGCAAGGTCGCGCTGATGGTCAACCCCGCGGATGACGATGCCGCGGCCTGGGCGGATTGCATCGGCGCGGACCTCGTGCAGTTGCACGGGGCGGCGCTGCTGACCGGAGAGGGCCGCGACGAGACGCCGGAGCGTGTCGCCCGGCTTGGCCAAAGGCTGGCGCTGCCCATCTTGAAGGCCATCGGCGTGTCGGCTCCGGCAGACCTTGATCTGGCCCGCGCCTACCGGGACAGCGCGGCCATGATCCTGCTCGACGCCAAGCCGCCGAAAGACGCCGCCTATCCCGGAGGCCATGGGCGGCCCTTCGACTGGGGTATGCTCGCGGGGCTTGACCCGGCCCTGCCGGTGATGCTGTCAGGCGGGCTGACGCCGGCCAACGTGGCCGAGGCGATCGCGGTCACGCGCAGCTATGGAATCAATCTCGCCGGTGTCGACGTGTCCACTGGCGTCGAGAGCGCGCCCGGCGTAAAGGACGTCGCGAAGATCAGGGATTTTGTCGCTGCGGCCCGTTCGGCTGCAGGACGCGGATGAAGAGACCAGCCAGATGACCGTTCAACCCGTCCAGAACTCCTTCCGCAACGGGCCTGACGAGGCCGGCAGGTTCGGCATCTTCGGGGGCCGTTTCGTCGCCGAGACGCTGATGCCGTTGATCCTCGACCTGGAAGCGGCCTATGCGGACGCCAAGGCCGACCCGGCCTTCCGGACTGGCCTTGACAGCTACCTGAAGCACTATGTCGGGCGGCCGTCCCCGCTCTACTTCGCCGAGCGGCTGACAGAGCATGTCCGCGGCCTCAGCGCCGCCAAGGGTGGAACGGGCGGCGCGAAGATCTATTTCAAGCGCGACGAACTCAATCATACCGGCGCGCACAAGGTGAACAACGTCACCGGCCAGATCATGCTGGCGATGCGCATGGGCAAGAAGCGCATCATCGCGGAAACGGGAGCCGGACAGCACGGCGTCGCCACCGCGACCCTGTGCGCCCGCTTCGGCCTGCAATGCGTGGTCTACATGGGTGCGGTCGATGTCGAGCGGCAGAAGCCGAACGTGTTCCGCATGAAGATGCTGGGCGCGGAGGTCATTCCCGTGCAGTCCGGCACGAAGACGCTCAAGGACGCCATGAACGAAGCGCTGCGCGACTGGGTGACCAATGTGGCGGACACCTTCTACTGCATCGGCACGGCGGCAGGCCCGCATCCCTATCCGATGATGGTGCGCGATTTCCAGTCGGTGATCGGCACGGAGACCAAGGCCCAGATGCTGGAGATGGAGGGTCGCCTGCCTGACTCCCTGATCGCTTCCATCGGCGGCGGCTCGAACGCCATCGGCCTGTTCCATCCCTTCCTCGATGATGCGGGCGTCAGGATGTGGGGCGTCGAGGCTGCGGGTCATGGCGTCGATTCGGGCCAGCACGCCGCCTCGCTGACGGGCGGCAAGCCGGGCGTTCTGCATGGCAACCGCACCTATCTGCTGATGGATGGCGACGGACAGATCACCGACGCCCACTCGATCTCGGCCGGCCTCGACTATCCGGGAATCGGGCCGGAACATGCCTGGCTGCACCAGATGGGCCGGATCGAATACATCTCCGCGACCGACAGCGAGGCGCTGGACGCCTTCCAGCTCTGCTCGAAGCTCGAAGGCATCATCCCGGCGCTGGAGCCGTCGCACGCCATCGCCAAGGTGCTGCAACTGGCGCCGGACCTGCCGCGCGACCACCTGATGGTGGTCAACCTGTGCGGGCGCGGCGACAAGGACATCTTCACCGTCGCCGAGCATCTGGGCGGGATGTGAGGACACAGCCCATGACAACACGCCTCGCCACCCGTTTCGCCGCCTGCGCCGCCGAAGGCCGCGCTGCCCTCGTCACCTTCGTGACAGCGGGCGATCCCGATTTCGCCACGGCGGAAGCGATCCTGCACGCGCTGCCGGCAGCGGGTGCGGATGTGATCGAACTGGGCGTGCCGTTCACCGACCCGATGGCCGACGGCATCCCGATCCAGCTTGCCGGCCAGCGCGCGCTGAAGGCCGGACAGACGCTGCGCAAGACGCTTGCCATGGTCCGCACCTTCCGCAAGACCGACGCGGCCACGCCGATCGTGCTGATGGGCTACTACAACCCGGTCTATGTCTATGGCGTGGACGCCTTCCTGAAGGACGCGCTGGACGCGGGAGTCGATGGACTGATCATGGTCGACCTGCCGCCCGAGGAAGATGACGAGCTGTGCCTTCCGGCGCTCAGGGCCGGGCTGAACTTCATCCGCCTTGCAACCCCGACCACCGATGACAAGCGGCTGCCGAAGGTGCTGCAGAACACCTCCGGCTTCGTCTACTACGTGTCGATGACAGGCATCACCGGCGGCGTGATCAGCTCTTACGATGCTGTCGGAGAAGCGGTTGCGCGGATCAAGGCGCATACGGCCTTGCCGGTTGCCGTCGGTTTCGGGGTCAAGACGGCCGCCGATGCCGCAGCCATCGCCAGGGGCGCGGACGGCGTCGTGGTCGGTTCCGCGCTGGTGGAGAAGGTCCGGCTGTCGCTCGACGGGTCAGGCAAGGCCACCGCCGGAACGGTCGCGGCCGTCACCGACCTCGTGGCCGAGTTGGCGCGCGGTGTGCGCTCCGTGAACAAGGCGGCTTGACGGCCGCCACGTACGCTTCCCATCTAACCCTGACGTGGCGCCGGCCCGCTGCGCCGCCCTGACCATCCGACCTGCCGAGGATCACTGCGATGAACTGGATCTCAGACGGCGTGCTGCCCAAGATCAAGACCTTGTTCAAGCGCGAGGCGCCGGACAATCTCTGGATCAAGTGCCCCGATTCCGGCCAGCTGGTCTTCCAGAAGGATGTCGAGGCCAATCACTGGGTCATTCCCGGCTCCGAACACCACCTGCGCATGAAGTCGCTCGACCGGCTCCGGCTGATGTTCGATGAGGCCAAGTGGCTGGATGTGGCCTTGCCGGAGGTGGCGCTCGACCCGCTCCGGTTCCGCGACGAGAAACGTTATGTCGACCGGTTGCGTGACGCCAAGGCCAAGACCGCGATGCAGGACGCCTTCCGGATCGGCTTTGGCCGGGTGGAGGGCAACCCGATGACGATCGCGGTGCAGGATTTCGACTTCATGGGCGGTTCGCTCGGCATGGCTGCCGGCGATGCCTTCATCAAGGGCGCCGATACGGCCATCGAAAAGCGGACACCCTATGTTGTGTTCGCGGCGTCCGGCGGGGCGCGCATGCAGGAAGGCATTCTCTCCCTGATGCAGCTGCCACGGACCACGGTGGCGACGCGGCGTCTGAAACAGGCCGGCCTGCCCTATATCGTGGTGCTGACCAATCCGACCACCGGCGGCGTGACGGCCTCCTACGCGATGCTGGGCGATGTCCATATTGCGGAGCCCGGCGCGCTGATCGGCTTCGCCGGCCCGCGCGTGATCGAGCAGACCATCCGCGAGAAGCTTCCCGACGGCTTCCAGCGGGCCGAGTATCTCAAGCTGCATGGCATGGTCGACATGGTGGTGCACCGCCATCAGCTCAAATCAACCGTCGCGCGCGTGGCGCGGCTGCTGATGAAGCAGCCCGCACCCGAAGCAGCGTGACCGCGCGCTGGCCCGTCTGACATGGCGATCTCATCTGATGCGCTGATCGCGCGCCTTCTCGCCATGCACCCAAAGGCGATCGACCTGTCGCTCGGCAGGATCGGGGGTCTGCTGGAGAAACTCGGCGATCCGCACAAGCGCCTGCCGCCGACGATCCATGTCGCCGGAACAAACGGCAAGGGCTCTACGGTGGCCTTCATGCGCGCCATTCTGGAAGCGCAGGGGCTGCGGGTTCATGTCGACACGTCGCCGCACCTTGTCCGCTTCAACGAGCGCATCCGGCTCGGACGCGCCGGAGGCGGGGTGTTCGTCGAAGACGCGATGCTCCTGGACGCGCTGACGCGCTGCGAGACCGCCAATGACGGCGCCGCGATCACCTTCTGGGAGATCGTAACAGCGGCAGCCTTCCTGCTCTTCAGCGAACAGCCCGCCGACGTGCTGCTGCTGGAAGTGGGCCTCGGAGGCCGTCTCGACGCCACCAATGTCATCGAGCGGCCGGCGGCGGCGGTGGTGACCTCGATCGGCATGGATCATGCCGAGTATCTCGGCGACACGCTGGCCAAGATCGCCGCCGAGAAGGCCGGCATCTTCAAGCGCGGCGCGCCTGCGGTGATCGCGCCACAGACCTATGCCGAGGCCGACGCGGTGCTGGTGGCCGAGGCGGAACGGCGGGGCGCAGGCCCGATCTGGGTCGGCGGGCAGGAATTCACGCTGCATGAGGAGGCCGGGCGGCTGGTCTACCAGGATGAGGGGCGGCTGATGGACCTGCCGCTGCCCCGGTTGGCGGGGCGGCACCAGCACATCAACGCGGCCACGGCCATCGCGGCACTGCGGGCCGCGGGCTATGACTTCAGCAATGCGGTCTTCGAGGCCGGCGTGGCCAATGCCGACTGGCCGGCGCGCATGCAACGGCTGTCGCGCGGACGACTGGCGGAGATGTGCCCGGCGGGGTCGGAGCTCTGGCTCGATGGTGGCCACAACGCCGATGGCGGACGCGTGCTCGCCGCGGCGATGGCCGACCTGCATGACCGCAACCCTGCGCCTCTGGTGATGATCGTCGGCATGCTGGGCACGAAGGACACGGCGGCGGTGCTCAAACCATTCGCGGGCCTCGCACGGCTCGTGGTCGCCGTGCCGATCCCCGGCCAGCAGGCGGCGCGGTCGCCGGAGGATGTGGCGCAGCAGGCGCGGTCGGTCGGACTTGAGGCCTGGCCATCATCGTCGGTGTCAGCCGCCCTTGAGGATGTCAGCCGGATGGACTGGGCAACGCCGCCGCGCATCCTGATCTGCGGCTCGCTCTATCTGGCGGGCGAGGTGCTGGCGCTGAACGGAACGCCGCCCGTCTAGCCTGCGGCATCTGCCGGTTCGGAAACCAAGATTACAGGCCTTGCTTTACGGCAGCCCGAAAACGCGCTTTCATCAGCCCGGATGCGTGGATCAGAGCACGTGGCACGCCCTGGGCGTGACCATCTGCGGAGGGTGATGTGATGTTGCGTCGGTTCATGCTTGCCGTCATGGCGGTGTTCGCCTTGCTTGGAACTGCAAATCTCGCCACAGCCGGGGTCAATGTCCGGGTGGATCTGGCCAGCCAACGGGTTCAGGTCGATACCAGCGACGGCGAAAGCTACAACTGGGCCATCTCGTCGGGACGCGACGGCTACCGCACGATCCGCGGCACATTCCAGCCGACGCGGCTCGAGAAGAAATGGTATTCGCGCAAGTATGGTGGCAACATGCCGAACGCGATTTTCTTTCGCGGCGGCTTCGCCATCCATGGCACGGGCGCTGTCGGGATGCTGGGCCGCCCCGCCTCTCACGGCTGCGTGAGGCTTCATCCCGCCAACGCCGCCAAGCTGTTCGCGCTGGTGCAGAAGCATGGCAAGGGCGCTACCCGGATCGCGATCAACGGCGTCGCCCCGGATTCGAACTCGAAATTCGCCAAGGCCAAGTCCGAGCGCAGCCGCGTGGCCAGCGCCAAGGCCAAGCGCAAGGCGACCGACTGGGCCACCGCGCGCAACCGGGTCCTCGAACGCGACGGGACATACTATTCCGGCCCAGCTCTCGGTTTCCGCCCGGTGGCGCCCGCGCCGACTTGGTTTCCCTGGCGCTGAGAGCCGCTCCCGGCCTGCGTCGTCGTTGCCGGTTGTGACAGCCGGATGAACCCTCTACATCGTGCGTGAAGGCTGCGCTGCCGGCATGGCGGCGCGGCGAAACCGGTCCACGCCCGAGCCTGAGAATGTCAGAGACGATCCTTCTCGACCTGAGCGGCCTGAAATGTCCGCTGCCGGCCTTGCGGACACGCAAGGCCCTGAAAGGGCTTGCGCCTGGCCGGGTCCTCAGCGTCATCTGCACGGACCCGATGGCGGTGATCGACATCCCGAACCTGTTGCGCGAAACCGGCGACATTCTCGCCGATCAGCGCACGGAGTCCGGAACCACAAGGTTCGAGATCCGCAAAAGCTGACGGACGCAATGCTTTCGCCTATTGGAAACATCATGACCCTTGCTCCTTCCGATGTCCTGCGCGCCCTCGAACTCGTCAAGCTGCCGGCCAGCGGCGAGGCCCTCGGCACGTCAGGCCGCGTCAGCGGCGTCGTCGTCGACGGCGGCAAGATCATGTTCGCCATCGCCATCGACCCCAGCGAGGCTGCCGCCATGGAGCCGGTCCGGCAAGCGGCGGAGCGCGCGGTCACGGGGCTGCCCGGCGTGACGCAGGCGTTCGTCTCCTTGACAGCCGACCGCGTACCCGTCGCGAGAACTGCGGCGCAAACCGCGCGTGCGCAGGCCGCCGGCAGCGGCGTGACGCCCAGGGCCGCGGCGATTCCGGGAATCCGGCACATCATCGCGGTCGCCAGCGGCAAGGGCGGCGTCGGCAAGTCGACCACCGCAGCGAACCTCGCCGTGGGGCTCGCGACGCTTGGTCTCAAGGTCGGAATCATGGATGCCGACATCTATGGGCCCTCGGTGCCGAAGATTTTCGGCGTGACCGGCAAGCCACGTCTGGTGGGCGGACGCACGCTGGCCCCGATGGAGGCGTTCGGCCTCAAGATCATGTCGATCGGCTTCCTGATCGACGAGGAAACGCCGATGATCTGGCGCGGACCGATGGTGATCTCGGCCATCACCCAGATGCTGCGCGAAGTGGCCTGGGGCGAGCTCGACGTGCTCGTCGTCGACATGCCGCCCGGCACGGGCGACGCGCAACTGACCATGGCGCAACAGACGCCGCTCGCCGGCGCCGTGATCGTGTCGACGCCGCAGGATCTGGCGCTGCTGGATGCCCGCCGGGGCGTGGCGATGTTCAAGCGCGTCGAGGTGCCGATTCTCGGCATCGTCGAGAACATGAGCTACTTCATCGCGCCCGACACCGGGAACCGCTACGACATCTTCGGCCATGGCGGCGCGCGGAACGAAGCGGAACGGCTCGGCGTGCCGTTTCTCGGCGAAATCCCGCTTGCAATGCCGATCCGCGAACTGTCGGACAATGGCCGCCCGATCGTGGCGTCCGATCCGGACAGCCCGCATGCAAAGGCCTATGTGGCGATCGCCATGCAGGTGAAGCGCGCCCTCGAGGGCCCGAGCACCTTGCGGCCCGCGCCCCGGATCGTGATCGAGACGTAACGTCGGGCAAGGCTCGCGCGAGCGAAAGCCTTTGTTTCGGTTTTTCTGTTCTGATGGACCGGTTGCATTCGTTCCGGTCGTCACGTGACACACAGCCTTGCCCATCCGAACAGTCCGGACCTTGCGGCGCATGCGCTGTCGACGGATTTTCTCAACCGCTATGTCGAAGCGCTGATGCTGATCGAGCTCTTCGCCGGCGATCCGTCCGTCATCGCCGATCTCGAAGACTGGCGGCCGGTGACCTATCGCCAGCATTTCGCCGCTTCGCGCCTGCGCTGCGCCGCGTCGGCCCTCGCCGCTTATGACGCGCTCGACTTCATGTCGCGCGGCGCGTTCGAGTCGCTGTGCAGCGCCATGGACCGGCTGATCGACACGGTCATCCTCACCTTGCGCGAAATCACGGACCCGAACGAGGCCCTGCCGATCATCGCGGTCGCAGCCGAGGCCTTCCGCAGCCTTCTGACGCGGTCGACCGCCTTCATCAATTCCGGCGGCGACAGGCACGAGGCGGTCTACAGCAGGGTCGACCTGCAACAGGCGATCGACCGGATCATGCTGGGCTGAAAGCCGCGCTCAGAGCCAGCGCTTGCGCTTGAAAAAGCTGTAGGTTCCGACAACCGACAGAACCATCATGCCGAGCGCCATGGGATAGCCATACTCCCAGTTGAGCTCCGGCATGTTCTTGAAGTTCATGCCGTAGGACGAGGCGATGAGGGTCGGCGGCAGAAAGATCACCGCCGCCACCGAGAAGATCTTGATGATCTTGTTCTGCTCGAGGCTGACAAGCCCGAGGGTGGCGTCGAGGATGAACTGCACCTTGCTGTTGATGAAGGTGGCGTGGTCCTCGATCGACTGGACGTCGCGGATGGTGGTGCGCCATTCCGTCTTGAAGCCCGAGCGCTTGGTCGGCCCCTGATGGTTGGCCTGCAGGAAGATCAGCATGCGTTCCAATGACACCATGCTTTCGCGGACATTGGAGATCAGCCCTGCCTGCCGTCCAAGTTTCTGGATGACGCCCTGATAGCCGCCGCTGCGTTCAAGCCGGTTGGGGTCGTGTTCGAACACGGACCGTGACAGATCCTCGATCTGGTCGCCGACGCGGCCGAGGATCTCCGCCGCGCGGTCGATGATCGTGTCGATCAGCCCGTCGAGGACAGCTTCCGGCTGATGGCCGCAGCCGGCGGGCTTGGCGGCGCGATTGGTGAACATCACGAAGGCGCGCGGCTCGTCATAACGCACGGTGACCAGCGCCTGATGCGTGAGGATGAAGCTGACCGGGACCAGCCGTGGCTGCTCTGTGTCGGACTGGCACAGGATGCGGGCCGTCATGTAGCGCGCATTGTCTTCGGTATAGATGATCTCGGAGGGTTCGATATCCTGCATTTCCTCCCGGGTCGGGATCGAGACGCTCAAGAAGGCCTCGACGAGATGATCTTCGGCGCGCGTCGGCTCGAGCAGATCGATCCAGAGAGCGTTCTTTGGGATGTCCATGCCGCGCTCAAGCACGAAGCGGTCAAGCCCGGTCCCGGTGGCTGAAGGTGCGTGGACGATGATCATGGGACAATCCGAAGGTTAGGGGCCCGTGCCGCTGCAGCCATCATGAGCCTGTGACCGTGGTGTGACACGAAGATCGTTGCCATCACAATCCATAGCGCCCCCACAGCGCCCGCGTCTCAAGTGCGGCGAGAATGTCATCGGCGCGCATGAGGGGCAGGCCCCCCGCTTCGGCGATGCGGGCAGATGGGAGAACGAAGCGCAGCCAGCCGCCGCGACCGGGCGCCGGCACAAGCTGGAGTTCGACCTCTTCCCCGAAGCGCGCGCGCATCACGCTGCGGACGTCGCCGAGGCCATCGACAAGACCCAGATCAAGCGCCTTGCGTCCCGTCCAGAACGCACCATTGAACAGGTCGGCTTCAGCTCCTTTCAGGCGATCCCCGCGGCTTGCCTTGACGAGGGTGACAAAGCTGTCGTGCACGTCGGACTGCAGGTCCTTCAGGCGCGCCACGTCCTCGGCCTTCTCGGGCAGGAACGGGTCCAGCATGGCCTTGGAGGCGCCGGCCGTGTAGATTCGGCGCTCGACGCCGAGCTTCTCGATCAGCCCCGTCAGCCCGAAACCCGCCGAGACGACACCGATCGAGCCGACGATCGAGGTCGGATCGGCAAAGATCTCGTCGGCGGCGCAGGCCAGCATGTAGCCGCCCGAGGCTCCGACATCCTCGATGAAGGCGAAGACCGGACGCTTGTGTTCGGCGGCGAGCGACCGGATGCGCTGGTAGATCAGGTGCGACTGGGCCGGTGATCCGCCGGGCGACCTGATCAGCAGGGCCACCGCCTTCGCATCCTCGACCTCGAAGGCCGCTTCAAGCTGGGCGGCGACACCAGCCAGCGACAACGCTCCCTGGCTCGGAAAGGACGGCATGCCGATCGGGCCATAGAGCCGGATTACCGGCACGACGGCGCCGGCGCCCCGAAGGCCTTTGGGCAGGAACCGTTCCGGAATGATGCGGGACAGGCGAAGCTTGCGGCGGGAGAACATCTTGGTTGGCATCATCAGATGATGTGGGCGCGGCAGGCCAAGCGCAAGGGCACGCGCCGCAATGAGGCGTCAGGGGCGGTGCGGCAACGCGTCATGGCGCGCCTTCAGGCTGAGCAGATCGGCCCAGGCCTGCCGCTTGGCGATCGGGCTGCGCAGCAGATAGGCCGGATGCAGCATCGGCATGGCCGGGATTTCGCGACCGCCGACATTGTAGGTCAACCAGCGCCCACGCGCGGCCATGATGCCCTTGACATCGAGCAGAGCCTGCGAGGACGGCCCGCCGATGGTGACGAGAATGTCCGGATTGGCCAGTTCGATCTGACGGACGATAAAGGGACGGCAGGCCAGCATCTCCTGCGTCGTCGGCGTGCGGTTGCCGGGCGGACGCCAGGGCACGATGTTCGCGATGTAGACATGCTCGGCCCGGCTGAGCCCGATCGCGGCGAGCATGCGGTCGAGCAACTGGCCCGAGACGCCGACGAAGGGCAGGCCCTGCCGGTCCTCGTCCTCACCGGGGGCTTCGCCAACCAGCATGATGCGCCCTGCTGGGTTGCCGTCGGCGAAGCACAGGTTCTTGGCTCCCGCCTTGAGGGCGCAGCCGTCAAAGCTCGCGAGCGCGGCCCTCAAGTCGTCGAGCGTGCGGGCCGAAGCAGCAAGCTCGCCCGCATAGGCGGCTGCGGCGTCCGCGCCAAGCGACGCTGCCGCCAGCGCGGGCCGTGGCGCTTCCGGCGCAACCGCCGGCGCCCGGCTCAGAACCCGCCGTGGCGCAGACTGCCCTGACGGGGCGTCCGCAGTGTCGCCCGATGCGCGCTGCGTGACGGCCCCGCCTTCCGGTAGCGCCGACGCTGGAAAAGCGCCCTCGGCAAACCGGTCATGGGCGACCTCGTCGAGCGCGCAATCCACCCCCGCCTCGGCATAGAAGGCAAGAATGTCAGCGAGTTCCGCTGGGCTGAGGGTCTGGGCGGCAGGCATGGACCAGCGTCATAGCATGCCGCCTGAGTCACCGCGAGGGCGGCGAGGCGATGACGCTTTGTCGCCGGAGTGCCTTACGCTCTTCCCCCCTTGCATCGCCGCGCGCCCTCGCTCAAACACGCTCTTGAGAAACCTGCGAAAACCAGATAGTTCATATCTAAACCATCTGAAGCGCCGATGCCGCGCCGGGAGGACATGATGAGCGATTTGCCGGAACGCGAGGCGATGGACTACGACGTCGTGATCGTTGGGGCGGGTCCGGCCGGACTGGCCGCCGCTATCCGCCTCAAGCAGATCAACGCCGATACCACGGTGGTCGTGGTCGAGAAGGGCTCGGAGGTCGGGGCGCACATCCTGTCCGGCGCCGTGATCGACCCGATCGGCCTCGACATGCTGTTGCCGGACTGGCGCAACGACGGCGCACGGCCGCTGACCACCGAGGTGACCGAGGACCGGTTCTATTTTCTCGGCCCGGCCGGCGGCGTCCGCCTGCCGAACTTCGCGATGCCGAAGCTGATGGACAATCACGGCAATTTCGTCGGCTCGCTCGGCAATGTGACGCGCTGGCTGGCCACGCAGGCCGAGGCGCTCGGCGTGGAGATCTATCCGGGCTTCGCCGCCGCCGAGGTTCTGTTCGACGATCACGGCGCGGTGACCGGCATCGCCACGGGCGACATGGGCATCGCCAAGGATGGCTCGATCTCCGAGCGCTTCACCCGCGGCATGGAGTTGCGCGGGCGCTACACGCTGTTCGGCGAAGGAGTGCGCGGGCACCTGTCCAAACAGCTGATCAAACGCTTCGACCTGTCACGCGGCAAGGAGCCGCAGAAATTCGGCATCGGCCTCAAGGAATTGTGGCAGGTGAAGCCGGACAAGCATGTGAAGGGCTTGGTGCAGCACTCGTTCGGCTGGCCGCTCGACATGAAGACGGGCGGTGGCTCGTTCCTCTACCATTTCGACGACAATCTGGTTTCGGTCGGCTTCGTGGTCCACCTCAACTACCAGAACCCGACGCTGTCGCCCTTCGATGAGTTCCAGCGCTTCAAGACGCATGAGATGGTGCGTGACGTCTTCGAGGGCGGCAAGCGGCTGAGCTACGGCGCGCGCGCCATCACCGAAGGCGGCTGGCAGTCGGTGCCGCGTCTGACCTTTCCGGGCGGGGCACTGCTCGGCTGCTCGGCCGGCTTCGTCAACGTGCCGCGCATCAAGGGCAGCCACAACGCCATCATCTCCGGCATGCTGGCGGCCGAGCATCTCAGCGAAGCCCTGGCGGCGGGCCGCGCCCATGACGAGGTCACGGGCTATGAGGAGGCCTGGCGCTCATCGGAAATCGGGCGCGATCTCAAGCCGGTGCGCAACGTCAAACCGCTGTGGTCGAAGTTCGGCACCATCGGCGGGGTGATGCTCGGCGGCGTCGACATGTGGTGCAACGAGCTTCTCGGGCTGTCGCCCTTCGGCACGATGAAGCACGGTAAGGCCGACTTCGAGACGCTGAAGCCGATCGATCAGGTCAAGCCGATCACCTACCCCAAACCCGACGGCGTCGTCTCGTTCGACAAGCTGTCGTCGGTGTTCATGTCCTCGACCAATCACGAGGAAGACCAGCCGGCCCATCTGAAGCTGCTCGATGCCTCGGTGCCGATCGCGAGGAACCTGCCGATGTACGGCGAGCCTGCCCGGCTCTACTGCCCCGCCGGCGTCTATGAGGTGGTCTATGCGGACACCGAGAAGAAGACCGATCCGCGCTTCGTGATCAACGCCCAGAACTGCGTGCACTGCAAGACCTGCGACATCAAGGACCCGTCGCAGAACATCAACTGGGTCACGCCGGAAGGCGGCGGCGGGCCGAACTATCCGAACATGTAGGTGATCCAACAGCGCGGAGCCGGCCCCGGCCTCCGCGATTCCAGGCCCAGCGAAAGTCCGACCATGCGCAACGCCATCCGCCCGTCCGTCGCCCGGCTGCCCCTGTTCGGCAGCATCCCGACTGCCGACAGCCTTGCGTCGTCCGTCCCCGCGCAGGCGCTCCTGCACCTCAATGAATGTCCCTACCCGCCGTCGCCCAAGGTCGTCGCAGCGATCCAGGAGCATGCCGCAGGGCTCAACCGCTATGCCGAGCCGCGCCCGGAGAAGCTGAGCGCAATGCTGGCGGACCGGACCGGCGTTCCGGCAAACCGGATCGTGATCGGAAACGGCTCGGATGAAATCCTGGCGCTGATCTCGGTCATGACGCTGGAAGCCGGCGACAACGCCGTCATGCCCACGCCGTCCTTTCCGCGCTACCGCATCGCTGCGGCCATGCAGGGCGCCGAGCCGCGGCTGGTCGGCCTCCAGCCCGATGGCAGCAATGACGTCGGTGCGCTTCTGGCCGCCATCGATGACAGGACGCGCGTGGTCTACGCCTGCACGCCGAACAATCCCAGCGGCGCGCCCATGTCGATGGCCGATCTCGAGCGGCTCGTGCACGGCGTGCCGGATTACGTGCTGCTCGTGATGGATGAGGCCTATGTCGAGTTCGACCAGTTCGAGGGCGGGGTCGGCGCGCTTCCCGTGCTGCAAGGCCGGACGGGGCTGTGGGCGTCGACGCGGACCTTCTCGAAGGCCTACGCACTGGCGGGGCTCAGGATCGGCTACGCCCTGTGCGGCAGCCTTGACGTCGCCGAATCGCTGGTGAAGGTGAAAACCAATTTCAACCTCAACCGGCTGGCCGTGCATGCCGCCGTCGCGGCCCTTGACGATCAGGCCTATTCCGACCGCTGCATCGCCGCTGCAGTGGGCGAGCGCGAGCGTCTTGCCGCGCGCCTGAACGGGCTGGGCTTCAGGACCCTGCCGTCGCGCGCCAATTTCATCTCGTTCGACCTCGGCCGCAATTCGGTTCCGGTTATGGCGGCCATGGCGGCGCGCGGCGTGCTGGTGCGGGAGTGGCGGGACCCTGGCTTCGAGACCTTCATGCGGATTTCGATCGGGCTGCCGGCGGAGAACGACCGGGCGTTCGAAGCGCTCAAGGACAGCCTGGCGCCGGCGGGTTGAAGGCCGTGCAAGGCTCTCCGGGGCCGGAAAGCGCGTGGACGCGGCCCGCCATGGCGGGTTGCGACTTGTGCAAACGCCGTGATGCAGCCATCTTGCACGCGCACGGTCAGTGTTTGCGTCGCGCACCGGGCGCTGGCTCAAGGGCGCCGATGCATCGCCGCCCGATCATGATGAGGCTCACGTGATGTTTTTCAGGAACTCCATCGACACGGTGCGCGTGGAGACGCAGTCCATCCGATCGCGCCTCGGTGGCCTTGTCAAAGCCTCGGCCCTGTCGCTGGCGGTCACCTTGGGGACCGGCGCCGCACTGGCCAGCGCCCAGCAGCAGCCGACGCGCCAGCCGGAGCGTTTTGAGCCTGCCGACAGCATCGAAGGCAATTATCTCTCCGCCTTGATCGCCGGCTCGGCCCGCGACACCTCCGCCGCCGCGACCTTCCTGCGGGAGGCGCTCCGCGCAGACCCGCGCAACCAGGAACTGATCGAGCGCTCCTTCATCGCCTTCCTGGCGGATGGGGCGATGTCGGATGCCTTCCGCAGCGCCGAACGGATCATCGCGCGCGATCCCAACAACGGGTTGGCGCTGATGACGCTCGCGGTGCGGGCGCTGAAGAACAAGCAGTTCCAGACCGCGCGTGAGCGTCTGCGGGGGGGCGCGCGCAACCGCGCCGCCGACATCACCTCAACCTTGCTGACAGCCTGGGCCTTCGCCGGCGCTGGCGACCAGAAGCGCGCCGTCGAGGCGGTCGACCGACTCGGCGGGGATGCCTCGGTCACGACCTTCCGCGACTACCATGCCGCGCTGATCCACGACATGCTGGGCAACACCGCCGAAGCCCAGAGGCGCTTGAAGGCGGCCTATGACAGCGATCCGGTCAGCCTCCGCACGGTCGACGCCTGGGCGCGCCTCCAGGCCCGCCGGGGCGACGTCGCCGGCGCGCGCGACACCTATGAGCGCTTCAACCGCCTGTTGCCGAACCACCCGGTCATTCGCGATGCGATGGACACGCTGGGCTCGGCAAAGCCAGCGGAACTGGCAACGGCGTTGCCGCGCACGGTCGCCACGGCCCAGCAGGGCGCGGCCGAGACGCTGTTCGGACTGGCGAGCGCCGGCAACCGCGATGACAATGATTCCGTCATCGTGATCATCTACCTCAGGCTCGCACTCTATCTTGATCCAACCCACGAGATGGCGATCATCACGCTCGGGGACACGCTGGAGCGCGCCAAGCAGCCCGACGACGCCATCGCGGTCTTCGACCGCATGCCGGCGAACTCGCCGCTGAGGAGCATTGCCGAGGTCCAGATCGGCCTTGGGCTGGAGGCGATGGGCCGCAAGGACGAGGCGATCCAGCATCTTGAAGCGGCGATCAAGGACGATCCGGGCAATCTCGAAGCCCTTTCGGCCATCGGCGGCGTCTACCGGGCCCGCAAGGAGTTCGCCAAGGCGGCAGAGTTCTACGAGAAGGGCATCGCCCAGATCGGGACGCCGCAGCGGCACCACTGGAACCTGTTCTACGCGCGCGGCATCGCCTATGAGCGGACCAAGCGCTGGCCGCTCGCCGAAGCCGACTTCAAGAAGGCGCTTGAACTGATCCCCGAAAGCATGAACGCCAACCGCGCGCTGGTGCTGAACTATCTCGGCTATTCGTGGGTCGACCAGGGCATCAACCTGGACGAGGCCTTCATGATGCTGCGCAAGGCCGTCGAACTGAAGCCACGGGACGGCTACATCATCGACAGCCTCGGCTGGGCCTATTTCCGGCTCGGCCGCTACGAGGACGCGGTGCGTGAGCTTGAACGCGCCATCGAGTTGCGTCCTGCTGACCCTGTGATCAACGACCACCTGGGCGACGCCTATTGGCGGGTCGGCCGCAAGCTCGAAGCCCGCTTCCAGTGGAACCATGCGCGCGACCTCAAGCCCGAACCGGAAGATCTGCCCAAGATCCTCGGCAAGATCGAGAACGGCCTCGACGACGAGGCAAAGCCGGCATCCGCCGTGGCGGAGCCGCCCAAGAAGAATGACGGCTGACGCGGACCACCCGGCGCTCCATGCTGACCGTCCGCGCGCCCGCCAAGGTCAACCTGACGCTGACTGTGCACGGACGCCGCGACGACGGCTACCATGACCTCACCAGCCTTGTGGTGTTTGCCGGCGTCGGTGACACCTTGTCGCTCACGCCCGACGCGCCGTTCGGCCTGAGCATCACCGGCCCGTTCGGCGAAGGCCTCGGGACAGGACCGGACAATCTGGTGCTGCGCGCCGCCGAAAGGCTTTACCAACATCTTGGACGCCCTCCGCGCGGCCATTTTGCGCTGGTCAAGCGGCTCCCGGTGGCGTCGGGCATCGGCGGCGGTTCAGCCGATGCGGCGGCAGCCTTGCGGTTGCTGGCGCAGGTTCACGATCTTTCCCTGGCCGATCCCGCCCTGATGGCAGCATCCAGGGAGAGCGGAGCCGACGTTCCCGTCTGCCTGATGGCCAGAGCGCGGATCATGAGCGGGATCGGCGACAGCCTTGGCCCACCCTTGCGGCTGCCGAAGCTGTTTACGGTGCTGGTCAACCCTGGCCTGGCTGTCCCGACCGCCGCGGTGTTCGCGTCACTGGGACTTGCGCACGGCCAGCGACACGCGACGACGGCGGCTTCGGGAGCGTCCGGCGCCGTGGCCTCCTGGCATGAGGACTGGCCGGAAGACAGCCGCGGGATGATTGCAAGCCTGCAGTCCGGCCATGGCAACGATCTTGAGGCGCCGGCCATACGAACCGCGCCGGTGATCGACACGGTCCTTGACGCGCTCCGGGCAACCGAGGGCTGCCGCCTCGCCCGCATGTCGGGTTCCGGCGCAACCTGCTTCGGACTGTTCGACGACTGCGCAAGCAGCGCCCGGGCAGCCCGGCAGATCGGGCGGTCTCACCCGAACTGGTGGGTCAAGCCGACGGTCCTGCGCTGAGCCGCCGTGCGGCCTCGATGTTCAGTGGGCGCGGGCGATGCAGAATTCGACAGCGCCGGCCATGGCCGCCTTCATCTCGCTGTCGGGGAACAGCGCCAGCGCGTCGAGCGCCATTGCGCCATAGTGGCGAGCCCGTTCGATCGTGTCATCCAGGGCGCGGTGCTTTTTCATGATCGCCGTGGCCTGTTCGAGATCGCCGTCCCTGACATCGCCCTGGGCCAGCGTGCGTTGCCAGAAGGCGCGCTCCGTCGCGTTGCCGCGCCGGAACGAGAGTACGACCGGCAAGGTGATCTTGCCCTCACGGAAATCATCGCCGACATTTTTGCCAAGCCGGGCGGCGACGCCGCCATAGTCCAGCGCGTCATCCACGAGCTGGAAGGCTATGCCCAGATTGAGGCCGAAGCTGCGGCAGGCGGCGTGCTCCCCCTTTGGCCGGTCCGCGATCACAGGCCCGACCTCACAGGCGGCTGCGAACAGTTCGGCTGTCTTGCCCCGGATCACGGCGAGGTATTCGTCTTCCGTGGTTTCGGTGTTCTTGGCGGCGGCCAGTTGCATGACCTCGCCCTCGGCGATGACGGCGGCGGCGGTCGACAGGATTTCAAGCGCCCGCAGGGAGCCGACCTCGACCATCATGCGGAACGCCTGGCCGAGCAGAAAGTCGCCGACCAGCACGCTGGCCTCATTGCCCCAGAGCATGCGCGCAGCGAGCTTGCCGCGTCGCATGTCGCTCTGGTCGACGACATCATCGTGCAGCAAGGTCGCCGTGTGCATGAACTCGACGGAGGCCGCCAGCTTGACATGGCCATCGCCGCGATAGCCGCAGAGGTTGGCGGTGGCGAGCGTCAGCATCGGACGCAGGCGCTTGCCGCCAGAAGAAATCAGGTGGTTGGCCACCTCGGGAATCATCGTGACCTCGGACCCGGTTCGCGACAGGATCATGGCGTTGACCCGCTCCATGTCCGGGCGCGTCAACGCCACCAGCGCACCGATGCCGTCGCGGCCGACATCCTTGTCCTCAAACGGTATGACGAGTCCCAAAGTCTGATCCCCTGCCTCCGGCCTGCGCCATCACGATGGAGCACGCCACACCGAACCGGCCTTCCGCTCTTGCACTGATCGCGTCCATGCGACAAATGCCTTGGCGCTGCAAGCCTGTTGCGTCAATGGGCCGCCACGGAACCGCACGATGATCGAGATCCTGCGCACCAACAACCTGGTCACGATCAGCGCCGTCGAAGCGCTGCTGAACGCGGCCGACATCCACGTCCTGGTCGCGGATGGCTACATCAGCGCGCTCGAAGGCTCAATCGGCGCGTTCCAACGTCGGGTCCTCGTTCTGGACGACGAGGAGGCCGAGGCGCGCGCCCTGATCGCGGCCGCAGGCATGGGAGCGGAGCTGCGCGATGCCAGAGGAGGCTGATCCTGACGGGACAGCCGTTCGCGAGGACAGGCTGCTCGGGGACCGCCTGCGTCTGGTGCAGGCGCCAAAGGGGCATCGCGCCGGAACGGACGCCATCCTGCTGATCGCCGCCGCCGGTGCTGCGCGCCATCTGATCGATCTGGGCAGCGGCGTAGGCACGGTCGGGCTGGGCCTCGTCGCGCTCGGACGTGCCGGAAAGGCCACCTTGGTGGAGCGCGACGCCGGTGCTGCCGACCTCGCCCGGCGGAACGTGGCGTTGAACGGTCTTGGCGGGCGCGTCGCGGTTGTCGAGACCGATATCACCGCGCCGGCGCGCGTGCATGCATCGCTGGGACTGAGCCCGGGGACGGCCGACCTTGTGGTGAGCAACCCCCCGTTCAACCGGACAGGCCAGCACCGCGCCTCGCCGGACCCTGCGCGCGCACTGGCCCACGCGATGACGCCAGACGAACTCGGCCACTGGCTGAAGACAGCAGCGCGGCTTCTGGCCGGGCAGGGCCGCCTGGTCATGATCCACCGGCCGGAGGCGCTGCCTTGGCTGCTGCCGCTCATGGCGCAGCGCTTCGGCAGCTTCGGGATCAGGCCTGTGCACGCCAGGCCGGACGAGCCGGCCAAACGCCTTCTCATCGGGGCCGTTCTGGGCGGCAAGGCGCCGGCAAGGCTCCTGCCGGCGCTCATCCTGCATCAGACCGACGGGCACTTCACGCCGCTCGCCGAAAGCCTCAGCCATGGCGAGGCTGAGATCGCCCTGTGATCAGGCCTGCCCTTCAATGGCAGACGCGGCGGCGCTCGGAGACCCAACCCCAGCCATCCCAATAGCGCACATGGCGCACCACGCAGCGCTGCGGGCCATAGCCATAGACCGGACGATCACGCCAGCGGCCATGGCCCCAGTTGCCTTGACCCCAGCCGCCATGTCCCCAGCCACCCTGGCTCCAGGCCTGGCGGGGCTGGCCGAAGCCGTCGCCGCGCCGGTCGCCATAGGCATGACCATGCCGGTCATATGAACCATGGCCGGGAGATGCGCCGGCCGAAGGCCAGCCCTGCGCGGCGGCCTGATCAGTGGCGGCCGCCATGGTTGCGCCCAGAACAGCGGTGCCCAGAGCAACCGCAACGGCAACCCTCAAGACGAACTGTCGCGACATCGGATGTATCCTGCAATCCAGATGATGGCTGACCGGACACACCGTCCGATCTCTGCGCCACCATGATCGGGATCATCGCAGGAACAGGCTGAACGGCGTCAGAGCGCGCCGTTCAGCCGCTGTTTATCGCCTCAATAGGCGCAGACCCTGACAGGTTTGCGGACATAGCCATGCCAGGTGTAGACCTTGCGGTAACGGATCCAGCAGTTGGCGCCGAAGTAGACTGGCGCCGCATAGACGGGCCGGTAGCGCACCGGGCGATAGTAGACCGGGCGGACATAGCCGCGCCGATAGACGACTGGACGGCCATAGTAGCGCGGACGATAGATCGGACGACCATAGGCGACGCGGCGATAGCTGCGCCGGTAAGCGACATCGGTGACCAAGGCGCGGCTCGCCTCGGTCGCGGTCTCGGCGGTCCGTGACAGCCCGGTCGCCACTGGCGCCGCCTGCGCCAGGGATGTGACACCCAGGGCCAGACCGGCAGCAATCACCCAACTTACAATGCGCTTCATCGCATGCTCTCCTCTTCATGGAACGGGCCGTCGATCCGCCCGTGCAAGTCACCCCGGCGAAAATCGTAGGCGCAGCGAGATGAACACAGGCTGCATGCGACGTTCAGGACCGGTGCAGCAACAGGAGGCCAGATCGGGATGGGCACAAACCCTTGCAGGATCGGACGGAAGACAGCATGCTGACCACCGGTTCAGCCACCGATGCGTGAGGCACGGCCATGAAGTGGGATGACTATCGCCAGTCCGACAACCTCGAGGACCGGCGCAGCGGCGGGGGCTTTGCCGGCATGCCCGGCGGCCGCGGCGGGCTGGGCCTCGGCACGATGGTGGTGCTCGGCCTGATCGGCTACGCCCTGGGCATCGATCCGCGCCTGCTGATCGGCGGCGCCGAGATGCTGCAGGGCGCGCGCGCGCCGCAGCAGCAGACCCAGGCCGGCGGACGTCCCAGCGACGACATGGGACGCTTCGTCTCGGTCGTGCTGGCGCAGAACGAGGATGTCTGGGCCAAGGTCATGCCGCGCGACACCAACAGGGCCTACGAGCCGCCACGTCTGGTCCTGTTCCGCGGGGTCGACCGCTCCGGATGCGGCACGGCCCAGGCCGCGATGGGTCCGTTCTACTGTCCGGTCGACAAGCGTGTTTATCTCGACACATCGTTCTTCGACGAAATGAAGCGCAAGCTCGGCGGCGGCGGGGACTTCGCCTATGCCTATGTCGTGGCCCACGAGGTCGGGCACCACGTGCAGAACCTGCTGGGCATCCTGCCGCGCGTCGAACAGATGAAGCAGCGCGCTTCGGAGCGCGACGCCAACGCCCTGTCGGTGCGGGTGGAATTGCAGGCTGACTGTTTCGCAGGCGTCTGGGCCTTCCATATCCAGCAGATGGGGCGGCTCGACCAGGGCGACATCGAGGAAGCGATGAACACCGCCTCGGCCATCGGGGACGACAAGCTGCAGAAGGCGGCACAGGGCTATGCCGTGCCGGACAGCTTCACCCATGGTTCGGCCGAACAGCGGATGCGCTGGTTCATGTCCGGCTTCCGCTCGGGCACGATGAAAGCCTGCGACACGTTCTCGACGCGGAGCCTGTGAACCATGTCGCGGATCGACGAGACGCGCCCCTTCATCGCAGTGGGCATCGCCATCCTGACCGTGTCCGACACGCGCAAGCTGGCGGATGACCGCTCCGGCTATGTGCTGTCAGAGCGCGTCACAGGGTCAGGCCACCGGCTGGCCGCGCGAGCCATCGTTCCGGACGACAAGGCGGCCATCCAGGCACAGGTCAAGGCCTGGGTGGCGGACCCTGCCATCGACGTCGTGATCACCACCGGCGGCACCGGATTCACCGGGCGCGACGTGACGCCCGATGCGCTGGAGCCTCTGTTCGACAAGCGGATGGATGGCTTTTCGTGGGTGTTTCACCAGATCTCCGCCGCCAAGATCGGCACCTCGACCATCCAGTCGCGTGCCACGGCCGGGCTGATCGGCACCACCTATGTCTTCTGCGTTCCCGGATCGCCCGGAGCCTGCAAGGATGCCTGGGACGGGATCCTGTCGCTGCAACTCGATTTCCGCCACAGGCCCTGCAACTTCGTCGAGATCATGCCGCGCCTCGACGAACATCTCAGGCGCGGAACCGGCAAGGTGTCGTCCTGACGCGACCAGATCAGCCGCCGAGGCGGCTGCGCGTGCTGTTGAGGATCACAGGGATTCCGCCGCTCTGACCGTTGGAGACACGCTGGCGCGGCGCAATCAGTCCGGAGCGCAGCAGTTCACGGCCGAAGATCGTCGCCGCGCGCTCGTTCAAGCGCCCGAGCAGGCCGGCCGCAGGCAGAATGGCGGGACGCTGCCGTGCGGAGGTCTGATGCAACAGGTGGCGCTCGACCGCGCCGATCCAGCCATGGTCCGGGATCTCTCCGGCATCCAGCAGCAGGACCCAGTCGCCGCGGGCAATGCACGCTGCCTCGCGCCATGGCTCGCGCGATGGAGTCAGTACCGTCGCCCCCATGGCGTCGGCGATCCGCTCGGTGGACGGCCGGTCCGGCCCAAGAATGACCACAGCATGGCTGATCAGGCCCTCGGCCACAGCAGGCACAAGCGCGGACAGGCTGAAGGCCAGCGCTTCAGGTGTTGATCTGGCATGAACAAGGGCGGTCAGCATGATCGTGCTTGTAGCGGTGACCGAACAGCGCGCAAAGCCCAGCTTTTGGGCAAGTCCACCCAGTCCAGGATCAGGCAGGCCCGATGGATCCTTGCATTTGTTCATGATTTGTTTACAAGAACAAAGATTGAACATACAGGAGGTTCGCGGATGCTGAGACCATCGAGGACCGAGCGCCCGGTTTCCGTTGCAAGGGGTCAGGACGCGGACGCCATCGTCGCTTCGCCGCGGGTCAAGGCCCGCGACCCGTCGGCGCTCGCCGGACACAGGCTCGATCCGGAGCGCCTGCGCGGGCGCGGCGCCACCCTCAACCCGGATGGCCGCTTCGACGCGCTGACACGGATCGAGGAGGATGACGGCTGGGGGTCGCTCGGCGAACTCCCCGTTTTCAAGACGGAGGTGACCGTCGAGAAGGCGCGCAGCATCATCACGCGCAACACTTCGCCCGACATTTCCTTCGACCGCTCCATCAATCCCTACAGGGGCTGCGAGCATGGCTGCGTGTATTGCTTCGCGCGGCCCAGCCATGCCTATCTGGGGCTGTCGCCGGGAGTGGACTTCGAGAGCAAGCTGACGGCGAAGCCCGATGCCGCCGTGCTTCTCGAGCGGGAGCTGTCGGCCGCCGGCTACACGGCCCGCACGATGGCCATCGGCACGAACACGGACGCCTACCAGCCGGTCGAACGCAAGCTGAGGATCATGCGCGGGGTGCTGGAAGTGCTGGCGCGCTTTGATCACCCGGTCGGCATCGTCACCAAGTCGGCTCTGGTGCAGCGTGACATCGACATCCTGGCGCCAATGGCGGCGCGTGGCCTCGCCAAGGTCGCGATTTCGGTGACGACGCTCGACCCAAAGCTTGCCCGCACCATGGAGCCGCGCGCGGCCAGTCCGGCCAAACGGCTCGACACGATCCGCCGGCTCAGCGAAGCCGGCATTCCGGTCACCGTGCTGGTGGCGCCGATCATCCCGGCCGTGAATGATGCGGAAATCGAGCGCATTCTCGACGCGGCCTATGCCAGCGGCGCACGCGAGGCCGGCTATGTGCTGCTCAGGTTGCCGCTCGAGGTGAAGGATCTGGTGCGCGACTGGCTGATGACCCACTATCCCGACAAGCTGAGGCATGTGATGTCGCTGGTGCAGTCGACACGCGGCGGCAAGGACTATGACTCCGCCTGGGGCCAGCGGCAGGTCGGGTCGGGGCCCTATGCCTGGATGGTCGGGCGGCGTTTCGAACTCGCCGCCGAGCGGACGGGCTTCAACAAGACGCGGCTGAAACTGAGGACCGACCTGTTCCACCGTCCCCATTCCGGGCCAGAGCAGCTCAGCCTGCTCTGACGGGCGCAGACGATCGATCGCGCTTGACGCGAGCGGCGATGGCGGCGACAGCAGCCGCCATGACGGGCTCATCTGCAATCATTGCCGGTGTCGATGAAGTCGGACGCGGGCCGCTGGCCGGGCCGGTGGTGACCGCCGCAGTGATTCTTGACCCAAGCGACGTGCCCGACGGGCTGGCGGATTCGAAAACCCTCTCCGCCGCCCGCCGTGAGGCGCTGTTCGAGAGCATTGTCGCCCGCGCGCGCAGCGTCAGTCTCGCCAGCGCCAGCGCTGCGGAGATTGATTCCGTCAACATCCGCGCCGCGACGCTGGCCTGCATGGCCCGGTCAGTGCGCGGGCTGAGCCTGACGCCGGAGCTTGTGCTCGTCGATGGCCGCGATGTGATCGCCGTTCCGATGCGCTGCCGCGCGATCATCCGTGGCGACAGCAGCGAGGCTGCGATTGCGGCGGCGTCGATCGTGGCGAAGGTGGTGCGCGACCGCATGATGGCGCGGCTGCACCGGGCCTTTCCGGCCTATGGCTTCGCCGGCCACGCCGGCTACGGAACCGCGCAGCATCGCGCCGCGATCGAGGCGCATGGACCTTGCGGCCTGCACCGCTACAGCTTCGCCCCGATCAAGGGCCGCTGGCAGCGCAGCCCCTGACCGGGCCGACGGCGGCCGAACCCGGCAAAAACTGCAGCCCCAAAACGGCACGCCAGATTGTCCAGTCCGTGCACGTGGCTTTTACCCTGTTGCCGCATCTTCCCGATCGTTGAGTTGCGTAACCGGTGCAGCACCATGGGTACTTTGCGTACCGGGGCGGCCGATGCTTCTGTCCGGATTGGGGTACAGCGTACCGGACAGTTCGCATCGGCGTCTCGGATCGAGCCGACAGGCTCGCCAGTCGACCAGATTCTGGCAGGCGATTGCATCGCCGAGCTTGAAAAGCTTCCGGCCGGCTCGGTCGACCTCGTCTTTGCCGATCCGCCCTACAATCTTCAGCTTGGCGGCGATCTGCGCCGCCCGGACGACAGCCTTGTCGATGCGGTCGACGACGAATGGGACAAGTTCGCCTCGTTTTCCGACTATGATGCGTTCACCCGCGCCTGGCTTCTGGCCTGCCGCCGCGCCCTGAAGCCCAATGGCGCGCTCTGGGTGATCGGCTCCTACCACAACATTTTCCGCGTCGGGACGATCCTGCAGGATATCGGCTTCTGGATGTTGAACGACATCGTCTGGCGCAAGGCCAATCCGATGCCGAATTTCCGCGGCCGCCGCTTCACCAACGCCCATGAGACCATGCTGTGGGCGGCGCGCGACCAGAAGTCGAAGTACACCTTCCACTATGAGGCCCTGAAGGGCGGCAACGAGGATACCCAGGTCCGTTCCGACTGGCATATCCCGCTGTGCACCGGCGAGGAGCGCCTGAAGGACGCCAACGGGGCCAAGCTGCATCCGACGCAGAAGCCCGAGGCGTTGCTGGCGCGCGTGCTGCTCTCCTCCACCAATCCCGGCGATGTCGTGCTCGACCCGTTCTTCGGCACCGGGACGACCGGCGCGGTGGCCAAGGCGCTTGGCCGGCATTTCATTGGCATCGAACGCGATCCGGCCTACATCGCCGGCGCCACGGCGCGCATCGCGGCCGTCAAGCCGCTGCCGCCGGAGGCGTTCCTCACCGCGCCGTCGCGGCGCACCGATGTGCGCGTGCCCTTCCTGTCATTGATCGAGGCCGGGCTGGTGCGGCCGGGCGAGGTGGTCCATGACGAGCGCAGGCGCCATGCGGCGGTGATCCGCGCCGACGGCAACCTCGCGCTCGGGCCGGCCGTGGGTTCGATCCACAAGATCGGCGCACTGGCGCAGGGGCTTCCGGCCTGCAATGGCTGGACCTTCTGGCATGTCGAGCGCGCCGGCAAGGCGCTGCTGATCGACGATCTGCGCGGCGAGATGCGGCTGCGCCTGGCAGCGTGAGGGCTGTCGCCGCACGCCAATGTGTGGCTGTTCCGTCCCGATCCGCGGCATTCCCGCTTGCCTTTCTCGCCGGGACGGGTTTTCAGGGGACGTGAAGGACACGCCCTGCAATGCCCGATTTGCTGCTTGAACTGTTTTCCGAGGAAATCCCCGCGCGCATGCAGCGCAAGGCGGCGGAGGATCTGCAAAAGCTCGTCACCGACGCGCTGGTCGAGCGCGGCTTTGTCTATGAGGGCGCCCGCGCCTTCGCCACGCCACGGCGGCTGGCGCTGCACGTGGCCGGCCTGCCGGCCAAGGGTCGCGATGTCCGCGAGGAGCGCAAGGGCCCGCGCGTCGGCTCGCCCGAAGCCGCCATCCAGGGCTTCCTCAAGGCCGCCGGCCTCGCCTCGATCGATCAGGCCAGCATCCAGAACGACCCGAAGAAGGGCGATTCCTACGTCGCCTTCATCAACAGGCCCGGCCGGCTGACCGCTGAGGTGATTGCCGAGATCGTGCCGTCCGTGATCCGCAGCTTTCCCTGGCCCAAGAGCCAGCGCTGGGGCGTGAAGTCGTCCCCGGTCGATTCGGCCTTCACACGTGACGGCAAGGGCCCTAACGCCCTGCGCTGGGTGCGCCCGCTGCACAGCATCATCTGCACCTTCGGACCCGAAACCGAGGAGCCGGAGGTGATCGCTTTTGAGGTCGACGGAATCAGATCGGGTGACACCACGCTGGGCCACCGCTTCCTGTCCGATGGCCAGCCGATCCGTGTCAGGCGGCTTGAGGACTACATCGCCAGGCTTGAAGCAGCCCATGTCATCCTCGATGCCGAGCGGCGCAAGGCCATCATCCTGAACGAGGCGAAGAACCTCGCCTTCGCGCAGGGGCTGGAACTGATCGAGGATGAGGGGCTGCTCAACGAGGTGGCCGGGCTGGTCGAATGGCCGACCGTCCTGATGGGCTCTTTCGACGAGGCCTTTCTCGCCATTCCCGGCGAGGTGATCCGCGCCACGATCCGGGCGAACCAGAAGTGCTTCGTGCTGCGCGACGCGGGCGGCAAGCTCGCCAACCGCTTCCTGCTGACCACCAACCAGCTTGCGCCCGATGGCGGCAAGGCAATCATCGCCGGCAATGAGCGTGTGGTGCGCGCGCGCCTCTCCGACGCGCTGCATTTCTGGAAGACAGACCAGCGCCCGCTCCCGGATGTGGAGGCGCTTCAGGCAAGCGCCGACAAGCTCGGGCTCGATCTCGCCAAGCCACTCGACCAGCGCATGGCGCGCCTCGACCATCTCGGCGTGGTCTTTCACGAGAAGCTGGGCACGCAGGGCGAGCGGGTGCAACGCATCGCGGCGCTGGCGCGTGAACTGGCCAAGGCCACCGGCGCGGACCCCGAACTCTGCGCCCGCGCCGCCGTGCTGGCCAAGGCCGATCTGCAGACCGAAGTGGTCGGCGAATTCCCCGAGCTGCAAGGCTTCATGGGCCGGCGCTACGCCGAACTGCAGGGCGAGCACCCAAGCGTGTGCGCCGCGATCGAGGATCATTACAAGCCGCTCGGGCCCTCAGACCGCGTGCCGACCGACAAGGTGGCGATCACAGTGGCGCTGGCCGACAAGCTCGACGCGCTGGTGGGCTTTTGGGCCATCGACGAGAAGCCCACGGGCAGCAAGGACCCCTATGCGCTGCGGCGCGCGGCGCTGGGGGTGATTAGGCTGGTGGTGGAGAATGGGGTTAGGTTGGGGCTCAGAAGAGTCTTGTTCTCCTGCATCTTTGCCAGAGAATTTGGACCGTTTGCCCTCACACCGGCAGGTAAATTGCGGTTTTGGTGCGATTTGTTCGCGCGCACCGATGAACTTGGGCCGCTATTTATCAATCACTTGAATGAGTATAGGATTCCAGTTCCTGCATGGTCCGACCCCCTTTGGCAATTGCAGATTGGGCGGACTACCGACCTCCTCGCCTTCTTCCACGAGCGCCTCAAGGGCAGCCTGCGCGATGCCGGGGCCCGGCATGATCTGGTCGATGCCGTGATCGGGGCCGGCGGCAGCAACGATGATCTTTTGCTCATCACCCGCCGCGTCGAGGCGCTGACGGCGTTTCTCGCCACCGAGGATGGCGCCAACCTGCTGGCCGGGACCAAGCGCGCCGCCAACATCCTGAAAGCCGAGGAGAAGAAGGATGGCGAGGGGGCATTTGCCGGTGAGGCCGACCCGGCGCTGCTCAGTGACCCGGCCGAGAAGGCGCTGCATGCCGCGCTGCTGACGGCGCTGCCTGCTGCCGCCAGGGCCGCCAAAGCCGAGGACTTCGCCGGCGCGATGGCCGCGCTCGCCGCGCTGCGTCAGCCGGTCGATGCCTTCTTTGGCGCGGTGATGGTCAACGCGCCAGACCCAGCCATCCGCGCCAACCGGCTGAAGCTGCTGAACGCCCTGCGCGCTGCCACGCTCAGCGTTGCGGATTTCGGCAAGATTGCGGGCTGACCGCAGCTTCGGGAGCTAGCCGACGGCGTTCAGGTCGCGCACCGTGGCGACCGGATCAAGACCGGCATATTCGTGCGGCAGGCCGGTGCGGTTGACCCAGATGGCCCGCGCGCCGAAGGCGACGGCCCCGGCCACGTCCCAGCGATTGGACGAGACCAGCAGCACATCGGCTGGCGCCACGCCGAAATGGCTGCAGACCATCTGGTAGGCCGCCGGGGCTGTCTTGAAGACGCCCACCGCATCGACGGAGAAGACCGCATCGAGCACGTCCCCGAGCCCGGCGGAGGCGACCGCATCGGCCAGCATGCCCGGCTCGCCATTGGAGAGAATGCAGGTTGCATGGCCGGCGGCTTTCAGGCGGCCGAGCAGCTCCCGCGCGTCCGGATAGGCCGACAAGGTGCGGTAGGCCGCAAGAAGATCCGGGCGCAAGGCCGGATCAACCGCGGGAAAGCCGGCGAAGGCATAATCCAGTGCTTCCTGTGTCAGCTGCCAGAAATCGCGATACTGCCCGGCCAGCGACAGGATCCAGCTGTATTCCAGCTGCTTTTGCCGCCAGAGCGCGGAGAAGGCCGCAGCATCGGGGCCGATGCGCGGTCCGATCCGGCCCACCGCGGAATGGACGTCGAACAGCGTGCCATAGGCGTCAAAGGCGACGACTTTCGGCTGGTGCAACAGCGTGAGCAGGGCGGTCACGCCGTCATGCCAGCTGCGGCGACGGCATCAGGCCGCGCCCTTGTCGGCAACGTCCCTGGCGTCCTGCGCCTTGACCTTGCCCTTGCCATAGGTGCTTTCCGCCGTCCACTTGTCGGTCAGGGCCATCAGCAGGCCCGAGACCACGAACAGCATGTGGATGCCGACGAGCCACATCAGCTCGCGGTCCGAGATGTTCTTGACGTTCATGAAGGCCTTCAGCACCTGAATCGCCGAAATCGCCACGATCGAGGACACCAGCTTGAGCTTGAGGCCGGTGAAGTCGATCTTGCCCATCCATTCGGGCCAGTCCTTGTGGTCATCCGCCTCGATCTTGGAGACGAAGTTCTCGTAGCCCGAGAAGATCACGATGATGATCAGCGAGCCGGTCAGCGTCAGGTCGACCAGCGCCAGCACGCCCAGGATGATCTGCGACTCGGACGCGGTCCAGGCCGTGAGGATGAAATGCACCGTCTCCTGCGCGCCCTTGAGCAGCAGCGCGCCGAGCGCGATCACCAGCATCACGTAGAAGGGGGCCAGCAGCCAGCGGCTGCCAAACAGGAACTTCTCCAGATATTTCTCGATCATGCGGCAACCATTGTCAGCAGGGCTGGGCTTGCCCGCTTCTCGCATCACAGCCGCCGCGCGGCAAGAGCGGGCTTGTCGCGCGGCGTGGATTCCACGGGACTTCAGGCGCTGACGCCCGTGCCGATCTGGCAGGCGACGCCGGTGCCGCCAAGGCCGCAATATCCGGACGGGTTCTTGGCCAGATATTGCTGATGGTAGGCCTCGGCGAAGTAGAAGGGCGGCGCGTCGATGATCTCGGTGGTGATCGCGTCCATGCCCTTTGCCGTGAGAGCCGCGCCATAGACGGATCTTGACGCCTCTGCCGCTGCCTTCTGCTCGGGCGAGAAGGCATAGATGCCGGAGCGGTATTGCGTGCCGACATCATTGCCCTGCCGCATGCCCTGCGTCGGGTTGTGGTTCTCCCAGAAGGTCTTGAGCAGCGCGGCATAGCTGAGCTTCGCCGGATCGAACACGACCAGCACGACCTCGTTGTGCCCCGTCATGCCCGAGCAGGTTTCCTCATAGGTCGGATTGGGCGTGTGCCCACCCGCATAGCCGACGGCCGTGATCCAGATGCCGTTCTCGAGCTGCCAGAACTTGCGCTCGGCGCCCCAGAAGCAGCCGAGACCGAACAGGGCCATCTCCAGCCCTTCGGGATAGGGGCCCTTGAGCTTGCGGCCGTTGATGAAATGGGTCTCCGCCGTCGGGATCGGGTTCGGCCGTCCCGGCAGGGCGGCCTGGGGGGACGGCATCTCTGCCTTCTTGCGCATGAAGAACATGGGGCACTCCTTGTTGCAGACCTCATTTCGGCATGTAGGCAGCAGGCGTTACAGACGTGAGCCCTGCCGCGATCAGTTTCGCGTGACATACCCGATGACGGCCGGCGCACGTCGGCCGATGCGGTAGCAGACCAGTCCAAGCCCGAGCAGCGTCAGCGAGGTCGGCAGCAGGAACAGGTTGGACAGGACAGGGTCCCAGAGCAGCGGATGGATGTTCCGCTCCACGGCAGGCTGCAGTTGCAGAAAGCGGTCTCCGAACAGGCGAAACGCCGTGCCGCCGATGCGGGCGTAGTCCAGCATCGAATTGGCCAGCGAGCGCGCCGCATCCATGACCGCGCCAACGAAGCCCGCAGCCAGAAGCAGAAAGGCGATGAAACGAAACAGGCCCTTGATCACATCACAGTCTCCTGCCCCCGATGTGCGCCGCGACCCGGGCCGATGCAAGAGGCTGACGCGCGACAAAGTGCAAAGCCCTGCATGCCTGGGGTGATTTTTGCGCGCGCGGAATGCTCAGCGCACTTGCAATCAGGCGCGCGGGCAGTCATAGCGCGTGGCGACGCTGAGCCGACAAGACAGGGTGAAAGCCCTGCCCGCCGATCAGCGCTCCTGCGTGCGCCATGGCGCGCGTTGCGGACAGGTGGCCGAGTGGTTGAAGGCGCACGCCTGGAAAGTGTGTATAGGGGCAACTCTATCGCGGGTTCGAATCCCGCCCTGTCCGCCATATCATTCAAATTAAATAACTGATTTTATTTATTTTTTCCTCTTTATTTCCTGTGTTCGTGTAAGTCGCCCCACAACCTGCCCCACAAACGGTTGCCAGTTGATACCGACCTTCACGCCTAGCCTCTTGTGATTTCATCGCCGGCGTTTGACCTTGTTCACAGCCATTCATGCTGTTCCCATCGCAGGGGCTGAGCAAGCGTATGTCAGATGCCCAAGAACCCTTGATGCCTAATGCCTACGTGCGGCCCGATCCCGACGCTTTCAAGGTCGAGTTCGTTGTCGACCTAGATGCAGCTGGCGAGCCTGTTCTGAGCGCCATGGCGGAAGCGCTCGACGATGGCGGGGCCAAGTATTTGACCGCCGGCAACCTGCATCGCTATGACCAGATGTATGAGGCAAGCAACCGCGTAGCCAACGCATTTGCCGACTACGCGGCGGCGGTCGCGTTTGGGCTTCGCCCGGTTGATTTCCGGACACGGTTGAAACAGCACCACGAGGCCCTTCAGGACGCCATCGATTTTCTGTCCGAGCCATTCATTAAGGAGGCGCTGGCAGGGCAGATGCAGAGCACGCAGTTGCCAGACGGCGCATTCTGGACCGAGAGCGACGGCCGTGATTGGGCAGACGGGTATCTGTTTATAGATGTAACCAAAGAGCGACTGGCCGCAGTTGCCTCGATGTTGCCAGCTATCGTGGCGGCAAACCAATCTGCCGGACGTGATAAGGACCGGCCTTTGAACGCTTTGGCTCGCGCGCTGGCTGAAGTCTATGTGTCTGCCACCGGCAAAGAGCCGACAAGGACCGGGGAGGGAGGCAACGCTCAGCCGACGCCCTTTGAGCGGTTCATGTCCGCCTGCTACGCCCACTACTCCGAAGTTATCGCTGCCGCAAACCGAAGCGCCGCCCCGGGCGACCGGTTGCCGTTGCTGACGCAAAGCCCCGGGGCGATGGTTCAGAAGGTCATCAACGAACGAAAGTCGGGCAAAAAGGGCTGACTTCGCTTCGCTATATCCGGCAGGCGTATTCGCTCAGGTTCAAGCGGATCGCCGGGGATGGTCTCCGGCACCCAAGCTGAGGACCAGCAATGCCGCCTATCCCGAACGAACAGACCAGCCCCTACTCCCTCGCCATCTCCGAAGTCTCGCGCCGCACTGGAATCGGCCGCACATCCATCTTTGAGGCCATCCGGCAAGGCCGGTTGCGGGCCGTCAAGGCTGGCTCGCGGACGCTGATCCGGACGGAGGACTTGCGCGCCTTCCTCGACAGCCTGCCCGAAGCCCGCGCCGGGAAGAGCGCGTGAGCCCATGCAACCGGCCGAAAAGAGAAACGGCCCAGCACGACGCGCCAACGTCCTGCCGGGCCAAGAACGACAATCCCCCTGCAAAAGGAAATCATCTGATGAATGAATACTCCACTCCCCAGCGCAAGCGCAAACGGCATCGCACACACCCAGCCCAGCTTGACCTTTTCCGGGATGCGCTAACCCCGGCCATCTACGAGCCCGCCGTGCATGTCCTGTCACACCGCGCCCGGCTTCCCCTTCACATGGCGGCGGTTTTCGCCAGCCTCAACCGTCTCGGAGGCCAGCATGGCTAACGTGGTCCGTATCGTCATCGTCGTCGCCGACACTGAACGCAAGCTGGTGTTCGAGGGACGGGAAGCCTTCACGCTCGACGCCCTTATTGAATCCGGGCCGAATGGCATCCGGCCGATTGACCGGCCCGCGCCCCGCTGGAGCGGATATGTCCACAAGCTGAGGCAGGCCGGGCTATTTATCGAAACGGTCCGCGAGCCTCATGGCGGCGACTTCCCCGGACGACATGGCCGTTACGTCCTGCATACCGAGGTCCTTGTCGTCTCCAGGGTGGCAGCAAACGACAATGCCGCTCCCTGACTCACAGAAAGCTACTGGCGGGGCTTCGGCCCTGCCAGCTACTGACCAAGCCGAAATGGCTTCCCGCGCGCCAGCGCCTTCTGCTGAGTCAGGAAAGGCAATGACATGACGACAGCGACAAAGCTAAGGGACTTGGCGCACGCGCGCATCTACTGCCACTGGTTCCTGTTGCCGGCATGGCATAACCTGTCTGCCCATGCCCGCGCGCTTCTGGTGGAAATGCTGGCGGGATATCGGCCGGGAACGAATGGCTATCTGGAATGGCAGCAGAGCCGCGTTGCCAAGACACTCCATTGCGGGAACGCCAAGGCCGATGCCGTCATGGTGGAACTGGAGAAGGGCGGATGGATTGAAGTCACGCGTGTCGGCGAGTTTGCTGGCGCGAGGCAATCGACGCTTTACCGGCTGACCACTCAGCCCTGCGACAGAACGGGCGACCCGGCCAGCCTTGCATTCATGCTGGCCAGACCTGCCCGGCCGCGACGGGCCAACAAGAACCAGACCGATCCCAACAAAGACCGGACCCGGTTCCAGCTAGGCGATTGTCTGGTTCCATCCAGCATCGGAAAGCCGGCCAACGACGCCCCCATACAGGTCTCTGAGGCGTTTCGTAAGTCTTTGAAAAGTAGAGGATTAATCAAGTAGAGACCGGCTTGGCGGTCGGCGACGTAATAACCCCCGACACAGCTACTATAGATGGCCGCTGTTTCTCCTGCCCGTTTCACACCCACAAATCCAGCACGGTCGGCGGCGCTTGCCCCATGGCAAAGCCGACCGTGCGGCGGGAGTTCGCAAAGCAGTACGCGCGCGCACGCGAGAGCCTGCAACGATACTGAGAACAGCGCGCTATCAATAACACCGTTTACCCCTACAAGGGCGCGTTAAACAAACGGCGGAAAACGCCAGCGGTGCAATGGCAGCAAAACAATTCAAAGCCGTACCGCGCCCGCGCGCGAGGGGTTTCGTCGCTAACAAATGTGAACATCGTGTCTCGCGTGGCGGCATCTGAAAAACAATCAAAAGCAATCAATGGGAACGGTACGCGCCCGCGCGCGACCTGAGCAGGGACCATGTGCGCGCGCCACCGGAAGCACGTTTGATAAAATATCAAAAATATCAAATTTTTAACGAATTTCGTCAGCAGTACGCGCACGCGCGTGCGTGCGTATTGGATGCATTCCTTGATGCGCACCGATGGCTGGAGGCTCACAGAAGCCTTGCCATGAGCCTTGCCTCCAGCGCTTGCCCGCGATAGCGTGAATAGGAATTTCAACCCTTATTGGTCTTTTATCCTATTTATGGCCCAACGCTTCAAACACTCACCTATTGTCCAGAACGCGCCGGACGTGCTGGCTTGCCTTGCCAGATGCCGGGCCACAATGAATGACGTTTGCATGCACGTCACGGCCTTCGGGCCTGCCTATGTCGCGGCATCAAAGGTCATTGATTCCATCGACGGAATGGCCGAGCAGATCACCGGCGATAGGCTGCACTTTCATCTGAGAGTCAGCCCGGCAAAGGGCAGTGCGCGCGACGCCTGAAAGTGCATTGGGGATTGCAGCACAATGGCTGGTGCGTAGGTTGTCGAGGCATGGACCCTGCCGAGCAGCTTCGACGCGAGAACCAGCGCAAGCACGCCGCATTGCCGTGGTGGCGTCGCTGGCCTTGGCTGTTGCTGGTGGCGATTGTGTTGGGTTTGATATTCTGGGCAGTTCAATTTGCAACTGGCTGGCGATTGCTTGCACCACTCATTCCGTAGTCCCGTCTGAGCAATGGGCACAGGTTTCGAGATTTTCAACAGCACAGAATTGTAATTTCGGCCATCATTATCAGTCCGCCAGAACATGAGGTGCTAGGCAAATTGCCGCTCCACGTTTTCGATTGAATCTTTGCATGAGCGGCGGTGGCGTGTTTATCTGGCAGAGATGTTGCTGGGGAGCGAACATGCGTAAGTTGGTGGCTGTATTTGCGTTAGCTGCGTTTTCAGCGGGATGCGTTACGACGGATCGTGCGCGTTTCATGCCCGGCCCGGGTCAAACCGAATTGACAAGGGACGGAAGGCCTGCCGTGTCATCGGCGGCAAAAAACAGTCTCGCCCTGATGCGAACGAAGAACCGTGACGTTCAGCAACGCTCACGTGTGCCGTTTGTGGTTGCGTTCCAGAACAGGTCTAGCGCGCCCATCAACTTCAATGTGCGTGACGTCGAAGTGATCCAAACAGTTCCCGGTCAAGGCGACCAACCGATTGAGGTCATAACCTTCGAAAAGCTTGAGCAAGAGGAACGCACCCGACAAGTTGTTGGCGCGATTCTGCTGGGTGTGGCTGCAGGCGCAAATGCAGCCGCTGCAGCACGTGCGGGGCATTTCCGGACAAACACAACGATTTATACACCGCGAGGGACCTATTTTGGTACAACGACCGGCTACAGCCCGGCTCTCGCGGCAGCCGCGTCGGCAAATGCAGCCGCACAAAACAATCTCATGATCAGTCAAGCAGTCGAGCAAGGGCAGGCCAATATGGCACGCCTTGAAAATGAGTACGTCAAGGACCACACGATTTTGCCGGGAGAATGGTACGGCGGCACTTTGGCAATCGAAGCGCCAATTTCCGGGAGCGACGAGGCCCCGAAAACATACCAGATGCGAATTCGTGTTGGCCCCGACGTTCACACCTTCAGAATATCGCAAGAGCCCAACAAGACCTGAACCATCGAGGTTGCAGAAGTGAGCCGTCCCGAGGTGTTCGGAGGCCGTTTCATTTGAGTCACGCTGCCAGCTTCTGCTCGTTGAGCATGGCGTTTTAGCGTTCCTCGGCTTCGGCGGGTGGGATGTTGGCGTTTGGCTCCAGCAGGCGCTGTCTGTTAAATCCGACAGCCCGCATCCGCGCCCTTCGCCACATCCTGGACGGATTTCCGGTGGCCGCCTGATGACACGGTGTGAACTGTACGCCTGCGCGCGCACGCGAGAGCCTGAATAGCCGTTTTCTAACCGGCAATATCGGCGGCACCGTTTACCCCTACAAGGCTGCACGCAGTACATGCAGGCGTACGCGTAGGCGCGCGCGAGGGACGATAAACAAACGGCGGCAAAGGGCGGCAGCGGGTTTTGTTGCCAAGCGCGCAGGCGCAGGGGTGGGGCGCACTGGCCGGTTTATAGCGGGCAATAGCGGCGGGAACGATACGCGGCGCGCGCGACGAAGGCCGGGGGGTCTAATGTCATGCGATTCAGGGGCGGCCACCGTTCGGGGAACATGGCTTTGTCGCTAACACAGGAAAAACTCGACCGCGGGGATAAAATAGGGATTAAATAACACGATAAATCAGTCACTTACGAATTTGTAAAGCTCTACGTGCGCCTGCGCGCGCGAGGCTTGCCGGTAAATGATTGACGCATTTTCCCGCCTATAAAGGGGTGCCCAGTACGCAGGGGCGCAGGCACGCGCACGCGAGGGACGCAAAAGAAAGGGCGGAAAAGGACATGCCAGCCTCACGAGCGGCATCGGTGCGGGCCAAGGAGAAGCGGGGCTATACTTCCCGAAATCACCCTAGTTTTGACATTCTATCGTCAACGAGTGTTTTAATCTGAAACGCAAAAGCCTGAATATCGCTCTTCAGCGTCAAGGCTTCGGCTAAACTATATCCTTTTGCTGAACAAAGCAGAGCAAGGAGCCCCAAGCCCTCTGCACCTGCCATACCTCCCTCGCCCCCAAGCCCACTTGTCCGCCGTGCATCGTTCCAAGCTTTTTGTGTCATCCCCATTAACTCATCGCCAAGTTGCCGCCATCGAACAATATTAGCATCTGGTATGGATGAAAAAATTTCTTCATAATCATCACTAACAATATTATATGCAGATATAAATGAGTATTGCTCATATTGATTCATTTTGTATAAAACACGCTGACGAATATCTTCATACTCAAGTCTTAGTTTCCTGACTTTCTTGAGGTCATTGTCGAAGAATCCAAACAAAATCGACTCCTTTTTCAATTATATCTGAGAGTGCATTGCTCGATAGGCTAGGGCTGTCAGTCCCCCGCCTCCACTGTTCCTCGTTCGGGCGGAGGGCGGCGCGTGATAAAGAAACGGCGGAAATCGATATACCAGCTTCGCGCGCGGCATCGGTGCGGGTCAACAGGCTATCGGTGGCGACAGTAGTTTCCGATGGTCGTCCGCCCTGCCCCGGTTCAATCGCGTGAAGCAATTCCCCAGCCCGACGAATTGCCCTAGCCCGCACGCCGCCAGCCGAACCATCTGCGCGGAGCCGTCGCCGCCTCGCGCCGGGTTCATCCCTGACACTCAATGAGAACGGTGAAGGCACTTGCGCGAGCCGCTATCTGAACGCCTGTCAGTTCGGGTTCGCTCCCAACTTCTCTGTAGTTGACGTTCTTCGCGTCCAAGAATGCCCTGAGGGACGAGCTGTTGATGGCGAAATTCACATTCTGCGGAATATCCCCAAGTGCACCCGCTACTCTCAAGGCGTTGAGCTTGCTCGTAACAACGCCAATCACGTTTCCAGCCGTGTCCAGCATCGGACCACCGGAGTTTCCCGGCTGAACTGGCGCAGATATCTGAACCTCGCCAGTGTCGCCACGCAGACCTGAAAGACGACTGATTGTTCCATTGGTGATGGCGATGCCCGAGAAGGCACCCTCAAGCGGAAACCCGGCAGCGGTGATGCTTTCATTGAGCTGGATGCGGGTGGTACGAATGCTTGCTATAGGACCGTTGTCGTTGGCTAATGATACAATGGCAAGGTCTCTGATGGCGTCGCTAGCAACAACACGTCCACCCGGGCTTCCTGCGACTTTCAATGAATTGCAGTCGTTGACGACGTGATGGTTGGTCACAAATTGTCCGTTTGCTATTCTGAATGCAGAACCAGAACCTGATTTTGGCGCTGCTGGAGGAGTCGGCGCGGCTGAAACCGGTGGACTTACGCTTACTACCGGTGGGGTGGCTGCGCGAACGAACTCACCATTTGACCAGATGCCGGTTTGAACAACAGAGCCACTTGCCGAGTACAGAATGCCTTGGCCGTGGGGTCTGTCGTCCCTGTACTCGCCCACGAACTTCTCGCCATTGGGAAATGTGCGGGTCCCTTGGCCGTGGAAATTGCCGTCCCTGAACTCGCCAGCGTGCTTCTCGCCATTGGGCCATGTGTAAGTCCCTTGGCCGTGGAACTTGTCGTCCCTCCACTCGCCCACATACTTCCGGCCATCGGCCAATGTGATGGTTCCTTGGCCGTGGAAATTGCCGTCCCTGAACTCGCCCACGTACCGCCTGCCATCGGGAAATGTGTAGGTCCCTTGGCCGGTACGCTGGCCGTCCCTGAACGCGCCCACGTACGTCGCGCCGCTGGGCCAAGTGTAAGTCCCTTGCCCGTGGCCATTGCCGTCCCTGAACTCGCCCACATGCTTCCGGCCATCGGGCCATGTGTAAGTCCCTTTGCCGTTGCGCTTGCCGTCCCTGAACTCGCCCACGTACTTCTCGCCATCGGGCCATGTGTAGGTCCCTTGGCCCTGTAACTTGTTGTCCCTCCACTCGCCCACGTACGTCGCGCCACTGAGAAATTTGAAAGTCCCACGGCAATTGTGCCATCTGACGTTCTGCTCTGCAGGACACGCAGGCACCAGGCGAGTTGAGAGTGCCCGGGGCAAGTCGTTGATATACGGCCCCGCGAAAAAAGCTGCCCCGCCACTACCATAAATCCTATCGTGGCTGGACATGAGTTGCAGATATTGGGGCTTGCAAATGTCAAAGACAGAGTTGATTGCCTCAGACCAACGGCCAACAGCCGCCAATCTCATTGCCGCTTCGCTGTTTGCAATGCTCCTGGCCGTGCAATCTGTTGCAGCCCTCACATAAGGCAGATGAGCCCTTCGCCGCTCGGCATCAGTTTGTCCAACCACAGTTGAACTAGCCAGACAAAGGGCAGCCACAATCAAACTATGACGCAACATGGCCATACTCCCCACAGCCGTCACTGGTCACTAAAGCGTACCGCTCAAGACTATGCAATGTGGCAGTTTTGACTTTAGGAATTGGCCCCGCCAAAAAGGGCACCGGTTGACAGGCAGCACTAAGCAATCCGGTGATCCGCTATCCGCACCACGTTTGCCGGTTGCGTGCCTGTCAGATAGTCTGCCCATGCTGCCATGAGCACGCGGCGCTTTTCCAGTGCATCGCCGCGCCTGTAAGCTTGTTCCGCCTTGTCACCGATGACATGGGCCAAGGCAGCTTCCGCGACCTCACGGGCTATGCTTGTTTCCTCGCCGGCCCAGTCACGGAAGGATGACCGGAAGCCGTGCACGGTCACGTCAAGCTTGCTGCGCCTTAGCACCATGTCCATGGTCATATTTGACACAGGCTTTCCAGCCTTCATGCCGGGGAACACAAACGCATCGTTGTCAGTGCTTGTGCGCAGCATGGCTGCTTTCTCGAGAACGGACATCGCAGCATCAGACAGGGGCACGCGGTGCACCCGCTTGGCCTTCATGCGGCCCGCAGGAACAGTCCAGACCCTTTCTTGTATGTCGATTTCAGACCAGCGTGCGCCAATCGCTTCGCCGGTGCGCGCCGCTGTCAGGATGGTGAAGCGCAAGGCCAGCGCACCGGTTGTCTGTGTGTCATCCAGCGAGGCCAAAAACGCCCGCAACTCGCGGTAATCCATTGCGGCATGGTGGCCCCGTGTCTCGGTCGCACGCTTGGGCAGCAGCAACGCCAGATTGCCACGCCACGCAGCCGGATTCTCGCCTGTCCGATAGCCTTTCGCCTTCGCGGCATCGATTACCTTTTCGATGCGTCCGCGAACGCGCGATGCGGTTTCAGGCTTGGCTTGCCAAATTGGCTTCAAGGCCGTCAGCACGTCCTCTATCCCGACCTGATCCACACGCTTGCGGGAAAAGCTTTTGCAGTAGGTCGCGAGCGTGTTGCGCCACTGTTGCCGGTGCTTGGCGTTGCGAAAGCCCTTCTCCAGCGACGACACGACTTCATCCGCCATGGCTGCGAACGTCGGGATTTCCTGCTCGCGCTTGCGCAAGGTCTCACGCGCTGCAACCGGATCACCGCCCCCGGACAGCGTGAGCCTATGCAAGGCCAGCTGTTCGCGCGCCTGCTTTAGGGAAAGGCCATCTGCGTTTGCAGCGCCAAGGTGCATCTCGCGCCGTTTTCCAGCCACGCTGTAAAGCATCGCCCATGTGCGCGCGCCATTGTCGCGAATGACCAGATAGAGCCCTGATGGCCCCACGGCATGCCTGCCTGGCTCTTTGAGCGCGTCAACCGCACGTGCGGACAGGTCTGCGATTTTCTTTGGCATGCCGTCCGCCCAATCTCTTTTGCCCCACAACCTGCCCCACAAAAAACACTGAATTTGGGCGGACGTCAATGACCAACGGTGGATTATATCTTTGGAAAACTGCTTTAAATCATAGCTTTATGTGACCACTAACGAACATGTCGGAACTGATATAAGGCGGACGCCCTGTCCGCCACTCACTCCTCATATTTCTCTCTGATCCGACGCTGTTCCTGCAAGTCGCGGGAATGACGCGGCTATTGGCGTCGTTTCCGGTTCGGGCGGGCAGGATTTCGCATGTTCGGCAGGCTCTTGCCGGCCGTTCTGCGCGCCGGTCTCGGCTTGCCGAACGGGAGGGTCGGTTTGGCCTGCTTTCGCTGAGAACAGGGAAAAAACAGGGAATTCCCTTGATTTTTGATGGTTCCTGGCGGGTTTCTGCGCTTCACGCCGTCAGATCATCACGTGATCTCAATGGGTTACAAGCCTGGATGGCTGTTTTCCCTGCTGCGTGCGAACAGGGAATTCAGATCGGGCGATCAGGGAAACAATTCACCCGGAACAGGGCTGAACAGGCTGCGAACAGGTGCGAGCTTCGCGGGTCAGGACAGTGTCGCGAAGAGCCGCTTCTGATCGGACCAGAGCAGCGGGATGTGAATCGCCCCGAGTTTTCTAGACGCCCTCGGATTGCGTTTTGTGCTGTCGTTCGAACTCGACGGGTGACAGCATCCCGTTCCGCGCGTGCTTGCGGGTAGGGTTATAGAACATCTC
>JAIXUP010000014.1 GCA_027483505.1 Hyphomicrobiales bacterium
AATGAAGCTGTCGATCCGGTCCGTATACTTTGTGAAAAGCCCTGCCATGAACCCGATGATCGGTGGCAGCGCATTGCGGTCGCGTGCATCGACCTCATAAGCTGCTACAATTCCCGGCACGTTGATGCCCTTGGGATTTTGGTAGTACTTCACCATCATCTGGTCGATGATGACGCGCCCGACGACCCCACGATCCGGATTTCCCTGAGGGCCGTAGCTGTATTGTGACAGTGCCGGCGTGCCTGCCGCGAGCGAGATCAGCAGGCATGCAATTGCAAGTCGTTGCAGATACTTCATCCCAAGATAGATAGCCGATCACCAAGTGACCGGCCATCCGGATGAATCCTCAGCCCTTCTTGTTCTGCCTGTTCTCGATCAGGTCGTCGACCACGGCGGGGTCCGCCAATGTCGAGGTGTCGCCGAGCGCGCCGAACTCGTCCTCGGCGATCTTGCGCAGGATGCGGCGCATGATCTTGCCCGAGCGGGTCTTGGGCAGGCCCGGCGCGAACTGGATCAGGTCCGGCGTCGCGATCGGGCCGATCTCCTTGCGCACCCAGGTCACAAGTTCCTTGCGCAGTTCGGCATCCGCCTTCTCGCCGCCCATCAGGGTCACATAGGCATAGATGCCCTGCCCCTTGATGTCGTGCGGATAGCCGACCACGGCCGCTTCCGAGACCTTCGGATGCGCCACCAGCGCGCTCTCCACCTCGGCGGTGCCCATGCGGTGGCCGGAGACGTTGATCACGTCGTCGACGCGGCCGGTGATCCAGTAATAGCCGTCGGCGTCGCGGCGGCAGCCGTCGCCGGTGAAGTAGGTGTTCGGATAGGTGGCGAAGTAGGTTTCCATGAAGCGGGCATGGTCGCCATAGACCGTGCGCATCTGGCCCGGCCATGAGTCAGTGATGACGAGGTTGCCTTCGCAGGCCCCGGTCTGGACCTTGCCCTCCGCATCGACGATGGCGGGCTTGATGCCGAAGAAGGGCCTGGTCGCGGAGCCCGGCTTCTGGCCGATGGCGCCGGGCAGCGGCGTGATCAGGATGCCGCCGGTTTCCGTCTGCCACCAGGTGTCGACGATCGGGCAGCGGCTGTCGCCCACGACACGGTAATACCACTCCCAGGCCTCGGGGTTGATCGGCTCGCCGACCGAACCAAGCAGCCGCAGGGACTTGCGCGAGGTGCGCTTCACCGGCTCCTCGCCCGCCCCCATCAGCGAGCGGATCGCCGTCGGCGCGGTGTAGAAGATGTTGACCTTGTGCTTGTCGATCACATCCCAGAAGCGCGAGATCGACGGATAGGTCGGGATGCCCTCGAACATCAGCGTGGTCGCGCCATTCGCGAGCGGGCCGTAGACGATGTAGCTGTGGCCAGTGACCCAGCCCACATCGGCCGTGCACCAGTACACGTCGCCCTCGTGGTAGTCGAAGACGTACTGGTGCGTCATCGAGGCATAGACGAGATAGCCTGCGGTGGTGTGCAGCACGCCCTTCGGCCTGCCGGTCGAACCGGAGGTGTAGAGGATGAACAGCGGGTCCTCCGCCTTCATCTCCGCCGGCGGACAATGCGCCGTCACCTTGGCGGCTTCCTCATGGTACCAGACGTCGCGGCCCGGATGCATCGGGATGTCCGCGCCGGTGTGCTTGACGACAATGACCGTCTTGATGCCGCCCTTGACCTTCGCGTCCGCGACATCGACGTTTTTCTTGAGATGCACGCCCTTGCCGCCGCGCAGGCCCTCATCGGCGGTGATCACGACCTTCGAGTCGCAATCCTCGATGCGGTTCGACAGGGAGTCCGGAGAAAAGCCGCCGAAGACGATGGAGTGCACCGCGCCGATCCGGGCGCAGGCCAGCATGGCGTAGGCGGCTTCCGGGATCATCGGCAGGTAGATGGTGACGGCGTCGCCCTTCTTTACGCCATGCAGTTTCAACACATTGGCGAAGCGGCAGACATTCTGGTGGAGTTCGCGATAGGTGATGTGCTTGGAGACACCCGGATCGTCGCCTTCCCAAATAATGGCGGTCTGGTCGGCGCGCTTGGCGAGATGGCGGTCGATGCAGTTGTACGAGACGTTGGTGACGCCATCCTCGTACCAGGCGATCTTCACCTTGCCGGGCTTGTAGGAGACGTTCTTGACCTTGGTGAAGGGCTTGAACCAGTCGATGCGCTTGCCATGCTCGCCCCAGAAGGCGACCGGATCGCTGACCGATGCGGCATACATCGCCTCATAGCCTGCCTGATCGACATGGGCGCGCTTGGCCCATTCCTTCGACACCGGATAGATCTTGTCAGTCATGTTTCGTCCCCAAACCTGGGCCGCATGTGACCTGTGCCGTGGGAGACGCTGGTCGCTGCGCGGCATTCTCGCTTAGCGACAACTGGCTATACGGAAGGCCTGCTGCGGGCAAGAGTGCGGGCCGTCGCACTTTGGACGCGCGACTTTGGAATCATGCGCGCGCATCCGCAGACGAGAGATAGCTTGAGCCGGCAGGACATGGCACCGTTCCCGGTGTTGGGAATGCTTCAGGCATGAAAAAGCGCGCGCCGCCGGAGCTGCGCGCGCCAGAAGGATTGATTCGGTGGCGTTGCGTCAGAACTTGTAGCTCAACCCGACGCGGATCGCGTGGGTGTCGAACCGTGTCGCGACAGCGCCTCCGAAGCCTCCAAGCGTATATGTCTTGTTGGGGAATGCTGAATAGGAGTAGTCGAGCCGGGCGATCAGGTTGTTCGTCAAGGCGTAGGCGGCTCCGGCGCCGACAGTCCAGCCAATACGGGCATCGCTGTAGCTGGTGTTGCCAACGCAAGGCAGGCCCGGAGCGGGGATGCCGCAGCCGCGGCCGTCAGCGATGGCGAGGCCGGCAGACAGGTAGGGCAGAAACCGGTCCATGGCATAGCCGAGGGTCAGACGCAGGTCGCCGCCCCACTGCGTTTCGCCCACCGCGCTAGCGGGAGCGAAGCCAGGGAAGACGCCGCTCTTCTTGGTGCTGAAGTTGCCGAACCCCCGGATTTCAGCGCCGATGACAACATTGTTCTGATACTGATGGCGGTATCCGAGATGCGCGCCGAATGTGAAGCCGGCCGGCTTCGGCTGGGCGACACTTGCTGCGGCGATAGCATTGATGCGCGCATAAGCCGCCAGATAGCCGGCATCGGCACCTACATAAAAACCGCTCCAGTTGAACGCTGCCTGCGCAGGCGCTCTTGCGCCAAGATCAGCTGCGGAGGCTGCCGACAAGGCTGCCAAGCTGAAACCAGATACCAAAAAAAAGCGTGAAAACACATCGACCCCCAATATTAACCCGTCGGCGTACAGTGGAATCTTTTTGACGCGGCTTGCAACATCACATGTTGCCAAAAAGTCTGTTTTGCGGACCGCGTACCCATTTTGTCACAGCTGTGCCATGATCGCTGGCTCCTGTTCGTCGCGGAACGGTCACGGCAGGCGATGCGTCAAGCGCCTGCCGGATTGTTCTGCCTATGCCAGGTTCAGCGTCTTGCGGCCGCGCGTAGGAGGGTGGCATGCCAAAGAACATCGTGATTCTGTCAGATGGCACCGGCCAGGCGCTATCAGGCGCGGGTAAAGGCGGCGGCACGAACGTCTACAAGCTTTACCAGGCCGTCCGTTCCGCCAACGCCCAACAGCAGACGGCCTTCTACGATCCGGGACTGGGCTCCGACCCTGAAAGGGATGGCCTGAGCTGGACTCGCTGGGGCTACAACCTCCTCTCGCAAGCAACCGGACTGGGCATCTCGCGTAACATCAAGGATTGCTATGAGGCGCTGGTCGAACGGTACGAGCCGGGCGACCGGATCTTTCTGTTTGGGTTCAGCCGTGGCGCCTATACGGTGCGCAGCATGGCGGGGGCCCTGTCCCTGTGCGGGATTCCGGCAAGGGACAAGTCAGGTCGCAAGGTCAAGACCGACGCCGCAGCGCGTGCGGCTGCGGTCGAAGAAGCCGTGGAGGAGGTCTACAAGCACTATGCCGCCTCCGATGATCCGGCCGACATCGAACGCGCGCGCCAGGAGCGCCTTCGCCGCGGCGAGGACTACCGCATGAAGCGCGACGCTGTGATCGCTGCGCCCTACTTCATCGGCGTCTGGGATACAGTCCGCGCGCTGGGTGTGCCTGGCCTCAACTGGATGCTGCGCTTCAGCCACGCGTTTCATAATGCTGATCTGGGAGCAAACGTCAGCCATGCACGGCAAGCTGTGGCCATCGACGAGACGCGCGATATCTTCGCGCCGGTGCTGTGGAGCGAACCACAGGAGTTGCGTGCGTCCGGACGACTTAAGCAGCTCTGGTTCGCCGGTGATCACTCGGATCTTGGAGGCGGCTATGCCGAGACCGGATTGTCGGACCTCACGCTGGGTTGGATGGTCAACGAGGCGCGCGCAGTGCCGAACGGGTTGATAACCGATCAGGCCGCCTATGCGGCGCTTCAGCTCCATCCCGACCCACTCGGTGTCCAGCATGATCCACGCCGTGGGCTGGGATTTCTCTGGGCGAAGGGCGTACGCCGCCTCTCCGATTGGGACCGTTTCGCCATTGATCCCGTGAAGGCCCGTTTTCTGGCAGCTTCGGTGGCAACGGAAGACGGCATGGCACCGTATGATCCGGAAGGGGCCCGCAGCAACACGCAAGCCCAGGCCTGGATCGCGCAGCGCAATGGCGCGTAAACGCCTACAGCCCGCCCATCCTGCAGACCAGCGCCCACTCCTCGTCCGTCACCGGCTGCACCGACAGGCGCATCGAGGTGACGAGGCTCATCTTGGCAAGCGCTGGTGTTGCCTTGACCTCGGCAAGACTGACGGGCCTTGGCAGGGCTTTGACAGCTTTAAGATCGACAACAACCCAAGGCTCGCCGGGCTCGGCTGTCGGGTCAGGGTAAGCCTCCCGGATCACCTCGACGATGCCGACGATCTCGAGGCCCTCGTTGGAATGATAGAAGAAGCCCTGATCGCCCTTCCGCATCGCCATCAGGTTGAGCTTGGCGGAGTGGTTGCGTACGCCATCCCAGAACGTGCCCTTGTCGCCGGCCGCCACCTGCGCATCCCAGGACCATTTGAAGGGTTCGGATTTGTAGAGCCAGTGGGGCATGGATCACTCTTGCGTCTTCGGCAGGACCGGGACCGGCTTCGCATCCTCCGCGACGGAGTTGGCGAAACCCGTCAGCGCTTCCGCCAGCGCCCGCGCATCCGCCGCGCTCAGATCAATGCGCGCCAGCCCCTCACCAAGCGGGGTTTCGAGCCGCATGATGCGCTGGTTGGTCTCGCGCTTGCGCCGGGCCTGCAGGTTGAGCGTGCCGCCGGCCTCCAGTGCAAGCGGCTGTTTGGGCCCCAGTTCATCGGAGCCGACGGTGGCCTGCACGGCAGCAAGCCCTTTGGCGATCTTGGTGATGAAATCCATGGCGGCCCCGATCTGTTGAGGGCTTCTGTTTAGCGCGCGGGCGGGCCTCAAGACAATGTGGCAAGCAGCCCCTCGCCTCAGCCGCGCGTATGCCCCCAGAAGGTTGGCAAAGGTTCAAGCAGATCGCGGAAGCCGCCGCGGTCGAGCATCAGCTCAGCCTCGGCCTGCGCCGTATCGAGAACCTCGCCCTCATCGATGCTCCTGACCACCCTGTCCTCCATCAGCACCCGGCCATCGACGATCACGGTCGAAACATCATTGCCGTTGGCGAAGCAGACCAGCCGGAACACCGGCATGTGCAGCGGGTACATGTGCGGGCGTGCGAGATCGACCAGCACGATGTCCGCTTTCTTCCCCGATTCAAGCGAGCCGATCTCGGCCTCCATGCCCAGCGCCCTTGCGCCATCAATGGTGCACATCTCCAGCGCCTTGCCGGGCGGCAGCACTTTCGGGTCCTTGAAGAAGGTCTTGTGGTAATGCATAGCCTGCTGCATGTGCCGGAACATGTCGCCGTTGCGGTCTGGTGCAGTAGCATCTGAGCCGAGTGCTACAGTGACGCCGGCATCCATCAACTCGATCGCCGGACAACGCGCCAGCACCGAGGCAATGGCGCTGGGGTTGTGCGCGATCTTGGTGTCAGTCCTCGCGCAGATCGCGATCTCGGCCTCGGTCAACCCCGTGGAGTGCGAGAGCAGCGCCTCAGGGCCCAGGATGCCCATCTCGTCGGCGAAGGCGACCGAACCCGTCGTGTGCCCGTCCTGCGTGAACACGAGCCCGTTGTCGCGCGCCAGTTTGCTGACCTGCCTGGCCTGCGCAAGGGCGAGATCCATGTCGCCGGCGGACAGTTCCGCACGGTGCTCCTTGCGCAAGGTCGGTGTGATCAACGCGATGTTGAGACGCTGGCCGTGGCTGCCATGCCAGCTTTTGATCAGCGTCTGGACGGTCGCGAACTGGCGCTCGAAGCCGACCGGATAGGTCTGGGCCTTGCCATCTTCCCATGTGCCGTAGGTCAGCGGATGGGGTGGCCGCGTGGAGCCCACCGCCACGAAGGAGCGGGTCCCGACCTCGGCCACGCCGTCACAATGGGCGTCGCCATAGACGGGATCATCCGTGCGCAGGATCGTATCGCCGCCGCCGAGCAGCGACACCCCGGTGGTCACGCCGAAACGCAGGCGCTCGACGGCTGCAAGCTGCGCCTCCGCACGCCAGAAGGCCGGCGTGGAGCCCTGCGTGTAGGTGTAACGGCAGGCCTTGTACCATTCATCACTGCGCCCGCCGCCAAGCGTCTTGATGAAGCCATGGCCGGCATGGGCATGGGCATCGATAAAGCCGGGCATGACGATCTTGCGCGAAGCGTCGATCACCTTCGGCGCGCCGTGCCGGGCCGTGACCTCCGCTGTCGTGCCGACGGCGACAATCCGGTCGCCAGCGATCGCCACCGCGCCGTTCTCGATGACACGCCGCGCCGGGTCCATCGTGACGACGATACCGTTGATGATGAGAATGTCGGCCATGGCTCTCTCCGGTCAGATGTTGGCAGCGATGCGGTCGATGCGCGGGACGAGCGACAGCAATTCGCGGGTGTAGGCATGGGACGGCGCGGAAAACAGGCTCTCGCTGTCGTTCATCTCGACGATCCTGCCCTTTTGCATCACGGCAACCCGGTCGCACATCTGCCGCACCACGGCGAGGTCATGGCTGATCAGCAGCAGCGTCAGGCCCGTCGCCTCGCTCAGGTCCTTGATCAGGTTGAGCAGTTGCGCCTGCACGGACACATCGAGCGAAGACGTTGGTTCGTCGCAGATCAGCAGGCGTGGCCGCGCGCCAAGGGCGCGGGCGATCGAGATGCGCTGGCGCTGGCCGCCCGAGAACGCAAATGGAAAGCGCTCCGCCTGTGCCCGCTCCAGGCCGACCGCTTCAAGCAGCAGCCCGGCATCATCCAGTGCTTCGGCCTTGTTCGCGGCGAGCCGGTAGAACAGCACTGGTTCGGCCAGAATGGTTCCGACCCGCATGCGCGGATTGAGCGAGGCGTACGGGTCCTGGAAGATCATCTGCAAGGCCTGCCGCGCGCTCGCACGTGTCAGCCGGCTCGCACCTTCGCCCGCGATGGGCTGCCCGTCATAAAGCACGCGGCCCGCTGTCGGCTTCACCAGCCCCGCAATCACACTGGCGACAGTGGTCTTGCCGCAGCCGCTCTCGCCAACAAGGCCGAGGACTTCACCGCGCGCAATCGAGAACGACACGTCGTCGACCGCGCGCATGCCGTGGCCCCGGCTGCCCGGCAGCCAGCCGCGCGAGCGATAGTCGACCGTCAGCCCCTCGACGCTGAGCAGCGGCCCTGACCTGTCTGACAGCGCGGCCGGCTTGCGGGCCGCGATCGTGCCGCGCGCGGCGCCGGCCTTGCCATCACCGGCGTCGCTGACGACGGCGAAGCGCGCCAGCCTGCGGTCAAAGCGCGGCACTGCGGCCAGCAGGCCCCTCGTGTAGACATGCTGCGGCGAGCCGAGCACCTCGGCCACCGGGCCTTGCTCGACGGCCCGCCCACGCAGCATCACGGTGACGCTCTGCGCGGTTTCGGCCACGACACCCATGTTGTGCGTGACAAGCATGACGCCGAGGCCGCGCTCGCGGGCAAGCGTGCGGATGAGATCGAGGATCTGGGCCTGGATGGAGACGTCCAGCGCCGTGGTCGGCTCGTCCGCCACCAGCAGCTTCGGATTGCACGACAGCGCCGCGGCGATCACCACCCGCTGGCGTTGACCGCCCGAAAGCTGATGCGGAAAGCTCGAGAGCCGGCGTTCGGGTTCGGTGATGCCGACCGCATGGAGCAGCTCGAGCGCCCGTGCCCGCGCCTCATTGCGACCGAGCCCCAGATGAAAGCGCATCGTTTCGGTGAGCTGGCTCTCGATCGTGAACAACGGGTTGAGGCTGGTCATCGGGTCCTGGAAGATCACGCCGATATCGCGGCCGAGCTGCACGCCCTCGCCACGCCCGGTGACCGGATCAAGCTGCGCGCCGCCGATGCGCATGGTTCCGCCGGTGACGCGGCCGGGTTTTTCGATCAGGCCGATCAGGGCATTGGCGACAGTGGTCTTGCCGGCCCCCGACTCGCCGACGACGGCATGGATTTCGCCGGGCGCGATGCTGAGCGAGACATCGTCGACCGCGACCAGCACACTGCCGTCCTCGCGCGGATACTCGACCCGCAGACCTCTGATCTCAAGCGCGGGCGCGACGGTCATTGCCGCACCCGGAGCTTGGGATTGAAGCGATCGCGCAGCCAGTCGCCGATGACGTTGACGGCGAGCACGAGAATGACCAGAGCCAGCGCCGGGAACAGCGCGATCCACCAGATGCCGGAAAACACGAACTCGTTGCCGATGCGGATCAGCGTCCCGAGCGAGGGATAGGTCGGGGGCATGCCGACGCCGAGGAAGGACAGTGTCGCCTCGGTCAGCACTGAGCCGGCAAGGTTGATGGTGGCGATGACCAGCACGGGGCTCATCACGTTGGGCAGGATATGGCGGAACATGATGCGCAAGGGCGGCAGGCCGATGACGCGCGCGGCCTTCACATAGTCCTTCGCGCCCTCGACCATGGCGGCAGCCCGCACCGTGCGCGCATATTGCACCCAGTCGTGGATGGCGATGGCGCTGATCAGCACAAAGGGCACATAACGCGGGTTGCCGGCTTCCGGAAACACTGCCCGCGCCATTCCGGCCACCAGCAGCGCCAGCAGGATCGTGGGGAAGGACAGGATGATGTCGCCGATCCGCATGATCACCGCATCCGTGCGTCCGCCGAGATAGCCTGCCAGCAGGCCCAGGCAGACGCCGATGAGGGCGGCCAGAAGCACCGCCCCGCCGCCGATCAGGATGGAGACGCGCGCGCCGTAGAGAATGGCGGAAAGCATGTCCCGGCCCTGATTGTCGGTCCCGAGCAAGAAGCGCTTGTCGCCGCCCTCGGCCCAGACCGGCGGGATTTCGCTGTCCGCGAGGTTGAAGGAGGCCAGATCGAGCGGATTGCTGGGTGCGATCAGTGGCGCGCTGACCGAGGCCAGGATGAGCGCAAAGGCCACGATGCCGGCGATCATCACGCCCGCAGGCGGCAAGGAGCGCCGGAGGCGCAAGGATAGCGTCGCGCCAGTCACTTGCCGGCTGTCCTCAGGCGTGGATCGACAATGGCGTAGACCACATCAACCAGCATGTTGATGGTCACGAACATCGCACCGACGAAAAGGAGGTAGGCGGCCATGACCGGCAGATCGACGAAGGAGACCGCCTGGATGAACAGGAGCCCCATGCCGGGCCACTGGAAAACCGTTTCGGTGACGATGGCGAAAGCGATCAGCGCGCCGATCTGCAGACCCGTGACCGTGATCACCGGCATCAGGGCATTCTTCAGCGCAAGCTTCCGGTGGATGTAGCCCGATGGCAGGCCGCGCGCCCTTGCATAGCGGATATAGTCGGATGACAGCACGTCCAGCATTTCGGCACGCACAAGCCGCATGATCAGTGTGACCTGGAAGAGCGCAAGCGTGACCGACGGCAGCACCAGAGAGCGCAGGCCGCTGGTGGTGAGAAAGCCGGTGGTCCACCAGCCGAGCCTGACCACATCGCCACGCCCGAACGACGGCAGCCATTTGAGCCAGACCGAGAAGATCAGGATCAGCACGATGCCGGTGACAAAAGTGGGTGTCGAAATGCCGACCAGCGACACCGCCTGAATGCTGCGCGAGAGCCAGCCATGAGGCTTGAGCGCGCAGAACACGCCGAGCGGTATGCCAACCAGCAAGGCGAGGAGCGTTGCCACCAGCACCAGCTCCAGCGTCGCCGGCAGGCGTTCCGCGATCAACCCGGCCACCGGCCTCTGGTTGCGAAAACTGTTGCCGAGATCGCCCTGCGCGACCCGGCCGACGAAACGCCCGAACTGCACGATCACGGGTGCATCAAGCCCCAGCGCAGCGCGCAGTTCGGCCTTCTCGGCCACACTGGCGTCCTCCCGTGACATGATGTTCACGGGGTCGCCCACATAGCGGAAGATGATGAAGGCGACGGCGGTCACCGCCATCATCACCAGCAAGACCTGAAACAGCCGCGACAGCAGAAGACGCGCCATGGCGGCGCTCGGTTCCGGGGCTCAATTCACCTGCGCGAACCAGAGCCTGACATACTCGTCGGCGAATACAGGCACCTCGATCGACTTCTTCATGGCCCAGGCCACCGGCTGCTGGTGAAGCGGGATGAAATAGGCCTCGTCACGGACAATCTTGAGCGCTTCGGTCAGCATGGCCCGCCGCTTCGGCTCGTCGAGTTCGACGGCTGACCGCTTGGTCAGGTCATCGAGCCTCGGATCAGACAGTCCATTCGGGTTGTTGCCGCCGAGCGAGCCGGTCTTGGAGTGCAGCAGCGCGGATGCAACCGAGTAGCCGTCCATCGGCGGCAATGTGGCCCAGCCGAGGATGTAGACATCGCTTTCGCCCTTGTCGACCAACGGGAAATAGGTGGTGCGGCTCTGGGTCTTGAGGTCCACCTGGATGCCGGCGCGGGTCCACATGGCGGCAATCGCCACGCAGGTCTGCTCATCGGCGATGTATCTGTCGTTGGAGCAGTCGAGCTTGGTCTTGAAACCGTTTGGATAGCCGGCATCAGCCAGCAGTTTCTTGGCCGTGTCGACATTGAACGCCAGCGGCTTGTCGAGGTCTGCCGAGTAACCGGGGATTGGCGGCGCGACCATGGTGCCGACATTGCGCGACTTGCCGCGCATGACGCGGCGCTGGATGGTGTCGAGATCGACCGCATGCCAGAGCGCCTGCCGCACGCGCCTGTCCTTCATCGGGTTCGGCTTGCCGGGGTCGCCCTGCAGTTCGGCGCGGTGGTTGAGGCCAAGGAAGATCAACCGGAGCGAGGGCTCCTCGATCACCTTGAAGGCGTCCGCCGCGCCGATGCGCGCCAGATCCTGCAGGGGCGCGGGAGCCATCATGTCGATCTCGCCGGAGAGCAGCGCGGCGACGCGTGGGGCATCCGACCTGATCGGGCGGAATTCGATGCGTGTCAGGTTATGGGCCGGCTTGTCCCACCAGTTGGGATTGACGTTCATGATCGTCCGGTTGTCGGGCTGGTATGTCTCCAGAACGAACGGGCCTGTACCGTTGGCGTTGGTCGATGCGAAGGTGGTGACCCCGGTCGTGGTGTTGCCGGGAACCACCGCGTTGTTGGCCTCGAGCCAGGCCTTGTTCATGATGAAGATGCCCGACAGGTCGTTGAGCAGCAGCGGATAAGGCCCGGTCAGCACGAAATCGACCGTGAAATCGTCGACCTTCTCCGCCGCAGTCACATTCGACAGGTTGCCGCGGGCGCGCGCGCCGGGATGAATCAGCCGCGTGATCGAAGCGACGACGTCATCGGCGGTGAATGGATTGCCATTGTGGAACTTGACGCCCTGCCGGAGCGTGAAGCGCCAGCGGTTCGGCTCGACGATGCGCCAGGAGGTCGCCAGCGCAGGCTCGATCTGGAGGTCCTTGTTGCGCCTCACCAGCGGGTCGTAGATGTGATGGTGCATGTTGGAGGTGAAACTCTCCGTATGCGCATAGGGGTCCATCGTGGCGATGTCGCCCTGCGATGACCAGCGCAACGTCTTGGCCTCAGCAGCGCCCGCCGCGATCGCGAGCAGCCCTGCCGCCGCAAGACCCATCATCCTCACCATTGCCATTGTCCAGATCCCCCGATTGATGTCTTGAAGTCAGTTAACGACCGAAGCCGCACCGGCGTCAACGCCTCGCAAGCGCCAGCCACCTTGTGCCGGATGCGGCGTCAGGCCACGATCGCTTCCGCTTCGATCTCGACAAGGTAGTCGCCGACCAGGCGCCCGACCTCAAGCAGCGTGTTGGCGGGCCTGATATCCCCGAAACAGCGCCCATGCGCACGCGAAACGGGCTCCCAGTCATCGGCGTTGGCAAGATAGACGCGGGTGCGCACCACGTCCTCCAGCTTGCCGCCCAGGGATGTGATGCTGGCTGCGATCTTGTCGAGAATGTAGGTGGCCTGCGCACCCGGGTCGCCCGGCGCGATCACCGTTCCCTTGCCATGGGTGGCGGTCGTTCCGCTGACCAGGATGCGGTCGCCGATTCGCATCGCCCGGCTGTAGCCTGCGAGCGGCTCCCAGACGCTGCCGGAATCGACCCTGAGCCGGTCCGGCCTGCCGGGCACAGGCGCTGCCTCGTAGACCTTGGGAAAACTGTCGAGATGGTGGCTGAGGTCGCCGGACGCGGTCAGGAAGGGCGGCTTGCGGTACTCATCGCCACAATCGCCCGGGACCGGCCTGGTCAGCGCAAGAGCCGCATCGAGCCGCGCATGATCCTCGTCATCCAGCGCAAAGCCGAACAGGCGCAGATTGTCGGCCCGGTGTTCGCGCTCGCCCAGCCGCGCGCCGACAATCACGGCGGCGACGGCCTTTTGCTCAAGCACCCAACGCGTTGCGACATTGGCCACCGAGACGCCGTGCTTGCGGGCAATGGCCGCGCACGCCGCCAGCACCTGCTGCACGGGGCCCCAGCCGCCGATCTGGTCGATGAAGCGTTTGTACTTGGATTTGGACCAGTCCGGGATGTCAGCGCCGGTCGGCTCCGGCCTGCCGACCCAGCGGTCCGTGAGAAAGCCGCCGCCGAGCGTGCCATAGGCCAGCAGGCTCACGCCGGATTGCGCGCAGAACGCACTCATCGCGCCCGCCGCACGCCGGTCGAGCAGCGAGAACGAGACCTGGTTTGTCGCGATCGGGATGCCATGGCTGACGAGCAGGCGCAGGTGGTCCGTGTCGAAATTGGTCAGTCCGAGATGCAGGAAGCGCCCCTCGGCCCGCATCCCCGCCATCTCCGAGAGCGCGTCGATGTAGGCGGGATGCTCGAACATCCACCAATGGAACTGCATCAGGTCGATGCAGTCGCTCTTCATGCGGGCAAGCGAGGTCCCGCAGCCGGCCCGAACGATCTCCGGCGTCATCAGCCCCGGCGTCGGGCACCATTTGGTGAAGGCGCGCGGACGGCCGTGCGGACCAGCCTTGATGTCGCCGGCCGCGATGCGGTCGAACAGCCTGCCGGTGATGACCTCGGCGCTGCCATAGTGATCGGCCATATCAAAGGCGTCGAAGCCGGCCGCGGCATAGGCGGCCATGGCGTCTGAAGCCTTGTCCGGATCGAGAGGCGTGCCCCCTCGCTCCATGTCCGCCACTTGCCAGAGGCCGGTGACGACGCGCGGGATGCTGAGCCCCGGGGCGAGTTCGACCCGGGGCGGAACCGATGGGACAGACACGCTCTTGCCTTACTTCGGCAGCCGCGCCTTGACGGCGTTGACCTCGTCGGTTGTCATCTCGCCGACGGTGGTCACGTTGCCGTCCTGGATGCGCCACTTGCGGAACGGGCCGGTGATGTCGCCGTTGGCGTCGAAGGACACCGCGCCGATGACGCCGACATACTGGATCGGCTTGCCTTCCTTGATGAGCTGCAGCGCTTTCCTGAAGTTGTCCGCGCCCGCATGGATGACTTCGCCCGGCCCGCCGGTGACCTTCCGGATCGACTCGCGAATGGCCGCGCTGTCGGCCTTGCCGGCATGCGCGATGGCGAGACCAAGGATGGCCGCCGCGTCATAGGCCCGGTCCGCCGCCGGAGCATTGGCGTCGAAGCCGCCGGACATCGCCGGATAGGCCTTCGCGAAATACTCGGTCGACGGGGTCTTCACCGTGCCGGACGACGTGCCGTAGGCATTGTTGAGGAAGCGCGGGCCTACATCGCGGATGAAATCGGCGCTGTTCATGCCGTCATTGAGCAGGAAGGTCTGGGCGCCGCCCTGGCTGATCCAGGTGCGGGCGATGTTGGTGCCATCGCCCGGATAGGCGATGAGATACAGTGCCTTCGGGTCGCCCTTCATCGCCGCCGTCACTTCGGGCGCATAGCTCGGCTGGTTCTGGTTGTACGGCGTGGTCGACAGGATCTTGCCGCCCAGCGCCTCATAGGCGCGGCGGAACTCGTTGAACATGTTCACGCCGAAGTCGTTGTTGACGTGGATGACCGCCAGTTCCTTCAGGTTCTGGTCGATGGCGTATTTGGCGGCGGCGACCCCCTGCAGCGCGTCAGAGGTGATCGTGCGGAAGAACACGCCCTTGGACTGCCCTTCGCTGGCGATTCGCGTCAGGGTCGGCGAGGATGAGGCGGGTGAAATCTGCACCACGCCGGCATTGGCGGTGACGGAGGTCAGGATCGGGATCGACACCGACGAGATGATGCCGCCGATGATGGCCGGCACGCGGCGCAGGTCGACGAGCTGGCGGGCCTGATCCACCGCGACGGTTCCCTGGCTCTGGGCGTCGCGCAGATCGATCGCAAGTGTGCAGCCAGCGGCGCCGCCGGCCTCGTTGATGTCCCTGAAGGCCAGCTCGGCGGATTTCGAGGCCGCCTGTCCGAAGCGCCCGGCAGGGCCGGTCAGCGACACGACCATGCCGATCGTGGTGGTGCAGGCCTGCGCCTGCGCAGCCTGCGGCATAAGGGCCACTGACAGGGCGAGGGCCGACAGGGAGGCGGCAAGGGTACGGGCGAGACCAACAGACGCAGACATGGGGCACTTCCTCCAGCGGAGCCGATCATTGAGCGGCAAGACAGCGATGGGGCCAATCTTGACCGGGCAAGCGCATTTGGCAAGCGCACTGCGGAATGAACGGTGACAGGCGCCGGTTCAGCCGGCCTCGACCCAGGTTTCGTGCACTGCAAGCCAGACCAGCCCGTTGCGGGCGCCATCCTTCTCCTCGAAAACCCCGGTCACGCGGCGTCGCGTGTCCACACCTGCGACATGCTGGCACTCGTCATAGGAGGCGAGGTGAACCGATCCGCGTTGCAGGAGCGGCGCGACATTCTCGATCCAGATCCGAAAATCCGGTCCGCGGCTGCCATGTGCGTTGGCCAGCCAGCCAACGACTGTTGCCTGATCAAGGCGCTTGCCGGTCGGGCCGACCATGGTGAAATCCGGACTGAGCGCCGCGCGCAATTCGGCGAAGGCGGCCGCTCCCGCTTCAAGACGGCCGGACAGCCAGCCATCGAAGAAGACGTGCAGCGCCACGATCTCACGGCCCGCAGCGCTGGACTCGGCCAGGGTCATGGGGCTCAGTCCTTGTTGAGGTTGTACTTCATGATCCGGCCATGGCGGCCTTCGCGGTCGCGCTCCAGCGTGTAGGTGTCGCCAAGCGGGCCGGTGCGCTCCGCCAGCACGGCCGCGATGGCGGCCTTGTCGGCGGCATCGAGCGCGAACCGGAAAACCGCGAGATTGGCGTCCAGATGGTCGGCATAGCGCGCACCGACGATGACGCCGGCCACATGCGGCTGGTCCAGCATATGGCGCGTCGCCACCGCGGTCAGCCCGACGCCGTGTTTCTTTGCGATGCCGGCCAGAACCTCCAGCAACCTCTGGAACAGCTCCCAACCGCCGAAATCATCGATGATCAGCTTGTACTTGACCAGCGAACGGTTGGCGAAGGGCTCGCCCGGCTCCGGCTGTCCGAGCCAGCGTTCCGACAGGAAGCCGCCGGCGACCGTGCCGTAGCAGAGAAGCTGGAGGCCCGTTGCCGCGCACAGGCCCGTCAGGCCGTGTTCGGGCCGCGCATCCAGCAGCGAATACTGGGTCTGCATCGAGACCAGCGGCACGCCCGCCGCCATCATGGCCGCCGTCTGCGTGCTGCTGAAATTGGTGGCGCCGATCCGGTCGATCTTGCCGGCCCTGGCGAGGTCGGTCAGCATCAGCGCCGTCTCGATCATGCCGTCCGCCTCATAGTTCCACCAGTGGAACTGGACGAGATCGAGCCGCTCCGTCCGCAGCCGTTTCAGGGAGCGGTCGATGATCCCTTCAACATAGTCACGCCGGATCGAACCAAGCTGGTCCCAGTCGGGCACGAACTTGGTGTGGACCTTCAGTTGTCTGAGTGCCGCCTCGCCGCGCTGCCGCACCAGTTGCGCCCTGAACGCACCGATCAATTCCTCGACGCCCGTGTAGATGTCGGCGCAGTCAAAGGCGGTGACGCCAGCGTCGATGAAGGCGAACATGTCGCCGATCGCCCGCGCGTGATCCACGTCGCCATGGCCGCCGGCCAATTGCCAGCCGCCGCGCAATAGGCGCGAGAAGCGGTAGTCCGGTCCAAAGGCGGACTGTTCGACGGTCAGGGGTTCCGGCATGGCTCAGCCCTCCCCTATCAGGGGAACAGCCGTGGTCTCGGCATGACTGAACCGGCGCTTGCCCATCCGCGTGATGCGGAAGCGGGTTGGGCAGTTGGGATCGGGACAGGCGACTGCGGCATCCGTGGTCATCCAGTCATTGGGATGGGTCGGCCGCTGCTTTGCCGGCAGAAGCGGCAGGAGCGCCGCCAGCGAGTAGATCGAGAAGCCCTGCCCCGGCGGAAAGTGGAGCATCTCGCCCTTGAGTTCGAAGAAATCTCCCACTTGTGCACCACAAAAGATCCGCGCACCCTCGGGAGCGACGACCTCGACCTTGAGATCGTAAAGCTCGAAACTATCATCTGCCACGATTGTCGCGTCCTTCCCGGCCTGGATCAGAATGCCAACAGTGAACCACGTTCCGCCGCCCTGCAATGGTCTGCCATGCTGAGGCTGGAGGCCGTCACCAGGCGTTTTGGCGGGGTCACTGCCGTCGACCAGGTCAGCTTCGCTGTCGAGACCGGCTCGATCACCGCTGTGATCGGCCCCAATGGCGCGGGCAAGACCACACTGTTCAACTGCGTCGCAGGGCTGTTTCCGCCATCGTCGGGTCAGATCAGTTTTGAGGGCAAGCCCATCCACGGGCTGCGCCCCGACGCCATCTTCCAGCGCGGTCTTGCGCGGACCTTCCAGATTCCACGCCCATTCCCGCAGATGACCCTGCTCGACAATGTGATGCTCGCGCCGCTCGGCCAGAGCGGTGAACGCGTTCTCGACAACTGGCTGAACCCGGTACGCGTGGCCCGCGAGGAGTTGGCCAACCGCGAAAAAGCCCATCACTGGCTGGATTTCGTCGGCCTCGGCGCACTGGCGGGACGGCCGGCCCACATCCTGTCGGGCGGCCAGCGCAAGCTGTTGGAACTGGCCCGCGTCATGGCCGCGGAGCCCCGCCTTGTCCTGCTCGACGAGCCGGGTGCGGGCGTCAATCCGAAGCTGCTCGACACCATCGTCGAGAAGATCGCCGCGCTCAACAGTTCGGGGATCACCTTTCTGCTGATCGAGCACAACATGGATCTGGTGGCGGCGCTCTCGCGCAAGGTCATCGTCATGGCGGAGGGCCGCGTCCTGATCACCGGCGATGCCGCGACGGTCACCCGCGACCCGCGCGTGATCGAGGCCTATCTCGGCGTCGCCGCATGATCGCGCTGTGTTGCACGGACATCGTCGCCGGTTACGAGCCGGGCTTGCCAATCGTGCGCGGCGCCTCGATCAGCGTGAGGCAGGCAGAGATCTTCGCCATTCTCGGCCCCAACGGCTCAGGCAAGTCCACGCTGGTGAAGGCCGTCGCAGGGCTGGTGCCGATCCTGTCCGGCAAGGTGATGCTGGGTGACGAGGACATCACGGCGGTCCCGGCCCACAGGATGATCGGCCGCGGCCTTGCCTTCGTGCCGCAGACCGAGAACATCTTCGCCAATCTGACGGTGGCGGACAACATCGACCTCGCCGCCTCGATCATGAAGGTCGACAAGCGCCGCCGCCTGCCCGAAATCTACGATCTGTTCCCCGACCTCGCCCGCCAGAAGAGCCTGGTGGCGGGACGCCTCTCCGGCGGGCAGCGACAGATGCTGGCCTGCGCCCGCGCGCTCGTCACCTCGCCGCGCGTCCTGATGCTGGACGAGCCGTCGGCGGGGCTGTCGCCAAGGCTGGTCGGCGTGGTGTTCGACAATCTCAGGCAGGTGCGCGCCACTGGCGTCACGATCGTGCTGGTCGAGCAGAATGTGAAGGCAGCCCTCGCGCTCGCCGACCGCGCCACCGTTCTGGTCGAGGGCAAGGACCGGATCACCGGACCCAGTGGGGAACTCGCCTCCGACGCCGAAATCGCGGCACTCTATTTCGGCCATGGCGGCGCGGGAAAGGCGGCCTGATGCTGCAGTTGATTGCCGACGGGCTGATTGTTGGATCTGTCATCTCGCTGGGCGCGATCGGGGTCACCATGACCTATTCGATCCTGCGCTTCGCCAATTTCGCCCATGGCGAGTTGCTGACCTGGGGCGCCTATCTGGCGCTGACCTTCCTCGGCTTCTTCGTCGCGCTCGGCGGGGCGGGCCCGATGCAGCCGATCGGCCCCTTCTCGTTCGGCTGGCCGCTGCTGGCGGCCCTTGCCGCAGCTGCGCTGATGACCGCCCTGCTCGCCCTGCTGGTTGACTGGCTGCTCTTCGAGCGGCTGCGCGCCCACGGCACGGCAATCGTGCTGGTCATCGCCAGCTTCGGCGCGGCGCTGGCGATGCGCAACCTCCTGCAATTCATCTATGGCACCTTGCCCGACTACTACAGCCGCGAAATCCAGATCGCGATCCGTCTGGTGCCCCGCGATGTGATGGGCGGCATGCGCATCACCCCCGACCAGTTGTTCGTGCTTGCCCTCACGGCCGTGACCGTGGTGCTGCTGCACCTGTTCCTGACGTACACCACGCTCGGCAAGGCCATGCGGGCGACCGCCCACAACCCCGCGCTGGCGCGTCTGACAGGGATCGATGTGCGGGCCGTCATACGGGCCGCCTGGATCATCGGCGCCGTCCTTGCCGCCATCGCGGGCGTGTTCTCGGGGCTGACGGTGCAGATCCGGCCCGGCCTGGGCTTTGACCTTCTGCTTCCGCTGTTCGCGGCCGCCATCCTCGGCGGCATCGGCAGCGTTTATGGCGCGGTTGCCGGCGGGCTCATCGTCGGGCTGGCCGAAAGCCTGTCGGTCCCGCTGTTCGGAGCGGAGTACCGCGCCGCCACCGCATTTCTGGTGCTCATCGCCATCCTGCTCGTGCGCCCGACAGGTCTGTTCGGAGAGCGCAGCTGATGGCCGATCTGATTCCGATCCTGTCCTATGTGACGTTCTTCCTGTGCTTTGCGGTGATTTTCGCCGTCATGGCGCTGGGGCTGAACCTGCAATGGGGCTTCACCGGGCTGTTCAATGTGGGCGTCGCCGGGTTCGTCGCGGTCGGCGCCTACACATCGGCCATCCTCACCGCGCCGCCCTATCCCGACAGCCTGGGCGGGTTCGGCCTTCCGGTTGCCGCCGGCTGGGTGGGCGCCATGATCATGTCCGGTCTGGTGGCGCTCGTGGTCGGCGTCGCGGCCCTGCGCCTGCGCCACGACTATCTCGCCATCACCACCTTCGGGGTTGCCGTGACTCTGCAACTGGTCGCGCTCAACGCGCGATGGCTGACGGGCGGCCCCTTCGGCCTGCAGTTCATCCCCAAGCCCTTTCAGGACCTGCTCGGAACCGGCCTCGCCTGGAACATGGCTTATCTCGCAATGTCGCTGGCTGTGCTCGGCCTCGTCTATGTCGCATTGGAGAGACTGGTGAAAAGCCCGTTCGGCCGCGTCTTGCGGGCCATCCGCGAGGATGAGACCGCCGCAGAGGCGCTTGGCAAGCGTGCGTTTTCCTTCCGCCTGCAAAGCTTCGTCATCGGCTGCATGGTGATGGGTCTTGGCGGCGCGCTTTATGCCCATTTCGTCGGCTATATCGCCCCCGAGGATTTCCTGCCGATCCTCACCTTCCAGATCTGGACGATGCTGATCGTTGGCGGCTCGGGCAACAATCGTGGAGCGATCGCCGGCGCGCTGGCGGTCTGGCTGCTGTGGAGCCTGTCAGGCACGGTCCTGCGGCAGATCATTCCGCAATCGGAGCAGGCGCGGGGTGCGGCGCTGCAGATCGTGCTGATCGGCGTCATACTGGCTGCAATGCTGATATGGCGTCCGCGCGGCCTTGTCGGCGAGGTCATCGGCACCCCTGCCGGCAAGGACGAAAAAGGCAATACGGGCAAGAAAGCCTAAGCGCCCGTCAGCACCCGGGCCGCCTTCTCGTAAAAGTCGATCGTGCCGAAATTGCCTGACTTGAGCGCAAGGCACAGCCGCGCCTCGCCATGGCCAGCCACCGCAAGGGCCGGAACGCCAGGATCAATCTCCGGCCCGATGGCGAAGGCCGTGATGCCCAGCGCCGTGACGACAGCGCCGGATGTCTCGCCGCCGCCAACCGCGAGCCGCGTCACGCCCGCATCCCGCAGCCGGACGGCGACGCCGCCCATGAAATGCTCGATCGCCTCGGCCAGCCGCGTCTGGCCGTGGCGCTCCTGGCCGGCCTTGACCGCGTCGGGCGAGGCTGACGATGCGATCATCGGAAACGCGTCCAGATGCCGGAGCGCCCAATCGCAGGCATGATCGACCGTCATCGTGCCCGCGATCACGTCGTCGCCGTTGATCCTGAGCACCGGATGGCTCTGGCCAAAGGCCGCCACCTGCGCCAGTGACTGCACGGAGCACGACCCCGACAGCGCGACAGCCGGCCCGCTTGCGCCGGCAAAGTGCGCGCCACCCCCGGCAAGGACGCCGCTGTTGCGGAAGTTGGCGGCAAGCCCGACAGCAATGCCGGAGCCGCCGGTGACCAGCCTGTCCTCTGCGATCGCGGCGCCGATGGCGACAAGGTCGTCGTCGTCGACGGCATCGGTCACCACCAGCCGCCGCCCCGCCGCCGCTTCCGCCGCCAGCGCGTCTGCAATCGGGCCAGGTCCGCGCCGCACGACGCCGTAGGGCACAAGCCCGACCTCGCCGCGGGTCTGACGCCGGAGCCAGCGCCGGATGTCGGGGTCGGTCATCGGCGTCAGCGGGTGGTGCCGCATGCCTGTCTCGGACAGGAGTTGGCCATTCACGAACAGATGCCCCTGGAACAGCGTCCGCCCCGTCGCCGGAAAAACCGGACAGACGATGGCGATGCCGCCGAGCCGCGACAGCAAGGCTTCCGCGACCGGACCGATATTGCCTTCCGGGGTCGAATCGAAGGTCGAGCAATACTTGAACAGGATCTGGCGGCACCCCTGCGCCAGGAGCCAGTCCAGCGCGGCCAGCGACTGGCTGACGGCTGCGGCGGCAGGAATTGTCCGGCTCTTGAGCGAGACGACACCCGCCTCGCAGGTGGCAGGCGCCGGTTGGACCGGAACACCGACGAACTGGGTCGTCGCCATGCCGCCCTTGGCCAGCATGTTGGCAAGGTCGCTTGCCCCGGTGAAGTCATCCGCGATGCATCCCAGCAACATGGCCTAATCCTCTTGTTCAGCCGTGTCCTGACGCGTCGCGCGGGCCTTTGCAAGCTGTCTCACGACAACGAGAAACGCACGCCGGCTCGGGCCAATCCGCCAGCGATGGCGACGGGAGTCCCGTCGGCCCGCCAGCAGGCCGCCCCGGTCATGATCCCGTCCGCAGCAAACGAGATCGCGCTCATGCCGCCGGCAATCCGGTTGACGCGGGCGATGCCATGGCCCCGCTCGGCGAGATCGTTCACGACGGCGTCGGAGAAGGCCGGCTCAAGTTCGATCGGCCCGCCCTCGCACCAGATACGGGGCGCTTCCACCGCCTCCTGTGTCGCCATGCCGTGGTCGATGAGGTTGACGATCGCCTGAAGCGCCGACGGAAAGATCCGGAGGCCGCCCGGCAGCCCGAGCGCGTGCAGGGCGCGTCCGTCCTTCAACACCATCATCGGCGCCATGGAGGTGAACACGCGCTTGCCCGGCTGGATGGACAGGGCGCGGCCAGGATGCGGATCGAAGTTCAGCATGTAGTTGTTGGCCAGCATGCCAGTGCCGGGGATCTGCACGCAGGCGCCGAACAGCCCGTTGATCGTCTGCGTCATGCTGACCACATTGCCGGACGCGTCGGCCACGGTGACATGGGTCGTGTCGGCGGACTCGCGCGGCGGCAGGCCGCTGGTCCAGCTTTGCGCGCGCCGCGTGTCAACGGCCGCCCGGCGTTCATCGCCATAGGCCTTGGAGATCAGCCGTTCGACCGGCACATCGACGAAATCCGGATCGGCTGTCGCCACGGCGCGGTCGGCAAAGGCGATCTTCATTGCCTCGGCCAGCAGATGGACATTGTCGGCAGAGCCGAAGCCAAGCCCGCGCACATCGAAGCCTTCGAGCAGGTTGAGCATCTGGGCGATGTGGACGCCGCTCGAGGCGGGCGGCGGCGGCCCGACAATGTCATGGCCGCGATAGCGGCTGACGATCGCCTCGCGCTCGATCGGCCGATATCCGGCAAGGTCGCCCTCGCCAATCACGCCTCCCGCGCCCTGCACATGCCGGACAAGCGCCTCTCCCAGCGCGCCACGGCTGAGGGCCGCCAACCCTTGTTCCGCAACCAGCTTCAGGCTGCGCGCATAATCGGCCTGCACAAGGCGCGCCCCTGCCGCCAGCGGCTCGCCTGCGGGGCAGAACAGGGATGCCAGTCCCGGATCTCCTTTCAGGTCGCTCATGCAGTCGCGGATGCAGTCCGACAGATAGGGTGTCACCACGAAGCCGCCCTCGGCCAGCCTGATCGCAGGCGCGATCACCTCCGGCAGCGGCAGGGAGCCATAGCGCTCAAGGGCATGGAGCCAGCCTGCGAGAGCGCCGGGAACAGCGATCGCCAGCGCTCCGACCGCGTTGCGGCGCCCCTCGGTGTCGCGCGCATTGGGCAAACCATCACTGAGTGGCCTGAACATGTCAGGTCGCGCCGCAGCCGGAGCAGTGCTCAGGCCATCGACGATGACGTGCCGGCCTCCAGCCAGCCGCAGATGCGCCACGCCTCCGCCGAGCAGGCCGACCATCATCGGCTCGACGACAGTCAGGGCGAAAAGCGCCGCCACCGCAGCATCGATCGCATTGCCGCCCATCAGCAGCATCTGCGAACCCGCCGCCGAAGCCAGCGGATGGTTGGTCACGACCATGCCGCGCGAGCCGGTGGCTGACTGCTTCTCGCACTGGAACTTGGTCACAGCAAAGGGTCTGGATGCCATCCCTGTGGTCTTTCCTGAACGTCGGCCCCGACTATGCGTCGCCTCCTCCGCATCTGGCACTGCCGGTGCCGGATGCGCAACATGTGCCGGCTGCATGCATGCGGCGCGGGCAGAGGCGCAGGAAGCGGTTTGACGCTGGCCTCGTCACCGCCCCCGTCTGCCCATTTGTCAGGCAGGAACGTCCACAGCTGACATCGAACCTACACATAACCGTCATTCAATCGTCTTGCAGCCCTCCTAAATCCGGTGCGCAGTCGGTCAGGAGCGCCTCATGCTGGAACTGAACAATGTCACCCGGCAGTTTGGCCAGAAGCGCGCCGTCGATGATGTGACGCTGAAAATCGAGCCGGGCAGCTTCGTCGGCATCATTGGCCGGTCAGGAGCCGGCAAGTCGACGCTCCTGCGGATGATCAACCGGCTGCTCGACACCTCGTCAGGGTCGATGACCTGGAATGGCAACGATGTCGGCGCGCTCAAGGGAGCGGAGTTGCGGGCCTGGCGCAGGCGCTGCGCCATGGTGTTCCAGCAGTTCAACATCGTCGGTCGTCTCGACGTTCTGACCAACGTGCTGATGGGCCGCCTCAACCACACATCCCAGATGCGGTCCCTGCTCAAGCTGTGGAGCGCCGAGGGCAAGGCCATCGCCATCTCCGCGCTCGAAATGTTCGACATGACCACGCTTGCTGCGCAGCGCGCCGAGTCCCTGTCGGGCGGCCAGCAGCAGCGCGTCGCCATCGCCCGCGCGCTGGTGCAGGAGCCGGAGATCATTCTGGCGGATGAGCCGATCGCCTCGCTCGATCCGCGCAACACCAAGATCGTGATGGACAGCCTGCTGAGGCTGAACAAGCATTTCGGCATCACCGTGATCTGCAACCTGCATGATCTGGATATCGCCAAGGATTACTGCACCCGGCTGGTCGGCATGGCCCAGGGCCGCGTCGTTTTCGACGGCGCGCCGGACACGCTCGACGAACTGGCCGCACGCGAGCTTTACGGCCTCGAAGCGCATGAGGCCATGACCGTTCTGCCACCGACCCATGCGGGCGTTGGCGCACAGCCGCTTCCTGCGGTTGCCTGAACCGGCGGGCCAGCCGCCCGCTTGTCCCCTGACTGACGACTGAACCCGATCAAGGAGCCACCGATGATCTCCCGCCGCCTCATGCTTGGCCTCGCCGCTGGCGTTGCCGCTCTTGCCACCGCTTCCGGCGCCTTCGCGCAGGACTGGAAAGCCCGCTATCCTGAACTCGTCTACGCCGTCGTGCCCGCCGAGAATGCCTCTGGCGTGACCGAACGCCAGGGCGCGTGGATGGAGTATCTCTCCCAGCAGCTCGGCGTGAAGGTCACGCTGCGCATCGCCTCAGACTATGCAGCCGTCATCGAAGGTCAGCGCGCCGGCACCATCCACATCGGCGACTACGGCCCGTCTTCCTATGTCCGCGCCCACACCGTCACCAATGGCGGCGTGGAAGCTTTTGCATCGATGCGCGCCGTCGACGGCTCGACCGGCTACTTCTCGGTCGCCTATGCAAAGGCCAGCAACCCGGCCACCAAGCTGGAGGATTTCAAGGGCAAGAACCTGTGCCTCGTCGACCCGAACTCGACCTCGGGCTTCAATGTTCCGATGTACGCCATGACCAAGGCCGGCATCGAGCCTGACAAGTTCTTCGGCAAGATGGTCAACGCGGGCAGCCATGAGAACGCCGTCATGGCCGTTCAGCAGGGCACCTGCGATGTCGCCTTCAACTGGTGGAACTCGGAGGACGACTCCAACCTGACCCGCATGGCCAACAAGGGCATGGTCAAGGTCGCCGACTTCAAGACGGTATTCCGCTCGGAGAAGATCCCTGGCTCGCCTTACGCTTACCTCGCGTCGCTGCCTGCTGACCTTAAGGCCGCCATCCGTACGGCCTTCTTTGATGCACCGACCAAGGGCAAGGCCGCCTTCGACCGCCTCTCCGATGGCAAGTCTCCCGGCTTCGCGCCCGCCGTCCATGCCGACTATCAGGTGACCATCGAACTGCAGAAGTTCGTTGATGACCTGCGCAAGAAGCGCGGCTCCTGAGCTTTTTTGCACGACAGGGCGTCATCCCTCAGCGGATGACGCCCCCTTTTTTTCTGCCGACGTCCCGTCAGCGAGACACACATGGCCAGCGCCGTCACCCGCCTTCCTGATGATCAGCTTTTCAGCCTTTCGGCCGGCTATCGCGCCGAGATGGCGGCCAAGCGACGCACAACCATCATCGGCATCGCCGTCATCCTCGCCTGCACCGTCGTGGCGGGTTGGGTCGCGGAAGTCGACATCCGCAAGTTTCTGGCCAACGCCTATCGCTTCACCGACTATCTCGGCCGCATCTTCTATCTGGACACCGGCAAGCACGTGTTCACGGACGTCGGCGAGTGGTTCTGGGGTCTTCACAAGTGGACGAAGCAACTGCTCGACACGCTGCTGATCGCCTATCTCGGGACCCTGTTTGGCGCGATAGCGGCATTCCTGCTCTGCTTCGCCGCCTCCGCCAACCTGGCGACCAATCCGGCCCAACGCTTTTTCGCACGCCGCTTTCTCGAATTCTGCCGCACCGTTCCCGAGATCGTCTTTGCGCTGATCTTCGTGGTCGCTTTCGGGCTCGGGCCGGTGCCCGGCGTGCTGGCCATCATGATTCATACGCTGGGGGCGCTCGGCAAGCTGTTCGCGGAGGTCGTCGAGAACATCGACATGAAGCCTGTCGAAGGCGCGATCGCCAGCGGCGCGACCCGCTGGCAGGCCATCCGTTACGCCGTCGTGCCGCAGGTCCTGTCAAATTTTGCCAGCTACGGATTGCTCCGCTTCGAGATCAACGTGCGTGGCGCGTCCGTCATGGGCTTTGTCGGCGCCGGCGGCATCGGGCAGGACCTGATCGAGTCGATCCGCAAGTTCTACTACTCCGATGTCTCCGCCATCCTGCTGCTGATCATCGCAACGGTCATGATCATCGACATGGTCACAGAGCGCATCCGTCACAACCTCCTGACCATGGACAGGGGCAGAAAGTGAGCGGGCACATGACGACCCCATCCGGCAAGCGCACGTTCTTTCCCGATCAGTCGGCTGTCAGGCAGCGTCACGCCGCCCTGATCGCCGGTTCACCGCGCGCAAAGATCGTCACCATCGGCGTGATTGCGCTGATGGCCGCCGTAGCCCTGTTCGCCTTGCTGCGGCTGGACTTCTCCATCGCGCGTCTCGGTTCGGGCATCGTCCAACTGGGCACGTTCCTCAGCCTGATGGTTCCGCCGACCCCTGGCACGCAGCTGATGAGCCTGCTCAAGGCTCTCGCCGAAACAGTGGCGATCGCCTTTCTTGGCACGTTGCTGGCCGCAATTCTCTCGATCCCGATGGGCTTCCTCGCCGCCCGCAACGTCATGGCCAACCGCATCGTGCAGTTTTTGGCCCGCCGCTTCTCGGATTCGATCCGCGGCGTCGACACGCTGATCTGGGCCCTGATCTGGATCAACGTCGTCGGGCTGGGGCCTTTCGCAGGCGTGCTGGCAATCATGACCAGCGACATCGGTTCGTTCTCCAAGCTCTATTCGGAGGCGATCGAGGCGGTCGACGGCAAGCCCGGCGAAGGTGTGGTCTCGACCGGCGGCTCGAAGTGGCATGCGATCCGCTTCGGCATCGTGCCGCAGGTCATGCCGGTGCTGCTGAGCCAGATCCTCTACTATTTCGAATCCAACACGCGCTCGGCCACCATCATCGGCATCGTGGGAGCTGGAGGCATCGGTCTTTACCTGGCCGAACAGATCCGAACCTATGAGTGGGACCAGGTCGCGTTTATCATCCTGATGATTCTGGTGACGGTCGCCGTCATCGATTTCATCTCGTCGCGCCTGCGTCTGTCAATTGTTGGGCAAAGAGCCGGATCTCTTTGAGATTTGTCACCAAGTTGTCATTTTGGACTGCGACATCGCAGCTTCCAATGCGAGACCATTCGACATGAGCGAGCCCGCTGACCCGGACCTGATCGAAGCCCGCCGCCGGGCCATGGGCCTGTTCGCGCGCGCGACGGAAGCCGAACTGCGCGAGCCCTTGCAGCAGCATTGGCCGGACCATGGCGCGCGCGATCTGAAGCCCGTTGAAGCGGGGCTCGTCATGCTGCGGGGCCGCACGGGCGGCGACGGCGCTGCCTTCAATCTCGGCGAGGCCAGCGTCACCCGCGCCGTTGTCGAACTGCCGACAGGCGAACGCGGTTTCGGCCATGTGCTGGGGCGTCATCCCGCCAGGGCGCGCCTTGCCGCGGTGGCCGATGCCCTCTGGCAAAGTGAAGCGGCGCGCACATTGGTCCAGGCGGCAATTCTGTCGCCGATCGCAACCCGCCTTTCCGCGGAAAAAGGCAGGCACCAGACAGAGACGGCGGCGACACGGGTGGATTTCTTCACCATGGTTCGCGGCGAGGATGCGGCATGACCTTGCCTGCTTCACCGATGCCTGCCGGATTTTCCGATCCTGTTTTCGAGGGCCAGGCCGCCTTCCGCGCGCTCATGGACGCCATGGTCCGACCCGGTCTGGTCGTGACGGCGGGAGCGGCGCTGGCACCGCCTGCTGGGCTGATGCCGGCAGCCGCCGCAGCCATCCTGGCCATCTGCGATTTCGAAACGCCGCTCTGGCTTTCGCCGGCGTTGCAAGGCGGCGCGGCAGGTCCATACTTGCGGTTTCATGCGGGCGCCCCATTGGTCACCGATCCGGCAAGCGCTGCTTTCGCGGTGCTCGACGGACGCCATGAGGCCTTTCGCCTGACGGATTTTGCGCAGGGTGATGCCTCCTATCCGGATCGCTCGACCACGGTTCTGGTGCAGGTCGCGTCACTGACAGCCGGCAAACAGATTGTCGTGGCGGGGCCAGGCATCGCCGGCATTGCGGAGTTGCGGATCGAGGACCTTCCGGATGACTTTGGGGCGCAATGGCAGGCGAACCGGGCGGCATTCCCGCTCGGCGTCGACCTGATTTTCGTCAGCGGCAATCAACTGGTCGCGCTGCCGCGCAGCGCGCGGCTGGTCGGGGAGGCAGCCTGATGTATGTCGCCGTCAAGGGTGGCGAGCGCGCCATCGACAATGCTCACAAGCTTCTGGCCGACAAGCGCCGCGGCGACCGCGAGGTGCCCGAGTTATCGACCGCGCAGATCCGCGAGCAGCTGACGCTGGCGGTTGACCGGGTGATGACCGAGGGCTCGCTCTATGATCGCGACCTGGCGGCGCTGGCCGTCAAGCAGGCCCGCGGCGACATGATCGAGGCCATCTTCCTCTTGCGCGCCTATCGCACCACTTTGCCACGTTTCGGCGTTTCCGAGCCGCTGGAAACGGCACAGATGCTGGTGCGCCGCCGCATCTCCGCGACATACAAGGACCTGCCCGGCGGACAAGTGCTCGGCCCCACCTTCGACTACACGCACCGCCTGCTCGATTTCGGGCTCGAGAGTGGAAGCGAGCCAGCCGCCGTGGCAACAGCGCCGGCGGACCCGGATGCGACGATGCCCCGCGTCACCGACATCATCGCCGGCGAAGATCTGATCGAGCGCAACCCGCCGGCTGATCCTGCCGCGCCCGTCGGTGACCTGACCCGCGATCCGCTGAACTTTCCCGCCGGTCGCGATCTGCGCCTGCAGAATCTGGCGCGCGGCGACGAGGGCTTCCTGCTCGCCCTCGCCTACTCGACCCAGCGCGGCTATGGCCGCACCCACCCCTTCGTCGGCGAGATCCGGCTCGGCGAGGTCGAGGTCGAGATGTTCGTCGAGGACCTCGGCTTCGCCGTCCCGCTCGGCGACATCACGGTGACCGAGTGCCAGATGGTGAACCAGTTCAAGGGTTCGGCCACAGAGCCGCCGCGCTTCACCCGCGGCTATGGGCTCGGGTTCGGACACTGCGAGCGCAAGGCCATGTCGATGGCGCTGGTCGACCGCGCGCTCAGGGCCGATGAATTCGACGAGGAACGCAAGGCGCCGGCGCAGGACGAGGAGTTCGTGCTGTCACATTCTGACAACGTCCAGGCGACGGGCTTTGTCGAGCATCTGAAGCTGCCGCACTATGTCGACTTCCAGGCGGAACTGGCCTTCATCCGCCAGATGCGGCGCGAACAGACAGCCGCGAAGGAGGCAGCGGAATGAACGCGAGCCCGTATAATTTCGCCTATCTCGACGAGCAGACCAAGCGCATGATCCGGCGCGCCATCCTCAAGGCCATCGCCATTCCGGGCTATCAGGTGCCGTTCGCCAGCCGGGAAATGCCGATGCCCTATGGCTGGGGCACGGGCGGCGTCCAGGTCACTGCGGCGATCCTCGGCCCGGAAGACGTCCTGAAGGTCATCGATCAGGGCGCCGATGACACAACCAATGCGGTCTCCATCCGCGCCTTTTTTGCGAAGACGGCGAATGTCCGCGTCACCACATCCACAGCAGAGGCGACGGTGATCCAGACGCGCCACCGCATCCCGGAGATGGCGCTGACATCGCGCCAGGTGCTGGTCTATCAGGTTCCCATTCCGGAGCCGCTGCGCTTTCTGGAGCCGCGCGAGACCGAGACGCGAACCATGCACGCGCTCGCAGAGTACGGCCTGATGCATGTGAAGCTCTACGAGGACATCGCGCGCTATGGCCACATCGCCACCAGCTACGACTACCCGGTCGAGGTCGCAGGTCGGTATGTGATGGACCCCTCGCCCATTCCGAAATTCGACAACCCGAAGATGGACAACTGCGACGCGCTGCAGCTCTTCGGCGCGGGCCGCGAAAAGCGCATCTATGCGATCCCGCCGCACACCAGGGTGGTCTCGCTCGATTTCGACGACCACCCCTTCGAGCGCAACAAGTTCGACCATCCCTGCGCGCTGTGCGGCGCCAGCGAGAGCTACCTCGACGAGGTGGTGACCGACGACAAGGGCGGGCGCATGTTTGTTTGCTCGGACACAGACTTTTGCGAGGGCCGCCGCGCCGAGGGCCACCGTGGCCATTTGCTCGGGGACGAGCCTGCAGCCCGCGAGGCCGCCGAATGAGCGCTGAGCCAAACATCACGCCGCTGCTTGTCGCAACCGGCCTGTCGAAATCCTATGGCCGGCGCATGGCTTGCGAGGACGTCTCCCTGAGCATCCGTGAAGGTGAGGTTCTGGCCATCGTCGGCGAGTCAGGCTCGGGCAAGTCCACCTTGCTCAACCTGCTCGCTGGACGGCTGGACGCCGACAGCGGGCAGGTCCACTACCGCATGCGCGACGGCGTCACCCGCGACATGGGCACACTGACCGAAGCGGAACGGCGCGTGCTGATGCGCACGGACTGGGGTTTTGTGCATCAGGACGCGGCGCAGGGCCTGCGCATGAATGTCTCGGCTGGCGGCAACATCGGCGAACGCCTGATGGCCATCGGCAATCGGCACTACGGCGACATTCGCGCCACGGCCGCGCACTGGCTGACGCGCGTCGAGATCAATGCAGATCGCATCGATGACAAGCCGACCGCCTACTCGGGCGGGATGCGCCAAAGGCTCCAGATCGCCCGCAATCTCGTCACCGCGCCACGGCTGGTCTTCATGGATGAGCCGACGGGTGGTCTCGATGTGTCGGTCCAGGCCCGGTTGCTCGATCTCATTCGCGGGCTCGCAGCCGATCTCGGCCTTGCCGTGATCCTGGTGACCCACGATCTCGCCGTGGCGCGCCTGCTGTCCCACCGCATCATGGTGATGAAGGGGGGGCACGTGATCGAAACCGGCCTGACCGACCGCGTCCTCGATGATCCGCAGGCGGCCTACACGCAGCTTCTGGTGTCTTCGGTGCTCGCAGCATGAGCTACCTTCCCAACCAGATCATGCTGTCGGTCGAGGACCTCGCCAAGGGATTCACGCTCCACCTGCACGGAGGCGCGGTGCTTCCCGTGGTCAGCGGCGTGTCGTTCAATGTCTACGCAGGCGAGTGCGTGGTTCTCGGCGGACCGTCCGGGGCCGGCAAATCATCGATCCTGAAAATGCTCTACGGCAATTACCTGGCCGCCAGCGGAGAAATCCGGGTCCGGCATGGCGCCGGCATGGTGGATGTCGTCGGGGCCGAGCCCCATGCCGTGCTCGACATCCGCCGCCGCACGATGGGCTATGTGAGCCAGTTCCTTCGCGTCATCCCGCGCGTCCCGGCCATCGACATCGTTGCGGAGCCGGCCATGGCGGCGGGCCACACGCGCGAGGCGGCCCGTGACCGCGCCGCGCGGCTTCTCACCCATCTCAACCTGCCGGAACGGCTGTGGCATCTGCCGCCCGCCACCTTTTCCGGCGGCGAGCAGCAGCGCGTCAACATCGCGCGCGGCTTTGCAGGGGATCATGCCATCCTGATCCTTGACGAACCGACGGCTTCGCTCGACGCGACAAACCGTGCGGCGGTGATCGACCTCATGGCCCGCCGCAAGCAGGGCGGAGCGGCCTTCGTCGGCATCTTCCATGATGAGGACGTCCGCACCCAGGTCGCCGACCGCATCATCGATGTCACAAACTTTGCCGCGAGCCAGGCCGCATGAACGCCCAGCCCGTCCATATCGCGACCCGGCTGTCGGAGCAGCCGCTGATCCACCCCACGGCTGCGGTGACGCAGACGGAGGTTGGACGCTATACCGAGATCGCCGAACGCTGCACCGTTTCGGAGAGCTTTGTCGGGGACTATTCCTACATGATGCGCGAGTGCGAGGTCTGGGCGGCGCGCATCGGCAAGTTCGTCAATATCGCCAGCCACGTTCGGCTGAACGCAACAAACCACCCGGTCTGGCGCGCCACGCTGCATCATTTCACCTACCGCGCCCATGACTACTGGCCGGACGCCGAGCGCGAGGAGAGCTTCTTCGACTGGCGCAGGCAGAACGCCGTCATCATCGGCCATGATGTCTGGATCGGCCATGGCGCAACAGTGTTGCCCGGTGTCAGTGTCGGGAACGGCGCCGTGATCGGCGCGGGGGCTGTGGTCAGCAAGGACGTGCCGGCCTGGACGATCGTCGGCGGGGTGCCGGCCCGCGAGATCAGGCGGCGCTTTCCGGTCGAGATCGGCGACCGCCTTGACAGGCTCGCCTGGTGGGACTGGAGCCACGAGCGGCTGCGCGGCGCGCTCGACGATTTCCGGTCCCTCGACATCGAGGCCTTTCTCGACAAACACGAGCCGCTCGCATGACAAGCCAAATCTTCGAGAATGCGATGATCGTGACGGCCGACGACGTCTTCGCCGGCTATGTTGTTGCTGTCGACGGTCTGATCGCAGAGATCGGCGAAGGCCACGCGCCCGAGCGCGGCCTCGACATGCAGGGCGACCACCTGCTGCCGGGCCTGGTGGAGATCCATACAGACAATCTGGAGGCCCATTTCATCCCGCGCCCCAAAGTGCTCTGGCAAGTCGACAGCGCCGTACAGGCCTATGATGGCCAGATTGCCACGTCCGGCATCACCACTGTGTTCGACAGCCTGCGCATCGGCACCGACGAGCACGAGACGCGCACCGAATTCGTGACGATGACCATGCAGCTGGCAGATGCGCTGGCGCGGGCGCGCCGCGAGGATCACCTGCGTGTCGATCACCGCATGCATCTGCGCTGCGAGGTTCCGACCCTGGACGTCGTCGACGCGCTGCGCGATTTCATTGCGCGCTATCCGGTGGACCTGATCTCGCTGATGGACCACACGCCCGGCCAGCGCCAGTTCCGCGACATCGACAAGTACTTCACCTATTATGGCGGCAAGACCGGCAAGACCCTCGACGAGGTCAAGGCTGTCGTCGCCCGGCGCCAGCAGGTCGGCGCGGAGCGCGCGGCGCGGCACCGGCCCATGGTCGTCGACATGGCCAATCAGGCTGGAATTGCGCTCGCCAGCCATGACGACACCACGCTCGACGAAGTGCGTGAATCGATCGATCAAAAGGTCACGATCGCCGAATTCCCGACCACGGTCGAAGCAGCTGCAGCGTCGCGCGAGGCCGGCATGGCGACGGTGATGGGTGCGCCGAATGTCGTGCGCGGCGGCTCCCATTCGGGCAATGTCGCAGCCAGCACACTGGCGGAGCAAGGCATTCTCGACATCTTGTCCTCCGACTATGTTCCGGGCAGCCTGCTGGTCGCCGCCTTCGCCCTGCGGGATGTCCCCGCTGTGGGCGGCCTGCCAGGCGCGATCAATCTGGTTGCCCGCAACCCGGCGCGCGCCACAGGTCTTCACGACCGCGGCGAAATCGCTGTCGGCAAGCGCGCCGACCTGATCCGGGTCAAGCTCGCAGGCGAGCAGCCGGTGGTCCGGTCCGTCTGGCGGAATGCCGACCGTGTCGCCTGACCAGACGGCGCTGCTCGCGGGTCACATGGCGCAGCAGCCGGAGCGCGAAGGCGCGGCAGCAGCGCCGACGCCGGGCATCTTCGTTGCAGTCGCCGGTCCCAGCGGCGCCGGCAAGGACAGCCTGATCGCCTGTGCCCGGACCGCGCTGGCGGGCGACAGGCGGTTTGTCTTCGTCAGGCGGGTGGTCACGCGACCCTCGGACGCCTCCGAGGACCATGACAGCCTGTCGGAAGCGGCTTTCCGTTTTCGTGCCGACACAGGGGCCTTCGCCCTCTGGTGGGAGGCCAACGGTTTGCTCTACGGGCTTCCGGCAGCCGTCAAGGACGACCTGTCTCAAGGCCGCATCGCCGTCGCCAACATTTCGCGGGACGTCATCGCGCGCGTCCGGGAAGTGTTTCCCCGCGCGCTGATCATCCACGTTACCGCCACAGTCGACGTGTTGGGCAAGCGGCTGGCGAGCCGCGGCCGGGAAGATGAAGGCGAACGATCCAAGCGCCTGTCGCGTTCTCTGTTGCGGGAACAGACCGTGGAGGCAGACATCCGCATCGAAAACAACGGTGAACTCGCGGAGGCCGGCGGGCGGTTCATTGAGACCTTGCAGGCGCTTGCCTCACCAGCCGTCCGCTAACGCCCCCGGCAGGATCAACAGCAATGTCCGCGCCCCGTTACGCGATATACCTCGCCCCGCCGCCCGGCTCCCCACTGTGGCGCTTCGGCTCCCGTGTGCTCGGCTACGATGCAGCCACCGGTGAGGACGTTCATGGCTTTGCCTTGCCGGGCGTCGAACCGGAAGCGTGGCGCCGCTGCACCGACAGGCCGCGCCTGTACGGCTTCCATGCGACCCTGAAAGCGCCTTTCCGTCTGGCCGAGGGGTGCTCGGTTCCGGACCTGCAGGCGGCGATGGCGGACTTCGCGGCGGCTGTGCAAGCATTCGATCTGGGACCTCTGGCGGTCACCTCTCTGAAGCAGGGCAACAGCGGTTTCGCTGCGCTCACCCCGGAGCAGGCCTCGCCGGATCTGGCGCGGCTTGAAGCCGAAGTGGTGATGCGTTTCGACCCCTTCCGGGCGCCCCTGACTGAGGCCGAGCGGGCCGCGCGCCATCCGGAACGCCTGACAGCGCGTGAGCGGGATCACCTGGATCGCTGGGGCTACCCGCATGTGCTGGAGGCCTTCCGGTTTCACATGACGCTGACCAACGCCCTGCCCGATCCCGACAGCATCGCGGCCCTGCTGGGCGAAAGCCTGGCTGCCCAGTTGGGCGCAGCACGGCTGGAGGTCGACGCTCTCGTCCTGTTCGAGCAGCCTGCCCCCGACGCCCGCTTCCGGATCATCAGTCGGGCGAAGATGGCCGGCAGCTGACCTTCCCCGCCGCGCGCCTCCGTGTGCGGATCGTCTTAGGGCGCGACGCCCCTTAGAAGATCACGGGCTCGGACACCGGCGCGCCGAAATCCGTGCGCAGGAAGTCGAAGTCGCAGCCTGTATCGGCCTGCCCGATATGCTGCGAGAACATCCAGCCATAGCCGCGTTCGTAGCGCGGCGCGGGCTTCGGAAGGGCCGCACGGCGCGCCTCCAGTTCACTGTCGCTGACCTGCATGTTGATCGTCCGGTTCGGGACATCGATGCTGATCAGGTCGCCGGTCCGCACCAGCGCGAGCGGCCCGCCCACATGGCTTTCCGGTGCCACATGCAGCACGCAGGCGCCATAGGCCGTGCCGCTCATGCGCGCGTCGGAGATCCGGACCATGTCCCGGACGCCCTGCCGGATCAGTTTGCGCGGGATCGGCAGCGTGCCCCATTCGGGCATGCCCGGCCCGCCAAGCGGACCTGCATTGCGCAGCACCAGCACGCTGTCCGGCGTGACGTCGAGGTCATCGCGGTCGATGTTGGCCTTGAGCATCGGGTAGTCATCGAAGACGAAGGCCCTGCCGGTGTGCGTCAGCAGATGCGGCGCGGCGGCGGCCGGTTTGATGACGCAGCCATCGGGCGCCAGATTGCCGCGCAGCACCGCGAGCGCGCCCTCCTTGTAGATCGGGTTGTCGAGCGGGCGGATGACATCGTCATTGTAGACCCGCGCATCCTTCAGGGTCTCGGCCCAACTTAGGCCCGAGGCATTGATCTGCGACAGGTCCAGCAATGGGGCAAGCCGCGTCAGCAGGCCAAGCAGTCCGCCGGCATAGTAGAAATCCTCCATCAGGTAGGTGCTGCCCGAGGGTCGGATGTTCGCGATCACCGGCACCTTGCGGCTCGCCGCGTCGAAATCGTCGAGCCCGATGGCATGGCCGGCGCGCCGCGCCATGGCGATGATGTGGATCACGGCGTTGGTCGAGCAGCCCATGGCCATGGCCAGCATGATCACGTTGCGGTAAGCCGCCTCGGTCTGGATCTTTGCCGGCGTCAGGTCCTCCCAGACCATGTCGACGATCCGCCGCCCGCAGGCGGACGCCATGCGGATGTGGCTGGCGTCGGCAGCGAGGATCGAGGAGGCACCTGGCAAGGTCATCCCCAGCATGTCCGCCAGCCCCGTCATGGTCGAGGCCGTTCCCATCGTCATGCAGACGCCGTAGGAGCGTGCGATCCCCATCTCGATGTCCGCCACGTCGGCGTCCGTGATCGTGCCGGCGCGCCGCTCCTCCCAGGTCTTGATCGTGTCCGATCCCGAGCCCAGCACCTTGCCGCGCCAGTTGCCGCGCAGCATCGGCCCCGCCGGCATGTAGAGCGCCGGAATCCCCGCGCTTGTGGCGCCAAGCAGCAGCCCTGGCGTGGTTTTGTCGCAACCGCCCATCAGGACGACGCCATCAACCGGATGGGACCGGATCAGTTCCTCCGTCTCCATCGCAAGGAAATTGCGGTAGAGCATGGTGGTCGGCTTCACCTTGCTTTCGGACAGCGACATCGCCGGCAGTTCGACCGGGAAGCCCCCTGCCTGGAACACGCCGCGCTTCACATCCTCGACGCGAGTCTTGAAGTGCGCATGACACATGTTGAGGTCGGACCATGTGTTGATGATCCCGATCACCGGCTTGCCGAGATAGTCAGCCGCCCCGTAGCCCATCTGGTTCATGCGCGAGCGATGGCCGAAGGAGCGGAAATCCTCGGGCGCGAACCACCGGGCCGAGCGCAAATCGGCCGCCGCCTTGCGGGTTCGTGTCATGGGCTCTCCTCCTCCGCGATCATTGTTTCCGGCAGCCTAGCACCAGCTTGCGCGGCCCTGCCAAGAAAACTTCCGGGAGGATGGCCCGGCCGGCTCAGGCTTTGGTCAGAGCATCCTTCAGGAGCCGCTCCGCCGCCTCGTTGGCGCACATGACATCGCGCGACTGGAGGGGATCGGCATGTCCGTCCAGCGAGCCGAACGTGCCGCCCGCCTCGCGCACCAGCGCGATACCTGCGGCGAAATCCCAGCTGTTCAGGCCGCGTTCCCAGAAGGCATCGAGCCGGCCGGCCGCCACATAGGCGATGTCGAGCGCGGCGGCGCCCATCCGGCGCACATTCTGGAAGCGCGGCATCACGGCGCCCAGTTCCTTGATGAACAGCGCGTGTCCCGGCTTGCCGATGTGCGGAATGCCGGTGCCGATCAGCATGCCGGCCGCCTCGCGGCGCCCGGACACACGCAGCCGCCGATTGTTGACGAAGGCGCCCTTGCCCTTTTCGGCGACGAACATCTCGTCCTTGATCACGTCATAGACGACGCCCGCAACCATCTGGCCGTCGCGCTCGAGCCCGACCGAGACCGCAAAATGCGGGATGCCATGCAGGAAGTTCGAGGTGCCGTCGAGCGGGTCGATGTGCCAGCGGTGGCTCCTGTCAGAGCCTTCGACCACGCCGCTCTCCTCCATCACGAAGCCGTAGCCTGGACGAGCCTTGTCGAGCGCCTCGTAGATCGTCTTCTCGGCCTTGCGGTCCGCCTGACTGACGAAATCGCCCGGCCCCTTCAGCGATACCTGCAGGTTCTCGACCTCGCCGAAATCGCGCTTGAGATTACGGGAGGCCTTGATGACCGCCTCGGTCATCACGGTCATCAGCGGCGAACGGATCATGGCAGCGTCTTTCGGTGACAGTGTCGAGGCAAGGCTGGCCGGAGCGGCGTCAGCTCACCTCTTGAATTGCGAGGGCGTGGTTTGCGCCGCAACACCGGGCCGCGTCAAGGCGTTTGCCGCAGCCGTGTCCTCCGCCAGCGTTTGCGCCCGTTCCCGATCCGCCGGCGAAAGCTTGCCCAACTCCTCGTCCAGAAAAGCGTCATTCAGGCCCTGCGCCTTCGCGGCGAGATGCCAGCCAGCCGCAGCGACCGGATCTCGCGGCAGCCAGCGGCCCTGGATCAGGATGCGCGCCAGCCGGTTCTGGGCGATGGCGTTGCCCCTTGCCGCCGCACGGGCGAAGCCCCGCGCCGCCGCGCGCTCATCGCGGCCGATGCCGCGGCCGGTGAACTGCAGGATGGCGAACTCGACCTCGCCGGCCAGCGAGCCGTTGGCGGCCGCACGCGCCATCATGTCTGCGCCGCCCTCCACATCCTGTGGCATGCCCGTGCCCTCCAGCATCAGCACCGCGAGCGCGTGCTGTGCGTCGCCGACCTCCTGCCTTTCGGCGACCCGAAGCAGGGTGATGGCCTTTGTGAGGTTCTCGGTCGTGCCGGAGGCCAGCAGCGGCAGGGCCAGATTGAACGATGCGAGGCCATGCCCCTTGTCTGCCGCCTCGCGCAGCAGGCTCTCCGCCCGCGCCTGGTCGCGCGCCACGCCGCGCCCGTCGAGATGCATCATGCCGAGGGCGAAGATGGCGTTGACGTCGCCCCGGCGGGCGGCGAGCTGGTACCATTCCGCAGCCTTCCGGCTGTCCTGGCGAACGCCGAGGCCCTGCTCAAACAGCTCGGCCAGCAAGGTCATGGATGCCGCGTCGCTTGCATCCGCCTCGATGCGGCGCGTGGCCTGGCGGAAGGCCTCGACATAGTGCCCCGCCTGATAGGCCCCATAGGCCACATCGACCACGACGCCCGAAGGCTGGGACGGACCCGGCCCGGAACGCGGCGCGGTCGGCATCGGCAGGAAGGGCGCTTGCTCGGCCTGCACAGCCGCCGGTGGCGGTGACGATTGCGCCTGGACAGCCTGCGGCGACGCCAGCGCTGCGACGGCCAGGATCATGCTGGCCAGGCCGGGCCACGCACGCCGCACGCCGCTCATGCGGGCTGTTTGCTCTTGGCCTGAAGGCTCTGCCGGGCTGTCGCCACGGCCGCCGCCGCCGCTTCCGGATCATCGAAGCACCACGGCGCGAGCGCCACGAACTCGGCGCGGGTCAACGCGACCGGCTCCACGACCTCGGCGGACGCGGCATAGGCGACGCAGGGTGTTTCGAAGACTTCCGCCCACCAGCTCGCACGATCGAGCAGCGCCGACAGCGTCATCAGCGCCCCATCGGCGCGCGGCTCTCCGAACATCACGTAGTCGGCGCCGTTCTCGCCGGCGTCCATCGCATCATGCCGCGAGGCCAGCCCTCCGACGCCGACGATGCGCTCGGCCTTGAGCACCTCGCGCGCCGGCCCGATCAGCAGGGGCGACGCCACATGCACGCCGTCCGCCCCGCCGCGCACCGCGACATGCGGCGCGGTGTTGACCAGAACCGCCACACTCGCCTCCTGCGCGAGCGGAGCGAGGGCCTTGATCAGGTTGATCTGGTCACGCTCATCCGCCTTGGGAACGTCAAGCAGCAGCGACACGGGCTTCAGCGCCGAAATTGCGGCCAGAAGCCGTGGCCGGAATGCCGCAGCATCGGTGAGCGGTGGGCTGATCAGATAGGTTTCAAAACTCGACATGGGCTCTGCGTCACGTTGTGCCCGACCTATCGCGCGATTTGGCCGCGAATGTGGTCGTGCCCCTGAGATGCGCCACGGCGCGCTCGATGGCAAGCGTGATCAGACCGCCGCACAGCGCCCAGAACGCCGCGCCGACTCCGAAGATCGACAGGCCGGACGCCCCGATCGCCAGGGTCACGACGGCGGCGAAGCGCTGCCGGTCATCCGCCATTGCAGCCCCGAGCGAGCCGGCCAGCGAACCGATCAGGCCAAGCCCGGCGACAGCGACGATGAGGGCTTTCGGCATCGCCAGGATGATCGCCAGCAGCGGCGCCGTCAGCAGCGCGATCAGGCACCAGATGACCCCGTACCAGATGCCGGCGAGCCAGCGCTTCGACGGGTCGGGATGGGTGTCCGGCCCCGTGCAGATGGCGGCGGATATCGCGGCCATGTTGACCATATGCGCCCCGAAGGGCGCCGTGAGCAGGGAGGTTAGCCCTGTGACCGCGAGGGCGGCCTGGGCCGGCGGCTCATAGCCGGCCTGCCGCAGCACGGCAAAGCCGGGAAGGTTCTGCGCCGCCATGGTGACAAGATAGAGCGGCACCCCGATGCCGATGATCACGGTTGGATCGAAGCTCGGGCTGATCCAGGTCATGCTTGGCACAAAGGACGGCAGGGGCGGCATGCTGGCAAGCCCCGCCGCAAACGCCACCATGATGCCGCCAATCAACGCTGCAATCACGGCGCCGAAGGCGTTGAAGCCGCGCACAACGAGAAACACAAGGACGATATAGCCGACCAGCAACGGCGACACCCGCATCTCGTCGAACACAGCCACCACGAAACGGAAGATCACCCCCGCCAGCATGGCGGATGCGATCGGCATGGGGATGCGCGCCACGAACGTCCCCAGCGGCCTGATCAGCGCCGTCAGGATGATCAGGATCGCGGCAAAGATGAAGGCGCCCACCGCAGCATTCATGCCGATGCCCGACGACGCGGCGATCAACGCCGCGCCCGGCGTTGACCAGGCGCAGATGATCGGCATGCGGTAGCGCCAGCTCAGGATCATCGCAGCGACACCCTTGGCGACACACAGGCCGGCGATCCACGACACCGTCTGCTCGGGCGTGGCGCCGAGCGACTGCGCTGCCGCCAGCACGACAGCCACGGAGGCGGCAAAACCCACAAAGGCGGCGACGAAGGCGGAAAACAGCTGGGACAAGCGAAGCGTCCTGAAGTGACGGCCCGACGTTTCTGGCGGCTGGGCCGCTCAGGGTCAAGCTTGCCGGGGTCTGGTCGCCTTCGGCAGCTTCTTCAGGCGACCGGTCTGCCAGGCCAGCAGCAGCGCCGCCGCCAGTTCCTCTTCGGTGAGCCTGTCGAGCCTGGCGGTCGTCCAGCCCTGCTTGCCCCAGCCGCCGGAGACCGGCGAGAAAGCGTCGGGCGCGAGCCGGCACTTGAAGGACTGCTCATCGGGCGTCAGCTTCAGGTTGGCGGTCAGGCCGTCCGGGGCCAGCGTGGCATAGGTGCGGACCACGCGGAACGCGGTCCGGTCCATGTGCGGTTCGGCGCTCGTGCCCTTGAAGCCGAGCGCAAGCCGCCGGAAATCGGCAGCATCCGCCAACGGGCCTGCCTCAAGCCGCCTTCTGCTTGCCCACGACCGGATCAAGCTCTCCCTTTGCATAGCGCTTCGCCATCTCGGCCAGCGTGTGCACCTTCTTGATCTTGCTGGCCTGCCCCGCCGTGTTGAACTCCTGCAGGCGCTGCTTGCACAGCTTGGACATCGCATCCATCGCGGGCTTGAGATACTTGCGTGGGTCGAACTCGCCGGGGTTCTCGGCGAAGACCTTGCGGATCTGGCCGGTCATCGCCATGCGGTTGTCGGTGTCGATGTTGATCTTGCGCACGCCATGCTTGATGCCGCGCTGGATTTCCTCGACCGGCACGCCCCAGGTCGGCTTCATCACGCCGCCATAGGCATTGATGATGTCCTGCAGTTCCTGCGGCACGCTCGACGAACCATGCATCACCAGATGCGTGTTCGGCAGCTTGGCGTGGATCGCCTCGATCACGTTCATCGCCAGCACCTTGCCGTCCGGCTTGCGCGTGAACTTGTAGGCTCCGTGGCTGGTGCCCATGGCGATGGCGAGCGCGTCAACATGGGTCTCCAGCACGAACTTCAGCGCCTCGTCGGGGTTGGTGAGCAACTGGTCGTGGGAGAGCTTGCCCTCGGCGCCGTGGCCGTCTTCCTGTTCGCCCTCGCCGCTTTCGAGGCTTCCCAGAACACCCAGCTCGCCCTCGACCGAGATGCCGCCGAGATGCGCCATCTCGACCACCTTGCGGGTGACGGCGACGTTGTAGTCCCAGTCACCGGGTGTCTTGCCGTCGGCCTTGAGCGAGCCATCCATCATCACCGAGGTGAAGCCGGCCTGGATCGCCGTCATGCAGGTGGCTGGCTCGTTGCCATGGTCGAGATGCACGCAGACCGGAATATGCGGATAAATCTCGGTGACGGCGTCCATCATGTGCTTGAGCATGATGTCGTTGGCATAGGAGCGCGCACCGCGCGACGCCTGGATGATCACCGGCGCGTCGACCTCGCTGGCGGCCGTCATGATCGCAAGCGCCTGCTCCATGTTGTTGATGTTGAAGGCAGGCACGCCGTAATCATGCTCGGCGGCATGGTCGAGAAGCTGGCGAAGGGTGATGCGGGCCATGGGGTCCTCCGGAGGGCAGGTTTGCGTCGTTGTTCGCTGGCATCAACACACGACATTCGAGACAGGATCTAGTTCGGAACAACCTGCAGCGCCAGTGGCTTTACGGTCAGATGGTTACATCGAGAACATCTGCGAGCGCATCGCCAAGGCCATCGAAGTCGCTCGCCTCATTGTAGGCCGCAACCGAGATTCGCAGACAGAGCTCATTGGCCACAGTTGTAACGGCGGCCTCGAAGCCATGCCGGTCATAGAGCGCATCGTGCATGGCGCGGGCGCGGGCACGCGAGCCGGGAACCGGGATGGGCCAGCGCAGCGCCACCATGGCGTGACTGGCCTCAAACGGACAAACCAGCCGCATGCCGGTCTCCGTCATCATCCTTTCGGCGACATGCCGGGCCAGTTCGCGGTTGCGCTGGCGCAGCTCTGGTCCGCCGAGCCGCTGATGCAGGCGGATGGCCGCCGGAATGCTGAGCCAGGCACTTGGATCACGCGTGCCGATAAAGTCGAACTCCGGGACGAAACCCTCACCATAGGCGTGGGAAATCGCTAGCGGATGTACCGGATGGTCAAGCCCGTCACGGATTGCGATGAAGGCAGCGCCCTTGGGCGCACACAGCCATTTGTGACAGTTGCCGACATACCAGTCGGCACCGATGGCATCGATGTCGAGGGAAAACAGGCCCGGCGCATGGGCGCCGTCGACCAGCACGGGCACGCCCTGCGCATGAGCAAGCGCAACGATCTGCTTGACCGGGAACGTCATGGCCGAGGCCGAGGCCACATGATCCACCACGACCAGCCGGGTCCGGCTGGTCAGGCCCGCACGGACGGTCTCGACGATCTGGGCATCTTCCGTGACCGGCAAGGGCAAGGCGACCTCGCGAGCCACCACACCTTGCGTGTCCGACAGGAAGCGCAAGGTCGAGCGCACGGCATTGTAGACATGAGACGTGGTCAGGATCTCGTCGCCGGGCCGCAGCGCGAGACCACGCAGAACGGCGTTTGTCCCTGCGGTCGCATTGTCGAGAAAGGCCAGACGATCTGGCGCAACACCGACAAAATGCCCCAGTTCGCCCGCAGCTTCACGCAGAAGCCCGGGCAACGAATTCACAAAGAAGCGCGCCGTATTGCGCTCCATCAGCGACCGCCAGTGAACCTGCTCCGCCAGGATCTCCAATGGCGTCGCGCCGAAGGACCCGTGGTTGATCAGCCTCGCTTCGGGATCAAGGCCCCACAGGGAGCGTAGGGCCTGGCCAAACACCAATCGGTTTGCCGGCCCTTCCGTCACTCCGTCAACGCCTCGACGCCCGGCAGCGGCTTGCCTTCCATCCATTCAAGGAAGGCCCCTCCTGCCGTCGAGATATAGGTAAGGTCATCGCCGACGCCGGCATGGTTCATGGCCGAGACCGTGTCGCCTCCACCCGCCACCGAAACCAGTTTTCCGGCCTTGGTCAGCGCCGCTGCTGCCTTCGCCACAGCCACGGTCGCCGTGTCGAACGGCTCAAGCTCGAAGGCGCCAAACGGGCCGTTCCAGACCAGTGTTTCTGTCGTCTGCAGGCACGTGATGACGGCCTCGACTGACACCGGCCCGGCGTCGAGAATCATCTCGTCGGCCTTGATGTCCGAGACAGGAGCGACCCGATGGCCGGGATTGGCCTTGAACTCCTTGGCCGCCAGCGCATCGACGGGCAGCAGGATGGTGCAGCCGGCCGCCATCGCTTTGGCCTCGATCTCGCGCGCCGTCGCCACCAGATCGCGCTCGCACAGCGACTTGCCGACATCGAGCCCGCGCGCCGCCAGAAACGTGTTGGCCATGCCGCCGCCGATCACCAGCACATCGACCTTGCTGACGAGATTGCCCAGCAGCTCCAGCTTGGTTGATACCTTTGCTCCGCCAACGATCGCCATCACCGGGCGCGCGGGCTTGCCAAGCGCCTTGTCCAGCGCTTCCAGCTCGGCCTGCATGGTGCGCCCCGCATAGGCCGGCAGGACATGGGCCAACCCCTCGGTCGAGGCATGGGCGCGGTGGGCCGCCGAGAAGGCATCATTGACATAGACATCGCCAAGGCTGGCCAGCGCCGCAACGAAGGCCGGGTCGTTCTTCTCCTCGCCAGCGTGAAAGCGCGTGTTCTCAAGGCACAGGACGTCCCCGGGCGCCATAGCGGCCACGGCATCCGATACGGCAGCGCCGACACAGTCATCCGCAAAGGCAACAGGCCGGCCCAGGTGCGCGGCCAGCACCGCCGCGATGGGCTTCAGGCTGTCCTTGGCCTCGCGCCCTTTGGGCCTGCCAAAATGCGCCAGCAGGATGACCTTGCCGCCCTGCTCTGCAATGTCGCGGATGGTCGGCAGGATGCGGTCGATGCGGGTGGCGTCCGAAACCACGCCGTTCTCGACCGGAACATTGAGGTCGACCCGGACGAGGACGCGCTTGCCCCTCAACTCCGCGTTATCGAGGGTCTTGAACGAGCTCATTTCGGCAGCAGCCCCGGAATGCCGAACTTCGTCAGGGCATAGCTCGCGCCGGCGCCGATCAGGGCGGCGACCAGCGTCACCAGAAAGAGCGTCACGAAGCCGGGCTTGCGCCGGATGTCGGCGCGCATGCGGGCGATGTCTTCCTTGACACCCTGCAGGTTCATGTCCTGCGTCGCACCCTCCAGCCGGATCGTCGCCTTCTCGAGCGCGCTCTCGACACGCATCATGCGCTCCTCCGAGCGGGCGAACTTCTCCTCGATGCGGGCCGTCTTGTCCTCGACCCGGCTGAGTTGATCGAGCCGGGGACCGGTCTCACGCGGGGCGGGCGCGGCCATGACCGCCGGGTCCGCTTCAGCCGGGGCGGTGACCACGGCCTCCAGCTTCGGTTCGGTCTTGGTGTCGGATTTGGTAGCGACGGCCATGGCGGATTGTCCTGTCAGGTGGTTTCAGTCGACCAACACCATGCGGTCATGATGGTGTCATGATGAAGACGCGACGCCGGGGCCTCAGATCAGTTTCGCCATGGCGACGGCGGTGTCGCTCATGCGATTCGAAAAGCCCCATTCATTATCGTACCACGACAGGACCCGGACCATGCGCTCATCCATGACCTTGGTCTGGTCGAGCGCGAAGGTCGACGAGGCGGGGGCATGGTTGAAGTCGATCGAAACATTCGGTTGGTCGGTGAAGGCCAGAATGCCCTTGAGCGGACCACGCGACGCAGCCTTGATGATGGCTTCGTTGATCTTCTCCACCGAGGTCTTCTTCTTGGCCATGAACTTGAAGTCCACGACAGACACGTTCGGTGTCGGCACCCGGATCGACGTGCCGTCAAGCCGGCCCTTGAGCTCGGGGATGACGAGGCCGATGGCCTTGGCGGCTCCGGTCGAGGTCGGGATCATCGACATCGCGGCGGCGCGGGCGCGGTAAAGGTCCTTGTGCATCGTGTCGAGCGTCGGCTGGTCGCCGGTGTAGGCATGGATCGTGGTCATGAAGCCCTTGTCGATCCCGACAGCCTTGTGCAGCACGGCGACGACCGGGGCGAGGCAATTCGTGGTGCACGACGCGTTCGAGACGACGAGATGATCCTTGGTGAGCGCGCCGTCATTGACGCCGAACACGACTGTCAGATCGGCATTGTCGCAGGGAGCGGAGACCAGCACGCGCTTCGCGCCGGCTGCAAGGTGGGCCGCGGCCTTGTCGCGTGTGGTGAAGATGCCGGTGCATTCCATCGCGATATCGACCTTCAGTTCCTTGTGCGGAAGCTGGGCGGGATCCTTGATGGCGGTGACGCGGATGCGCTTGCCGTTGACGACGATGTGGTCTCCGTCGACCTTCACCTCGGCGGGGAAGCGGCCATGCACCGAGTCAAAGCGCAGCAGATGCGCATTGGTTTCCACCGGGCCGAGATCGTTGACGCCGACGACCTCGATGTCCTTGCGCTTGGATTCGACGATCGCGCGCAGGACATTGCGGCCGATGCGGCCGAAGCCGTTGATGAAAACGCGGACGGTCATGGCAAGTCACCTTCTCAAACCGGGAGAGAACAGGGAGGATGACCGCCTTTTGCCCGAAATCGCGGCAGTTTCAAGCCAAAAGCATCACGACCCATGATTATTGGTTGTGCTTGGCCGTCACTGCGTCAGCCACGGCCTCGGGCGTGATGCCGAACAGCTTGTAGAGCTCCTTGTAGGGAGCGCTGGCGCCGAACGTGCTCATGCCGACGAACAGGCCATCGGCACCGATCACCGCGTCCCAGCCCATGCGGATGCCGGCTTCGACCGCCACCTTGATGCGGGCCGGACCGATGATCTTGGCCCGCACCTCGGCAGGCTGGCTCAGGAACAGTTCCAGGGACGGCACGGACACGATGCGGGCACTGATGCCCTTCTCGGCCAGCATCTTGCGTGCCGCCACGGCGATCTCGATCTCCGAGCCGGTGGCGAAGACGGTGGCGTCGGCCTTGCCACCCTCGGCGCCGAGCAGCTCATAGGCGCCCGTGGCGCACATGTTGGCGCGGCTCGCCTCAAGCCGGACCGGTGTCAGGTTCTGCCGCGTCAGCGCCAGCACGGTCGGCCCATCCGTCCGCTCCAGCGCCAGCTGCCAGCATTCGGCGGTTTCCATCGCGTCGGCGGGACGGAGGGTGCGCAGGTTGGGAATCGCGCGCAGCGCCGCCAGATGCTCGACCGGCTGGTGGGTCGGTCCATCCTCGCCCAGCCCGATCGAGTCATGCGTCATGACGTAGATCACCGGCTGGTTCATCAGCGCCGCGAGCCGGATGGCCGGGCGGCAGTAGTCGGTGAAGACCATGAAGGTCGCGCCGGCCGGCCTGAAGCCGCCATGCAGCGCAATGCCGTTCATCGCGGCGGCCATGCCATGCTCGCGGATGCCGTAATGGACATAGCGACCCTTGGGATTTTTCGCTGTGAACGGCTCCGCCGTCTTCATCTTGGTGTTGTTGGACGGCGTGAGGTCAGCCGAGCCGAGGAGCAGTTCCGGCATCACCGGCGTGATCGCCTCGAGTGCCATTTCGGAGGCCTTGCGCGTGGCGATCGTGGGCGGGTTTGCAGCCAGCGCCGCCTTGTGGCTGCTGAGGGCCTTGCCCAGCTTCGGCGGCAACTGGTGACCGAGGCGACGGTTGAACTCATCCTGCTTGCGGGGGCTGAGACGCGCGAAAGCCTCCGTCCAGGCCGAACGGGATGCCGCGCCCCGCGCGCCGAGCGCCCGCCAGGCCTTCAAGGCCTCAGCGGGGACGTCGAACGGCGTCGGGCTGAGGCCGAGGCTGGCCTTGGCGCCGGCCAGCTCATCGGCGCCGAGCGGCTCGCCATGGGCCTTTGACGTGCCGGCCCGCTTCGGCGCGCCATAGCCGATGATGGTCTTGCAGGCGATCAGCGATGGCTTTGCCGAGGCCTTGGCGCGGTTGATCGCTGCCAGGATCGCGGCCGGATCATGCCCGTCGACGCGCTCGGCGCGCCAGCCGGCGGACTGGAAGCGCTTGATCTGGTCGACCGAGTCCGCGATCGAGAGCGGGCCGTCGATCGAAATGCCGTTGTCGTCGAACAGGACGATCAGCTTGTTCAGCTTCTGGTGGCCCGCAAGCGCGATCGCCTCCTGCGAGATGCCTTCCATCAGGTCGCCGTCGGAGGCCAGCACATAGGTGTGGTGGTTGACCACCGCCTTGCCGAACTCGGCGCTCAGCATGCGCTCGGCCATGGCCATGCCAACCGCCGTGGCGATGCCCTGTCCGAGCGGCCCGGTGGTCATTTCGACACCGCGGGTATGGTGAACCTCGGGATGGCCGGGCGTCCTGGAGTGGAGCTGGCGGAAGCGCTTGATCTCGTCCAGCGTCATGCCAGGCGTGCCGGTCAGGTAGAGCAGCGCGTAAACCAGCATCGACCCATGCCCCGCCGAGAGCACGAAGCGGTCGCGATCCGGCCACTCGGGCTGGGCGGCGTCGAACTTCAACGCCTGGCTGAACAGGACCGTCGCCACGTCTGCGGCCCCCATCGGCAAGCCGGGATGGCCGGACTTGGCCTGTTCCACAGCATCCATCGCCAGCGTCCGGATGGCGTTGGCAAGCAGGGTATGATGCTTGGCGTCGATGGTCGGCAGCATGGCGGATCTCTTTCGGCAGGACGGGCGGCGCTCGCCGCATGGTGCGGCGCTCAATTCAGCACGGTCGATAGGCCGCGATCCGGCATGGAGTCAATTCTGGCCGCATCCGCCGCGGTGTCTCGGCCGCGCGATGCCGCTGGCAATCGCCAGAACGCGCGCTAAACTTGCGAATCGCGGCTGAGGACTGGCCTGCGAGGCCAGAAAGGCAGCCCGGAGTGAGCCAATGAGCGCAGTCTCGCTTGAAACAGCCCTGAAACTTCTCGAAGCAGCCCTGGGCCAGCTCGAAACAGCTGCACAGCGCAAGCTCGATCTCGAACGCCGCCGGGGCGATCTCGAAACCGAACTGGCGATCATGCAGGATGACCGCTCGCGGCTGGCGATCGATCTCGATGGAGCGCTGTCCAGGCTAAAACAGGTCGAGAGCGCGGCGGGCGACGCCGTGATGCGGCTGGACCGCGCCATGCTGGCCATCGGCTCGGCCCTGGGCGACACGCCGCCCGGTTCGTCGCGCAAGGGGGATCATTGAGATGGGACAGGTCACGGTCACGATTGCCGGCAAGGTCTACCGGATGTCCTGCGGCGATGGAGAGGAGGCCCATCTGGAAGGGCTCGCCGCATTGTACGATTCACGCATCGAGGACATGCGCAAGGGTCTTGGCGAACTGGGCGACATGCGGCTTCACGTCATGGCGGCGCTGACGCTGGCCGACGAGATGTCCGAGATGAGAGGCCGCGTCGAACGCATGGAGCAGCAGCTTGAGGCGCTCAGGGGCGATGCCGGTTCAGCCGAGACGCGTGCGGAACAGACCGAACGGCTCGCGGCGGCCGCCATCGCGCAGGCCGCGGAACGGATCGAACGGGTCGCACGCGCGATCAGCCCCCAGCCGGCGCACTAGCTTCGGCGCGCCTTGATCGCGGCATCGAGCGCGACAACGCGTTCGGCCATCGTGGCATGCAGCCGCTCGGCCATCCAGCCATTGAGCGCGATCGCGCCCTTGTCCCGGTTCTCGGGCAAGGCGAAGGCGGCGATGATCTCACGGGCCTTGGCGAGCTCGTCCTGCGTCGGCGAAAACGCCTGATTGACGATCTCGGCCTGCGATGGATGGCTCAATGTCTTGCCGTCAAAGCCCATGTCCCGGCCCTGGATCGCTTCCGCGCGCAGCCCGTCCAGGTCCTTGAAGTCACTGTAGACGCCGTCAAGGATGGCGATCCGCTGGGCCCTTGCCGCCGCCAGCGCCGTGGCGAGCCAGGGCAGCATCGGCGCACGGCTCGGCACGATGCGGGCCAGCGTCTCTTTCGCGAGGTCGTTGGCGCCGATGACAAAAGCGCCAAGGCGCGTCAGCGGGTCGGCCGCACAGGCCGCCAGCGCCTCGGCCCGCAGGATGGCGTAGGCCGTCTCGATCATGGCCCAGACCTCGAGGCGTTTCGGGGCGCTCGCCAGCCTCAGCCGCTCGCCGATCATCCGCAGGGTCTCCGGCCGCGACACTTTCGGGATCAGCACGGCATCCGCGCCGGACAGCGCCACCGCAGCCAGATCGGCGTCGAACCAGGGCCCATCCGGGCTGTTGGTCCGGATCACCAGTTCGCGATGCCCGAACCCGCCGGCCGCGATCGCGGCAACGGCCTGCACCCGCGCCACCTCCTTCATCTCCGGCGCGACCGCATCTTCGAGGTCAAGGATGATGACATCGGCGTCGATCTGCCGGGCCTTCTCGATCGCGCGTGCATTGGAGGCCGGCAGATAAAGCGCGCTGCGGCGCGGACGGATGGGAGACATCGATGATTGTCCGGGTTGAAACAGGCGCAAGCTTGTCATCCGGACTGCGGGGATGCAATTGCCTTGGACGGTTGGGGAGCGCGCATGGCTTGGATCGCGGGTGTCGATGGTTGCAGAACCGGATGGGTCGTGGCGCTGGCGCGCCGCCATGACATTACCAGGCCCAGCATCCATGTTGTGCCGCAGTTTGCCGATATCGTTGCGCTGGTTGCTGATCTCGGCGTCATCGCCGTCGACATGCCCATCGGCCTGCCCGAAACGATCGAAGGGTCAGGGCGCGCGCCGGAGCGGCTGGTGCGCCCGCTGCTCGGCCGGCGCCAATCCTCGGTGTTCTCGATTCCGGCCCGAGCGGCGGTCTATGCGCCGGACTATGCCATGGCCTGCACCGAGGCCGCCGCACGCTCCGAGCCCCCGCGCAAAGTCTCGAAGCAGGGCTTCATGATCTTCCCGAAAATCCGCGAGATCGACGCCTGCCTGCGCGCTGATCCTGTCCTTGCAGACCGGGTCTTCGAGAGCCACCCCGAGGTGGCCTTTGTCGCCATGAATGGTGGCGCGGCGCTGACAGAGCCGAAGAAGGTCAGGGGCAGACCCTGGCCGGACGGCATGGCGCTGCGCCGCCGCCTGCTCGCCACTTGTGGCATTGGAGCGGAGGCGCTCGGCTTGATGCCGCCGCGGGGCGCCGCCGAGGACGATCTGATGGATGCCCTCGCCTGCCTTGTCACGGCCAACGCCATCGCCGGCGGGGCGGCCCAGTCATGGCCAACGCCGCCCATGCGCGATGCGCATGATTTGCCGATTGCGATCTGGGCGCCAAAGCTCCAGAAACGGACTCTGCAACCGGATGCCCCGCCCATGCCAGCTTCTCCCGTCTCGCGCGCCGACATCGAGGCCGCATCAGCCCGCATCGCCGGGCATGTCCGCGTCACTCCGGTACTGGAATTGCCCCGCGGAGCCCTTGGCGGCGACTGGATTCCGGTGCTCAAGCTCGAACTGCTGCAGCATGCCGGATCGTTCAAGTCGCGCGGCGCCTTCAACAGCCTGACCTCGCTCGCCATTCCACCGGCAGGCGTCTCGGCTGCATCGGGCGGCAACCATGGCGCCGCCGTCGCCTTCGCCGCCCGCAAGCTGGGCCACAAGGCCCGCATCTTCGTGCCCGAAATCTCGCCCGCCGCGAAGGTCGACACCATCCGGCGCTTCGGCGCGGAGGTCGTGATCGGCGGAGCGCAGTATGACGACGCACAGGCAGCCTGCGACGCCTATGTGGCCGCCAGCGGCGCGCTGAAGATCCATCCGTTCTCCGCCACGGCCACGATTGCGGGCCAGGGCACGCTGGCGCGCGAGTGGGAACAGCAGGCCAAGGTGGATTGCGCCCTGATCGCGGTCGGCGGCGGCGGCCTGATTTCCGGCGCGGCGGCCTGGTGGGCCGGCCAGCCGACGCGGGTGATCGGCGTCGAGCCCGAAGGCTCGCGCGCCCTGCAGGCTGCTCTGATGGCGGGCGGCCCGACCGAGGTGACGGTCAAGTCACTTGCGGCGGATTCGCTCGGCGCGCGCAATGTCGGCCAACTTGTGCATGACGTCTGCGCCGGCAATGTCGATCATGTCGCGCTGGTGCCCGATGAGGCCATCACGCTGGCGCAGAAGACCCTGTGGCGCGACTTCCGCATCGCATCCGAGCCCGGCGGCGCCGCAGCCTTTGCCGCCATCCTGTGCGGCGCCTATTCACCATCGCCTGGCGAGCGCGTCGGCATCCTGCTCTGCGGCGGCAATGTCGATCTCGGCAAGCTGGCGGAGATCGCGGCGTGAGCCAACCCGGGAACCGCTATCCCGAACGGCATACAGCCCGCCTGATCATTCTCGATCCGGAAGACCGGATCCTGCTGATCCAATACAGGGCAACGCGCGAGGAATCGGTTGTCCATCCTGGCCTCAGGAATTTCTGGTTCACACCCGGCGGCGGGATCGAACCGGGCGAGACCGCCGAGCAGGCTGCCCTGCGCGAGATGGACGAGGAGGTCGGCCTGACCGGCCTGCCCCTGCTCGGTGAAGTGGCGCGCCGCACAGCGATCAATGATCTGTTCACCCGCGCTGCGCTGTGCCACGAGCGCTATTTCCTCGTTCGCACGGCGTCGGCGGCGTTCGACACCGCGCGGCTGGCCGAAACCGACCAGGACGAGGTGCTCGATGTGCGCTGGTGGCGCCCCGATGACCTTGCCGCCAGTGCCGAAGTGCTCATCCCGGCCGCGATCCTGACCCTGACACGCAGCATCATCGCCCACGGCGCGCCCCGCGAACCTGTCGATCTCGGCCGCCTGGCCGGTTGACTTCGCGCCCTGATCGGATAGGTGCGGGCGCATCACCGTGGTCCGCCTGCCCCGGGCGGGCCCTCCCCGGCGGAGATCATCGCTTGAGTTTTCTCGAACTGGCCAGCCAGAACCTCGTATCGCCGATGGTCCTGTTCTTCGCGCTCGGTCTGGCGGCGGCGCTGGCGCGCTCCGATCTGAGCATTCCCGAGGCAGTGGCCAAGACGATCGCCCTGTATCTGATGATGTCGATCGGCTTCAAGGGCGGGGTCGAGGTGGCCAAGTCCGGAATCACGACCCTCATGCTCCTGGTCATGTTGGCCGGGGTGCTCCTCTCTTTCATCATTCCCGTCATCGGGTTCTTCGCCCTGCGCGCGGTCTCACGGCTGTCGGCGGTCGATGCGGCGGCCATCGCCGCGCATTACGGCTCGATCTCGATCGTCACCTTTGTGGCGGCGACAGAAGCGGTCAGGGGCCTTGGCCTGCCCTTCGAAGGCTTTCTGGTGGCCGTCGCGGCGGTGATGGAGACGCCGGCCATCCTGTCGGCGCTCTTGCTCGCCCGCCGCGCCCAGCCGGCAGGGCAAACGCAGGGCGAGGGCGAAAGCGCCGGCGCGCTGATCCGCGAGGTCGGGCTCAATTCCTCGGTCGTCATGCTGGTCGGCTCGTTCTTCATCGGCTGGGCCACCGGGGCCAAGGGGCTCGCGATGATCGCGCCCTTCATTGTCGACCCCTTCCGCGGAGTCCTCTGCCTGTTCCTGCTCGACATGGGTCTTGTGGCCGGCCGCGGCATGCGCGAGGGGGCGCGGCACCTGTCGCCGCCCGTGCTCGCCTTCGGCATCCTGATGCCTCTGTTCAGCGCGGCGGTCGCAGCGCTGCTCATCCTGCCGCTTGGCCTGTCCGTGGGCGGGGCTGCGGTGTTCATCACCCTGGCGGCCTCGGCCTCCTACATTGCAGTGCCGGCCGCCATGCGCCTTGCCTTGCCCGAGGCAAAACCGGCGATCTATCTCACGCTGTCACTGGGCGTGACCTTTCCGTTCAATCTGGCGCTCGGGATTCCGCTGTATCTCGCGATTGCCCAGCGCGTCGGCCTGTGAGGAGGGCTGCCCATGGTCCAGACACACCTGAAGAAGCGCATCGAGATCATCCTTGAGGCGCCTGCCCTTCACCGGCTGACAGACCGGCTCAATCAGGCCGGCGTCACGGGCTACACAATTGTCCCCGTTCTGGCGGGACGCGGCCGTGACGGCTCATGGAGCGCGGAAGGCCTCGCCGGCGATGCCGGCCGGCTGGTCATGATCATCTCGATCGTCGACGCAGCCAAGGCCGACGACGTGCTCGAACGGGTCTACACCCTGCTCGCCCGCCAGATCGGCATTGTCACGGTGTCCGATGTGCAGGTGATCCGCGCGGACCATTTCTGATCCGCGCCGCTTCATGGCCATGCGGAGCCGTTATTCCGCCGCAGGCCGCAACTGCTTGACGTTGTCCGGCAGCGCCTGCGCCGAATGGTCATCGTGCCGCCAGTCGCTTTCGTCTTCCTTCTTGCCCAGGAAGGGCGAGAAGATGCGGCTGACCAGACGGCTGAGATCATCCATCACCGTGTAGAAGGACGGAACAAAGACGAGGCTCAGCACGGTCGACACGATCAGGCCGCTGATCACCGCGATTGCCATGGGCGCGCGGAACTCGCCTCCATCCCCCAGGGAATAGGCTGACGGCAGCATTCCTGCCGCCATCGCGATGGTCGTCATCACGATCGGGCGCGCCCGCTTGTGGCCGGCGTCAATCAAGGCTTCGACCCGGCCAACGCCCTTGGACTCGGACTCCACCGCGAAATCCACCAGCATGATCGCATTCTTGGTGACGATGCCCATCAGCATGAGCAGCCCGATATAGACCGGCATGGACACCGCATTGTTGGTGAGCAGCAGACCCAGCACGACGCCGCCGAAGGATAGCGGCAGCGACAGCAAAATGGTGATCGGCTGGAACACCGAGCCAAACAGCAGGATCAGCACGGCGAGGACGATCATCAGCCCGGTCGCCATCGCCGTGATGAAGCCTTGCACGACTTCGCCCTGGATCTCGGCGTCACCCGTCACCTGCACCCAGACGCCGTCCGGCAACCCGACATCCTTGACGATGCCATGGAAAATCTCCTGCGCGGTGCCGAGCGGCAGGCCGCGCTTGAGATCGGCCCCGATGGTCGAACGGCGCACGCGGTCGTAGCGGTCGATCGAGGACGGCCCCTCGCCGAAGCGGACATCGGCCACCGAACTGATCGGGATCGACCTGCCCGAGGCATTCGTCACGCGCAGCGACTGCAGGCGAAGGATATCTGTGCGCGCGTCTTCATCGAGTTGGACGCGGATCGGGATCAGCCGGTCTCCGGTGTTGAACTTGGCGAGGCTTGACCCGGCGTCTCCGATGGTCGCGACCCGCACCGTTTCGGAGATCGCCTCGGGCGTGACTCCCAGTTCGGCCGCTTCCTCGAGCTTCGGGGTCACACGGATTTCAGGGCGCGTGAGCGAGCCGCTTGCGGCCACGTTGAGAAAGCCATCGACCTTGCGCATCCGCGCTTCAAGCCGGGCCGCAGCCTCGGCCAGCGCCTCGCCATCGCGCGACATGATCGAGAACGCCATCTCGCGTTCGCCGCGCTCGTTGACATACCAGGCCCGCACGTCCGGTACGTCCGCCATCTTGGCGGCGACCACAGCCTTGAAGTCCTTCTGCGCGATCTTGCGCTCGTTCTTCGGGACCAGCCGGATATAGAGTGCCGCGCGCCGCACTTCGCGCTGTCCCGTGGCGGACGAGCCGCCAAGCGCGAAGACATGGCGCACTTCGGGCGCCTCGCGCAGCCGCCTTACGATGTCGTCCGTCGTCCGGCGCGTATCGTCCAGCGTCGAGCCGGGCGGCAATTCGATATTGGCGACGATGCGGGAATTGTCCTCATCGGGGATGAAGGCGGTGGGCAGGAGCGAGGTGGCCCAGATCGAGCCGACCAGAAAAGCGATGCCGACGATCAGCGTCAGATAAGCGTTCGAGACGGGCAGCCTGAAGCGACCGAAGCCGATCCGCCACGTCTTCAGCGTGATGGCGAGAAAACCGAGATAGGCGCGCATGATGAAGCCATCCTTGGCCTCCTGATGCTTGACCGGCCGCATCAGATAGGCGGCCATCATCGGCGTGATCAGCCGCGCGACGAGTAGCGAGAACAGCACGGCCACCGCGACGGTCAGCCCGAACTGCCGGAAGTACTGTCCGGCGACCCCGCCCATGAATGAGACGGGTGCAAAAATCGCGACGATGGTCAGCGTGATCGCGATCACCGCGAGCCCGATCTCGTCGGCGGCCTCCATCGCGGCGCGGTAGGGCGACTTGCCCATCCGCATGTGCCGCACGATGTTCTCGATCTCGACGATCGCGTCGTCGACGAGGATGCCGGTCACGAGTGTGATGCCGAGAAGACTGACCAGATTGAGCGAGAAGCCCATCAGGTCCATCGCCCAGAAGGTCGGAATGGCGGACAAGGGCAGCGCGATGGCCGTGATCAGGGTGGCGCGCCAGTTGCGCAGGAACACCAGCACCACCAGCACAGCCAGGGCGGCCCCTTCCAGCAAGGTCTCCATCGCGGCGGTATAGTTGCCATAGGTGTAGGCGACGGCGTCGTCGATGGGCGTGATCTGCACATCAGGGCTTTGCGCCCGAAGCTTCTTGAGGCTGTCCTCGACGACCTCCTTCACCGATAGTTCACTCGCTCCCTTGGACCGGAACACCGTGAACGCCACCACTGGCTGGCCGTTCAGCCGGCCAAAGCTGCGCGGCTCCGAATTGCTGTCCTCGACCGTGCCGAGTTCGTGCAGCCGAACCTCGCGCCCGCCGGGCAGGATGATCTTCGCCTCCGACAGTTCGGCGACGCTGCGTGCGCTCGCCAGCGTCCGGATGGCTTGCTCCTGGCCGCCGATCTGCCCGCGCCCGCCGGCGAGGTCGACGTTCGTGGCGCGGACCTGACGGTTGACCTCGGCCGCTGTGACGCCAAGCGCCAGCAGCCGGTCCGGATCAAGCGAGATGCGGATTTCCCGGTCCACCCCACCATAGCGGTCAACCCGGCCGACCCCCTTGCGGGCCTGCAATTCGCGCGCGATCACGTCGTCGACATGCCAGGAGAGCTGCTCCAGCGTCTTGCCGGGCGAGAAGGTGGCGTAGGTCAGGATCGACTGTCCCTCGACATCGATCTTCTGGATCACCGGCTCGTCGACCGTGCGCGGCAGGTCGGCCCTGATCTTCGAGATCGCGTCCTTGACGTCGTTCAGTGCGCGGTCGGTGTTCACCTCCAGCCGGAATTCGATGACCGTCTGCGACGAGCCGTCGGTCAGGGTCGAGATGACCCGTTTTGCGCCGGCGATGTTGGCCACGGCGTCCTCGACCCGCTTGGTGATCTGCGTCTCAAGCTCGGCGGGCGCCGCGCCGGACTGCGTGACGGTGACTGCAACCAAAGGCACGTCGATGTTCGGAAAGCGCGTCACCGGCAGCTTCATGAAGCTCATGATGCCGAGAACGCACAGCACCACGAACAGCAGCACCGAGGGAACCGGCTTGCGGATCGACCATGCGGAGAAATTGATGTCCATCGTGGCCGCCTCAGTTCAGCGCCATGGCCTTGGACGGCGCGGGCACTGGCGTGATCACGTCGCCATCCCTCAGGAAGGTGCCGGCCCTCGCCACGACCAGGTCTCCATCCTTGACGCCGTCGACGATTTCGACCCGCCCCTGCCCTGACAGCCCAAGCTTGACCACGCGCGAGCGCACGGTGGTCCCTTCGACCACCTGGATGACGGCGCTGTCGCGGCGATAGGTGACAGCCGAGACTGGCACGGTCAGGCCCACCCTCCTGTCGATCTCGATGACCCCGCGGCCAAACACGCCGATTGCGCTTGTCGAAGCGGCCGGCAGCGCGATGCGGACCTTGCCAAGCCGGGTCTGGCGGTCGACTTCGGGCGAGATCAGCCTGATCTGTCCGGTGATCGGCTGGGATGCGCCTGCAGGCGTGACCTTGACTGGCTTGCCGATGGCCACGCGCGGCATGTCGGCCTCCGGTACTTCGGCCTCAAGCTCAACTGCGCCATCGGCGATGATGCGGAACAGGGGCTCGGCGGCGGCCATGCCGGCGATCGCGCCCTGCCGCGCATTGCGGCGGCTGATCACGCCGGCGCGCGGCGCCTTGATCTCGCTGCGCCGGATCCGCAGTTCGATGTCGCCGCGCTGGGCCGTGGTCAGGGCCTGGTCCGCCTCGGCGCTGACCAGCGCCTGACGGGCCGAGACCAGACGCGCGTCCGCACCGCGCGAGGCGGCGAGGCGCTGGTCGAAGGTGTCGGCGCTGGTGATGCCGTCGGTGCGCAGGGTTTGAGCGCGCGACAGGGCGTTGTTCGCCTGCTGCTTGTTGGCCTCCGCCTCGGCTATCTGGGCCCTGGCCTGCGCGATGGTGGCGGCATTGCGCTGCAGGCTGGCGGTGTTCTGGGCCAGCGAGACATCGAGCGCCGCCCGGTTGAGCCGCAGCAGGATCTGGCCGGCCTGAACGGATTCGCCCTCCTCGGCCAGGATTTCGGTGATGGCGAGGCCGTCGATCTCCGCCGCCACAAGAACCTCTTCGCGCGCGATAATGGTGCCGGAGACGAGGATGGCGGCGGTGACCTCGGCCCGCTCGACCTTCACGACCGAAATGCTGGGCGCGCGGGGCGCAGCGGGAGTGGCGCCGCCCGTGCCCTGGGCCCGAAGGGCAGGTACGAATCCGGCGGTCACGACAAGGGCCAGCGCGGTGGCCGCAAGGGGCCGAGACAGGGCTGAAGGAAACAAACGAAACACGGGATCAGTCTCCACCGGAGGCAAGGGGCGCACCCTCAGGCGCGGGAAGAAGCGAGGGGAAAGCCCCCGCGCAGGCCAGGCGGAAGACCTGGCCGATATGCGCCACATGCGGCGCGGGATCGAAAGACCGCTCACGGGCGCGGCGGGCCAGCAGCCCGTCGCTCATGCACAGCAGAAGCTCGACGAGCGCATCCGCGTCGAGATGCGGCACAGCCTGCCCGCTTTCGACGAGGTGGGCGACGAAATCGGTGATGCGGTTGCGGATGTCATGCTCGAAATCGTTGCAAATGGCGGCGAGTCGCGGATTGCGGGCCGCCTCCGCCCAAAGATCCAGCGCAAACACGGCCTTCTCGCGCGGTTCATCCACCAGATGATGCCGCCCGATCGCCTCGAACAGGGCAAACGGGTCCGCCGCCGAACGCAGGCTGACGAAGGAGCTGGCGAGATCGGCCCGGTCGCGCTCGCACAGGCCGGAGACGATCTGGTCCTTGGAGGCGAAGTAACGGTAGATGTTGCCCGCGCTCATGCCGGCCTCGTGGGCCACATCCTGCATCGTGGCCCGGTGAAAGCCCGAGCGAACGAAACAGCGATGCGCCGCATCAAGGATGCGCGTCCGGTGGTCCTGTCCGATCGCCGTGTGCTGGTTCATGGTCTGCCGGGCATGAGAATGAACGTTCATTCTCTCATACGCAACAGAATTGGGCCGGATCAAGGCAACGCGTGTTTCTCTGGTTTTCGTGGTCAATGGCGGGCGTCAGGACGCCCGGGGGGCTTGCGCCTCAGCGGCGCACCTTGGCTACGCCGCGGACGAAGGGTGTCGCGCGCAACACGGGAAACTCGCCCTGATTTTTCGGCAGCTTCTCGGCGATGCCGTACAGTTGCTCGCGGCGGTCCATTTCGCGCCAGACCTCATCGGGCGTGATGCCGGCCTCGACCAGGACGACGACGAGGTTGTAGATCAGGTCGGCGCTTTCCAGGATCACCGCCTCACGGTTGCCTTGAACCGCATCCAGCCCGACCTCAGCCGCCTCCTCGACCAGTTTCTTGGCCATTTTGGGCATGCCTTCGCGGATGAGCTTCGCCGTGCGGGAATAGGCGGGGTCGCGAGACCGCGCCGCAAGGACCGCCTGATACAGCTTGTCGACCGAATCGCCCATATTGCCGAGACTCGCCTCCAATTGTTTAAACATCGTGACAGTAGGTTGAATTCGAAAAGCCGGCAAATAGTTTTACGACCTGACCATACACCGGGCGCTTGAAGGCGACGATGAGCTCCGGCGTCCGGGAAAGCTGCTCCCAGCGCCAATCCGCGAACTCTGCCCTGTGCCCGCCCGGCGGCGTCAGGATGTCGATGTCGGCATCATCGCCTTCGAAGCGGAAGGCAAACCACTTCTGCGCCTGTCCGCGGTAACGCCCCCGCCACGAGGACTTCAGGAGGTCCGGCGGCAGGTCATAGCTCAGCCATTCAGCCGCCTCGGCCAGAAAGGAGACCTGCGTCACACCGGTCTCCTCGGCAAGCTCCCGGACTGCGGCCTCGCGCGGCGTTTCCCCGGGGTCGATCCCGCCCTGCGGCATCTGCCAGGCGTCATCACCGGAAAACTCGGCCCGGCGACCGATAAAGACCAACCCGGCGCGGTTGAACAGCGCAATCCCGACGCAAGGCCGGTAGGCGTCGTCCGGTTCCGGGCCAGACCTCACCGGATCGACCCTGTCGTCACGGCGCGGCTGCCCGCCGCCGCGCTGGCTGGAACAAGCCGGATGCCGCGCGCCTCCAGCGTCCGGGCCCAGCGGTTGATGCGGTCGATGGTGAGCGGCAGCGCCGAGGCGCTTGCCAAAGCAAAGCCCTTCTCGCGCGCCAGCGCCTCAAGCCTCTGCAGTTCGCGGTCAATGGCGTCGGCACGCGCCGCCAGATCAAGAACAAGGTCGGCCTTGACTGCGGGCGTCCGGAAGCCGGAAGCCACCTGTGTCATGATGCTCCGGCCCGACGAACCGTCATCGACCACCATCAGGCCGCGTTCGGCAGCCTCGCGCAGCACCGGCGCCATGGTCGCCTCGTCAGAGGTGAAGCGCGCGCCCATGAAATTGACGATCCCGACATAACCGGTGAAGCGGCTCAGCACCCAGCGGAAGCGGTCAGTGTTCTCGCTCGCCTGCGGTCCGGTCACCAGCGTGTGCGGACCAGGATCGTTGTCGGGATAGTCGAACGGCTCCATCGGCACTTGCATGAAGACCTCGTGCCCGTCCCCGCGTGCGCGCTGGACCTGTCGTTCGAGATCGGCGCCATAGGGTGCGAAGGCAAGGCTGATCTCGCCCGGCAGCTTGGCGATGGCGTCGGCTGTCGTCGAGGCCGAGATGCCGAGTCCGCCGATCAAGATGGCGATCCGCGGTTGCGCCGGAGCACTGGACGGCGCCGGGCGCGCGTAGACCTGGAAGGAGCGCGCACCGTCCTCGCCCGTCTTCGGCAGCACACCAAGCCGCGTCCGGTCGATGAGGCGCCTGTCAGGCGCGGCGGCAAGTCTGGCGGACGTGGCGTCCGGCACGCGGATGATGACGGAGTTGGGCGTATCCGCCCCTCCCGGGCGCATCACCCGGACGCCTGCTTCCTGCTCGAGTTGTCCGGCGCTGCTCTCGGGCCGCTGCGCCGCTTCCTGGGCTGCCTGCACCGCATCCTGCGCAGAGAAGCTGAACTGCGGCGTCGCGGCGGCAGGTTTGCCTCCCGGTTTCTCGATCATGGCGACGGCGAGAGGGGCCGCCTTCTCGGCATTCCCGTACAGGCTGACATAGAGGGCCGCGCCGCCCAGAGCGGCCACCGGCAACAGCGCGACGACCGAGAACAGTGGCTTCAGCCACCGCGGCGCAGCCTTCTTGGGCTTCGGAGCCCCAAGCGGCTTGTGCAGATCAGATGCCGGCGCGTCGACCAAACCTGAAGCCCCAACCTGTCGACATCCACGCGCCGCAAGACGGGCGGCAGGCGAAGATAACCCGAGAAACGGCGCGCGAATCATCGTCGCGCGCCTTCTGCAGTGTGAGGCTTTCCGGCGATTCCGTCGAGACCGGCGTCAGCCGATCCCGCCCATCGAAGTCGTGCTCAGTTCTGCCGCGTGGCCGGTGCGGCAGGCGTTGCCTGATTCGCGGCGTCGCGCTTGATTCCACGCAGCAGGTCGAGCGCCGCATTGAGCTGGTTGTCCTTGGCCTTGTCGGTCGGGATGTAGGACGACGAGCCGGACTTTTCCTCCTCGGGCTTGGCGCCGCCGGAGAGGTGGCCCTTGAGGCCGGCCTCGCCCTTGGTTTCGTCCTTGCCCTTGAGCTCGTCGGGGATGTCCTGCAGCACGACGATGTCGGGGTCGATGCCCTTCGCCTGGATCGACTTGCCGGATGGTGTGTAGTAGCGCGCCGTCGTGAGGCGCAATGCCCCGTTGGCGCCGAGCGGAATGATCGTCTGGACCGACCCCTTGCCGAACGAGCGCGTGCCCATCACCTGGCCGCGCTTGTGATCCTGGATCGCGCCGGCCACGATTTCGGCCGCCGAGGCCGAGCCGCCATTGATCAGCACGACAACGGGCTTGCCGCGTGTCAGGTCGCCGGACTTGGCGCTGAAACGCTGCGTCTCGTCCGAATTCCGGCCGCGCGTCGAAACGATTTCGCCGCGTTCAAGGAACGCGTCCGAAACCAGCACGGCCTGATCGAGGCGGCCGCCGCGGTTGTTGCGCAGGTCGATGATGAAGCCCTTCAGCTTGTCGCCGGGCGCATCCGCCACGGCCCTCTCGATGCCGCGGCGCAGCCCGTCGAAGGTCTGCTCCGAGAAGGTCGAAATGCGGATGTAGCCGACATCGTCGCCTTCCATCCGGGCGCGCACTGCAGGCACCACGATGTCCGAGCGGACCAGCGTGAATTCGATCAGTTCCTTCCGCCCCGGGCGTTCGATCTTCAGCTTGACGCTGGAATTGACCGGCCCGCGCATCTTCTCCACGGCCTGCGTCAGGGTCAGCCCCTGCACGGCGTCGCCGTCGATCTCGCGGATCAGGTCATTGGTCATGATTCCGGCGCGGAAGGCCGGCGTGTCGTCGATCGGCGTCACGACCTTGAGCGTGCCTTCCTCCATGGTCACTTCGATGCCGAGCCCGCCGAAACGGCCGCGCATGTCGATGTCCATATCCCGGAAGCTCTTCGGGTCGAGGTAGCCCGAATGCGGGTCGAGCGAGGTGAGCATGCCATTGATGGCGGCTTCGATCAGCTTCCGCTCATCCGGCTTCTCGACATAGTCCGTCCGGATCTTCTCGAAGATGTCGCCGAACAGATTGAGACTGCGATAGGTCTCCGCATTGGCCGCGACCGCGCTGGTCGCGCTCATCAGATTGGTCCGCAGGGTGACGGCTGTCAGCCCCGCTCCAACCACCGCACCCACCATCAGCAATGAAATCTTGCGCATTGTCATCCGCGAACCTTGTCGCCCTGTGTCTTCGCCCACCACGGCCCAGGATCGATCGACTGACCGTCCTTGCGAAACTCAACATAGAGAATTGGCTGGCCATTGCCATCCCCTAATGCAACCGGCGAACCTTCCGGCACGTCGCCGAGGACCCCGAGCGGTTCGCCGGCGAGAACGAACTGTCCGCGCGTCACATCGGTCCGCTGCAGCCCTGCCAGGAGGATGTGGTAGCCGCCGCCCATATGCAGGATAACCATCTGCCCGAACGTCCGAAAAGGCCCTGCAAAGGCCACCCAGCCATCGGAAGGCGCCGCAACCACCGCTCCGGGGCGCGTCGTAAAGGAGATGCCGCGCGCCGTCCCGCCGAACCCGTCCGCCGCGCCAAACCCACGCAATTGTGATCCGGCAACAGGCAGCAGGAGCTGCCCGCGCAGGTCCTGGAAGGACGATTGGGGGGCCAGCCGCGACGGATCGCGGAAGGCGAGTTGCGCCATGCGCTCGCGCGTTTCGCGCGTCTGCGCCTCGGCATTGAGTCGGGCTTGCTCCGCGCGCCGGGTCGCCGCCGTGATGTCGCCCTCCAGCCGCTCGACCAGCTCACGCAAACCCGCGGCCTCGCGCCCGAACGCCAGTGCCCGCCGCTGGCTGTCGGCAGCCTCGCCCTCGGCCGCCGCCTCGCGCACCCGCCGGGCCTCGACCAGCCCCGCGAGCCGCTGACGCTCCTCTGCAAACTGGGCGAATTCGGTGGCCACGCTCGCCCGGTCGCGCGCCGCTGCATCCCGCAGCCGTACCAGTTCGGCAAGATCGCCGGCCAGCGCCTCGACCTCGCTGCGCAGCTCGGGCAGCACGGCCCCCATCAGGATCGAGGCGCGCACGGCGTCGAGCACATCCTCGGGCCGGACCAGCACCGCAGGCGGCGGGCGCCGGCCCATGCGCTGCAGGGCAGCCAGTACGTCGCCGATCAACCCGCGGCGGCCATCCAGCGAGCGGCGGATCGCCAGTTCGCTGGAGGCAAGCGAAGCGAGCCGGTCCTCCAGCGCCGCGATCCGGCTTTCCGTCGCCTGCAAACGGCGGGTCGTCTCGATTAGGGCCGTGTTGAGGCGCGTCCGGTCAGCCCGGATCTCGCGCAACTCGGCATCCAGCCTTGCGCGCGCGGCGGAGTTCATCGCCAGCTGTTGTTCAACGGCCTTGAGCTCAGCATCCCGCGCCACGCGCTGGCTGCGCTTGATTTCGGTTTCCTGGGCAAGGACCTCCTGATCGGCCGGCGTTGGAGCCTGCGCGGAGACGGGCGTCGCCAGCGCAAGGCATAGGGCGGCGCCCACCCCGGCGGCATGCCGGCGCGCGGAACGAAACGGGGAGATCAGGGGGCGCACCATCGAATCATCTGTCCAGTCAGACGCGATGATAGGGGTGTCCGCCCAGAATCGTCAGCGCCCGGTAGAGTTGCTCCAGCACCAGAACCCGGACCAGCTGGTGCGGCAAGGTCAGCGCCCCGAATGACAGCGCCAGCGCGCATTGTTCGCGCAGGGCAGGGTCAAGCCCGTCCGCGCCGCCGATCAGAAAACTGGCATGAGCCATACCGCTGTCGCGCTCGCGCGCAAGCCTGTGGGCGAAGTCTGCGCTGCCCATGCTCCTGCCGCGTTCGTCGAGGGCGATCAGCAGACCGCCGGGCAGCTTCCCCCTGAAAGACGACGCTTCCTCGGCCTTACGGTCCTCCGGGCGGCGCGCGCGGCTCTCGGCCAGTTCAACGATGTCGGGGCCGGCGAAGCCGAGCGGCCGGCAGCTGTCATGGATGCGCGCGGCGTAGCGTTCGCACAGCGCCCGTTCGGGACCATCCTTGAGCCGTCCCACCGCCAGCAGTTGAAGGCGCATGGAGTCGGAACGTCAGCTTGCCGCTTCGGTCGGGCGATCAACGCCCCACATCTTTTCCAGATTGTAGAACTGGCGCACTTCGGGGCGGAAGACATGCACGATGACATCGCCGCAGTCGATCAGGACCCAGTCGCAATGGGGCACGCCTTCGACGCGCGGGGTGCCGTGTCCGGCATCCTTCATCGTCTTGACCACCTCATCGGCGATGGACCCGACATGGCGGTTGGAGCGGCCGGAGGTGATGATCATCTGGTCGGCAATCGAGGTCTTGCCCTCGAGATCGATGATGATGGTGTCCTCGGCCTTCATCTCCTCCAGCGCATGGGTGGCCAGAGCAAGCGTATCGGACGGAGACTGTGCCGCAGCCTGCGCCTTCGGCGCATCGGCGGCCATGGCGGAGACGGCTGCAGGAGACTTGGCGGACGTCTTGCGACGCGGTGTTTTGGCCGTTTCGGGCGCGACGGGCGTGATCAGCGTGATGTCCTCATGCAGAAGGTGCGGCCTTGACCGCTTTGAAGAATCCATACCGCGTCAGGGCGTCAGGTTCAATGTTTTCACGCGTCCGCGCAATGCCGTCGACGACAGGGCCGAGCGCCGGCCATGCAGGAACATCCAGGCCGGAGCCGTTTCGGTGGACAGCAGCAGCCCGTCGCTCTCATCCAGCCGCCAGCGTCCCAGCGCGATGGCGGCGCGCGAGCGCATGGCCTTGTGAGTTGATCCCGGGCGGTCAATCACGCCAATCGGCATCATCCGGGCAATGCCGCGCCAGTTCTGCCAGCGGTGGAACTGGGCGAGGTTGTCGGAGCCCATCAGCCAGACGAAGCGCACGCCCGGATAGCGGCCCCTCAGCGCCGACAGCGTCTCGGCGGTGAAGCGGGTCCCGAGCCTGGCCTCGATTCCGGTTACCGCGATGCGCGGATGGTTGGCCACCTCGGCCGCACGGGCGATGCGTTCCGAAAGGGACGGCAGCGCGCGGTTGTCCTTCAGCGGGTTGCCAGGCGTGACCAGCCACCAGACCTGATCAAGGCCGAGCCTGCGCAGGGCCGTGAGGCTGGCGAGGCGGTGCCCGTCATGGGCAGGATTGAACGAGCCGCCCAGCAGGCCGACGCGCAGGCCCCGCGCCGCATGGGGAAAGACACCGTCGCTCAAGGCCGTATCTGGCCCGCGCCAAGCACGCGATACTTGTAGGAGCACAACTGCTCGACGCCGACAGGCCCGCGCGCATGCATGCGCCCCGTGGCGATGCCGATTTCGCCCCCGAAGCCGAACTCGCCGCCATCGGCGAACTGCGTCGAGGCGTTGTGCAGCACGATGGCCGAATCGACCTCGGCCAGGAAGCGCCGCGCTGCCGCGCTGTCAGCGGTGACGATCGCATCGGTGTGGTGGGAGCCATAGCGCTCGACATGGGCGATCGCTTCATCAAGGCCGCCGACCACCTTCACGGCGATGATGGCGTCGAGATATTCGGTGCCCCAGTCAGCCTCGATGGCCTCGCTGACCCGGTTGTCGACGCGCCTCGTCTGGTCATCGCCGCGCACCGCGCAGCCGGCATCGAGGAGCGCCGACACCAGGGGCTGAAGATGTGTCTCGGCGACGGCGCGGTCGACCAGCAGGGTCTCGGCAGAGCCGCAGACGCCCGTTCGCCTCAGCTTGGCGTTGAGAACGATGGCCCGCGCCATGCCCAGATCGGCCCCCGCATGGACATAGACATGGCAGTTGCCATCGAGATGGGCGAAGACCGGCACGCGCGCATCCCTCTGGACGCGCTCGACGAGGCTTTTTCCGCCGCGCGGAACCACGACGTCCACCGCGCCGTCAAGTCCGGCGAGCATCGCGCCGACCGCCGCCCTGTCGCGGGATGGCACAAGCTGGAGCGCGTCTGCTGGCAGGCCGGCACTGGCGAGCCCGCTGCGCATGGCGTCCGCCAGAACCGATGATGTGCGCAGGCTGTCCGAGCCGGCACGAAGGATGGCCGCATTGCCGCTCTTCAGGCACAGCGCGCCGGCATCCGCCGTAACATTGGGGCGGCTTTCGAAAATTACGGCGATCACGCCCAGCGGCGTCGCCACACGTTCGATGACAAGACCATTCGGGCGTTCGATCCGGGCCAGGACCTTGCCGACCGGGTCGGGCAGCGACGCGATCTCCTCGACCGCACAAGCGATGCCTTCGATGCGCGCTGGCGTGAGCAGAAGCCGATCGATGAAGGCTGCGGTCTGCCCGGATGCACGCGCATCGGCCAGATCAAGCGCGTTCGCGGCGAGCACCGCCGGACCGGCCTCGCGAATGGCCGCAGCGGCGGCCATCAGCGCCGCGTTCTTGGCCTCGGGCGCAGCGAGCATGATCGCGCGCTGGGCCGCCTTCGCCCTGAGTCCGATCTGCCGCATCAGTCCGGCGATATCCGTCTCGGCCGCGTCCTTCGGCACTGTGGCCACGACATTCATCTGCATTCTGCCTGCGTTGAGGCCGCTCCGCGCGGCCAGCGATCCAAGATTACCCGATCACGAGCGCCATGTCGTCCCTGTGAATCATCTCGGCCTGCCCGGCATGGCCCAGCACCGCCTCGATGTCCTTCGAGAGCTTGCCGATCACAGCCCGCGCCTCGACGGCGTCATAAGCGACAAGCCCGCGCCCAAGTTCTGTCCCGTTGCTGTCGCGGATGATGACCGCATCCCCGCGCTGGAAGTCGCCATCGACCTTGCGGACTCCGACCGGAAGCAGGCTCGCGCCGCCGGCAAGGGCGCGGGCCGCACCCGGATCGACATGAATCACCCCGCGCGGCTCAAGCGAGCCGGCAATCCAGATCTTGCGCGCGGTGGCTGGCGTCGAGCTGGTGAGAAACCAGGTACAGCGCGCGCCGTTCGCGATGGCGCTCAGCGGATTCTTCGGCCGCCCGTCGGCGATGACCATGTGCGTGCCGCCCGACACCGCGATCTTGCCGGCCTCGATCTTGGTGGTCATGCCGCCGCGCGACAGTTCCGATGCCGCGCCGCCCGCCATCGCCTCGATGCTGGCGGTGATGCGCGGCACCACGGGGATGTGCTGCGCCGCCGGATTGAGAGCGGGGGGCGCCGTGTAGAGCCCGTCGATGTCGGAAAACAGGACAAGCAGGTCGGCGCCCGTCATCGTCGCCACGCGGGCCGCCAGACGGTCATTGTCGCCATAGCGGATCTCGCTCGTCGCCACGGTGTCGTTCTCGTTGATCACCGGCACGGCCCGCATCTCCAGCAGCCGGCCGATGGTGGCGCGGGCGTTGAGATAGCGCTGGCGCTCCTCGGTGTCGGCAAGTGTGACCAGGATCTGGCCGGCCGTGATGCCGTGATGGCTGAGCGCTTCGGCCCAGATGCGCGCGAGCGCGATCTGGCCCACTGCGGCCGCAGCCTGGCTCTCTTCCAGCCGCAAGGCGCCGCCCGGCATGCCAAGCACCGTGCGCCCCAGCGCAATGGCGCCCGATGAGACCACCTGCACATCCGCGCCCCGCGCGTGCAGTTCGGCGATGTCTTCGGCCAGCGCCGCGAGCCAGCCATGACGGGCGCGGCCCTTCTGCCGGTCAACCAGAAGCGCCGAGCCGACCTTGATGACGATGCGCCTGAACTGCGCGAGGGAAGGCTGGGTAATCTGCACGTTCGTGTAGCCGGTTTTGCTGTCTGTGTGCCTGAGTTCGGCGTCCTTGAAAAGCCGGGCCGGGTCTCACGGCCGCCAGCCGGTCTCCGTCACCGGGGCCTTGGCGCTGGCGTCGTCGACACGCGCCTGGTCGATGATGCCGAGCAGCGCGCGCAGTGCGGCGTCGACGCCGTCGCCGGAGGCCGCCGACAGCATGATCGGGGTTCGCTTGGCGGCACGCTTCAGGCGCGCAAGTTGCTCTTTCAGCGTCGCCGGATCAAGCGCATCGACCTTCGTCAGGGCGACGATCTCCGGCTTGTCTGTCAGGTCGCCGCCATAGGCCTCAAGCTCCTTCCGGACGATCTTGTAGGCCTTGCCAGCATGTTCGGACGTGCCGTCAACGAGATGCAAGAGGACGCGGCAGCGTTCGATATGGCCGAGGAAACGGTCGCCAAGCCCGAGACCCTCATGCGCCCCTTCGATCAGGCCGGGAATGTCGGCGAGCACGAATTCCCGCTGGTCGACCCGGACCACGCCAAGGCCCGGATGCAGCGTGGTGAAGGGATAGTCGGCAATCTTCGGCTTGGCCGAGGTGACGGCCGCGAGAAAGGTCGATTTCCCCGCATTGGGCAGCCCCACCAGACCGGCATCGGCGATCAGCTTGAGCCGCAGGATGATGGTGGCCTCATGGCCGGGCAACCCCGGATTGGCCCGCCGCGGGGCCTGATTGCTGGAGGTCTTGAAATAGGCATTGCCAAAGCCGCCATTACCGCCGCGAGCCAGCAACACCCGCTCTCCGGGCTTGGTGATGTCGCAGATCAGGGTCTCGCCGTCTTCCTCGAAGACCTGCGTACCGGGCGGAACGCGCAGCACGACATCCGCGCCCTTGCCGCCCGCCCTCAGCTTGCCCATGCCATGACCTCCGGTCTTGGCCTTGAAGTGCTGGGCATAGCGGAAATCGATGAGCGTGTTGAGGCCGTCCGCGCACTCGGCCCAGACATCGCCGCCGCGCCCACCATCGCCGCCGTCAGGTCCGCCATGTTCGATGAACTTCTCGCGACGGAACGAGACGGAGCCGGCACCGCCATCGCCCGCCTTGATGTAGATCTTGGCCTGATCGAGAAATTTCATTGTTGCCGATCCATGGCGGGCGCCCGAAAGAGGCGCAGTCGCGCCGAAATGACCCATGCCGAGGCTTCGGGAAGCGACGGCGGGATCCTGAGCGCTTTCGTTTGGTCCGATTGGGCGGGAAGGTCAACCCTGTTCGCCGGCGCAGGCCTGACCCTCAGCCGCCGCTGGCCGGCGGCCTGAAGCACATCAGCACTGCCGCGTTGATCCCGTCGGTGGAGGCCTTGTCGTTGCGTCCCTCGATGACGATCGACCTGAAGCGCGCCGGATCCTGGCGCAGCGTCTCGATCACGCAGTTGCAGCTTCGGTTGCAGACCTCCTGCGAGTTCGAGCTGCGGCATTCCTGTACGCAGTCACGCCTGAAGGTTCCCTCGGCCCGCGATGCAAGGCCCGTCGTCAACCCGGGCATCGCGTAGCTGACGAGCATCAGCGAACCGATCAGAACCGGCTGATGGATCAGGTAGATCGGCAGGCTCCGCCGCCCGGCCCATGCGAGGGGCGCCAGCGCCGACGGCAAGGCGATGGCTGCAAGCCACCCCGCCCCTGCGCCGCGCGCGAGCCCGAGACCCAGGGACAGGCCCGCCAGCATGATGGCAAACCACGGAAAGATCGGCACGAAATCCACCGTGATCGGTGGCATAACGCTGAGCCCGCTGTACTGCCAAAAGCCCTGCAACGGGCTCGCCGCAATCATGCTTTGCAGGCTCGACAACGCCGGGTGCTCGCTGGTCAAAGGCAGGAGGCCGACCGGCACGGCCGCGACGGCTGGCACCCACCAAGGACCTCGCAGCAGCGGTCGGCACAGCAGCGAGCCGAGCGCGATGCAGTGCAGGATTCCGAACAGCACGAGCCGGTCCGACAACGCAACCCAGGTGCCGAACGTCACCAGCAGGGCCGCCCCCGCGATGATCACCACCCGGTCGCGGAACGGATCGGGGCGCAGCAGACGGCCATGGGCCAGCCCGAGGCTCAGTCCGGCAAGCAGCAGGAAACTGCCCGCGATGAGATGGCTGAACAGGCGCCAGCCCGGATCGGCCGAGATGTCAGTCTGTACGAAGCCGAGAAAGGACAGATCCCAGGCGCTGTGGAACACGACCATTGCCGCCAGCGCCAGCCCCCGCGCCAGGTCAACCAGCCCGATCCGCGGCGACTGCGCCGGCACGGGCCGGGCCGGGCCGGCCGGGCCAAAGGGTGGAATGCCGGCCCGGGCAGGCGACAGGTTGTTCATGCGGCCAGCTTATCCGAAGCGACGCCGCCTGTGAATCCGTCTCATGCGCCTCCGCTTCGCCTGAGCCGGGCCGGCAGACGGCCCTTGCGGAACACGAGTTCCACGGTTCCGACCGGAATGAAGAAGCGCGAAACGACGGCGCGGTTGAAGACGGTTCCGTTGGGCCGCAGCGTCAGGGTATCGTCGAAATCAAGCCGCGTGGTTCCGGACGGGAGCTTGAGATCGGCGGTGTAACCGAACCTGACGGTATCAGGCTCGGGCGTTGTCACCTGCGCCGGCGACACAACGTCGTCGCGTGTCCCGACATAGGTGCCGTCGCCGGTGCGCTCAAAGAACCAGGTCTTCTGGTCGCGCTCGCCGTCGGCATAGAAGAAGTCCTCGAACAGCGACAGCACCTTGCCGTTCCAGCGGCCCATCAGGTCGACCGCCAGCTTGCGCTCAACCCCGGTGAAGGTGTTGCGAAAATGGCCGACGGCATGGGTCGGGCCGCGGAACCAGTCATGCAGGACGAGTTTCGGCCGAGCCGTCGCCAGGGCTGGCGCACTTCGCAGCGCGGCTAAGGCGGCAACCCCGACGACAAGGTGACGGCGGCTGATGACGGGAAGGGACATTGACGACTCCTGTGATGTCCCTCGCCTACGTGGGCATTGTGGCAACAGATGCAGCGATCACGCACAAGTCACTGCCGGGCCGCAATCAGCCGCCCTTGGCTCGGCCGGCACCCTGACCGGCGCGTTGTGGCTCCAGTTGACCAGCGCGGCCCAGGTCTTGCGGTCCAGCACGAACCCGTCGAAGGGAATCATGCCGCCCCGGACTGGCTGGTCGCGCAGCATCGAACCGGTGTGCCGGAAGCCACACTTCTCGAGCACGCGCCGCGAAGCCGGATTCACAACCCGCGCCAGGGCGCCCACCGTCCGCGTGCCCGTGTAGCCGAACACGGTGTCGAGCACGGACTGGACGGCTTCCACGACGAGGCCCTTCCCCCGATGCTCGGGATGCAGCATGTAGCCGATCTCGACATCGGCCTCGCTGACGCCAGGCTTTCCGTATGTCACGCCGATCACACCGATCTGCAGGTTTGGCCGGCCGCGCGGCGTCATTGCCAACACCAGGCTGACCCCGGTCGCATTGGCCTTGCGCGCCTCGAAGATGCGGCGCTCGGGCTCGCCCTCCGGCAGCGGATGCGGCCAAGTGCCGGTCATTTCCGCGACCTCGCGCAGGCCCGCGAAGCTGCGCAGCGCAGGCGCGTCCGCATGGCGCGGCCAGCGCAGCCAGAGGCGGCGGGTCTCGAGACGAAACACGTCGTCGCGCGTCAGATCCGGAAACAGAGGCTTTGCGGCGCACGCCTCGCTTGAAATGGTGGTCATGGGACCCTCCCGGGGTTTGGCCAGACAAGAAAAAAGGAAGATGGGCGGTCCCATCTTCCCTGTCGTCCTGATCTGGCTGGCCCGTCCGGGTCCCTGTCCTGATCAACCGGGTCGATGTGACCGGCGGATCAGGATGGTGTCCTGTCCCGCCTTATTCCGCGGCCTCTTGGGCCGGAATGACCGCAACGAAGGAGCGGCCAAGTTTGGTGCCGAATTTGACGCGGCCGTCGGTGAGCGCAAACAGCGTATGGTCGACGCCCATGCCGACATTGGCTCCGGCGCGCACCTTGGTGCCGCGCTGGCGCACGATGATGTTGCCGGCCACGACAGCCTGATCGCCGAACTTCTTGACGCCAAGACGACGGCCTGCGGAGTCGCGACCGTTGCGGGATGAGCCGCCTGCTTTCTTGTGTGCCATGGTAGTCTCCTCAAACGCGTTTCAATCGAACCACAAACGTCCTGCCCCGACCGGGCAGCGGCGCCTCAGTAGTCCTTGCCTGATTTCAGTTCGGCCTGGTCAGCCTTCGCGCGCGGCGGCTTGCCGGCGAGAAGCTCCCTGGCCTGCTCGACCCATTCCTCGCGGGTGGCGCGGCCGCGCAAGGCCAGCTCCTCATCCCACTTGGCCACGTCGGCCTCGCTCCAGCCGGCGATGTCGTTCCAGCTCTGGATTCCGGCGGCGCGCAGCTTCTTCTCGATGGTCGGGCCGATGCCCGAGATCAGCGACAGGTTGGAAGCGTCCATGGCGTCGGAAGCCTTGGCAGCCTTGGGCGCGGCGGCAACGGCTGCCGCGACGCCGAGGGCGGCGGCGGCGACAGGAGCCTTGGCGGTGACGTTGACCTTCTTGCCGCCCGTCAGGATCTCGGTGATCCGCACGACGGTCAGGTCCTGGCGATGGCCCCGCTTGCGCTTCGAATTCTGGCGGCGGCGCTTCTTGAATGAAATCACCTTGTCGCCGCGGCCCTGCTCGACGATCTCGGCCGCAACCGAGGCGCCGGCCACGGTCGGAGCGCCGACGGTCGTCGATGCGCCGTCGGACAGCATGAGCACGTGCTCAAAGGCGACAGTTTCGCCGGCCGACCCCACCAGTTTCTCGATGGTGATCTGGTCGTTGGCGGCGACGCGGTACTGCTTACCGCCGGTCTTGATGACTGCGAACATGTTGTTCTCCTGTTCGATGCCGCGCCTCGTGGCGTGCCATTGCTGGCATCCCGGACGGGCTTCTTGGCAGCCTGATGGGGTTCACGGAGGCCTCATGCACGCCCGCGAAAAAGCAAGGCGCGGACATTCCTGCCCACGCCGAGTTCGAGGGTGCGATACGTGAGCAGGGGCCTGTCGTCAAGCGAAACCTCGCCGGCTTCGGCCGGGGGCGGCCCATTCGCCGCATCGCGGGGCACGGCCGCGAAGCCGCCATGGCACCGCGCGGGGTGACCGAGGCTATGGCCTTGCCGCGTGATCAGCAGCAGCTGCGCGAAACCGCTTGTCACTCCCGCATGGCGCGTGTATCGGGTCATCCGCTTCAGCCAAAGATCAAACCGAAGCCTCGCGGAGAGGTGGCAGAGTGGTTGAATGCACCGCACTCGAAATGCGGCATGGGGGCAACTCCATCGGGGGTTCGAATCCCTCCCTCTCCGCCATTTTCACTGTTAAGTCATTGAAATAACACAGATTTATTTTCAGAAATTGTGCGACCCTAACGCCGACCCTAACTTCGGCGCATGCAGCAACTGTTGCTGGGCACCAACGCAACCCACATCGAACAGTCCTCCGAGCAAAATCGGAAATCGATTTTTAGGGTGATTTCTACCTCTCTGCGTGAATCGCCCCGAGTTTTCTAGACGCCCTCGGATTGCGTTTTGTGCTGTCGTTCGAACTCGACGGGTGACAGCATCCCGTTCCGCGCGTGCTTGCGGGTAGGGTTATAGAACATCTCG
>JAIXUP010000004.1 GCA_027483505.1 Hyphomicrobiales bacterium
AATGCCGCCACATCCCCGGCAGGGATTTCATCCTCCGGCGGCACCGGATTGGTCACGAGGACACCACCCTTGAGCCCCAGCAGCTGACGGGCCCTGATCATCGCCGCGATGTCAGCCGGCGTATCGAGCCTGATCGGCGCAGCGATGCCGCTCTGGCGGCTCCAGAAGGCCGGCAGTTCGTCGACGCCGTAGCCCACCACGGGCACGCCGAGGGTCTCGAGCATCTCGAAGGTCTTGGGCAGATCAAGGATCGCCTTGGCGCCGGCGCAGACAACCGTAACCGGCGTTTGCGCCAGTTCGCCGAGGTCGGCGGAAACATCAAAGGTGGATTCCGCGCCCCGATGCACGCCGCCGATGCCACCTGTGGCAAAGACCGCGATGCCAGCCAGATGGGCGGCAATCATCGTCGCCGCGACCGTGGTCGATCCGGGCTTGCGGGCCGCGATCGCGTGGCCGAGATCGGCGCGGGAGAGCTTCAGCACACCCTTCGCCGGCGCCAGCCACTGCATCTGCGCGTCGCTGAGTCCGACCGCGATGCGTCCGTCCAGAACCGCGATCGTGGCCGGCACCGCCCCGTTCGCGCGCACGACGGCTTCCACCGCGCGGGCTGTCTCGACATTCTGCGGATACGGCATGCCGTGGGTGATGATGGTTGATTCAAGCGCCACAACCGCCCCACCCCGTGCGAGGGCTGCGGCGACTTCGGGTGCAAGGTCACACAGAGGGTGGCTCACCGGGAGCTCCATGGTCAGGACGTCAGAGCCGCCATAAACCGCTTCGCCATGTCAGGCGAGAGGTTGGTGTCAACACTGAGAGTCGAAGCCACCGTTCTTGCCGCCACGCCGGTGCCAAAGCGGACGGCATCCGGCAGCGCGCCGCCTGCGGCCAGCACCGTCAGGACCCCGGCGATCATGGCGTCGCCCGCCCCCGTGACATCGAGAACAGAGGCCTTTTCGGCGGGAACATGCAGGCAGCTGTCCTGCTCGCAGGCCAGCGCGCCGCCGGCCCCGAGCGTCAGGACCACCCGTTCCGCCCCGCGGGCCAGAAGCGCGCGCGCCATCGTCTCCGGATCAGTGTCGGCCCCCAGCACGACCGCCGCTTCGTCGCGGTTGAGGAACAGGCAGCCGATTCCGGCGAGGTTCGCGGGCAGGCGCGCAGCCTTCGCCAGCGAGATGGCGTCAATGGCGAGGCGATGCCCGCCGCGCCGGGCATCGGCGATCATGTGACCCAGGGCTTCGGCAGGTGCGTTGCAGTCGGCGAATATCCAGTCAACGCCAGCGGCGGCGTGAAGGGCCGACCGCGCCAGCGCGCCATAGATGCGGTCGAGAATGGCCATGTCGGCCGCCGCCACATGCAGCGCGCCATCCGGCGCCAGCAAGGCCACGTATTGGGCGGTAGCCGCCCCCGCGACCGTCTCGACCAGCGTGGCGTCGATGCCCGCCTCGGCCAGATGCGCCAGCAGCGCCTGCCCCGCGTCATCCTGTCCGACACAGGAGGCCAGCCGCACCGCGCCGCCCAGGCGCGCCAGTGTCTCGGCGACGTTGCGGGCCACGCCGCCAAAGCTGGTCGTGCCGCGCGCGGGATTGGACGTGGCTGCCCTGATCGGAGCCAGCGCGTGCAGCTTGCGGTCGATGACGGCCCCGCCAATGCAGAGAAACCGGCCAGCGCCCGCCAGCATTGCGGCGGCCTGTCCGGCGATGAAGCCGTAGGAAACTGCGGTCAGCAGGCCATTGCCCGAGAGATAGCCGGCGGCCGACCGACCAGACACGCCGCACGCCGCGCCACCGGCTGCGAACAGGTTCGGCAGCTTCGTCCCGTCAGGACGCAGGACGCGCGCTTCCCCATCCACCACAAGACCGCCCTGCGTGTGGAACAGCGCGCCGGTGACGCGGACGGCGCAGTAGGGCGGGGTGAGCTGGGCGCCGCCGCGCCAGTTGCGCCCGAAGCCGTCGACGCCGGCATCGGCCTTGAAGGCGGCGACCTCGGCAAGCGTGTCCTGCAGTGCGGCTGCGGGGAGCCTGGTCCTTTCGGCCAGCTCCGCGAGGCTGTCCGCCACGATGATCGCGCCGGCTGCTTCGGCATTGCGGAAGTCCTCGAACTGACGGGCGATCCCGGCAATGCGGGCGTCGAAGACAGACCAGGCAAGGCCGCCGTCCTCGGTCAGAACGGCTGCAGCCGCCTCCGAATAGCCGCGCGCCTCATTGGTGAAGCGCCGGCCAGCGAGGTTCACCTGAAATCCGCCTTCCGTGATGGTGGCCCAGCTGATCAGGATTCCGTGGGGGTGGGCCACCGAACCATGGCCCTGGTGCCCTGACAGATGCCGCTCGGCCGCGCCGAGCCCCCTGCCCCACCGGACCGCATCGCCCTGATTGCCGGGATGTCCGAAATACAGCGCATTGGCCATCTCGGGAATCTCGGCCGCGACAAGGGCCTTGTCCCCGCCATAGCCGTTGCAGGCCAGGATCAGCGCCTTGCAGCCCACCTCCTCGACATGGCCGTCGGGGCGTCTGAAGGCGGCGCCGGCCACGGCGCCGCCGGCGGCTGTCAGCAACGTCGTGACCTCGGCGCCGGTGATGATATCGATGCCCGCCGCCTCGGCGGCGGTGCGGAGGCGGTCCATCAGTTCGGCGCCGGAGCGGCTTGGCAGTCCGTGCATGCGGAAGGCGCTGTGGCCCGGATAGGTGAAGTTGCCGATCACCGAGAAGGGAAGGCCATGGCGATCCGCCAGCCACTCCAGCGCCGGACCCGCCACCTCGACCACCCGCGCGACGGCGGCCGGATCAGGCTCATCATGCGCCTTGGCCAGGATGTCGCGGACGAACGCCGCCTTGCTGTCCTCGAGCCCGGCCTCGCGCTGGAAACGGGTCTCCGCAGCGGGAACAAGGCCGGCTGAAAGCGCGGTGGAGCCTCGCGGCAGCGGGTCGCGCTCCAGCACCAGAACGGACGCGCCAGCTTCCTGCGCCCGCAACGCAGCAATCAGACCCGCCGCGCCGGCTCCGATCACCAGCACATCGCAGGAGACCTCGAAGCCATTGCCGTCAGCCGGCGCAATCCGCCCGCCCCCATCCGAAACACCGCTCATCACAAAAACATCCTGTCTGGCCTTGACGACAGCCATTTGTGCTAGAAGTAATACAGCATGGCCCGCTGGAGAAGCTCCGTTTTGGATGCGATCGAGACCTCGAAGACGCACCGGCTCTATCTGCTCCTCAAGGAGCGGATTACCAGTGGCGCGCTTCAGCCGGGTCATCGCCTGCCCAGCGAGCCGGATCTGGCTGCGAGCCACGGGCTGTCGCGCGTCACCATCCGGCGCGCACTGGACGGACTTGCCCGCGAGGGCCTGATCACAAGGCAGGCCGGATCGGGTACCTTCGTCAACGGGCAGATCGCGAAGGCCCCGGTCGTGGCCGATCTGTCGAACATGCTGTCGCATCTGGTCGCGATGGGCCGCGCCACGCGCGTCAAGCTGCTGTCCTTCCAGTACGTCACGCCCCCTTCCGTGATCGCCGAGGCCCTGAAGCTGGCCGAGGGCGAACGCACGCAGGCTTCGATCCGCGTCCGCTATCTCGACGACAGGCCGCTGTCCTATCTCGTGACGCATGTGCCGGAGCGGATCGGCGTGACCTACAGCGAGGACGATCTCGCCTCGCGTCCGCTGCTGGAACTGCTCGAACGCTCAGGCGTCGTCGCGGAAAAGGCCGACCAGACGATCTCCGCCACGCTCGCCGGCCCGGTGACGGCCGAGGCGCTGGGTGTCGAGATCGGCTCGGCGCTGATCTCGCTGACGCGCGTGGTGCTGGGCGAGGACGGACGCGGAATCGAACATCTCGCCGCGCTCTACCGGCCGGACATGCACGCCTTCCACATGGAAATGCTGCGTACGGGTGACGGCGCCAACCGGCATTGGCGTCCGCTCGTTGGCGAGCCTGTCGCCCATAAAGCGCCTTTGCCTTCACCTGCCAAAAGGCCAAAACCAGCCTCCGTCCAGACCGGGCGGCGGACCACCACACAAGCGAGGAGACGACCATGACCATGAATCGCCGCACCGTTCTGCAGGGCGCCGCCGCCGCCAGCGCCATCATCGCCGCGCCCGGCCTCGTGCGCGCCCAGGCACCCGCGATCAAGATCGGCATCCTGCAGCCCGTCACCGGCGCGCTGGCGCAGGACGGCGAGTATGGCCGCCTCGGCGCGGAGATCGCGCTCAATGAAATCAACGCTGCCGGCGGCATCAAGTCGATGGGCGGCGCACGCCTGCAGATGGTGTTCGGCGACGCCCGCTCCAATCCGGAAGGCGGCACATCCGAGGTCGAGCGCATGCAGTCGGAGGGCGTTGCTGCCATCGTCGGCGGCTTCGCCTCGCCGATCGTGCTCGCCTCGTCGCAGGCAGCCTCGCGCTATGACATTCCCTACATCTGCGATGTCGGCGTGTCGGACCAGATCGTCAGCCGCGGCCTCAAGAACACCTTCCGTTTCGGGCCGGGCTTCGGGGTCGTGACGCGCACCGCGCTGGAGAACCTGTCGAAGCTCAACGACGCTGCCGGCAAGCCCGCGAAAACCGTCGTCATCGTGCACGAGGATGGCCTGTTCGGCGCCGGCATGGCCAAGCTGCTGAATGACCGTCTCCCCGCTGCCGGTTTCGAAATCCTCGAAACCATCGCCCACCCGACCCCATCGCGCGACATGTCGAACGTGGCGCTGCGCATCCGCGCGCTCAATCCCGATCTCGTCATCCCGTCCAGCTACTACGCCGAGTTCGTGCTGCTCTCGCGCACCATGCAGCAGCAGCGCATCCGGCCGAAGGGCGTGTACGCCATCCTCAATGGCGCGGCATCGAACTTCCGCTTCGTGAAGGAGTTCCCGGACGCCGCCAACCTCGTCATGGACTGCAATCACTGGGCCGATCCGCGCAAGCCGAAGACCGCGCAGGTCAAGGCGCTGGCGGAACAGGGCGGGCGCTTCTGGCTCTACAACACGCCGCTCAACTATTCCTGCGTGCGGCTTCTCGCCGACGCCATCGAGAGGGCAGGCTCGGCCGATCGCGGCAAGATCACCGAGGCGCTGGCCGCCTCGACCTTCGCCGACCACATCATGCCCTATGGCCCGACGAAGTTCGAGAACGGCCAGAACACGGGCGCGGCGCCGGTCAACACGCAGGTCCAGAACGGCGACATCAAGGTGATCTTCCCCGACGCCTTCGCCGACGCGAAGCCGGTGTTTCCGGCGGTTTGAGAACGTGAAGCCGTCATGGCCGGGCCTGGCCCGGCCATCCGCGCCTTGGCGCTCAACGACAGACGTGGATGGTCGGGTCTCGCCCGACCATGACGCCGCCTGGGTTGCGAATTGAAAGCATGCTGAAGCTCGACATCTTCCTGTCCGCGCTCGCGAATGGCCTCATGACCGGGGCCGTTTACGCCTTGATCGCGCTTGGGCTGACGCTGGTCTACGGCGTCCTGCACATCATCAACTTCGCCCATGGCGCGACGCTGACGGCAGCGATGTTCGCCGTGTTCGTAGCCCACAGCGTCTTCAAGATCGATCCTTACATCGCCATCGTCATCCTCACGCCGCTGTTCTTCGGCCTTGGCTATGCCGTGCAGCGCTTCGTCATCAACCCGGCGAGCCATGGCAATGACAGCAACATCCTGCTCGTCACGCTCGGCCTCTCGATCATCATCGAGAACGCGCTTCTGGCCGGCTTCCGGTCAGACACGCGCTCCATCGACGTGCCCTACGGCTTCTCGGTGATCGAGATCGGCAATCTGTTCCTGTCGACGCCGAAGGTTGTCGCCTTCTTCGCCTCCTTCGTCGTCGCGGGCCTGCTCTGGCTGCTGCTGGCGCGCACAGACACCGGCAAGGCCATCCGCGCGGTCGCCAGGGAGAAAACCGGCGCGGCCCTGTCCGGCATCAATGTCGACCACATCTACGCCGTCACCTTCGGCCTTGGCGCTGCCTGTCTCGCCATCGCGGCGTGCCTGCTGATGCCGACCTTTCTGGTCAATCCGCGAATCGGCAACGCCTTCGTGCTGGTCGCCTTCACCATCGTCGTGCTCGGCGGGATGGGGTCGATCGCCGGTGCGCTGGTCGGCGGGCTGATCATCGGCGTGGTCGAGAGCCTGTCGGGCCTCTACTTCGGCGAGAGCCTCGGCCAGATCGGCATCTTCCTGATCTTTATCCTCGTCCTGCTGTTCAGGCCGACCGGGCTGTTCGGAGCCAAGGCATGACGCAGCAACCCTACCTGCCGATCCTCGCGGTCGTCGCCGGGCTGGCGCTCCTGCCGCTTGGGCTCAGCTCCAACACCGTGCTGAACTTTCTCAGCTTCGCCATGATCATCACGCTGGCGGCGCAGGGCTGGAACATCCTTGGCGGCTATGGCGGGCAGTTTTCCTTCGGCCATGCCGTGTTCTTCGGCACGGGTGCCTATGGCATGGCCCTGCTGCAGGTCCGCTTCGGCGTCAATCCGTGGCTGGCTTTGCCCGTCGCGATGGGACTGGGAGCCGTTGTCGGCTTCGCCATTGGCTATCTCAGCTTCCGGGCGCGGCTGCGCGGGTCCTATTTCGCGCTGGTGACGCTGGCCTTTGCCGAGGTGTTCCGCATCAGCGCCAATGCCTGGGGCTTCACCGGCGGGGCAGCAGGGGTTCTGGTCCCGCTCAGGCTTGATCCGGCCAACATGCAGTTTGCCGACAAGCGCATCGGCTTCTGGCTGGCGCTGGCCTTCGTCGCGGCCGTACTGGCGCTGACGCTTGCCATTACCCGTTCGCGTTTCGGCGCACAGCTTGTCGCGGTGCGGGAGAACGAGGAGGCCGCCCGCGCCCTCGGCGTCGATGCGCTGGCGGTCAAGCTCAAGGCCATCACCCTGTCGGGCGCGATTACGGCTGCTGCAGGCTGCCTCTACACCCAGAAGTTCCTCTATCTCGATGCCACGCTGGCCTATGGGCCGTGGATATCGGTGGAGGCTCTGCTGGCTCCGATCATCGGCGGGGTCGGCACGGTGTTCGGCCCGCTGGTCGGAGCGGTCGTGCTGCTCGGCCTCGGCGAGGTCACCAAGACCGTGTTCGCCAACCTGATGGGCGGCTCGGTTCCGGGCGTGGACCTCGTCGTCTTCGGCGTCCTGCTGATCATCTGCGTCGCCTATGCGCCACGGGGCGTGCTCGGGCTGGTGCAGGGCTGGTTCCGGCGCAAGGCTTCCGCATGAGCGCGCTTCTCGCCGTCAACGCCGTGACCAAGCGCTTCGGCGGCCTCGTCGCCGTCGACAACGCCTCGATCGAGGTCGCGCAAGGTTCGATCACCGGGCTGATCGGCCCCAACGGTGCCGGCAAGACCACGCTGTTCACGGTGATCGCCGGCTTCGAGCCCGCCACCTCTGGCTCGGTTGCGTTCGAAGGCCGCGACATCACCGCCATGCCGACGCACAAGCGGGCAATTGCAGGCATAGCCCGCACCTTCCAGATCGTGCAGCCCTTCGCGGGCCTGAGCGTGCGCGAGAACATCGCGGTTGGAGCCTTCCTGCGTCATCCGGCGCGGGCCAGCGCTCTGGCGAAGGCGGATGCGGTCGGCCATCAGGTCGGTCTTGGGGCAATGCTCGACCAGTCTGCCAGCCAGCTCACGGTGGCGGGCCGCAAGCGGCTCGAACTTGCCCGAGCGCTGGCCACCGAACCGAAACTGCTGCTGCTCGACGAGGTGCTCGCAGGCCTCAACCCGTCCGAAATCCGCGACATGATGCCGGTGGTGCAGGCCATCCGCTCAGGCGGCGTCACCATCCTCATCGTCGAACATGTCATGCAGGCGGTGATGAGCCTGTGCGACAGCGTCTATGTGCTGGCGCAGGGCCGCATCATCGCGGCGGGTGCGCCCGGCGAGGTGGCCCGCGACCCCAGGGTGATCGAGGCCTATCTCGGCCATGGCGCGGCCGCCCGCATGCAGGCGCAGGCAGCCGGAGGCGCGCATGCTTGAGGTGCGCGACCTTGTGGCCGGCTATGGCGGCGTGCCGATCCTGCGCGGGCTGTCGCTCGACGTGCAGCCGGGGGAGATAGTCGCCGTGCTCGGCGCCAACGGGGTCGGCAAGACCACGCTCAACCGCGCCATCTCGGGCCTGATCCGGACGACATCCGGCTCGATCCGCTTCGATGGCGCGCCGATCAGCGGCCTTTCGGCGCCGGACATCGTGGCGGCGGGGCTGATCCATGTGCCCGAGGGCCGCAAGATCTTCCCCAACATGAGCGTCCGCGAAAACCTCGAGCTCGGCTCCTATCGCCGCGCCAGGGGGAACCGCGCCGCAAACCTCGAACGCGTCTTCGGCATCTTTCCGCGCCTGAGGGAGCGCACCGGGCAGTTCGCCGGCACGCTCTCGGGCGGCGAACAGCAGATGCTGGCCATCGGGCGCGGGCTGATGGCCGAGCCCCGCCTGATCATCATGGACGAGCCCTCGCTCGGCCTCTCGCCGCTGCTGGTCGAGGAGATGTTCGCGCTGATCGCCCGGATCGCCGCCGAGGGGCTGGCGGTGATGCTGGTCGAGCAGAACGTGGTGCAGTCGCTGGAACTGGCTGCCCGCGCCTATGTGCTGGAAAACGGCGCGGTGGTGATGGCCGGCAGCGCAGGCGACCTCAAGCGCGATCCGCGCCTGATGAAAACCTATCTGGGGATGTAAGAGCATGGCCATCGTCACGCCCGGGGTCGTGCCCGCATCGATCCTCGTCACCGGCAAGCGCCCGTCCTGGCTGAAACAGTGGGCGGGGTTCGCCCGCAGGACGCGCTTCGAGGACTTGCCGGATGAAGTGGTGGCCCGCGCGCGGTTGGTCATCCTTGATTCGTTCGGTGCGATCATAGCCGGGCGGACCGAGCCCGAAGTGGCCGCAGCCGGCGTCAGGCTGGCGAAGACAGCCAAGGCCCGGCGCGCGGGCTCTCCGCTGCTGCAGGCCTTCATGGACGGCACCGCCGGAACCATGCTGGAGATCGACGAAGGCAACCAGTATGCGCGCGGCCATCCCGGCATCCATGTGGTCCCCGCGGTCATGGCCGCCGCCCGCAACCGCAAGGTCAGCGGCAGGGATGCCATTGTCGCCACCGCGCTCGGCTACGAGATCGGCGCGCGCATCGGCATCGCTTCGAAGCTGCGCGTCACCATGCACCCGCACGGCACCTGGGGCGTTATCGGCGCGGCTGTGGCCATCGCCAAACTGAACCGGGCTTCGGCAGCCCAGATCACAGAGGTGGTCAACGTCGCGTCATCGCTGGGACTGACCACCAGCCGCCGCACGATGCTGGAGGGCGCGACAGTCCGCAACACCTATGCCGGGTTCTCCAACATGCTGGGCCTGATGGCCTGGGATCTCGTGGCGGGCGGCTTCACCGGCGAGGCTGACGGCGTCGGTTCGGTCTATGGCGGCATCGCCGCCGATGACTGGCGGCCAGCCGAGATGGTGCTGGAGCTCGGCGCGCGCTGGGAAATCGCACGCAACTACTTCAAGCGGCATGCTGCATGCCGTTACAACCACGGCGCGCTGGATGCGCTCGGCTCGATCGTGGCCGAAGCCGGCGGCAGGCTTGATCCAGAAGCGATCGCTTCGATCACTGTGGATACCTATGTCTGGGCGGCCCAGCTCGACCATCCTGCGCCGGAGAACATGCTTGCGGCGAAGTTCTCGATGCCGTTCTCGCTGGCGACATTCATCGTCAACGGCGCCGCCACGCTCGACGCCTTCCGGGCGCCGGCCCGGAACCAGACGGTGACGCGGGAGCTCGCGAAACGGATCAGCATCAACGAGGACCCGGCGCTGACGGCCAGACTGCCGGCCCTGCGACCGGCGCGCGTCACCGTCACGCTCAATGACGGCCGCGTCTTCCGCGCAGAAGCGCTGACCAACAAGGGCGACACCGAAGACCCCTATACTGCCGCCGAGGTCCACGAGAAATTCATGGAGGTCAGCGCGCCGGTGATCGGCCGGGCCCGCGCCATCGAGCTGTCGACCGCCATCCTCAACCTTGATGCGGCCCCCTCCCTGGCCGACATCCTCAAGCTCAGCGAGACGACATGACGCTCAAGGCCCGCCTCGCCCGCAAGCCCATCCTGCTGGCTCCCGGCATCTATGACCCGCTGACGGCGGCGCTCGCCTCGGACGCGGGCGCGGAAGCCGTCTACCTGTCGGGCGCGGCGATCGCCTATACCCGCTTGGGGCGGCCCGATATCGGCCTTGTCTCGATGAGCGAGATTACCGAAACGATCGCGCTGATCCGTGATCGGGTGGCCACGCCCATGATCGTCGATGCCGACAACGGCTATGGCAACGCGCTCAACATGCAGCGCACGGTGCGCATGTTCGAGCGGGCCGGGGCGAACGCCCTGCAGATCGAGGACCAGAGCTACCCCAAGCGCTGCGGCCATCTGGCGGAAAAGCGACTGGTCTCCCTCTCCGACATGGTCGGCAAGGTCAGGGCCGCCGTCGATGCGCGCGCTTCGGCCGACACCCTGATCATCGCGCGGACTGATGCGGTGGCTGTGGAGGGTTTCGCCGCCGCGATCGAGCGCGCCGAGGCCTACCGGGCGGCAGGCGCTGACATGCTGTTCGTCGAAGCGCCCGCCTCGCGCCGCGAACTGGCCGAGGTGGCCCGCGCGCTCGGCACGAGCCTGCCGTTGATGGCCAACATGGTCGAGGGCGGCAAGACGCCGATCCTGCCGGCCTCCGAACTGGAGGCGCTGGGCTTTTCGCTGGTGATCTTTCCCGGCGGAATCGTCCGCGCCATCGCCCGCACTGCGCAGGAGTTCTACGCCACGCTGCTGCAGGGCGGCACCTCGGACGCGTTTCGCAACCGGATGTTCGATTTCGACGCCCTCAACGCCGTGATCGGCACACCGGAGATGATCGCGCTCGGCAAATCCTATGAAGGCGACAAGCCATGAGCGCGCTTGATCCCGTCACATTCGCCATTCTCACGGGCCGGCTGGAGCAGATCGCCGACGAGATGGACGCGACGCTCTACCGGTCGGCCTTCAACCCGATCATCGCCGAGGCGCGCGACGCCTGCCACGGGCTGTATCACGCCACCACCGGCGCCACGATGGTGCAGGGCGCCAAAGGACTGCCGATCTTCGTCGGAGCGATGGCTTTCGCCGTGAAAGCCGTGATCGACAAGGTGGGCGAGCAGGGCGGACTGGAGGAAGGCGACACTTTCATCTTCAACGACCCGTATGCAGGCGGCACGCACCTCAACGATTTCCGCCTTGTGCGCCCGCTGATGCGCGGCGGACAGGTTTTCGCCTGGCTCGCCTCGGTCGGGCATTGGCTCGACATCGGCGGCAATGTACCCGGCGGCTACAACCCGCAGGCCACCGAGAGCTTTCAGGAAGGCGTGCTGATCCCGCCCGTGAAGCTGTTCCGCAAGGGCGTGCTGCAGCAGGACATTGTCGATATCCTGCAGGCCAATACGCGGCTGCCGCGCTCCAACTGGGGTGATCTCAATGGCCAGTTGAACGCGCTCGATCTGGGCGAGCGCCGTTTCCAGGCGCTGATCGACGAGTATGGCGACGCGGTGGTGAGCGCGGCGCTCGAAGCGGCTTCTGCCCGCGCCGAGGCGCTGATGCGCCAGAACATCGCCGCCCTGCCGGACGGCACCTACAGCTTCGAGGACTATCTCGACAATGACGGCATTGTCGACGAACGCCTCACCATCGCGCTTGACCTCACGATCAGCGGCGAGACGATGACGCTCGATTTCTCCCGCTCCTCGCCGCCCTGCAAGGGACCGGTCAACATCGCGCGCTCGACCGCAGTGGCCGCCTGCTATGTGGCCCTGAAACACGTCTTCACCGCCGTACCGGCCAATGCGGGCTGCCTCAACCCGATCAGCTTCGACATTCCGGCCACCAGCTTTCTCGGCGTCACCGCACCGCGCCCGGTGGCAGGCTATACCGAGACGATCCTGCGCATGATCGGCGTCGTGTTCGGCGCGCTGGCAAAGGCCGATCCGGCGCGCGCCACGGCCGCGCCATTCGGCACGATCAACGCGCTTTCCATCGCCGGCCATCGCGCCAATGGCGAGCGCTGGGTGATGTTCTCGTTCTTCGGCGGCGGCTTGGGCGGCAACCCGCAATCGGATGGCCTCAACCACGCCAACAACCCGATCTCGACAGCGACGATCCCGCCCGCCGAGATCATGGAGGCATCCTATCCTGTGATGTTCACCCAGTGGGCCCTGCGCCCGGACAGCGCCGGAATGGGCGCCCATCGCGGCGGCTTCGGCGCGATCTACGAGATCGAGGTGCTGTCGCCGGGCGGGGCCGATGTCTCGCTGCTGGGCGAGCGCGGGCGCTATGCCCCGTTCGGGGTGGCCGGCGGCCAGCCGGGCGCACTGAACAACTTCACATGGGACAGCGACGACGGTCCGCAAACCGCGCCGATGGCCTCCAAGATCACCGGCGTGAAGCTGAGGCAAGGCCAGCGGCTGAGGCTCGAAACGCCCGGCGGCGGCGGCTGGGGTGACCCGGCGCAGCGTTCGGTGGAGGCTGTGGCGCGTGACATCAGGCGCGGCTTCGTTACGGGTGCCGCATGAGCAAGCTGCCCCGCACCCTCGTCGGCGTCGATGTCGGCGGGACGTTCACCGACCTGGCCTTCTTCAACGAGGAGACCGGCGAATTCCGCACCGCCAAGGCACCCTCCAATCGCGGCGACGAAGCCGTGGGCTTCATCGAGGGGCTGCAAAGACTTGGGCCCGTCGCCGGTCTCGGCGCGATCATCCATGGCACGACCGTGGGCACCAACGCGCTGCTGGAGCGAAAGGGCGCGAGGATCGGCATCATCACCACGCCGGGCTTTCGCGACACGCTCGAAATGCGCCGCCGCGACCGGCCCAACACCTGGGGCCTGTGGGGCGATTTCGAGCCGATCTGCCCGCGCGACATGCGCCGCGAGGTCCCCGAGCGCACGCTGGCGGACGGTACGATCCGCACGGCGGTTGACGTCGAGGCGGTGAAGGCCGCCTGCCGCGCCCTGCTGGCGGACGGAGCCGAGGCGCTGGCGATCATCTTCATCAACGCCTACGCCAACCCGGCCAATGAGCGGGCGGCCTATGAGGCGGCGAAAGCCGTCTGGCCCAATGCCCACATCGCCCATTCGGCGCAGATCCTGCCCGAAATCCGCGAGTTCGAGCGCACCTCGACAACAGCGCTGAACGCCTATCTGCAGCCGGTGGTGGCTAGCTATCTGAGCAAGCTCGAAGCAGGCCTCAAGACCGAGAGCTTTCCGGGCTCGTTCCATATCGTGCAGTCGAATGGCGGGGTGATGTCCACCGCCACCGCCCGCAAGTTCCCGGTGCGCACGGCCCTGTCAGGCCCGGCGGCCGGGGTGATCGCGGCGGCGGCGATCGCGCGCGCGGCGGGTTTTGAGGATGTCGTCACGGCTGACCTTGGCGGCACCTCCTTCGACGTCTCGCTGGTCGCGGGCGGTGAGGCGTCGCTGAGCGCCCAGACCACCATCGATTTCGGCATGGTGATCAGGACCCCGATGATCGAGATCACCACGATCGGCGCAGGCGGCGGTTCGATCGCCCATGTCGATGCGGGCGGCATGCTGGCCGTGGGACCGGAAAGCGCCGGCTCGCGGCCTGGCCCGGTCGCCTATGCGCAGGGGAACACGCGCCCGACCTTGACCGATGCCAACATCGTGCTGGGCCGCATCAACGCCGACAAGCCGATCGGCGGCAAGCTCGCGCGGCTGGATGTCGAGGCGGCGCGCGCGGCGATCCTTGCCCACATCGGCACGCCACTGGGCCTCGGGCCAGAGCAGGCGGCAGAGGCGATCATCCGCATCGCCAATGCGAAAATGGCGGGTGCGATCAGACTCGTTTCCGTCGAGCGCGGGCATGATCCGGCCCGCTTCACGGCGCTGCCCTTCGGCGGCGGCGGAGCGCTGCATGTCGGCGCCCTGATCCGTGATGTCGGGCTGAAATCGGCGTTGGTGCCACGCTATCCCGGCATCACCTCGGCGCTCGGCTGCATCATCGCCGACATCCGCCATGATCAGGTGATGACGGTCAACGTCATGCTCGCCGGGCTTGATGCCGCCGCGCTCGATCAGCGCATGGTCGAGGCCGGGCGTGAGGCGCATGCCGTGGTCGCAGCCTCCGGCCTCCATGTCGAGCGTATCGACGTGATCTACGAACTGGACATGCACTATCAGGGGCAGACGCACACGGTTTCGGTGCCGTTGCCCGTCACGCTTCGTGACAGCGGAACCGGCATCAGCGAGGCCATCGTCACGGCAGCCTTCGAAGCGTCCTACGCCCGTGCCTTCTCGCGCCTGCTGCCGGGCATTCCGGTGCGCATCGTCAACCTGCGTACGGCAGCCGTGGGGCGGCGGCCCGCCTTCGATCTCAAGGCGCTGGCCCCCGCCGCCGGGAGCTCTGTCAAGGCTGCGGAGCGCGGCCATCGACCCGTCTGGTTCGATGGCGGCTGGCATCAGGCCGGCATCTGGGACAGACTGGCGCTGCCGGTCGGCGCTGTTGTCAAAGGTCCGGCCATTCTGGAACAGCCGGACGCGACCACCGTGATCGATCCGGGGTTGGCGGCGCGGGTGGACGGGTTTGGAAACCTGATCGTGGAGCGAAGCGCTTGACCCTTTCCGTACTTGAACCCGCCACCACCGCGCTCCTCATCTGCGACCTGCAGAACGATTTCATCCATCGCAACGGCGCCTATGCCCGCGGCGGGCAGTCCGCGCCCGAGATCGCGGCGCTGCCTGCGCGGATCAGGCCATTGCTCAATGCCCTGAAAGCAAAGGGCGGGATGGTGATCGCGACCCAGTTCACACTGGTGCCGGGTCGCGGGGCTGAGCCGCTGATCTCGCCGCATCTCAAGCAGCTGCGCCCGTTTCTCGCCAAGGGCGATTTCGCCCCTGCCTCCTGGGGCAACGCCACGGTCGACGAACTGCAGCCCGTCGATGTCGCCATCGAGAAGATCGCCTATTCCGCCTTCTACATGACGCGGCTTGAGTGGGTGATCCGCAAACTCGGCATCACGCGGCTTCTGGCCTGCGGCATCGTCACGAATGGCGGCGTGGCCTCGACCGTGCGCGATGCGCATGTCCGGGATATCGAGACCATCGTGTTGGAAGATGGCTGCGCCGCCTTCTCGCCGCAGGTTCACGACACCGCGATCAACGCCTTGCGCCCGGTCGGGCGCGTCGCCACCATTGCCGAGATGCTGGCGGAGGTTCAGGCGGCATGAGCACGCCACGGACGCTGTTCGACAAGCTGTGGGACAGCCATGTCATCGCCCTGCGGGAGGATGGCGAGGCGCTGCTCTGGGTCGACCGGCACTTCGTGCATGAGGGTTCCCACCACGCCTTCCGCCAGTTGGACGCGAAGGCCATGACCGTGGCGGAACCGGCCCTCACCTTCGGCATCGCGGATCACTACGTGCCGACGCGCGGACGGCCGCACATCGCCGATCCCGAGGTGGCCGGCATGGTCGGGCGGCTGTCGGACAACGCCGCAAGGCACGGCTTCAGGCTGTTCGGGCTCGATGACCCGGCGCAGGGGATCGTGCATGTGGTCGGACCCGAACAGGGCCTGACCTTGCCGGGCCTGCTGATCGTCTGTGGCGACAGCCACACCTCGACCCATGGCGCCTTCGGAGCCTATGCCTTTGGCATCGGCGCTTCCGAGGTCGCCCATGTGCTGATGACGCAGACCATCTGGCAGCGCAAACCCAGGCGCATGCGCATCACGGTCAACGGATCGCTCGGCCCCCATGTCAGCGCCAAGGATCTGGCCCTGCATGTGATCGCGGCCATCGGCACCAATGGCGCGCAGGGTCACGCGCTCGAGTATGCCGGCCCAGCCATCACGGCCCTGTCGATGGAAGGCCGGCTGACGCTGTGCAACATGTCGATCGAGGCCGGCGCGCGCTGCGCCATGGTTGGACCGGACGAGACAACCTTCGCCTGGGTTCGCGGCAAGCCGTTTGCGCCGGCTGGCGCGGCGCTTGACGACGCCATTGCCGCATGGCGCGGGCTTGCCACCGACGCGGGCGCGGTGTTCGACCGCGAGGTGAGCATCGATGGCGCGGCTGTCGCGCCGACCGTCACCTGGGGCGTCAGCCCGGAGGATGCGCTGCCGATCAGCGCGAGGGCGCCCTTCGCCCAGAGCGACGATCCGGCCCGGGCGAGCTACATCGCCGGAGCCCTCGACTACATGGGACTTGAGGGCGGTATGGCGCTGAGCGAGATCAGGGTCGACCGCGTCTTCATCGGCTCTTGCACCAATGCGCGGCTCGAGGACCTGCGGGCGGCGGCAGCCGTCCTGCGCGGACGGAAGGCCGTGGTGCCCGGGCTGATCTCGCCGGGCTCCAGCCTGGTGAAGCGCGCCGCGGAGGCGGAGGGCCTCGACCGCATTTTCACAGAAGCCGGGCTGAGCTGGGCCGAATCCGGCTGCTCGATGTGCGTCGGCATGAACGGCGATCTCGTGGCTTCGGGCGAGCGCTGCGCCTCGACCACCAACCGCAATTTCCGGGGCCGGCAAGGGCTTGGCGCACGCACGCACCTGATGTCGCCCGCGATGGTCGCCGCAGCAGCCGTCACCGGGCGGCTGACGGATGTGCGCACCCTGCCCGCACTCGCGAGTTGACCATGGAGCGCTTCACCACGCTGACGGCCACGGCCTGCCCGCTGGGCCTCGCCAATGTCGACACCGACCAGCTGATCCCGGCGCGTTTCATGAAGCGCTCGCGGGCGGAGGGCTATGGCGGGTTTCTGTTGCATGACCTGCGCTTTGAGCCGGACGGTGCGGCGCGGGCCGGCTTCAGGCTTGATGATCCGCGCTATGCCGCATCCCGGATTCTGGTGGCGCGGCGCACTTTCGGCACCGGCTCGTCGCGCGAGGCGGCGGTCTATGCCCTGTGGGACTATGGCATCCGCTGCGTGATCGCGCCGTCCTTCGGCGACATCTTCGCCAGCAACGCGGTCAAGAACGGGCTTCTGCCGGCGCTGGTCAGCGATGCGGACTGCGAAAGGCTTCTGGCGGAGCTTGCCCGCGCGCCGCAGCCGCAGCTGACGGTCGATCTTGAAGCGCTGACCATCACGGGGGCCGGGCTGTCGCTGCCCTTCAGCCTCGATCCGGTCCGCCGCCTGCAGCTTCTCAACGGCTGGGATGATCTTGATCTGACGCGCCGCCACAGCGCCGAGATCGCCGGCTTCCGCGCCGCCCGACCAGACTGGACCTGGCCAACGACGCCGTCCGCGCGCGCCTGATCGTCGAGCCGTCCTTGCGGGGAAGGGCCAAGACTGGCGCGCCTCTTGCGAGGACGTCCCTGCGGCCAACAACGTGATGGCGCTTCACCGCCGATAGGCATGGACAAACGTCCGGGGCAGTGGAACACTTGTCTGGACAGGTGGTCCATGTCCCTTTGATGTCACCGGAAACAGGGGTTTCAAGATGGCTTTTTCGGCAACCCGACTGACCCGCTTTTGTCTCGCAGCCCTTGCGCTCGCCGTGGTGGCCGCGTCGCCGCCGCGCGCTGAGGCGCAGCAGCCGGCGACGCTGGTCGTGCCGCAGCTTGGCGAGCCCAAGACGCTGAGCCCCAACTTCGCCTCCGACTCGCTGGGCTTCGCGCCGACGTCGAATGTCTACAGCCATCTTGTCGCCATCGACTGGGGTGTGAACAAGGGCACCGGCGCCTATGGCGACCTGGCCGAAAGCTGGAGCACCAGCGATGACGGCAAGGCGGTCACCTTCAAGCTGCACAAGACCGCGAAGTGGCATGACGGCAAGCCCGTCACCTCGCATGACGTGAAGTTCACCTTCGACACCGTGATCGCCCGCAAGTACCCGGCCTTCGTGGTGCTCAAGAACGTGCGCGAGATCACGACGCCGGACGACAACACCGTCGTGCTGCATCTGATCGAACCGGAGGTCGGGTTCGTGCCGATGCTCGCGCAGGTCTCGACCTGGACCGGCAAGATCTATCCCAAGCACCTGTGGGAAGGGCAGGACGGCTTCGACAAGGGGCCGCTCGTCAACGCGCCGGTCGGCTCGGGACCGTTCAGGTTCGTGCGCTGGGAGCGTGGCGGGCTGGTCGAACTCGAGGCCAACAAGGACTATTTCCGCGGGCCGCCGAAGATCGACCGTCTGGTCTTCCGGCAGGTGACCGACGTCAACGTGGCACGCGCCGAGTTCGACAGCGGCCGGCTGCAGTTCCTGAACTACGAGTATGCGCCGCCGCTGGCCGAGGTTGCGGCGCTGCGGCGCGATCCGAAGGTCAAGGTCGTGTTCACGCCGTCGCATTTCAGCCGCGACATCCAGCTCAACCTGACCCGCAAGCCCCTCGACAAGCTCGAGGTCCGGCAGGCTATCGCCCATGCCATTGACCGGGAAGCCATGAACAGGCTGGCCTTTAGCGGCTTCTGGAAGCCGGCCGTGCATGCCAGCGTCGAAAGCCAGGGCGAACTGATCAATCGCGACGCCCGCTTCCCGGCCTTTGACCGGGCCAGGGCAGAGGCGCTTCTGGATGCCGCCGGGCTGCCGCGCGGCGCCGGCGGCTGGCGCTTCGACATCTCCGTCACCAACCCGAATTTCCCGGACTGCAAGGCGATGATGGAAGTCCTCGTCCAGCAGCTGCGCCAGGTCGGCATCAACGCCAAGCTCGAGCAGTTCGACCAGGCCACCTGGTTCCGCCGGCAGGCCGAGAAGAACTTCGACATCTCCTGCTACTTCACCCGCTACGGACCCGATCCGGACGCCTTCCGCGAGCATTTCATGACCGGCGGCGGCCGCAACAACATGAGCTACTCCAACGCCGAACTCGACCAGCTGGCGACGCGCGCGGCGACCTTGCGCGACAAGGCCGAGCGCACGAAGATCTATCACCAGATCCAGAGCCTGATCGTGCGCGACCTGCCCTACATCAACCTGTTCGACGAGCAGAAGACCACGATCATCCGCACGGGCTGGTCAGGCTTCAACACCGAGCCGGAAGCCTTCGACAAGGCCATCACCTGGTTCGGCTACTACACCGTGACACCGCCGGGACGATGACCGGGATCAGCGCGACAGCGGGGGCGTTTGACCGGGCATGAACCTGCGCCGCTATGTTGTGCTGCGGCTGCTTCAGCTTGTCCCCGTCACGCTGGTCGTGATCATCATCAACTTCCTGCTGGTGCACCTGGCGCCGGGGGATGTGTCGATCATCCTCGCCGGAGACACGGCTGACCCGGCCTATCTGGCCGCCATCCGCGAACGCTACGGTCTCGACAGGCCCTTCCTTGAGCAGCTCTGGCGTTACCTCGTGCAGGTCGGTTCCGGCGATCTGGGCCTGTCCTTCCGCTCCCGCGAACCGGTCTTCGCCGAGATCATGTCACGCGTGCCGGCGACGTTGCTCCTGGTCGGGACCAGCCTTGGCCTGTCCGTGATCATCGGCACGGTGATCGGCACATGGATCGCCCGGCGGCCGGGCTCGACAACCGACAGCGTGGTGAGCGCGCTCGCGGTCGGGCTGTTCAGCGTGCCGGTGTTCTGGCTTGGCCTCATGCTGGTGCTGTTTTTCGCCGTGCAGCTGCAGCTGTTCCCCGCCATGGGGATGTCGAGCGTCGACGGCCCGCGCGAGGGGCCGGGGCGCATTCTCGACATCCTGCACCACATGGTCCTGCCGGTGCTGGCGCTGATGACCGTTTCGGTCGGCCAGTATGTCCGGCTGGCGCGCAGCGCTGTGGCCGAGGTGATGGGCGAGAGCTACATCACCACGGTGCGGGCGATCGGATTTTCCGACCGCACGATCATGATGCACTACGCCCTGCGCAACGCGCTGTTGCCGGTTGTGACCGTGCTTGGCCTGCAGCTCGGGCTGGTGCTGACCGGCGCGGTCCTCACAGAAACCGTGTTTTCCTGGCCCGGCCTCGGCCGCCTGATCTATGACGCCATTCTGGCGCGCGACACGCCGGTGATCATGGGGGCCTTCATCGCCATGTCCGTCACGGTGGCTTTCGCCTCCCTGGTCACCGATCTGGTCTACGCCTTTCTCGACCCGAGGGTGGCGCTTTAGGATGGTCCCGGCGCTTCTGGCCCTAAGCCGCCGCGCGGCGTTCCTGATCAGCGCGGCGATCGTCGTCGTCACGGTCATCGTGGCGGTCACAGCGCCGTGGCTGCCCCTGCCCGACCCGAACGGCATGGAAGCCGCGCCCTACGAGCCGCCCGGTCCGGGCCACTGGCTCGGCACCGACAATTACGGCCGCGACGTGCTGGCGAGACTGGCCTGGGGCGCGCAGCTGGCGCTGATCGTCGCGCTGGTCTCGTCCGCGATCGCCAGCGTGATCGGCGTCATTCTCGGCTCGATCTCCGGCTATTTCGGCGGAACGGTCGATGCGCTCCTCAGCCGCACGATCGACGTGTTCCTGCTGATCCCCTCCTTCTTTCTGGTGCTGCTGATCGTTGCGCTGTTCGGCTCGCGGCTGGAGTTCACCATGCTGGCCATCGCCCTGACCACATGGCCGCGTTCGGCGCGGATCATGCGGGCGCAGGTGCTCAGCCTGAAATCCCGCGTCTATGTGCAGGCAGCCCGCGCGGCCGGGGCCTCGCACGGCCGCACGCTGGTGCGCCATATCATCCCGAACGGCCTCGCGCCCATCATCACGGATGCAACGATCCTGATGGGACTGGCGGTCCTGACCGAGGCAGGCCTCAGCTTCCTCGGGCTCGGCGACCAGAACGCGGTGAGCTGGGGCCGCATGATCTTCGACGGGCAGCGGCAATTGCGGATTGCTCCGTGGATGTCGATCTTCCCCGGCATCGCGCTCCTGCTGCTGGTGGCGTCGTTCAACCTGCTTGGCGACGGGCTGAACGAGGCGCTGAACCCGCAGCTCCGCAGGCTCGCCGCGCGGGCCACGCCGAAGCCCCCCATGCCGGTGGGCGAGGCGCGGCCCGCGACGCCGGGACCCATTCTCGACGTGTCGAACCTCAGGATGAGCTACCGGCTGGACAGCGGCCAGATCATGGCGGTCGATGGCGTCTCGTTCCGGTTGCAGCAGGGCGAGAGCCTGGGCGTCGTCGGCGAAAGCGGCTGCGGTAAGTCCAGTCTGGGCGCGGCCATCCTGCAGGTGATGGCGCCGAACGCCACAACGGTGGCTGGCGATGTCGACCTTGGCGGCATTCCGATCCTGCGCGATGGCCGACGGGTGGTCAGCCATGACCGCGAGATGATCGCGGACCTGCGCTGGACAACGGCGGCCATGATTTTCCAGAGCGCCATGAATGCGCTCAATCCGGTGATCCCGGTCGGCGCGCAACTTACCGAGGCCTATAGGCTGCACCGCCCGGGTGCGAGCCACAAAGAGGCGCTCGCGCGCGCCGCAGCGGTGTTCGACCTGATCGGCGTGCCGCGTGAGCGGCTCGGCTCCTATCCGCACGAGCTGTCCGGCGGCATGCGGCAGCGGGTGATGATCGCCCTCAGCCTGCTGCATGAGCCGAAACTCGTCATCGCTGACGAGCCGACGACCGCTCTCGACGTGCTGATCCAGGACCAGATTCTCGGCGAACTCGACACCCTGAAGCGCCAGATGGGCCTGTCGCTGATCCTGATCTCGCATGACATGGGCGCGGTGGCCGAAACCTGCGAGCGCGTCGCGGTGATGTATGCCGGCGAGATCGTCGAGATGGCCCCGACCGAGACGGTTTTCCGGAGCCCGCAGCATCCCTACACGAAGGCCCTTTTGGCGGCCCTGCCAACGGTGTCGGGTCCGTGCCGCGTGCCAGCCGGCCTGCCGGGCGAGCCGTTCAGCGCCGGGGAGACAACGCCGGGCTGCCGCTTTGCGCCACGCTGCAGCGTTGCCCAGGATCTGTGCCGGTCGAGCCGACCGCCGCGTGTTGCTGTTGGCGCCGGACATGAGGCGCTGTGCCACTTTCCGGCAGGCAGCGCCGCATGACCAGGCTGCTCGAAGTCCGCAACCTGACGAAGCTTTACCCGATGCGCAGCGGTGCGCTGGCCATGCTGCGCGGTGAACGGCGCGTCCTGCGCGCCGTCGACGGGGTCGATCTCGACCTGTCGGAAGGTGAGGTGCTGGCCATCGTGGGCGAGTCGGGCTCGGGCAAGACCACCACCGGCAAACTGATCACACTTCAGGAGCGCCCCACCGGCGGCTCGCTGCGGTTTGACGGCGCGGATGTCGTCAATCTGTCGGGTGCGGCGCTCAAGGCCTACCGCCGGCGCGTGCAGATGATCTTCCAGAACCCGTATGAGGCGCTCGATCCACGCCACACCGTGCTGCAGTCGGTGATGGAGCCGCTGGACATCCACAAGGTCGGCACACCCGCATCGCGGCGCGCGGCAGCCGAGGCCGCGCTTGATCAGGTCGAATTGAGGCCAACGGCGCGCTATGCGACCCGTTATCCCGCCGATCTGTCCGGTGGTCAGCTTCAGCGCGTGGCCATCGCGCGGGCGCTGGTCCTCGATCCACGGCTGCTGGTGGCCGACGAGCCGGTCAGCATGCTGGATGTCTCGGTGCGCGCCGGGGTGATGAATGTGATGCTGCGCCTGAGCCGGGACCTGGGCCTCGCCTCGCTCTACATCACGCATGACCTCGCCGTGGCGCGGGCCATGTCGACACGGATTGCCGTGATGTATCTCGGCGCCATCGTCGAGCAGGGCCCTACAGAAACGCTGATCTCGGCGGCGGCGCATCCCTACACCCGCCTGCTGGTCGGTGCAGTCCCGGAGCATCGGCCGGGCCACAGGCGCGAACGCGTGCGGCTGGCGGGCGAGGCCTCGGCGCTGACAGCGGAGCCGGCCGGGTGCCGCTTCGCACCGCGATGTCCTGCTGCGACCGCACTGTGCAGGACTGTTCCGCCGCCGCGCGTCGCGCTGACGCCGGAGCACTGGTCAGCCTGTCATTTCGCCGCCGGCGGCCCCTGACCGCGCCCGCCGCATTTCCTCCGCAACCCAGGCGACCGGCACATGGCCGTGGCTGATCAACGCGTCATGGAAGGCGCGCGGATCGCCGCCGATCTCGCGCCGCAGCGCCTTGATCTGTTCCGTGCCGAGAAAGTACATCAGCCGCGTGGCCGGCAGGATGGAGTTGCGGGTGGTTTCGCCCCAGATGCGTGCGGCCGGAAAGCCGGCCTCGTCCTTGTAGAAGGCCCGCATCTGTTCGAGCGTCCATGCGCCGCTGTGCAGCCTGATGTCCGCCAGCACGCTGGCTGCATTGCGTCGGTCGGCCTGCAACAGGGCGCGCTCCTCGGCCCGCGTATAGAACCCGTCGGCCTCCGCCATCAGTTCGGTCGCGTAGCAGGACCAGCCCTCGATCATGGTGCCGGAGGACAGAAAGGCGACCCCGCTGGCGCAGTCGGTGCCGCCGAGCCGCGCAAGGCGCGAGGCGGCATCCCGTGCCCGCGCATTCTGGGTGTGGTGACCGATGGAGCCATGATGCACCGCATGGGTCTGCTTGACGGCCACCAGCGGCTGGCCGACAGGCGCGGTCCAGTAATGGCTGTGTCCGAATGGTGCCAACGCGGGCGGGCAGCGGTATGACAGGAAGTAGAGATCGCCTGCGATGTCACGGGCCCAACCGGGAAGCGGCGCGAAGCGGAGCCCGAACGCGCTGGCCGGCGTGACGAGGGACCGGGCGCATTCAAGGGCCCGCGCATGCCAGTCCGCATAAGCTGCCGGCAGCGATTCAGGCGCGATCTCGCCTGCCGCAGCGCCCTCCGCTCCGTGCCGCCGCTCATGCTCTGCGATCTCGCTGCCGAGGCGCCGGAAGGCATCCTCCGCCAGCGCCACAGCCTCCTCCGGCGACCAGGGCAGGCCGTGCACATCGCGCATCAGCACACGCAAAACATCGATCCCGCAGGCCGGATCGGCGGGGGCAAGATCATCGAGGGCACGCTCGAAACGGCCGACGGCCGCGGTTGCGGTCTGGCACAAGGTTTCAAGGTCGGCCGCCCAGAACGGATGGCGCTTCAACCCATCGGCGAGCAGGCGTTTCAAGGCCGCGCACTCACGCCGGGCCCGCGTCACCCAGTCGGGGGCTGCGCCGGCTCCGGCAAGCCAGCGAGAGCCGCCATCCAGAAAGGCGGGCATGGCGGCGAGGCGTGCGCGCAGGGCTGCGGACGCGCCCTCCGGGGCCGATGGCAGCAGCAGCGAGATCAGGCCAAAGGCCGCCTCGCCCGAATACCAGTTCGGCTGGCGAAAGCGCGGGCGCGTCTCGGCCATAAGCCTCGCCTGCACGAGCGCCGCCCGCAGCAGTCGCATGTCGAGGCGGTCGGCCGTCGATTCCGGCGCCGGCAGCGCGTCGAGGTCGCGTGCGAACTCCGCCAGCGCCGCAAGCTCGCGCGTCAGGGCCTCGAGGTCGACCGGCGGCAAGGCATGGTCGGCGCAGGGCAGGCCCATGAAGGTCGCGTCGACCGGAAAGAAAGCGGCGTGATGCGCGAGAAACCGCTCGACAAGCTGACCGAGCGGAGTGTCAGCCATGGCCGCCGGACGGCAAATCGACCCAGCGGCGCTCGACATGGGCGCGGACGCAGGCGTCAACGATCTCCTGGCTCTTCGCGCCGTCATGGAAGTCGCCGTCGGGAGGGCCGTCCTCCATGAGTTCGCCGACCCAGATCCTGACGAGATTGCGGTAGTAGAGCTCCCGCCACTCCGTCTTGAGGCTCGTGCCGGGCGGATAGTGCGAGGCGGGCAGGATCACCGGCTCGAACTCGACATTCTCGGCGGTTGCGAAATGCAACGTCTCGGCATCGCCGCGCTCGGTCACCAGCCGCCCGACGGCGGCACCTTTCGAGCCGTAGACACGGATCTCGATGCCCGGATAGTTGCCGACGGCCACGATCGAGGTCTGCAGCATGCCCTGCGCGCCGGAGGCAAACTCGACCAATGCGACGGTCCCGTCATCAGCATTGATGCGCTGCAGCCCCTCATGACCGCGCACGATGCGCTGCGGGATGTAGCTGCTCATCGAGGCGGCTACAGACGAAAACTCGCCGCCCATCCAGCGCATCAGATCGACCAGATGCGATCCATAGCCGACGATCGACTGCGGAATCGGGTGCTTCGGCATGAAGTCGATCCCGGCGGGGACCTGCCGCAACGGGAACAGCGGATCGAGGAACTGGCTGTTCTGCTCGAGGCCGTGGATGTGGAAGATCCGGCCAAGCGTGCCATCGGCAATCCACGCCCTGATCTGGCGCAGGGCGGGCGAATAGCGAAAGGTGAAACCAACCTTGGTCTTCACCCCCGCCATCTGCGCCGCACGGGCGAGGCGCGCCGCATCGGCCGCGTCGCGCGCGATCGGCTTCTCGCACAGAACATGCTTGCCGGCCGCGATGGCCGCGAGGCCAAGCTCCAGATGTGTGTCCGTCGGCGTGCAGACGTCGACCATCTCGATTTCGGGGTCGTTGATCAGCGCCTGTGGGTCACTGTAGACCTTGCGGGCGCCGAACATGGCCGCCATGGCCTTCGCCCGTTCCGGCACGACATCACAGATGGCGACCAGATCGACGCGCGGATCGGCGGCATAGCCGGGCAGATGCGCCTTTTCGGCCCACGTGTGCGCCCCGAGGACGCCCACGCCAAGCTTTCCCTTTGTCGTCACGTGCCCGCCCTCCCCCAGTTTTCCAGCCCTTGCCGAGACCGCGCTATCCGCGCATCAGTTCAGGAAGCCATGTCGCGATCGATGGCGCAATGATCAGCAGAACCGCAAACAGGATCATGATCACCGCATAGGGAATTGCGCCCTGGATGACATCCGAAACCGGGCCCTTGTCGGGCCTGATGCCCTGCACCACGAACAGATTCATCCCCACCGGCGGCGTGATCAGGCCAAGTTCGCACATCAGCACGATGAAGACCCCGAACCAGATCGGATCGACCCCGACCGCGCTGACCACCGGAAAGGCCAATGGGATCGTCGCCACCATCATCGACAGCGTATCCATGAACATGCCGAGAATGAGGTAGAACACGATCAGGCAGAGCAGGATCTGCACGCGTGACAGGCCGAACCCCGTGACCCACTTGGTCATGGCCTCGCCGATGCCGGTCAGGCTCAGCGCCAGATTGAGCACGAAGGCGCCGGCCACGATCAGGAGGATCATGCCGGTGGTGCGTGCACTCGCCAGGAAGCAGGTCTGCAGCAGCGACAGGCTGAGCTTCCGCTGCGCGACGATGAAGCCGAGCACGGTGACGAGGCCGAGCGCAGCCGATTCCGTCGCCGTTGCGATGCCGAGATAGAGCGAGCCCATGACCACGCCGAACACCGTGAGCGGCTCCACCAGATTGCGCAGCAGCCTGATGCGCTCGGCGCGCGGCACGATGATGGCCTCGACCTTGGCGCCGCGCAGGCTGTGCGACACGTAGATGAAGACCATGAACAGGCCTGCCAGCGCCAGCCCCGGAATGACGCCGGCGAGGAACAGCTTGCCGACGGACGTGTTGGTCATCGAGCCGTAGATGATGAAGTTGATGCTTGGCGGGATCATGATGCCGAGCGTCCCGCCAGCCGCCAGCGAGCCCAGCGAGTCGCGCATCGGGTAGCCGTGACGCTGCAGGGACGGCAGCGCTACGGTGCCGATCGTGGCCGCAGTCGCAACCGACGAGCCGGATGTGGCGGCAAACAGGGCGCAGCAGCCGATGTTGGTGTGCAGGAGCCCGCCCGGCAGACGGCCGAGCCAGGCCGCGAAGGCGACATACATCCGGTCCGCCATGCCGCTCCTCAGCAGAAGTTCGCCGAGCAGCACGAACAGTGGAATCGAGGTGAGGGTGTTCTCGCTCATCACGCCCCAGATCACGGAAGCCGACGAGGTCAGGAAGGCCTGGCCGAAGGCCATCATGCCGCCCGTCAGCCCGACCAGCAGCATGACGGCGCCGATCGGCATGCCGATCAGCATCAGGGCGAGCATCACGGCGAAGCCGAGAAGTCCAACGGCGATCATGCTCATGGCGTTGGTCCCGTTCCGGGCCGGCTGCGTTGTCTCAGGTTCTCGACCTCCTCGTCGAGTTCCTCCTTCGCACCACGCGGGCCATAGATGCGGTCAATGGCCGCCCAGTTGCCCCGGGCTGAGAGCACGGCCATCTTCACAAGCTGGAACAGCGACACGGCTACGAAGAGCGCCAGCGCCACGACCCACGCTGTCTGTGGATAGCGCAGCGGGGTTGCCCACGGCGTCTGAGCCGTTGCGGTGAACAGAATGGATTCGTCCAGCGATATCCAGGCCATCTGCAGCAGCAGGATGGCGCAGACGGCCAGCGAAGCCATGGCCAGCAGGTTCAGGATGATACGCAGGACACGCGGAGCGAAATCATGCAGCAGGTCGATGCGGATATGGGCCCGCGACACCAGCGCGACCGCCATGGCCAGCGAAGCGGAGGTCGCCAGGATGTAGCCGCCGAGTTCATCGACTCCCTGCAGCGAGGTGTTGAACACCTTGCGCATCACCGTCTCGACGGCGACCATCAGAGCCAGGAGCAGGAAGGCCGTGCCGAAGATCGCGGCGGCGATGTTCTCAAGTCGGTTCAATGGAGGCGCTCCATGGCCTTGGAGCCCGCGCCGGCTTCACGGCAGCACGGGCCCGGGGTCTTGCCGGCGTCGGCTACTTCAGGCCGATGATCGGGCCGACAGCCTTCTTCCACGTCTCGGAGCAGCCCGGATTGACCCTGTCACAGGCCTCTGACCAGGCCGGGAAAGAAATCTCGCGCACGGCGCTCTGCACCAGCGCCAGATCCTGCGGCTGGACCTCCACCGTGGTCAGCTTGTACTTGCGCCCAGTCGTGCAGGGGTCCTGTCCGGCATTGCAGCGCATGGCGTCGTCCCAGAGTTCCTTCGAATAGGTCCAGATGTCCGCCGTCAGCGAGTCGATACCGGCCTTCAGCTTGGCCTGCTGGTCGGGCTTGAGGCGGTTCCAGGCCGGCATCGAGATTCCATACCCCTGGACGGCGACCTGAAGCGCCAGCGGATAGACATGGGTGACGGATTCAGGCCAGCCGGCCGAGTTGGCCGAGCTTGGTCCCGTCACGGCGCAATCGATGGTGCCGAGCGACAGGCCCTGCGCCACTTCGCCGAACGCCATAGTGACAGGGGTTGCGCCGACACGCTCCATGAACTTGGCCATCACGCCGTCGAGAATGCGCACCTTCAGGCCCTTGAGGTCGGCGAGACCCTTGATCGGGGGCTTGCAGAAGATGAGCTGCGGGCCGAAGGGCCAGACGCCGAGCAGCTTGGTGTTGAACTGCTTCTCGAGACGCTCGCCAACGGGCCCCTGAAAGGCGTCGACGACCTTCTTGGCCGTCTCGTAGCTCGGGTTCAGGCCGACCAGGTCGAGGCCGAGAATGGTCGGCTCGTCGCGCGATACCTGCGCCAGGCGAAGGCCAATGATGTCGAACAGGCCGGAGCGGGCGACCCGAAGCTGTTCGAACTCCTTGATGCCGGTGGCGTCAAGCACCTTGTAGTCAGCCTCGATGGGGAAGCCGACGCGGGCCGACATGTTCTCGAAGAAGGGCTGTTCACGGTTCTTCTGGATGTTGCCGGTGGCCAACGGCATGCCCATGATCCTGAGCTTGACCGGCTCCTGCGCGACAGAAGGCGACCCGGCGAGCGTGGCGGCGACCAGAACGGCGCCGGCAAGGGTGGAGGTGACGAAACGCATGCAAGGGCTCCCGATTGGACGGCTTCAAGCCATCTGATTGTGTCCAGCCAGACAAAGCAAGTCCCGCGCCAAAAAACAGCCATGATTTGTGTGATCGCCGCGAAGGCGTGGGTGGGACTTCGCCGCCGGACGATTTCTTGCTAGGCCCGGATCACCATGAACCAGCGAGGTTGCCGTGCTGCGTATCGGAATGTTGACCCCGTCTTCCAACACAGTGCTTGAGCCTGCAACGGCCCGCCTGCTCGCCGGACATGCCGGCATCAGCGCCCACTTTTCGCGCTTCAGCGTCACGGAGATTGCACTCGATGCGGCGGCGCTCGGCCAGTTCGATGACGGGCCGATCCTCAAGGCCGCCGAATTGCTGGCGCACGCCAAGGTCGACGTGATCGCCTGGAACGGCACGTCGGCAAGTTGGCTGGGGCTGCAACGCGACCGCGATCTCGTCGCTGGGATCGAGGCCGCCACCGGAATCGCCGCATCGACCTGCATGCTGGGCTACTTCGACCTCTTCCGCGCCAGGCAGATCCGGCGGCTGGGCATTGTCACGCCCTACACGGCCGATGTGCAGCGCAAGATCATCAGCACCTACGCCGCCGAAGGCGTCGAGGTGGTCGCCGAGCGCCATCTCGGCATCCGCGACAATTTCAGCTTTGGCCTGGTGACGGAAACCGACATCGCCCGGATGATCGAGGAGGCAGCGGAAGCCAGGCCGGACGCCATCGCCATCGTCTGCACCAACATGAACGGCGCGGAGGCTGCCGCGTCCGCTGAAGCGCGACTGGGCATCCCGGTGCTGGATTCGGTCGCCGTCACCTTGCGCGCCTGTCTGGTCAGGGCCGGGGCTGATCCATCGATGATCACTGGCTGGGGCAGCGTGTTCAGCGACGGCTGATCACTTCTGTGCAGCGACCTTTGCTCCGTGGCCGGACGCCGTGATCAGGCCGTCGGCAAGATCGTCGGCGATGGCGGCCGCGCTGCGTTCGGACGGCGGCCCGAAGCCGCCGCCGCCGGGCGTTTCCATGCGCACGACATCGCCCGCCCTGAGTTCATGACCGATGGTCTTGGCCGGCAACTCCGTGACGTGGCCATCGCGCGTCACGCTGAGGCGCCCTGCCCGGCCCCGCTCGCCCCCCGCCAGCCCATAGGGCCGCGAAACAAAGCCGTCGAAGGACGCGTTGAGAAGCCCGCGTTCGGCAGTGAAACGCCATTCCCGCACGAGGCCGAGCCCGCCGCGCCTGCGGCCCGCGCCGCCGCTGTCTACGAGAAAGCCGTAGCGAGTGAAGCTGAGCGGATAGATCGCCTCGATCATCTCGATCGGCGTGTTCTGCTGGTTGTGGAAGCCGGCGGAGAAGCCCGACGGCCCGTCCGCCTCGGGATGGGCGCCCCAACCGCCGATTTCGGAATCGAAATAGACCTGCCGGCGGCCGTCGCCATGGCGGATGTTGACGGCGTGGTTGAAGGTCACGCCATAGTAGGACGCCGGCACACGGTCCGGCGCAGCCTGCGCGAAGGCCCGCAGCACAGCCGTCGCCACGCGGTGGCCGGTGAGCATGCGCATCGAAACCGGGGCAGGAAAGGCCGCATTGACCAGCGAACCTTCCGGCGCGGTGATGTTGATCGGACGATAGCAGCCCGAATTGGCCGCTGCCGCGAGGTTCGAGGCCGCAATGGCGGCATAGTAGACCGCCGAGCGCGTGGTCGCGAGCGTGGCGTTGATGGGGCCGGCGGCTTGGGCCGATGTGCCTGTGAAATCAACCGCCAGCTGGTCGCCGGCAATCGTGAGCGTCACCGCGATGCGCTTGCGGCCCTCTTCGAGACCGTCGCCATCCACGAAATCCTCGGCCGCATAAACGCCATCCGGCAAGGCGCCGATGGCCGACCGCATGGCTGTCTCGGCATGGTCAAGCAGGGCGTCGCCGATAGTCAGGAGGGTCGAGACACCATAGCGCGCGGCCAGCGTGCGCAAGGACCGCGCTCCCACCTCCAGCGCCGCAAGCTGACTGAGAAAATCCCCGCGGAACATGGCCGGCTCGCGCACATTGTGCAGGATCGTCGCCAGCAGATCGTCCTGCAGCACGCCTTCGCGGACGATGCGCACCGGCGGCAGCCGCACGCCCTCCTGAAAGATCTCGACCGCGCGGGCGTTGTAGCCTCCTGCCGCGCCGCCGCCCACGTCCACGTGATGGATCAGCACGCAGGTGATGGCCACGCGCCGGCCGTCAGCAAAGACCGGCTTGAAGGCGATGAAATCAGGCAGGTGCTGGCCGCCGCTGTAGGGATCGTTGGTGACAACGACATCCCCCTCGCGCCAGCTTTCAAGCGGCAGGTGGCGTGCCAGGATCTCCTGCAGGCACAGCTCCATCGAATTGAGATGCACCGGCATGCGGGCCGCCTGCGCGATGTTGCGCCCCTCGGCGTCGAACACGGCGGTCGAGTAGTCCAGGAGTTCGCGCACGGTCGTCGAGCGGCTGGTCCGCCAGACGGTGATCGACATCTCCTCCGCCACGGAGACCAGCGCGTGCGAGACGATTTCGAGCAGGATCGGATCAGGGCGCAGCATCAGGCATCATCCTTCGCGGCAACGAGATCGCCCGAGGCCAGCACGGTGAGGCTCCAGCCGCCGTTGATGATCAGCGTCGTGTAGGGCTGCTCGACGATGGCGGGGCCCTTGATGATCGCGCCGACCGCCAGGGACGACTGCTCGAACACCGGCGCATCGCGCCAGCGTTTCTCCAGGTAGATCGCCCGGCTCGCCTTGGGATGTGGCGCGGACCGGCTGCCGCCGCCAGTGCCGGATATCGGGGCGGCGACGGCCAGCCTGCCGACCGCCGACAGCCGCAGCGTGACCAGTTCGACAACCTCCTGCCGGTCGTCGAAGGAAAAGCGCTCGAGATGGGTCTGGTGGAAGCGTTCGATCAGGTCAGCCAGCGCCACCTCATCAAGCTCGCCCTCCCCGATCGGCACCATCAGCTCGAAGGCCTGTCCACGATAGCGCAGGTCCGCTGCCAGCCTGAGCGCCCGGCGCTCAGGCGGCAGACCGTCGGCGTCGAGCAGGGCGCTGCCTTCGTCCCGCAACTCATCCGCCACGGCCACGATCTGCGGCAGGTTGGCCGGGCCAAGGGCGACAATCCGCGTGCGGGCCAGATCGTGGACAATGTCCGACTGCAGGATGCCATGGGCCGAGAATGTGGATGGCTCGCGCGGAAAGACCACCTCACGCATGCCCAATTCCTCCGCGACATCGACGGCATGCAGTCCGCCCGCGCCGCCGAAAGACATCAGGGCGAAATCACGCGGATCAAGGCCGCGCTCGAACAGCGAGAGCTTGATCGCGCCAGCCAGTCGCGCCACCACGATGGACAGGACGCCGGATGCGGCGGCGTCGATCGTCAGGCCAAGGGGCTCCGCGATCCGCCTCTGCAGGCTGGCGCGCGCGCCATCCAGATCGAGCGCGAGCTCGCCGCCGAGGAAGCTCGCCGCGTCGAGCCGGCCGAGAATGAGATTGACGTCCGTGACGGTGGGCTCGACGCCGCCGCGCCGATAGCAGACCGGGCCCGGACGCGCGCCGGCGCTCTGGGGGCCAAGCTGCAAACGGCCCGCCGGATCGAGCCAGATGATCGAGCCGCCGCCGGCGCCGATCGTGCGCATCTCGACCATTGGCACGCGCACGGGCAGGCCGTCGACATCGCCCTGCGCCACAACCGAGCGGCGTCCGTCGCGGATGATGGCGATGTCATAGCTGGTGCCGCCCATGTCGACGGCGACGACATGGCGCCGGGCCGTGACGGCGGCGACCTTTTCAGCCGCCAGCACGCCGCCCGACGGCCCTGATAACAGAAGATTGACCGGTGTCTGCCCGGCCTGGACGGGAGTCGCCGCGCCGCCGTTCGACTGCACGAGGTAGATCGGCGCGGCGAGCCCCGCCTCGCGTGTGCGGCGCATCAGGCCAGCCACATAGCCTTGCACCACGGGCATCAGCAGCGCGTTGAGGACCGTGGTGGAGGTGCGCTCGAACTCGCGGATCTCGGGCGACACCTCATGCGAGCAGGTGCAGGGGAGCTGCGGCAACCGTTCGCGCAGGCGCTCGCGGATCGCGATCTCATGGGCCGGGTTGACGAAGCCATTGAGCAGCGAGACCGCCACGACGTCTGCGCCGGCCTCGGCCACCCTGTCGACGACGCCATCGAGAGCGGCCATGTCCAGGGGGGCCAGCACCTCGCCGCGCGCGCCAATGCGTTCTGCAACGCCGTAACGATGGCGACGCGCCGTCAGCACCGTGCGCTCCTCCGGTCTCAAGCCGTAGACATCGCGCCGGGCATGGCGGCCGATCTCCAGGACATCCTCGAAGCCGGCGGTTGTGATCAGGGCGCAGCGCGGCAGGTTGCGCGTCAGGACCGCATTGGTCGCGATGGTCGTGCCGTGGATCAGCAAGGTGATGTCGGCAAGCGCGAAGCCGTGGCGCGCCGCCGCCCCGGTGATCGTGTTGACGAGGCCGATGGATGGATCGTCCGGCGTCGTCGGGGTCTTGAAACTGTGGGCTTCGCCGGTGTCCTCATCAACGAATTCAAGATCGGTGAAGGTGCCGCCGATGTCGACGGCAACCCGGATGTGACGTCTTGGCTTCATCTCAGTCCGGGTCTCCATCTGGCGCCGGAAAGGGCGCCGCCTGCCGCATCCGCCTTGCACGCGACGTGCCAGACAGCGCGGAGGACGCGTCGGCATCCTGACCGAGGCTCCTGCCGGCAGCAAGGCCGCAGACGGGATTTCCGCGCAAAGCTCCCTCCGTTGGGCGCGTGCGCGGCCTCATCAGGCCAAGGCAGCGGGTCCCGCCCAATGCGCGACCGAGGAGGCGAGGTCTAACATTGCCCGAAAGCCAAGCTCGCGCGCGGCTGCATCCGTGCAGGACGGCGCAGGCCGCATGGCGGGGAACCCCGCAAACCCGGTCTCGATCCGGGCCGGATACGCGACCTCCAGCCCCGGATAGAGTCTGCGGACGGCATCTACGAACTCGGCCAGAGTGTGCCAGTCGCCGGTGGCGACATTATAGACGCCCTGCTTCGGGGCCTCGGCCTCAAGCGCGCAGAGATTGGCTGCAGCGCAATCCCGCGCATCGACAAACTCCTCGCGGCCGCCCCAGAGCAGGAGCGGATCGTCGAGCACCACCTTCCGTCCCGTCCTGCCGCCTTCGACGAGCCTCGCGAGCAATCGCCCGGGGACACTGGTCGGTTGGTCGAGCGCGCCGCCAAGGACCGCGCCGTAGCGCAGCGACACGACATCAAGGCCGTACAGATCACGATGGAGCAGGCCAAGATGCTCACCCATGATCTTGCTCGCGGCATAAAGGCTGGCCGGCCGCTGACTGACAAGCCGCAGCGGCTCGTCCTCGGCGATGGGCGCAGGCCCGTGAGCGCCGAATGTGGTGTAGGCCACGGTTGCGGAGCTTGCGCAAACGACGCGCCGCACTCCGGCCTTCCGAGCGCTGTCGAGCACATGCATGGTGCCCATCACATTGGCGCGGATGCCGGCGACCGGATCACGCCGTATGCCGGTCGACAGCATCGCGGCCGTGTGGACAATTCCGGTCACGTGATGCCGGCCGATCACCTGAGAGAGCGCTGCGGCATCAGTGATGTCGCAGGGCTCGAACACCACGCCGGGCGGGAGGGCCTCCGGAGGACGGATGTCGATCGCGACGACCGGCCGGCCTTTGGCCGCCAGAGCGCCAGCGGTCAGTTGGCCGATGACGCCCGCCCCGGTGACCAGAACCGTCATGCCGCGCCTTTCGCGCTGACGCCCCCGTCCAGCACCAGATGGTAGACCTTGCCCTGGAAGTCCTTCATGACCTCTGCAAGGCGGGCGCGCACCTCCTGCCGGATCGGGCTGGCGAGCGCGGCGTGCATCGCTTCGAGGCTCGGGAAGCACAATTCGAACAGCATGTAGACCGGCGGCGCCCCGGCTTCGGCCTCCAGCGGACGGCGCAGCCTGACCTCGATCAGGCCCGGATAGCGCGCGATCGCGGCAAGAACCGTCGTGGTCATCTGATGGTCGAAGGCGGCCCGGGCCTCCTCGGCGACCGTTCCTTCAAGGACGGCTGAACGGATGATCATGACGACTCCCTGGGGTTGCCGGCCGGACCGGCCAAAAGGCGCGCGACCGACATTTCGGTGGCGGACAAATGTGCATCCATCAGCGCCGTGGCGCGGCCGACATCGCGGTCGAGGACGGCTGCCATGATCTCCTGATGCTCGCTGTTGACGTCGCGGACCTCGGCACGCCCCTCGCGGTGATGCAGCAGCCGGATCTTGCGATAGCGTTCGGAATGATCTGCCAGCGTGTTCCAGAATCGCAGCAGCCATTCGGAACCGCAGGCCGCGACAAGCGCGCCATGGAAGCGCCGGTGCTGCGCTTCCCATTGCGCCGCAGCCCCGCGGTCATTGCTGTCCGCGGGCAGCGGCGTGCGGGACAACAGGTGCATCGCAGCGACGATTTCGGCCTCCCAGGCGGCGTCGCCCCCGAGGATCGCAGCCGACAGGCATGTCCGCTCGATGATGCGGCGGGTGGCCATCAGGTCGGCGAACTCCGCCAGCGAGGCCTCGCTGACACGCGAGCCGCGATTGGTCTCGGCATCGACGAGGTTTTCAGACGACAGCCGCATCAGGGCTTCGCGGATCGGGGTCAGGCCCAGCTGGAAGCGGTCCTGCAACTCGGCCGCCCGCAGGCGCTCGCCCGGCATCAACTCACCATGCAGGATCTCGGAGCGCAGACGCCGGTAGGCCCGCTCAGCCTGCGACATGTCCTCAAGATCGTTCATTCCACTGCGCCAGATTCATGTTGACAGAAGAATTTTATAAAATCATGTTTCCTTTATGACAAGCACTATCGTGAGGTCCTGAGCCATGACGAGCGGAAACTGGTCACTGGCGACACTGGAGGTGGACGGCAAACCCGTCGCCTGCATCGAGGCCGCAGGAGCGCTTTACCGGCTCGCGCCATCGCTGGCGCGCGTCGGACTTGCCGGGATGGACAGCGTCGCCGCACTCTTCGCGGACTGGCAGCGCTCATCGGCAGCGCTTGACGCGGCGATGACACGGCTGGAGCCAGCCGACACGGTGACCGGCGCCAGACGTCTCGCGCCGTTGCTCTATCCCGGCAAGATCCTGTGCGCCGGCGCCAATTACTTCGACCATCTGGCCGAAATGGGCATGCCCGGCGCCAAGAAGGAGGAGCAGCGCCTGTTCTTCTTCATGAAGCCGCCGCGCAATGCGGTGGTTGGCGAGGGGCCGACCGTCCACATGCCGATTGGCACGAAGGCCTTCGACTGGGAGATCGAGCTTGCGCTTGTGATCGGCAAGACCGCGCGCAATGTCCCGGTCGAGACCGCGCTCAGCCATGTCGCGGCCTATTCCATCGCCGTCGATTTCTCGGCGCGTGACCACAACCGCGCCCCGGAAACCTTCTACAAGCTCGATTGGGTTGCCGGCAAAGGTAATGACACCTGCTGTCCGATGGGGCCGCGGCTGGTCCCGGCCTCCGCCATCGCCGATCCGCAGAATGTCGGCCTCAAGCTCTGGGTCAACGGCGAGTTGAAGCAGAACGGCCGTTCCACCGACATGATCTTCACGGTGGCCGAGCAGATCGCCACCGCCTCCCGCATCATGACGCTGGATCCGGGCGACGTTCTGCTCACCGGCACCCCGGCAGGCGTGGGAGTGCCCAAACAGACGTTCCTGAAGGTCGGCGACAAGGTCGATCTGGAGATCGAGCATATCGGCGCGATGTCCGTCACCATCCAGGAGCCGCGCTGACGCCTGGCACGCAGCATCAAGGAACCGAGACCGGCGCTCAACCTGACCGCATTCCACCATCAGGGGCGCTTCCGCAACGAGGGAGAACGAGCATGAGACAGACACTCGCCTGGGCCGTTGCCGCCCTTCTGATGGCAACGCCAATCGCCTTGACGCCGGCAACGGCGCAGACCGAGATCCGCATTTCGACAGCGGCGCCGGGCAATGCCCCGCTGACGGAAGCGTTCAACATGATCAAGGCGCGGATGGAGGCGAAGTTCCCCGGCGCGATCCGCGTCTCGGTCCACGCCGCCAGCGCGCTGTTCCGCCAAGGCACGGAACTGCCGGCGATGCAGCGCGGCAACCTCGAAATGGCCAGCCCGGTCACCTTCGAGATCGAGGCGCAGCTGCCCGAATACGGCGTCTTCAGCGCGGCCTACCTGTTCCGCGACCCGGATCATCTGATCAAGACCTTCCGAAGCGATATCGGCAAGGAGTTTTCGGACGACGTCGCCGCAAAGATGGGCATCGTCATCCTCGACACGGCCTATCTCGGCACCCGCACCGTCAACCTGCGCAGCGACAAGCCGGTCAACGGACCGGGCGATCTGGCGGGCGTGAAAATGCGCATGCCGCCCGGACCGGCTTTCCAGATGCTCGCCCAGGCGCTGGGGGCCACATCCGTGTCGATGCCGATCACGGAAGTCTATCTCGGGCTCAAGACCGGCGCCATCGATGCGCAGGACAACCCGACCAACATGACGCGGGACTGGAAATTCCATGAGGTCACCAATCAGGTCATCCTGACGCGCCATCTGGTCCAGCCGGTCTTCATCGCCATCGCCAAGCCCTTCTTCGACAAGCTGTCCACAGAGCAGCAGGCGGAATTGCGGGCGGCGGCGCGCGAGGCGTCGGATGTGCAGATCGCCAGGACGCTGAAGGACGAGAAGGATGCGGTCGACACCTTCAGGGCCGCCAATATCAAGATCATCGAGCCGGATGTCGGCGCCTTCCGTTCAGCGGTCATGGACCAGTACCGCAAGGCCAACCTGATGGACAAATGGAAGCCGGGCCTGCTCGCACGCATCGAAGCGGTGAAGTGAACGAACATGGCTCGGGTGCATCCATGAACGCGGCACGCGGACGGCTCTGGCATCAGGCGGCGGGCTTCATCGCCGCCTGGAGCCTCGGGGTGGTCTTCATCCTGTTCATCGCCGGCGTCGGGATGCGCTACCTCTTCAACCGTCCGGTGAGCTGGATCGACGAGGCGGTCACGCTGCTCAGCGTCTGGTCGACCTTCTGGACCGCCGCCTTCGTGCTCAAGTGGCCCGAGCACATCGCCTTCGATGTCGTGTTCAGCAACATCGCGCCGCGAGCCCAGCGCCTCTGCCTTCTCGTCGGCGGCGCCGGTTTCATCGTGCTGATGGGCGCAGCCATGCCCGGGCTGGTCGACTACACCCTGTTTCTGTGGCGCGAGCGCACCGACGCCATGCAATTGCGGCTGGACTGGGTGTATTCGATCTTTCCGCTGTTCTTCGCGGTGATCCTGATCAGGCTCGCCTGGTCCCTGCGCCAACTCGCCTCGCCCAGCTGGAAGGATGAACTGGCCCGCTGGACCGGTCATGATCCGGAGGCGGACCGGTGACCTCTGGACTATGGGCCCTGCTGGGAACCATCGTGCTTGGCGCGCTGCTGCGCCTGCCGCTGGCACTGGTGATGTTCGGCGGCGGCGCGTCCTACCTGTTCGCGACAAAGCAGGACATCGGCCTGCTGGTCGGCCAGGTGATGAACCAGATGACGGCGATGTATGTGCTCGTCGCCATTCCCATGTTCATCCTGGCCGCCAACATCATGAACGCCGCAACGATCAGCGACCGGCTCTGGGCCGCTGCGAATGTTCTGGTGGGCCGATTCAAGGGCGGCATGGGCCATGTCACGGTGCTTGCCAGCATGATCTTCTCGGGCATCAGCGGCAGCGCCATCACGGATGCGGCCGGGCCGGGACTGGTGGCGACGAAGATGATGCGCGAGACGGGGAAGTACCCGCCCGGCCTTGCCTGCGCGATCACGGCGGCGGCAGCCACCATCGCGCCAATCATTCCGCCGTCGATCCCGCTGGTGATCTATGCCCTGCTGTCCGGCGCCTCGATCGGCGCGCTCTTCCTCGCCGGGATCGTGCCGGGCATCCTGATGGGCGGCGCGCTGATGATCGCCATCCGCATCATCGCAGGCCGGCGCGGCCTGCCGGTGGGCGAGAAGGTCCCGCTCAGGGATGCACCGCGCATCTTCGCCAGTTCCGCGCTGTCCCTGACACTGCCGGTGGTTCTCCTCGGCGGCATCTTCTCGGGCATCTTCACACCGACGGAATCAGCCGCGGTCGCCGCCTTCTGGGCGTTGATCCTTGGCACGATCGCCTATCGCCGGATCAATCTGCCAGTGTTCCAGGGCGTGCTGCTGGAAACATCCAAGCAGACCGCGACGACGATGCTGCTGGTCGCCAGCGCCTTCATCCTCAACTACGCCATCGCCAACGAGCGGCTCGCCGAAAGCCTCGTCGCGGCGATTTCGGCCATGCAGCTCACGCCGCTGATGTTCATGCTCGTGGTCAACCTGTTTTTCCTCGTCCTCGGCTGCTTTCTCGACGCCTCCGTGATGATGCTGGTGTTCGTGCCGCTGCTGATCCCCAGCGCCAAGGCGCTTGGCATCGATCTGACCTATTTCGGCATCGTGGTGACGCTGAACTTCATGATCGGCCTGATCACGCCGCCCTACGGCCTGCTGCTGTTCGTCATGGCGTCGCTCACACGCGTGCCGCTGATCGCGATCATCCGCGAGATCTGGCCCTTCGTGCTCACCCTGACGCTGCTGTTGGCAGTGCTGACCGTGTTCCCGGCGATCACGCTCTTCCTGCCCCGGCTCTTCGGCTACCAGTAGCGCCGCCATGTCCGCATCCGGCACCGCTTTCGTCACCGGCGCCGCGCAGGGCATCGGCCTCGCCACGGCCCGGCGGCTGGCTCAGGATGGCTTCCGCGTGGTGATGATGGATCGCTCCGCGCCTGCCCTTGAACGAGAGGCTTCGGCGCTGCGGCAGACAGGCCACGACGCCGTGCCCGCCATCTGCGATGTCTGCGACCGCAGTTCGGTGTCGCATGTCTTCGCCAGCGAGCAGCGCGTCGATGTGCTGGTGACGGCGGCCGGCATCTACAATGACGCGCGCTTTCTCGACCTGGACGAGGCGCGCTTCCGCCAGATGCTCGACGTCAATGTGATCGGCACCTTCATCCCGGCGCAGGAGGCCGCACGGCGGATGACGCACGGTGGACGGATCGTCACGATCTCCTCGCGCGGCGCGCTCGGCGGCACGCGCTTTGCGCACTACGTCGCGTCGAAGGCGGCCATCATCGGGCTGACGCGGGCCATGGCGATGGAGTTGCGCGGCGCCGGCATCGCGGTCAACTCAGTCGCGCCCGGGTTTACCGACACGCCGATGACCCGCTCCGCCCCGGCCGAGATGTTCGCCGCATGGGAAGCGCTCGAGCCCACCGGAAAGGCAGCAACGCCGGACGAGATCGCCCATGCGATCGCCTTCCTTGCCAGCGCCTCCACGACCTTCGTCACCGGCCAGACGCTGTTCGTGGACGGCGGCAAATCGCTCGGCGGGCTTTCGATCTGAGACTGGCGCGGGCCGTTGGCCTTCTGCCCTTCGACCGCCTTGACAGCGCGGTGGCCCAGCCGCGATGTCGCCTTGCAGTCGCGAGACCGATCGCCGATGACGGGACCGGCGTCCGGATCACCGGGAAGACAGGGGCTGGCCGATCATGCGGGTGGACGTTCTTGGCCTTCAGGCCTTCGTAAGTATTGCAGAACGCGGCAGCTTTCATGCGGCGGCCGCGCATCTCAACCTGTCGCAGACCGCGCTGAGCCACCGCATCCGCAAGCTCGAGGAAGCCCTCGCCGTGCCGCTGCTGCTGCGCACCACGCGCAGCGTGGCGCTGACGCCCGCCGGCGTGGCCCTGCTGCCACGTGCGCGGAAGTTGTTCGAGGAACTGGACGCAACCCTGGACGGCGTCAGGGCCAGCGCGCAGGAGGGCATCGAGCAGGTGGCGATCGGCTGCCTGCCCACCATCGCCATGCGCTGCATGCCGCCGGTGCTGGCGGCCTTCCAGCAGACCTATCCGACCACGCGCGTCCGGATCTTCGACAACTCCGCCACCGAGCTGGCCGAGCGCGTGCAGTCCGGCGAGGCGGAGTTCAGCGTCACGATTGTCGCGGCCAACCGCTGGGACCTCGACCTCAAGCCCGTCGTCAAGGAACCCTTCGTGCTGGTCTGCCATCGCAGCCTGCCGCTTGCCGCCGAGACGACGCTGACCTGGGCACAGCTGCACGGGCTGCCGCTCGTGCGCATCAGCGCCGAAACCGGCAACCGCATCCTGATCGACGACGCCCTCGGCAGCCGCCGCGAGACGCTGCTCTGGCGCTATGAGGTGCAGCGCGTCACCTCCGCCGTCAGCCTCGTGCGATCCGGCATCGGCCACGCCATCGTGCCGAAGCTGGCCTATGACGTGGTCCATGCCGACGATCTGGTGGCCATCCCCCTGCGCAGCCCGACCGTCACACGAACGCTCGGCATCGTGACGCGCAAGGGCGCCCTGCTCTCGCAGGCGAGCCGGCATCTGCTTGATCTGATGGTGACCACGCTGCAGGCCGAGATCGGCGTTCCAGATTCATGAAATTGAATCATCAATCGTTGCAAATTGATCATTTGAGGCAGCAATCGAGCTGGCGCATGGTGCATCCGCAAGCGGGGAAACGCACAAAAGGCGCATCGGATGGCTTCGGCTTCACCGACGGCAATCACCTTCATCGGCTTCGGCGAGGTTGGCCAGACCTTCTCGCGCGGACTGATCGCGTCCGGGCCAGTCCGGATCAGCGCCTTTGACATCCTGTTCGGGACGGAGGCGGGCCAGCGGCTCGAGGCCGCCGCCGCGTCTCTCGGCGTGGCGCGCCACACCGCTCTGGCGCAGGCGCTGACCGGTTCCAGCATCGTCTTCTCGGCGGTCACGGCCTCGGCAGCGGAAGCTGTGGCGCGCGCCGCCGCCGCCGTCATCGAGCAGGGCCAACTCTACGTCGACGTCAACTCGGCGGCGCCATCGACCAAACAGCGCTGCGCCGCGCTGATCGAAGCGGCCGGCGGGCGCTATCTGGAAGCCGCCGTGATGGCGCCCGTCCTCAAGCCAGGCCTTGCCGTGCCGATCCTGGCCGGCGGTCCGCATGGCGCGGAGGCGGTGCCCCAGCTGAACCGGCTCGGCCTCAATCTCAGCCATGTCTCCGAAGTGTTCGGGCGCGCCTCGGCGATGAAGCTGTGCCGAAGCATCATCATCAAGGGACTTGAAGCGCTGCTGGTCGACTGCAAGGCCGCTTCGGAAAGCGCCGGGGTCAGCGAGGAGGTTTTCGCCAGCCTTGCGCAGACCTTCCCGTCGATCGACTGGCCAGCCCTCGCTGGTTCCATGCGCGAACGGGTCGCCGTCCACGGCATCCGCCGGGCGGCGGAAATGCGCGAGGCAGGCGAGATGCTGTCGGCGATGGGACTCGATCCCGCCCTCGCCCTTGCCGTCGCCGACGCGCAGCAACGCGGCGCGCTGCCTAAAAAGGACATCACATCGTGAGCCCTGGCGGCCTCAGCCGGCGGGCCTTCACGGGCGGCCTTGTGGCCGCCCCTGCCCTTGCACGGGCGCAGGCAGGCTGGCCGACGCAGGTGATCAAGCTGGTGGTGCCGTTCACGCCGGGCGGCAGCACCGATGTGCTGGCGCGGCTGATCGCGAACCGGCTGGAGCGGGTCATTCCGGGGCGCGGCTTCGTGATCGAGAATCGGCCCGGCGCGGGCGGCTCGGTCGCGGCCACGCAGGTCGCGCGCTCCGATCCCGACGGCCATACGTTGATGATGGGCCATATCGGCACGCTGGCCTTCAATCCGTCGCTCTATCCGAACCTCGCCTACGATCCGGTGCGGGATTTCGCGCCGGTGGCGCTGGTGGCGTCGGTGCCCAACATCCTCGCCATCAACCCGAAGGTTCCGGCGCAGGATTTCGCCGGGTTCCTGGCGCATGCGCGGGCCAATCCGGGCCTGCTCAACTATTCGTCGGGCGGAATGGGCAGCGCAGCGCATATCGCCGGCGCCTATCTGTGCCACAAGGCGGGAATCCAGGCGGTGCATGTGCCCTATCGCGGCACGGGCCCGTCCGTGAACGATCTTGTCGCTGGCGTCGTGCAGTTCACGCTGACGGGCGGGCCTGCCGTTCTGCCGCTGGCCGGCGGCGGGCAGTTGCGCGCTCTCGGCGTCGCCAGCCTCGCGCGCGCCGGCTTCGCGCCGGATCTGCCCACCCTTGCGGAAACGGGCTTGCCCGGCTTCGAAGCCGTGCAGTGGTACGGCATCGTGGCCCCGGCGCGCACGCCGCCGGCGATCGTCGAACGGCTCAACCGCGAAATCAACGCACTGCTTGTCGCGCCCGATTTCCGCGAGACCCTCGACAAGGACGGCGCCGTTGCGCTGCCGCGCTCGCCCGATGATTTTGGCCGGCTGATCGCCGCCGAAATCCCGCTGTGGCGGGACATCATCCGCACCGCCAACATCAGCGCGGGAGGCTGAGATGCAGGCCGGCATCCGCTGCATGCTGATCAGGGGCGGCACCTCCAAGGGGGCCTATTTCCTGGCCGAGGACCTGCCCGCCGACACCGCCGCGCGCGACCGCGTGTTGCTGGCCGTGATGGGCTCGCCGGACAAGCGTCAGGTGGACGGGCTGGGCGGCGCGCATCCGCTAACCAGCAAGGTCGCCATCGTCTCCCGCTCCGGCGCTTCCGGCTGCGACATCGACTTCCTGTTCGCGCAGGTGGGCATCGACGAGCCGCGCGTCGACACCACGCCGAACTGCGGCAACATCCTCGCCGGCGTCGGCCCGTTTGCGCTGGCGCGCGGCCTTGTGCAGGCGACGGGCGCGCAGACGATCGTGAGGGTGCGGACGCTCAACACCGGCACCATCGCCGATCTCGCGATTGAAACGCACAATGGCCTGGCGCGGACAACCGGCTCTGCGCGCATCGATGGCGCGCCCGGCACCTCCGCCCCGATCAACATCAGCTTCCGCGACACGGAAGGCTCGGTCTGCGGCGCCCTGCTGCCGACCGGCAACAGCGTCGACATGGTCGATGGCGTCGCAGTCACCCTGATCGACAACGGCATGCCCGTGATCGTGCTGCGCGCATCCGACGTAGGCCGCACCGGCTCCGAGCCGCGCGACCAACTCGACAAGGACACCGAACTCAAGACGAGGCTGGAGCGCATCCGCCTGGCCGCCGGCCCGCTGATGAACCTCGGCGACGTCGCGAGGAAGGTGGTGCCGAAAATCGCGCTCGTCGCTCCGCCACAGGCCGGGGGGACCATCCTGACCCGCAGTTTCATTCCGCATGAATGCCATGCCTCGATCGGGGTGTTCGCTGCCGTCACGGTGGCGACGGCGGCTGCCCTGCCGGGATCGCCTGCAGCGCAGGTGGCCAGCATGGGGACGGAGCGCGAGCGCAGCGTGAGTGTCGAACATCCGACCGGCGAATTCACCGTGTCGCTCACGGTGGGCGGAACCGCCGCCAGGCCGGTGATCGAGCGCGCCGGCCTTCTGCGCACCGCGCGCATCCTGATGGACGGCATGGCCTATGTCCCCCAATCCACCCTTGCCACCGCCGAACAGGACTGACGCATGACGACACAGAAGACCGGCCTCGTGATCACGGCGCATCCGGGCGATTTCGTCTGGCGGGCGGGCGGCGCCATCGCACTGCATGCCAGGCGGGGCTTTCGCGTGAAAATCCTGTGCCTCGCCTATGGCGAACGCGGCGAAAGCCAGTTCGCCTGGAAGCAGGCCGGCGTGAAGCTGGCCGATGTGAAGGCGCAGCGTCGTGACGAGGCCGAGCGCGCGGCCGCGGTGCTGGGCGCGGAGATCGAGTTCATGGACGCCGGCGACTATCCGCTGCGGACGACCGACGCCATGCTGGAGCGCGCCATCGACATCTTCCATGAGATGAACCCGGCCTTCGTGCTGACGCACAGCCTCGAAGACCCCTACAATGTCGACCATCCCGAGGCGACGCGCTTCGCACAGGAAGCCCGCATCATCGCGCAGGCCGCAGGACACAAGCCCGATCCCGGCCGCGCCTATGCCGCGCCGCCCGTGTTCCTATTCGAGCCGCATCAGCCCGAGCAGTGCAACTACAAGCCGAACGTGATCCTCAACATCGACGAGGTCTGGGAGCTCAAGCGCAAGGCCTTCGAGGTCCTGGCCGCGCAGAAGCACCTTTGGGAGTACTACACCCGCGTTGCGCTCAACCGCGGCATGCAGGGCGGGCGCAACTCGGGCAAGGCGATGACCTATGGCGAGGCCTATCAGCGTCTGTTCCCCGAAGCGCTGGAGGCGCTGGCATGACCCCTGTCGTGATCCGCAGCAGCAAGCGCGCCGATGCGGCGTCCATGGCCGCCCTGGCCGAGACGGGCGTCTCAACGACCCATGAAGCGATGGGGCGCAGCGGGCTGATGAAGCCCTATATGCGTCCGATCTATCCCGGAGCGCAGATCGCCGGCGGGGCCGTCACGGTGCTTGCCCAGCCCGGCGACAACTGGATGATCCATGTCGCGATCGAGCAGATCCGCCCCGGCGATGTGCTGGTCGTGGCCTGCACCGCAGACAACACCGATGGCATGTTCGGCGACCTGCTCGCCACGTCCCTGAAGGCGCGCGGCGGCATCGGGCTCGTGATCGACGCCGGCGTGCGTGATGTGAAGACGCTGACGCAGATGGGCTTTCCGGTCTGGTCGCGCGCCGTTTCCGCCAAGGGAACGGTCAAGGCCACGCTCGGCTCGGTCAACGTGCCGGTGGTCTGCGCCGGCGCGCTCGTCAACCCCGGCGACGTGATCGTGGCCGATGATGACGGGGTCTGCGTCGTGCCGAGGCTTGACGCGGGGACGGTCGCGGCCCAGGCCAGGGCCCGCGAGGCGAACGAGGGGGACAAGCGCCGCAGGCTCGCCGCAGGCGAGCTTGGACTTGATATGTACAAGATGCGCGAGGCGCTGGCGAAGGCCGGGCTTCAGTATCGCGACGAAGAGTGACAGACTGAACCGCCATCAAGCGCAGCCGCAGAGCCGCGCACAACGGGAGACGACGCCATGACACTGCGCAGGACCATTCTGAAGACCATGCTGGGCGCGGGCCTTGCCGCGGTGCTTGCCATGCCCGCCATAGCCCAGGAGCCGATCAGGATCGGCCTGATCCTGCCCATGACGGGGCCGTTCACCTCGACCGGCCGCCAGATTTCGGCTGCCGTCAACCTCTATGTGCAGCAGAAGGGCTCCACCATTGCGGGCCGCCCGGTGCAGGTCATCCTTCGGGACGACACCGGCGTCGCCGACGTGACCCGCCGCATCGCGCAGGAACTGATCGTCAACGAGAAGGTCACCGCCATCGCCGGCTTCGGCCTGACCCCGCTGGCATTGGCCACCGCCCCGCTCGCCACGCAGGCGAAGATGCCGATGGTGGTGATGGCTGCCGCCACATCGGTGGTCGTGGACCGCTCGCCCTTCATCGTCCGCACCAGCCAGGTCGTTCCGCAGATCTCAGGGCCGTTCGGCACGTGGATCGCGCAGCAGGGAACCCGGCGCGTCATCACCATCGTCTCGGATTATGCGCCGGGCCATGACGTCGAAACCTCCTTCAGCCAAGCCTTCCGGGAGGCGGGCGGGCAGGTCGAGAACATTCGCGTTCCGCTGCAGAACCCGGACTTCTCGCCCTTCCTGCAGCGTGTGGCGGACGCCAAGCCCGAGGCGCTTCTGGTGTTCGTGCCGTCCGGCGTCGGCGCGCAGTTCATGAAGCAATTCGTCGAACGCGGCATGGACAAGACCGGCATCCGCCTGATCGGAACGGGTGACGTCACCGATGATGACATCCTCAATGGCATGGGCGACGCGGCCATGGGCGTCGTCACCGCCCACCATTACTCCGCTGCCCATCCGAGCGCGATGAACAAGGCCTTCGTCGAGGCCTTTGCCCGGGCCAACAACAACATGCGCCCGAACTTCATGGCTCTTGGCGGCTATGACGGCATGCACGCGCTCTATGAGGGCCTGAAGAAAACCAACGGCCAGGGTGGCGAAGCCCTCGTCGAGGCCATGAAGGGGCTGAGCTGGGAGAGCCCGCGTGGCCCGATCTCGATCGATCCGCAAACGCGCGACATCATCCAGAACGTCTACATCCGCCGCGTCGAGCGGGTGAATGGCGAGCTGTTCAACGTCGAGTTCCACACCATCCCGAGCGTGCGCGATCCTTCAAAGCCGGCACGCTGAACGAAGCGCCGACTCATGGCCCTGCTGACCATCCTAATCGACGGCGTCGCCTATGGCATGGTGCTGTTCGTGCTGGCCTGCGGCCTGTCGGTGACGCTTGGGCTGATGAACTTCGTCAACCTCGCCCATGGCGCGTTCGCCATGGCCGGCGGCTATGTCGCCGTCGTGCTGATGCAGCGCTTCGGCATCCCCTTCCTGTGGACGCTGCCAGCCGCCTTTCTGGCGACTGCATCCGCCGGATGGCTGCTGGAGCGCAGCGTTTACCGCCCGATGTACGCCAAGAGCCATCTCGACCAGGTGATGTTCTCGATCGGCCTCGTGTTCATGTCCGTCGCGGCGATGAAATACGTGATGGGTTCGCAGCAGCAGATCATCCAGTTGCCCGGCTGGCTGCTCGGGCGCTTCGAATTCGTGGGGGTCAGCGTCGGGCGCTACCGCCTGTTCGTGATCATGGTCTGCGGAGCGCTCGCGCTGGGCCTCAGCTGGATCTTTGCGCGGACCCTGTTCGGCAGCCGCCTGCGTGCGGCGGTGGATGATGCGCGGGTGGCGCGCGGGCTGGGCATTCCGGTCAATGCCCTGTTTGCCGCAACTTTCGCCGCAGGCTCGGGGCTGGCGGGCCTGGGCGGGGCGCTCGGCATCGAACTGCTGGGGCTCGACCCGACCTTCCCGCTCAAATTCATGATCTACTTCCTGATCGTGGTCACGGTGGGCGGCACCTCGACCATTTCAGGGCCGTTCTTCGCCGCCATGCTGCTCGGCGTGGCTGACGTGGCGGGCAAGTATCTCATTCCCCAGGCGGGCTCCTTCATCATCTACGCGCTGATGGTCGTGCTGCTGGTGCTCAGGCCCGACGGCCTGTTCGCAAGGACGAAGGCATGAGCGCGCCCGATCTTGCGGCAAGCGGTCTGGCGGGGCACGTCCGGGCCTCACTCATGCTGTCGCGCCGATGGCATACGGCCGAGGCGCTGTTCTGGGTGGGTGCCATTGCGGCGGCCTTCCTGTTTCCGCGTCAACTGCTTCTCATGAACGAGATCGCCATCCTCGCGCTGTTCGCGCTCTCGCTCGACCTCATCCTCGGCTATGCCGGCATCGTTTCGCTTGGCCACGCGGCTTTCCTCGGGATGGGCGCCTACAGCGCGGGGCTGGTCGCGCTGCATATCGCCTCCGATCCCCTTCTCGGCCTTTTCGTCGGCATGGCCGCCTCGGGTTTGCTCGGGCTCGTCACCAGCCCCCTTGTGCTCAAGGGAAATGACCTGACACGCCTGATGGTGACGCTTGGTGTCGGGCTGCTGATGCTGGAACTCGCCAATGCGCTGAGCTTCATCACCGGCGGTGCGGACGGGCTGCAGGGCATCATGATGGGCAAGCTTTTCGGACATTTCGAATTCGACCTGTTCGGGCGCACGGCCTATGCCTACTCGCTCGGCGTCCTGTTCGTGCTGTTCGTGCTGGCACGCCGGATCGTGCATTCGCCGTTCGGGCTCAGCCTGCGCGCCATCCGCGACAACCCGCTGCGCGCGACGGCATCGGGTGTGCCGCGCAACTGGCGGCTGGCCGCAGTCTATACCCTGTCGGCGGCCTATGCGGGAGCGGCGGGAGCCTTGCTGGCGCAGACCACACAGTTCGTGTCGCTCGATGTGCTCGACTTCCACCGCTCGGCCGACGTCATGCTGGTGCTCATCATTGGCGGCGCGGGCTATCTCTATGGCGGCCTGATTGGCTCGATCGCCTTCAAGTTCCTGCAGGACTTCATCTCCGGCTTCACGCCGCAGTACTGGCAGTTCTGGATCGGCCTGTTCCTTGTGCTGTTCGTGCTGGGCGGACGCGAAATGATCCATGGCGGCATCAAGGCCGTCCTCGCGCGCCTGCGCGCCCTGAAACCGGGAAAGCGGCCATGAGCGCGGTTCTGGAAACCAGGGCACTGGTCAAGCAGTTCGGCGGCATCACCGCGACGGACAGGATCAGTTTTTCGCTCGAGCGAGGCGCCCGCCATGCGCTGATCGGCCCCAACGGCGCCGGCAAGACCACCTTCGTCAATCTGCTCACCGGCGTGCTGCGGCCGACATCAGGCGTGGTGATGCTCGGCGGCGCAGACATCACCACGCTGAGCCGGGAAGCGCGCGTCCGCCTCGGCCTCGTACGAACTTTCCAGATCAATCAGCTTTTCGCCACGATGACGCCGCTCGAGATGATCGCCGCCGTCACCTCCGAGCGGCTCGGCCTCGGGGCCAGCAGCTTCAGCCGGCTGGACGCCAGCGCGACGCTGGTGACCGAGACAGCGGACATCCTCGCGCGCTTCAGGCTCGACGACATCATGGACGAGACCATCGCCACCCTGCCCTATGGCAAGCAGCGGCAGATCGAGATCGCCGCCGCCTTTGCCGCCAAGCCTTCCGTGCTGCTGCTCGACGAGCCAGCGGCAGGCGTGCCCGAGGCCGAGCGGCGCGAGCTGCTCGACACCGTGGCGGCCCTGCCCGCCGATGTCTCGGTGCTGCTGATCGAACACGACATGGACATCGTCTTCCGCTTCGCCACCCGCATCACGGTGCTGGTCAACGGGCAGGTCCTGGCCGATGGTGCGCCCGACGCGATCGCGCGCGATCCGGCCGTGCGCACGGCATATCTCGGCGAGGCGGCCCATGGCTGAACTGCTGCGCATCGAGGGCCTCAGCGCCGGCTATGGCGAGGCGGTGGTGCTTTCGGACATCACGCTGGAGGTGGGCGAAGGCCAGTCGCTGGCGCTGCTCGGGCGCAATGGCGTCGGCAAGACCACGCTGGTCAACAGCATCATCGGCGTCACGCGCCGCCGCGCCGGCAGGATCATGCTGTCGGGCCGCGACATCACAGCCCTGTCTCCGGAAGGGCGCGCCCATGCCGGCATCGGCTGGGTGCCGCAGGAGCGCAACATCTTCAAATCGCTGACCGTGACCGAAAACCTCACGGCCGTGGCGCGCCCAGGCCCATGGGCACCCAAACGCGTCTTCGAGATGTTTCCCCGTCTTGCCGAGCGCAAGGGCAATCTCGGCAGCCAGCTCTCGGGCGGCGAGCAGCAGATGCTGGCCATCGGGCGTGCGCTGGTGCTCAACCCAAGACTGCTCCTGCTCGATGAGCCGACCGAAGGGCTGGCGCCGATCATCATCGAGGAATTGCTGCGCGCGTTGAAGCGGCTGTTCCGCGAAGAGGGCCTGGCCGCCATCGTCATCGAACAGCACGCCAAGCAGATCCTTGGCCTGACCGACGACACCATCGTGCTCGAACGCGGCCGCATCGTGCTCAGGGCCGACAGCCCCTCGCTGCTGGCCCATCCCGAACGCCTCGAACGCCATCTCGGCCTCGTCACCGCCTGACAACTCCAGAAGAAGGACCACCTCCATGAGCCCCATGACCAGACCACCCTTCCGCGCCGACATGGTCGGCAGCCTTCTGCGCACCAAGCCTGTGCATGAGGCGCGGGAGAAGTTCGCGGCCGGAAGCATCAGCGCCGCCGAACTCAGCGCCATCGAGGACCGCGAGATCGCGGCGCTCGTCAAAAAGCAGGAGGCCGTCGGACTTCAGGCCGTGACCGATGGCGAGTTCCGCCGGGCCTTCTGGCACTTTGACTTCCTCGAGAACCTGGACGGCGTGGTCGGCGTCGAAACCGAAGGCATCGCCTTCAAGGGCGTCCAGACCAAGGGCCATGGCGTGCGCGTCAAGGGCAAGATCGGCTTTTCCGACAGCCACCCGCACCTGGCGCATTTCCGCGCGCTGAAGGGCATGACGACCCGCGTCGCCAAGATGACGATCCCCTCGCCGTCGATGCTGCACTACCGGGGCGGGCGCAAGGCGGTCGAATTCACCGCTTATCGCGACATGGACAGCTACTACGCCGACCTTGGCGCGGCCTACGCCAAGGCCGTGAAGGCGTTCTATGACGCCGGTTGCCGCTATCTGCAGCTCGACGACACTTCGCTGTCGTATTTCTGCGATCCGGAACAGCGCAAGATGCTCAGCGAGCGTGGCGATGATCCGGACCAGCTCATCCACGTCTACCGCGACATCCTCAACACCGCAACCGCTGCCAAGCCCGCCGACATGGTGATCACCACCCACACGTGCCGGGGCAACTTCAAGTCGACCTTCATCGCGTCCGGCGGCTATGAGCCCGTGGCCGACATGGTGTTCAACCAGATCAACGTCGACGGCTACTTCATGGAATGGGACGATGACCGCTCCGGCGGCTTCGAGCCGCTGCGCTTCCTGCCCAAGGGCAAGCATGTGGTGCTCGGTCTCGTCACCTCCAAGTTCGGCACGGTCGAGAGCAAGGACAACCTCAAGCGCCGGATTGAAGAGGCGGCGAAGTTCGCTCCGCTGGACCAGCTCTGCCTGTCGCCGCAATGCGGCTTCGCTTCCACCGAGGAAGGCAACGTGCTGGCCGACGACGAGCAGTGGGCCAAGCTGGCACGCATCGTCGAAGTCGCCAAAGAGGTCTGGCGATGACGGGGACGAGCGGCGGTCGGCGACCAAACCTCGCGCTGCCTCCGGGGGCCTGCGACGCGCATTGCCATGTCTTCGGGCCGGCCTCCCTCTTCCCCTATGCGCCGGATCGCCGCTACACGCCCGAAGACGCGCCCAAGGACGCCTTGATCGGGCTGCATGACAGGCTGGGGCTTCAGCGCGCCGTGATCGTGCAGGCAAGCTGCCACGGCACGGACAACCGCGCCATGCTCGATTGCCTGCGGCATGATCCGGCGCGGTTTCGCGGGGTCGCCATCGTCGATGACACGATCACCGGGGCCGAGCTTGCCGACATGCATGCGGCGGGGGTGCGCGGGGTGCGCTTCAACTTTGTGCGGCATCTCGGCGGGGCGCCGGACATGGCGGTGTTCCGGACTGTTCTTGACCGGATCACGCCGCTGGGCTGGCACGTCGTGCTGCATCTCGACGCGCCCGACATTGCATCACTTGCCCCGATGATCGCAGACCTCAGGTTGACCGCCGTGATCGACCACATGGGGCGCTGCCCTGCAGCGCTCGGCGTCGAGCAGCCACCGTTCCGCGCCTTGCTGGAGCTGGCGCGCCTGTCCCACGTCTGGATCAAGGTCTCCGGGGCCGAGCGCATCGCCGAGCCGCCGTTCACAACCGCCCTGCCCTTCGCACAGGCGCTGATGGCGGCCGCACCTGACCGCGTGATGTGGGGTACGGACTTCCCGCATCCCAACCTCAAGCATGCGGTCGATGAGGCGGATCTGGTCGATCTTCTGGCCAGCTATGGCGATGGTGCAGCGCTTCAGCGCCTGCTCGTCGACAATCCGGCCCGGCTCTACGATTTTCCCCAATGGGAGACCTGACCCATGCACCTCACCCGCCGAATCGTCGCCGCCGGCCTGCTGTTCGGGCCGCTCGCCGCCCGCGCCCAGGCGCCCTATCCGGACAGGCCCATCCGCGTCATCGTGCCGTTCGGGCCGGGCGGACTGGCCGATGTCACGATGCGCGTGATCGGTGAGAAGCTCGGCCAGCAGCTTGGCCAACAGATCGTGGTGGTCAACCAGCCCGGCGGCGCTGGTTCGATCGCGGCGCGGGCGGTGACCTCCGCGCCGGCTGATGGCTACACGCTGGCGCTGCTGACCAACGGCACCGCCGTAAGCGCGTCGACGATGCGCAGCCTCGGATTCAGCCCGCTTGCGGATTTCGTGCCGGTTTCGTCGCTGGGCTTCTTCGAGTTCGTGGTGGCGACAAGCCGGGAGCACCCCTACGGCAGCTTCGCCGACCTGATGGCTGCCGCGCGCGCCAATCCCGGCAAGCTCAACATCGGCACCATCCAGCCAGGATCGACGCAACATCTGTCTGCCGTACTGTTGCGCACGCTGGCACGCGCGGACATGACCATCGTGCCGTTCCGGACCACGCCGGATGCGATTACGGCGCTTCTCAGAAAGGACGTCGATTTTGTCATCGACGGCTTCTCCGCCACCGGCGCGATGATCCGCGACGGGCAGCTTCGGGCACTCGCCACCACAGGCGCCCAGCGCAGCAGCATGCTGCGCGATGTGCCGACCGTGATCGAGGCAGGCATTTCCGAATTCGACGTAACCTCGTGGAATGCGCTGTTCGCGCCTGCGGGTACGCCACCGGCCGTGATCGAAGCGCTGAATGCCGGGCTTCGGACCGCGATCGCCGATGCCGCCGTGGCCAGCCGTCTGCTCGAGCTCGGCATCACCGCCCGCGCCAGTTCGCCGCGGGAGATCGGCGAGCGGCTTGGCGCCGACATCACCCGCTGGACAGAGGTTGTCAGCCGTGCCGGCATCGAACGGCTGTGAAGGGGGCAAGCACGTGAACACCGAACCCTGCTTCGACATCGCCCATCTCGCCCATGTCGAGGTCTACACCGACCGCTATGCCGAGAGCCTCGACTTCTTCACGCGGGTGTATGGCCTGACGCTGACGGCCGAGGACGCGACATCGGCCTATCTGCGCGCCTATGACGACTACGAGTTTCATTCGCTGAAGCTCACCCGCCACCACACCACCGGTGTCGGCCACATCGCCTACCGGGCCGCTTCGCCGGAGGCGCTGGCGCGGCGCGTCAAGGCGATCGAGGCGAGCGGCTACGCGGTACATGGCTGGACAGATGGGGATCTCGGCCACGGCCGGTCCTTCCGCTTCGAGGACCCGTTCGGCCATGTCTTCGAGATCTACTGGGACACCGTGCGCTATGCCGCGCCGGAGGAGGAAAAGCCGAAGCTCAAGAACATCGCCCAGCGCTATCATAGCCGGGGCGCCGCGCCGCGCCGTCTCGACCATCTCAACCTGCTGGCCGGCGACGTGGCGGAGTTCCGGCGTTTCATGCAGACCTGCCTCGGCTCACGCGTGACCGAAATGATCCAGCTCGACAACGGCCGCATCGGCGGTTGCTGGTTCACCATCAACAACAAGACCTATGATCTCGCCTGCACGGAGGATCACAGCGGGGGCGCGGCGCGGCTGCACCATGTCACCTACGCCACCGACACCCGCGAAGACATCCTGCGCGCCGCCGACATCTTTCTTGAGAACGGCGTGCATATCGAAACAGGGCCGCACAAACATGCCATTCAGGGCACGTTCTTTCTCTATGTCTGGGAGCCGGCGGGCAACCGCGTCGAGCTTGCCAACAGCGGCGCGCGGCTGATCCTGGCACCGGACTGGGAGCCCGTGGTCTGGACCGAGACCGAGCGGAAGAAGGGTCAGGCCTGGGGCCTGAAAACCATCGACACCTTCCACACCCACGGCACGCCGCCGGCGCCGCGCAAGGAGCATGGCTGACGGGCGCGCCCGCCCCTCATGCGAAAATGAAGTCGTCCGCGACGATGGTGGCGGCGGTGGTGTTGATCAGGAAGATGACGTTGCCTGATCCCGGCAGGTTGATCTGCGTGTTCGCGCCGGCCTGGCCGATGCGGTTCTCGGCCTGAAGTTGCGCGAAGCTGGTGATGCCGGTGCCGAGGAGCCAGATCTGATCGCCTGGGCCTGCGCCGCCCTGGAAGTCGAAGATGATGTCGTAGCCGTTGTTGGCGCCGAACTGAAAACGGTCGAAGCCCGTGTCGACGGTTCCGGTGCCGCCCCACATCTGGTCCTGGCCGCTCGTGCTGACGATGGTGTCGTTGCCGTTGCCGCCGAACGAGAAGGTGAGTTCGAGCGTGCCTTGATCATTCAGGAAGTCATTGCCGTCGCCACCGTTGAGGATGTCGATGCCGGCATCGCCGAACAGGAGATCGTCTTCGCTGCCGCCAAAGACCTGGTCATTGCCCGCACCACCATTCACTATGTCGCCACCGGCCTCGCCAAACAGGAAATCGTCCTCGCTGTCGCCATTGATGCTGTCGCCATTGGCGCCGCCCTGGATCACATCGACATCGGCACCACCGAAGAGGGTATCAGTGCCGATGCCGCCCTGGATCTGGTCATTGCCGGCCTCGCCGAGAATCGAGTCGTTGCCGTCCTCGCCGAAGATGAAGTCGTCACCCGAGCCGCCGCTAAGCGTGTCCAGCCCGGAGCCGCCGAGGATCACATCCTGTCCGCTGCCGCCCTGGATTGTATCCTGGCCGCTGCCGCCATAGAGTTCGTTCGCGCCTCCCAACGCGGCGATACTGTCATCGTCACCCTCGCCATAGATCAGGCTGCCGCCGCGGCCGACATCGATGACATCATTGCCATCCCCGCCAAGCACATAATCATAGCCTGTGCCGCCGAAATAGGAGTCGTTGCCGGCATAGAGCTCGGCCGCGTCGCTGCCACCAATGCCACGCACCACATTGACGTTGTTGTCCATGTAGATGCGATCGGCAAAACGCGAGCCGGAGACGTTCTCGAAGCCTGTGTAGACATCTCCAGCCGCTTCGGTGAGGTTGAGGTTCGGCGCCAGCATGTAGAAGGCGACGCCCAACGCCGAGGACACGTAGCTGATCGTGTCCGCACCATTGCCGCCGATCATCGAGTCCGCGCCCGCACCGCCATCGATGGTGTCGGCGCCATCGCCACCGTTCAGGGTGTCATTGCCGCCGCCGCCATTGAGCTTGTTGGCGGAGGTGTTGCCGGTGATGTTGTCGTTTCCGGTCGAACTGCCCTCGATGCCTTCGATGGACGTGAACGTATCGGTGCCCAATCCGGCGACGCTGAAACTGCCGTTGCTGCTTTCAGTCATGGTCAGGACAACGCCGGCGGCCGCGCCGCTGAACGAGATCACGTCAAAGCCGTTGCCGCCATCGATGGAGTCATTGTCCGCGCCGCCATCCAGCGTGTCATCACCATCGCCGCCGTTCAGCGTGTCGACGCCCGCACCTGCTGCAATCCGGTCGGATATGCCCGTGCCAGTGAAGCCGTCTGACGTAGAGTCGCCGATGACGATGAAACGATCGAGGCCGTCGGTCCAATCGGTGAAGCTGAGACTGGCGGCTGAAAACAGAGTGCCAATCTTGTTGATCTGGATTGTGTTGGTGTCGTCGGAGCCAACAATGTTTCCCGTCAACGACGCGTTGTTGAAGTTTGCGGCGAGAAAACTCTGGCTGCCCAACTTGAGTGTGCCGGTGCCGCTCATGCGGAGATCGAAGGCCACGATGGTTGTGGTGCTGCCCGTGATGTCAAGCGTGCCGCTGCCAAGGTCGACATAGGATGCGTTGCCGAGGTTCGCCGCGCCTTGCAGCGCCAGCGTTCCGCTGTCGATGTCGACATAGCCGCCGTTCAGCGCGCCAATCGTCCCGCTGAGGATTTGCGTCCCCGTGCCCTGCTTGACGATCGCCAGGCTCGCGCCGGCACCAGCAATGCCGAGGCTGCCGCTGAAATTGGCTGTGACCGCTGTGCCGACACCAAGGGTGAGGACCGAGGCATTGAGCGAGTTCTGCAGAGCTCCAGAGCCGGTCAGCCGCGACACTGACAGATTCTGGTCGTTGAGTTCAAGCGTTGCGCCGCTGCCGATCGAGGTGAAGCCGCCGGCGGCGGTGTAGGCCGAAAGAGTGCTGTTGCCGAGGGTCAGTCGTCCCGACGATACCGCGACCGTCAAAAGATCGCCATCCGTGACCGTTCCACCGGCGGCGCCCTGCCACACAATCGTGCCGCCTGTTCCGGGAACCGGCGCATTGAATTCAAACAATGAGCTGTTTCCGGCAACGTTGTATTGGCCGGTATAGGTCAGCGTCGTTCCAGCCTGGGCAACCAACCCGAAACTGCTCGCGGTCTGCTGGAAGATGGTGTTTGACAGCGTCTGTGTGCCAAGGGTGTGCAGCGCGAAATTGTCCGCAAACCCTATTGTAACCGCATTGGACCCAAGAGCCCCAGCGACACCAAGCTGGACCACCCCCTGGTTGCCGCCGTTACCGTCAAGCGAACTGGCCGAAAAACCGCCGCTGAATGTGTTGACAGCATTGAGCGTCAGGGTGCCGGACCCGAGCTTGTTCAGGCCACCGCCGCCGGCAATGCGGCCGTCGATCTGAAAACGCGTCGCAGCGCCGGAGACGGTCACGTCGATGCTGTCGAGAAGGGTAAGGGCTGTTGATGACGTGATGGTGCTGACCAGCGCGTTTGCACCCTGGGCAGACACGTTGATGGCAGCTTTGCCTGATGTGTTGTCAAAATTGATCGAGCTGTCGTTTGTGACCCCGCTGCCGCTGCCGAAGCGATAATTCACGCTGTCCGAGGTGACAATATTGAGCGTGCCGATTGTCCGGGTTGTCTGGACGCCGACAAACACAAAACGATCCGTTTGTGTGCCCGGCGTCGCAAAGAAGCTTGCCGCATCACCCTGAAAATCAGGGATCCCGCTGCTAACCCCCCAACTTGCTGGCGTGCCCCAGCTGCCGTTGCCAGACGTTATGGCCCATGTCCTGCTCGGCATATCTCGTCCCCATGATGCTGAAACTGTCTTGAAAATCGGCGTTGCCTGGCTGTCGTCAGGAAAAAAACAACCAAGATATCAGCGTACTTAGCGAGTATCGTAGCGTCAAACTGAATCAGTGCATTCCCGGTCTGTCGTTCCCTTGCGCGCGGCGCACAGTCGAATGCCTGCGCAACCGGGACGGTTGGTCGTTGCGTTTCCACAGTGGGCATTCAGCCGCACGATGGACCGGTCTTCGAAGCGCGCCCTCGGCATCGGGGAGGAGGCAGGACCGCATCCACCTCAAAAGAACAGGAAGTCGTCCGCGACGAGGGTGGTGGCGGTGGTGTTCATCAGGAAGATGACGTTGCCTGATCCCGGCAGGTTGATCTGCGTGTTCGCGCCGGCCTGGCCGATGCG
>JAIXUP010000013.1 GCA_027483505.1 Hyphomicrobiales bacterium
AGAAGGCGAAGAAGACCAACCCGCTGTTCCTGCTCGACGAAATCGACAAGATGGGCATGGATTTCCGTGGCGATCCGTCGTCGGCCCTGCTGGAGGTTCTGGATCCGGAGCAGAACGCCACGTTCAACGATCATTACCTCGAGGTCGACTACGACCTGTCGAACGTGATGTTCGTGACGACGGCGAACACGCTCAACATCCCGCCCGCCCTGCTCGACCGCATGGAGGTGATCCGCATCGCCGGCTACACCGAGGAAGAGAAGGGCGAGATCGCCAAGAAGCACCTGATCCCCAACGCCGTGTCCAAGCATGGGCTCGACAACAAGGAATGGCAGCTTACGGACGAGGCGCTGGAAAAGCTGATCCGCCGCTACACCCGCGAGGCCGGCGTGCGCAATCTTGAGCGCGAGATCTCCAACACCGTCCGCAAGGCGGTGAAGGACATCATCCTGCTCAAGAAGAAGAAGATTCAGGTCACGCCAGAGCTGCTCGAAGAGTATCTCGGCCCGCCACGCTACCGCTATGGCGAAGCCGAGACCGAGGACCAGGTCGGCGTCGTCACGGGTCTGGCTTGGACGGAAGTCGGCGGTGAGCTTCTCACCATCGAAGGCCTGCTCATGCCCGGCCGCGGCAAGATGACCGTGACCGGCAACCTGCGCGACGTGATGAAGGAATCGATCTCTGCGGCGGCGTCCTATGTCCGATCGCGTGCGGTTGATTTCGGCATCAAGCCGCCCTTCTTCGACAAGCGCGACATCCATGTGCACGTGCCGGAAGGCGCGACGCCCAAGGACGGACCGTCCGCCGGTATCGCAATGGCCACCGCCATCGTCTCGGTGCTGACGCAGATCCCCATCCGCCGCGACATCGCCATGACTGGCGAGGTCACCTTGCGCGGCAGGGTGCTGCCCATTGGCGGGCTCAAGGAGAAGCTGCTGGCGGCGCTTCGCGGCGGCATCAAGACGGTGCTGATTCCGGAGGAGAACGCCAAGGACCTCATCGATCTGCCCAAGTCCGTGAAGAACGGTCTTGAGATCGTGCCGGTCTCCAGCATGCATCAGGTCTTGCAGCATGCGCTGGTCCGCCAGCCGGTGCCGATCGAATGGGACGAAGCGGCGGAAGACGCCCGCATCGACGCCCGCGCCGGCCGCACCGACGAGGACAGCGCGGCGTCCGTCGCACACTGAGCCACGATTGCGGCACAAGACAAAGCCCGGCCTCACGGCCGGGCTTTTCGTTTTGCGGCAGGCTGCATCCGGCGTTGTCGGCCCCGCAAGGCTTTGCTAGACAGGGACAGGAGTTTGGCGCGGGCGGTTAGCTCAGTTGGTAGAGCATCTCGTTTACACCGAGAGGGTCGGCGGTTCGAGCCCGTCACCGCCCACCATCTCAGGAGGCCCTTCGATGCGTCTGCGTCTTCCCCGAGCCTTCCTCGCCGTTGCGGCCCTGTTCTGGCTGACGTCAGCGTCTGCGGTTTCTGCCATGACCTTCAGCCTGCAGGACCTCGATGACCCATCCTGTGGCGCCGCCTGCCCGAAGGTGATCGTCGCATCCGGCGAAATCGAACTCGACTCCAACGACAGGTTCTTCAACTTCGTGCGGTCTGAGGTGCTTGGCCGGAAAGTCGCCAGCCTGATGCTGATGTCATCGCCAGGCGGCAATCTCGTCGGCTCGATCAAACTTGGCATGATCGTGCGCCAGCTCGGTTTCTCGATCATGGTCGGACAGGTGCGGTCAGGCTCTTTTCTGACCGCACGCTGCTATTCGGCCTGCGCCTACACGCTCGCCGGCGGAAAGACCCGGATCGTGCCGGAAGGCAGCGAGGTCGGGGTGCACAAGGCCTGGACGAAAGCGACAGGGCAGCGTGACATCCTTGGCGGCGGCACGATCGACGGACAGGTCAGCACCGAGGGTTTCTCGCCCGTTCTGGAGCGGTATCTGAGCATGATGGGCGTGTCGCGGCAGCTTGTGGCGCTGGCCGACGGCACGCCGAGCACGTCCATTCGCGTGCTCAGCCGCGGCGAACTCAGCCAGTTGCGCGTCATGACCGGCGCAAGGCCGCAGAAGAAACGGCGCTCGAACGGCTGAGCCTCAGAATCGGCGCGATGGCGCTTGACCGGCGACATGCTTCTTCGCATGGTCCGCAAGCTGCGGAATGGGGTGAATCATGCGCAATCTGAAGTGGTCCGTCATTGTTGCGTTTGGCCTTTCTCTCGCCGCGCAAACGGCCGGCGCGATGACGCCTGCAGAAAACCGCTATGCGCGCTATGCCGCCACGCCCCTGCCGGCCTGCGCCTCGGGCGAGGTGTTGTCCGAGGTTTCAGGCTGGTTCGCCTCGCGCGAGGCGATCTACTGGGGCACCGGGCTCAGCATCAACGGATTCGACAAGGTTCGGGAAACCGGGCTGCGGCCATGGGGCGCCAATTATGTGCCGCGGCGCTTCTGCAGCGCGCGCGCCCACATGTCGGACGGTCGCTTGCGCCATGTCAACTACTTCGTCCGTGAGAGCATCGGCCTCTTCGGTAACACCTGGGAGGTGATCTGGTGCGTGACCGGGCTTGACCGGCACAAGACCTATGCTCCCAACTGCGAGCAGGCCACGGCATGGTGAGCGGCACCGTCCGGGCCTTCCTTCAGGGCATCGGCGCCCTTATCGCGCTGGTCGTCCTGGGCCTGTCGCCGGGCCATGCGCAGGACCGCGTCATCCGCGGAGGGGCCGCAGGCGAGTTTGATTTCTATGTTCTGGCGCTGTCCTGGTCACCAGGCTTCTGCACGCTGGAAGGCGACAGCAAGAACCGTGACCAGTGCCGCTCAGGCTCAGGGCTCGGCTTCGTGGTGCATGGGCTCTGGCCGCAGAACGAACGCGGCTATCCGACCGAGTGCGGACCGGCCGGACGCAACCCGTCGCAGCAGTCCATGCAGATCGCGCGTCAGGTCTACCCCGAAGAAGGCCTCGCCCGCCACCAGTGGCGCAAGCACGGCGTGTGCGCCGGCTCGAGCCCCACGGACTATTTCAACGACGTCAAGAAGGCCCGCGACGCTGTGGTCATTCCGCAGCAGTTCAAGGCCGTCCAGCAGGTGCAGAACTGGGTTCCGATTGACCTTGAGCGCGCCTTCATCGCCGCCAATCCGGGCCTCAGGACCGACATGATGTCGGTCGCCTGCCGGCGCAACGAACTGCAGGAGGTCCGCATTTGCCTGACCAAGGACCTGCGCTCGTTCCGCACCTGCGGGGAAGTCGACCGCAGCGGCTGCCGTTCGCGCGAGATCACGCTGCAGCCGGTTCGCTGATCCGCGCTCGCCCGGCGCAGGAGACGCAGCCATGAACTACCGCCACGCCTTCCATGCCGGGAACTTCGCCGATGTGCTCAAGCATGCGGTGCTGGCCAGCGTCATCAGCTACCTGCAGCAGAAGCCCGGCGCGATCCGGGTGATCGAGAGCCATGCCGGAGGCGGTTTGTATGATCTTGGCAGCCTCGCCGCCGCGCGCACCAGCGAATGGCGGGACGGCATCGGCCTTCTCGCCGAGCCGCTCGACGCAAAGGCCGAGGCCGTCCTCACCCCGTTTCGCGATGCCCTCTCAGCCCTGCGCGCCGGCCATGGTCCCAACATCTATCCCGGCTCGCCGCTGATCTGCCAGCAGATGCTGCGGGCCGATGACCGCTACATCGGGGCCGAACTGCACGGCGAAACCAATTGGCAGCTGAAGATGGCGCTCAACAAGGACAAGCGCTTCAAGGTGCTGCTGATGGATGGCTGGCAGGTGTTGCGCGCCAATGTTCCGCCCAAGGAGCGGCGCGGCGTCGTGCTGGTCGATCCGGCCTTCGAGGCGGCGGACGAATGGCAGGTGACGGCGCGAGAAGTGACCGCCGCCTGGCGCAAATGGCAGACCGGATGCTTCATCGTCTGGTATCCGCTCAAGAACCCCCGGCAGGCGGATGACCTCGCCCGTGCCATTTGCGATGCCGGCGTCGCTCATGCGCTGCGGCTCGAACTGATTGTCGACGACCTTGCGGCGGCCGAGAAGCTGGCGGGCTGCGGGCTGATCGTGATCAATCCGCCCTGGACCTTGCAGGATCAGGCAGAGGCTCTGCTGCCAGCCCTGGCCTCGCGGCTGGCGCGCTCGCGCAAGGCCGGGTTCCGCTGCGAAGTCATGGCCGGCTGAGCCTTGTGATACAGTCTGAACCCGACTCACCGAAAGCTTGCCCATGATGATCCTTCGTTCCGCTCCCGCTTCGCCTTATGGCCGCAAGGTCAAGATCTGTGCCGCGCTGATGGGTCTTACCGACCAGATCCAGATCGTCGTGGCCGACACCAACAGCCCGGACGACCCGCTGCGCAACCAGAACCCGCTCGGCAAGATCCCGACGCTGGTGCTGGAGGACGGCACCACACTTTATGACTCGCGCGTGATCGTCGAGTATCTCGATTTCCTGGCCGGCGGCGGCAAGGTCCTGCCGCGCGGGGCCAAGCGCTTCGCCGCCCTTCGCCTGCAGGCGCTGGCTGACGGATTGTGCGACGCCGCCCTTGTGCAGGTGTACGAAGCCCGATGGCGCGAGGAAGACATGCGCAACGCCAAATGGCTGGAGCATCAGGCCGGCAAGGTTGCCCGTGCACTCGCCGCGCTCGAAGCCGACCCGCCAAAGCTGACCAAGCAGCTCCATGTCGGGCATGTCATGGTGGCCTGCGCGCTCGGCTATCTCGATCTGCGCTTTGCCGGCGCCTGGCGCAAGAAGCACCCCAAGCTGCGCAAGTGGCTCGACAAGTTAGCGGCCCGCGTGCCGGCCTTCGAGGAAACGCGCGTCAAGAGTTGACACGCCGATCCGCGGGACTGAAAAAGGAAACGGCGGGCCGGGGCCCGCCGTTTGCATTTCAAAGACGGGGGAACCGGCTCAGGCGCTTTGGGCCGCCTTGGCGCCGTCCTTCTCTTCGTAGATGTAGAGCGGACGCGCCTTGCCATCAATGACTTCCGGGCTGATCACGACCTGATTGACCCCATCAAGGCCGGGCAGATCATACATCGTCTCGAGCAGGATGCCTTCGAGGATCGAGCGCAGACCACGGGCACCGGTCTTCCGGTCGATGGCCTTGCGGGCGATCATGTTGAGCGCCTCGTCGGAGAAGGACAGTTCGACATCCTCCATCTCGAACAGGCGGCCATACTGCTTCACCAGCGCGTTCTTGGGTTCGGTCAGGATCTTCTTCAGCGCCGTCTCGTCGAGGTCTTCGAGGGTGGCGAGGACCGGCAGACGGCCGACAAATTCGGGGATCAGGCCGAACTTTAGCAGATCGTCCGGCTCGACCTCACGGAAGATCGCGCCGGTGCGACGGTCATCCGGGCCCTTGACCTTGGCGCCGAAACCGATCGAGGTGCCCTGCCCGCGCGCCGAGATGATCTTTTCAAGGCCGGCGAAGGCGCCGCCGCAGATGAACAGGATGTTCGTTGTGTCGACCTGCAGGAACTCCTGCTGCGGATGCTTGCGCCCGCCCTGCGGTGGCACGGAGGCGACGGTGCCTTCCATGATCTTGAGCAGGGCCTGCTGGACGCCCTCGCCCGACACATCGCGCGTGATCGAGGGATTGTCGGACTTGCGCGAAATCTTGTCGATCTCGTCGATGTAGACGATGCCGCGCTGGGCCCGCTCGACGTTGTAGTCCGACGCCTGCAGGAGCTTGAGGATGATGTTCTCAACATCCTCGCCGACGTAGCCGGCCTCGGTGAGCGTCGTTGCATCTGCCATCGTGAAAGGCACGTCGAGGATGCGCGCGAGCGTCTGGGCGAGAAGCGTCTTGCCCGAACCGGTCGGCCCGACGAGCAGGATATTCGACTTCGCCAGTTCGACGTCGTTGTGCTTGGTGGCGTGGTTCAGCCGCTTGTAGTGGTTGTGGACCGCCACCGAGAGCACCTTCTTGGCGTGGTCCTGCCCGATCACGTAGTCGTCGAGCACCTTGCAGATCTCGCGCGGCGTCGGCACGCCGTCCTTGGCCTTCACCATCGAGGTTTTCGATTCCTCGCGGATGATGTCCATGCACAGTTCGACGCATTCATCGCAGATGAACACGGTCGGACCCGCGATCAGCTTGCGGACTTCGTGCTGGCTCTTGCCGCAGAACGAGCAATAAAGCGTGCTCTTGGAATCGCTGCTCGCCTTGGTCATGGCCTTGTCTCCATCGTTGCGTTTCAAAGACCGCCGCAACGAGCGGTTCGAATTGGGCAGCCGGCTCAGCGGCTATCTGGACAGTAAACCCCACATCATCCCATCAGACCGTTAACGCGAAACGCCCGGATCCGGCAAACGGGACGGACCCGGCACGATTATCATATGGGCAGGCAAGCCCCGCGCCAACCACCTTTCTGTCGCATGGCCGTCATGTGACAGGAGCCGTGACCGCGCCGCCATCATCGGGACGCTTGTCGATGACCTGATCGATCAGCCCGAAGGCCTTGGCGTCCTCGGCGGACATGTAGTTGTCCCGCTCGAGCGCGTCCTCGATCTCCTTGTAGCTGCGGCCGGTGTGCTTGACGTAAATCTCGTTGAGCCGCTTCTTGGTGGTGTCGAACTCACGGGCGTAGATCATGATGTCGGTGACCTTGCCCGAATAGCCGGCGGATGGCTGGTGCACCATCACGCGGGAGTTGGGCAGTGCAAAGCGCTGGCCCTTCTCGCCCGCCGTCAGCAGGAGCGAGCCCATCGATGCCGCCATGCCAAGGCAGATGGTGGTGATGGGCGGCTTCACGAACTGCATCGTATCGTAGATCGACATGCCGGCGGTCACGGAGCCGCCGGGCGAGTTGATGTAGAAGGAAATCTCCTTCTTGGGGTTGTCGGCTTCGAGAAACAGCAGCTGCGCAACGATCAGCGACGCGCCGTAATCCTCGACCGGCCCGGTCAGGAAGATGATCCGCTCGCGCAGCAGGCGCGAATAGATGTCAAACGCGCGCTCTCCGCGGCTCGACTGCTCGATCACCATCGGGACGAGATTGCTGTAGACTTCGACGGGATCACGATCGCGGATCATGGTGGGTAGCTCCTGACGCGCGGACACCGATTCGTCCGCACTGGTTTTGCTAATGTAGTCACGGCGCAGCCGATTACAAACGCTAGAGCGCCCCTGCCCGGCAGTGCGGCTGCGTTCCGTCGATCAAGGTGAATTTTGGGCTTCGACTGCCCGCTCCAGTTCTTCTGTGTAGGACAACGCCCAGCCTTTCAGCATATGGCCAACGGCCAGACACAGGTGGCGAGACCCAACCTTTGAGCCAGCGCAAACGTCACGCAACTCGCTCGCGACATAGTGAGCCCGAATGATGATATCCTGAAGCCGTTCGATCTCGCGCTCGGAAAGCGGCCCGCGCTCCTGTGAGGGCTGCTCCATCAACTTCTTCAACTCTGCTTCTGCGTTCCTGTCGGATTTGCGCGGCATTCTGTTCTCCTGTGGCCATGGCCATCGGAGAGCAGTATCTGGCGGGCCTGTGCAGGCACGTGCGGGCATTTGCGGGCAACCCGAGGCGCGCTATACAGTGGGGCATGCACGGATCGAACAGTGATATGCCGGCGAGGCCGCCGCATAAGGGCTACAGTCGCGATCAGGAAATCAGGGTTCTCGCCCTGCTTGAAAAAATCATTGGATCAGGCGCGCTGGGCGCCGGGGAACGGATGCCCGCCCTCTTGCGCTACATCGTCCGTGAAGAACTTGGAGGGCGGGGCGACAGGATCAAGAGCTTCAGCATAGCCACCGAGGCGCTCGGGCGCGGACAGGGATTTGATCCGCAGTCAGACAGCATCGTCCGGGCAGAGATGACGCGCCTCAGAAAGTCGATCGAGCACTACAACGCGACGCTCGGCGCTGCCGATCCCATCCAATTGACCATTCCGAAAGGCAGCTACAAGCCACAGATTTCGACCGGAACAACAATGCCGGCGACGCCTACGGGTGCTCGCCTGAAGCCCACGTCGTCTTTGGGACAGTATGGCCGCCCGACCCTTGCCGCCGGCGCTGTCATCGGCTTGTGCCTGTTGATTGCGGTGACTGCCCTGATTTGGACGCAGCACAGGCCCCCGAAGCAGACATTCTCGCTGCCTCCGTTGCTGGTGGTCCAGCCCGAGGCGTCGACCGCCGACGCGCGTCTCGGACAGCTTTCGCAAGGCATTCAAGCGGAAATCGCGGCCGAGCTGTCGCGACAAGCCTGGCTCACCGTCATTCACCCCGGCAGCCTGGAGGAGGTCATCCCGGCGCTCACATCGGCTTCCGAAAGCCGGGCGGTCTATCTGCTGGAACTCAAGCTCAGTCCACTGGACCGCGGGTTCAGGGCGACAACGTTCCTGAAGCGCTGGCCAGATCAGGCCGTCCGCTGGTCTCGCAGCCGTGACAGCACCTCGCTGGCGCAATACAGCAGCAATGCCCTGCTTGATGTAGCGACCGAAATTGCACGTGATGTCGCTGCACCCGGCGGCGCCCTCACAACGGTAGAGATTGGGCGCATTGAAGGTAGCGAACGTCATGAGCAGCGCTTTGTCTGCCTGATGGCGGTGCGGCGCTATTGGCGCACCTATGATCGTGCGTTGCGGGCCGACGCCGAAGATTGCCTTCGGGCAGCAGTGGCAAACGACCCTGGCTTCGAATCGGGCCGGGCTGCCATTGCCCTGCTCTCCATCGAGCGCGCCCGTGAGGCGCGGGGTGACCAGCGCAGCCAGCTTCTGGCGGTGGCGCAGGCCCAACTGGCCAGCGCAACGGGCGCCGGCCTTCTCGGTGACGACGCGCGGCTCGCGCTGGCCGCCTGCACCGCAGACGCAGACGGAGTGAGGATTGCTGCCGACCAGCTGATCCAACGCTATCCGAACAATCCTGACGTCCTTGCCGATGTCGGCTCGAAACTTGGCCTGGTCCTGGGGGACTGGCCGCAGGCGCTTGATGCCGAGGCTCGCGCGATGGCACTGAACCCGGCGCCGGACCCCTGGTATCCACTGGCGACCATTGCAAAAGCCACGCTCGATGGCGAACCGGAGCGTGCGTTGCGGCTGCTGTCGAAAGCCCCGCAGCACGCTTTTCCGGCCGGTCAGGTCATCCGCTTCGCCATCGGTGGCGCGGCGCGTGACAGATCATTGGCCTCCGACGCCAGAGCCCGGCTTGAGGCCATAGGCATCCGCGATACACCGACCATGCTCCAGATGATCGAGGGGCAATGCTGGAGCGAAGAGGTGAAGCGTGCCTTCAAGCGCGGCATCGAGGCTGCAAACGGTTGAGTAAAGAAAAAGCGGCCAGCCTGCGCTGACCGCCTTCTCCTCAAATAACCTCAGAGACGGCTCACTCGGCCTTCTTCTTCGTCTTCGCCTTGGCGGGCTTCTCGGCAACGGCGTCCGCCGCCGGAGCCTCGGCATCGTCATCGGCGAAGAGCACTTCGCGCGCAACCTTGCTCTCAGCGACCGTCATCTGCGCCAACAGGTGGTCGACGACCTTTTCCTCAAAGATCGGGGCACGGAGTTCGGCAAGCGCCTGCGGGTTCTTGCGGTAGAACTCCCAGACCTGCTTTTCCTGGCCGGGATACTGACGCGCGCGCTCGATCAGGGCCTGGGTCACTTCATCATCGGTGATCTGGACCTTGGCGTTGTCGCCGATCTCGGCCAGCACGAGGCCGAGGCGGACGCGGCGCTGCGCGATCTTGAGATAGTCGGCGCGGGCCGCCTCCTCCGTCGTGCCTTCATCCGCAAAGGTCTTGGCGGCCTGCTTCATGTCGGCCTCGACCTGGGCCCAGACGTTATTGAACTCCTGTTCGACCAGTGACGGGGGCAGTTCAAAGACGTATTTCTCGTCGAGCGCGTCGAGCAGGCTCTTCTTCAGCTTGCGGCGCGACTGGGCATCCATCTCGCGCTTGAGCTGGGCTTCGACGGCGCTCTTCAGCGCGTCGAGGCTTTCCATCCCGAAGGACTTGGCGAGGTCCTCATCGATGACGACCGGCTCCGGCGCCTGGATGTCGGTCGCCGTGACTTCAAACGAGGCGGCCTTTCCGGCGAGGGCCTCGGCCTGATAGTTTTCCGGGAAGGTCACGTTGACGGTGCGGGTTTCGTTCAGCTTGGCCCCGACCATCTGATCCTCGAAGCCCGGGATGAAGGTGTTGGAGCCGATCACCAGATCGATCCCCTCGCCCGAACCGCCATCGAACCTCTCGCCGTTGATCGATCCCACGAAGCTGATGACGAGCTTGTCGCCTGCCTCGGCCTTGGCCTTCGCGCCCTTCGAGGTGTACTTCCGGGTCTGGCTCGCCATGCGCTCGAGCGCCGACGTCACGTCGGCTTCCGGCACGTCCGCAACCAGCTTCGTCAGCGCCAAGCCGGAATGGTCGACCATCTCGATCTTCGGCAGCACTTCGACCGCCACCGAGAAGGCCAGATCGCCCTTCGCGTCGAGCGCGGCCTCGATCTCGTCCTTGTTCTCGGGGAAGCGGACCTTCGGCTCCATGGCGAAGCGGATGGCGTTGTCGGCCGAGATTTTCTGGTTGGCCTCGTTGACGGCGTTCTGCAGCACGTCATTCATCACCGAGCGGCCGTACATCTTGCGCAGGTAGCCGGGCGGAACCTTGCCCGGGCGGAAGCCGTTGATCTTCACCTTGTCCTTCAGGCCGTCCAGGCCATCGACCAGGCGGGTTTCGAGATCGGCGGCGGTCAGCACGACCTTGAATTCTCGCTTGAGGCCCGCGGAGAGGGTTTCTGTCACCTGCATGGTGCTGTTCCGTTCCTGAAAATAACGTGTGTCGACCATCGCGGCCAAAGCCAGCAGGCGTGACAGCTGGTGCGGGCGGAGGGACTCGAACCCCCACACCTTGCGGCGGTGGAACCTAAATCCACTGCGTCTACCAATTCCGCCACGCCCGCAGGCCAACCACGACCTGCCAGGCAACGCCCCGCGAGACTATGCTCGCGAGCCATCAGCCGGCATCGGATTTCGCGCTCGTATAGCAGAGCCTCAGCCGAGTGCAGCAAAAAAATTCGGAACGCCCGAGCCGTCAGGACCGGTGACCGTGCGGCGTCTGCCCTTCCCGCGATCCTGCCCGCGATCCTGCCCGCGATGCGGCTGCGCCTTGACGGCGCGACACAAGATGCTATCGCCGCTCAATGTCCAACGATCCCGCGTTGAATGATGCCCCCGCGATCGCGCGCGTTGCGCGGCCGCAGGTGTCGCCGCACTTTCCCGAGCGGCTGATCGACGGCTACAAGGCTTTTCTCGACGAACGCTTCCCGCGGGAGCAGGCGCGTTTCGAACAGCTCGCCGCCGAAGGCCAGAAACCGCGGATCATGGTGATCGGCTGTTGCGACAGCCGTGTCTCGCCGGAGGTCATCTTCGACGCGGCGCCCGGCGAGTTGTTCGTCATGCGCAATGTCGGCAATCTGGTTCCGCCCTATTCGCCGGACGAGGGGCTGCACGGCGTCTCGGCCGCCCTCGAGTTCGCGGTGCAGGCGCTCAAGGTCGAGCACATCGTGGTGGTCGGGCATGCGCGCTGCGGCGGGATCCGGGCGTTCGCCGATGATGGCGCGGAGCCGCTGTCGCCCGGCGATTTCATCGGCAAGTGGGTCAGCCTGCTCTCCGGGGCGGCCGCGCGTGCCGGTGGCCGTGGCCAGGGCGAGGCGCTGCCCGTCTATGTCGAACGGCTGGCGCTCGCCTCCGTCGAGCAGTCGCTGGTCAACCTCAGGGCGTTTCCCTGCGTGCGGACCCTTGAGGAGCGGGGCAAGCTTGGCCTGCACGGCGCCTATTTCGACATCGCCACCGGCGTGTTGATGCGGCTTGACGCCGCGACGCAGCGCTTCGTGCCGGCCGTGGCGGCCATGCCGCAACGCATCCGCATGATCCGGGCCGTGGGCGTCGAGCCCTGAGCGTTGCTGCCCCTTGAGTGCGCCGGCCAGGCCATGCCATGAGGACGCATGACCAGACGCCCGCCCTCGCACCGTCCCAGCCGCCGCAGCGCCCTCGGCGGCCTCCTCGCGACCGCCATCGCTTCGCCCGCCCTCAGCCAGCAGCGGCCAGCCGGCAGGCAGGCCCAGCAGGCGGCGCAGCCCGCTGCCGAGACCGGACCGCGTGAGGTGCGGCACACGCTGACGCTGGCGCCCGCAAAGGCCCGGCTGAGACCAAGCCCGCCGGTCGATTTCGACGTCTGGGCCAGCGACGGCGCGGTTCCGGCCCGACCGATCCGGATCAGGCTTGGGGACAGCGCGCTCGTCACTGTCAACAACCAGACCGAGCAGCCGCTTGCGCTGCACTGGCAGGGCGTGCGCGGCGCGGCCGGCATGGACGGGGTCGGCGGCTTCTCGCAGGAGCCGATCGCTCCCGGCGCCTCATTCCCGTATCGCCTCACGCCGCCGGACGCCGGGACGTTCCTGTGGCGGCCCGTCATGCTCGGTCAATCGGGTCCGGCGCAGGACCGTGGCCTGAGCGGTGCGCTGATCGTCGAGGAAGCCAGCCCCCCGCCGGTCGATCTCGATGTCACTGTCGTCGTCGACGACTGGCTGCTGACGGATGACAGCAAGATCGTGCCCTTCGAGCGCGGGCCAAGCCATGCCGCCGCCGGCCGGCTGGGAAGCTGGATCACCGTCAACGGACGGGCGGCTCCGGAGCGCATCCAGGTCGCGCTCGGCGCGCGGGTTCGGCTCAGGCTGATCTCGGCCTGCAACGCACGCCTGATGCGGCTCCGTTTCGACGGTATGCGGCCCTATGTGATCGCAGTGGACAGCCAGCCAACCGACAGTTTCGAGCCTTTGCGGGCGGCGTTGCCGTTCTCGCCGGGCAGCCGCTACGACCTTCTCGTGGATATCCCGAACCAGGCCGGCGGCGTCGGCACCGTGATGGCGCAGATCGGGGCCGGCGTGCCGCTGGTCATGCTGGTGGCGACAGACAGGCCTGTCGCGCGCGCCGCCCTGCCCGCCATCGGCCCGATCGGCGAGAACAGGCTGCTGCCGCCGGCGATCCGCCTGCAGGATGCATTGCGGGTCGACATGGCGATCGAAGGCGGCGCCAGGGCGACGCCGGACGGCAAGCTGGACCTGACCGGCGTCGACCTCGCCAAGCCGTGGACGATCAACGGCGCTGCCGGCGACGTGACGTCGAAGCCGTTGTTCAGCGTCCCGCTCGGCAAGCCCGTCGTGATCGCCATCAGCAACAGGACGATCTGGACCCAGGTCGTGCACATCCACGGCCACAGCTGCAGGCTGCTGCATCCGCTGGATGACGGCTGGGAGCCCTACTGGACCGACAACGCCCAAATCCCCGAAGGCCGCACCATGCGCTTCGCCTTCAGGGCTGACAGCCCCGGCAAATGGCTGATCTCATCCGGCGTGGTCGAACGCTTCGATGCCGGGCTGTGGACCTGGTTCGAGGTGGTGGGATGAGTTCCCTCACGCGCTCACCTTTCGAGCGTGCCCAGCGAGCAGCTTATAGTTGTCAATTCGCGATGCGATCTCAGCAGGGTCAATGACGTCCTCGATCCTGGCGAAACCTGTTGGCGCCAATTCGTCGACCAAATCCAGAACCGCATCGAGGCCCATCATCCGGTTCATCCGGACGATCTCGCTTGTCATCGGACGACGGGCGCGCTCATATGATTCAAAGGCAGTGACCGGCTCATCGTCGGACAAGGCCTGTGAAAGTGCATCGGCGTCCAGAATGGCCTGTGTCGCGCCATTTGAACCGATGGGATACATCGGATGCGCAGCATCACCGGCCAGCGCAATCCTGCCAAAGCTCCAGCGTGGCAACGGATCACGATCGACCATCGGCCACTCAAGGATGCCTTGGGCATTGCGAATGATCTCTGGCACGTCCAGCCAGTCGAAACTCCATGACCCGAATGTTGGCAGCAAGTCATCGAGGCTGCCCGGCTTCATCCAGTCCTGGCGCGCTGGAGCCTGATAAGTCCCGTCGATCCGCGGTTTGGTCCGGATATCTGCAATCCAGTTGATCAGGACATTCCCGTCAGGATCAGGTGCCGTGCTGATCGGGTACACAACAAACTTTGCGTCACCAATTCCGGCCTGAACCATTGTTCGGCCTCCGAGAAACGGCTTGCCCAGGGTCGTGCCGCGCCACATCATCACACCGTTCCACCGGGGCGGGCCTTCATCCGGATAGAATTGCTGCCTGACGGCAGAGTGAATGCCGTCACATGCAACGATGGCGTCGGCGCTGAACTCCACTTGCCGTCCATCGACCATGAAGCGGGCGGTGGCACCGGAGCCAGTCGTGGAGCCAAGCCCTATGCACCTGCAACCAAAACGGATGGCCTCGCCCCCCAGAGCCAGCCGTGCGGAATCAAACAGGATCTGCTGCAACTGGCCACGATGGATCGAGATCTGAGGGAATGCAGCCCCGGCGCCGAGGCCCCGCGCATCGCGATGGATTGTCTGTCCGAACCTGTTGGCGAACAACAGAGCCTCGGTCTCGACACCTGACCGGATAAGGGCGGGCACAATCCCAAATCTGTCCAGGACAGCAACCGCATGGGGGAGCAAATTGATGCCAACCCCGAGCGCCCGCGCCTCCGGCGCTGCCTCAACCACGGTGACGGCGTGCCCCCTGGCGTGCAATGCGAGCGCCGTGGCGAGGCCTCCGATCCCGGCGCCAATCACGAGGACGTTGTGGCTTTTCACGATCCGTTTTCCTTTCAGGGCATTGACAGGCGATCGATATTTTGTTGCAGTATGCAACATATAGCCGGGCACGGACAAGGCCCCCGGAGGCAACCTTTGGGCAAAAACATCTCCGGACCTCCTGAGGCTCTCGGCCCGATGTGCAGCATTCCGGGGCTTGATTACGGCGTCCTTGATACGCTGCTCGGATATGCGCTTCGCCGTGCCCAGAACGCGCTCTACCTCGATTTTCATGCCGCGACGGCCAGCTTCGACATTTCGCCCCAGCGTTTTGCGGCGCTGGTCCTGATTAGCCGCAACCCTGGGCTCCATCAGGGGCTTTTGGCGGAGGCCATGGGCATTGACCGCTCGGGCGGCCTCAGGTTGGTCGCATGGCTCGAAAAGCGCGGACTTGTGCTGCGAACAACCCAGAAAGACGACGCGCGATCGTGGCAGATTCACATCACTCCGCATGGCAGCGACGTGGTCGCGGCGATGTCGGCTGCTGTTCAGGCCCATGATCGCGCGATGCTGGATCGCGTTGGTCAGGACGGACCAAGACTTCGCCTGCTTCTGGAGCGACTGGCAATAACGGTCGCCGTCGAGGCGGCATGCAACCAGATGCCAAAACCAAAAAAAGCGAAACGGAGGACAACATGACAATTTCACGGCGCGGGTTGCTGCAGATTTCGGCAGCAACCCTCATCGGCGGGCCAGCATGGGCGCAAGCCAACATGATTTCGGGCATCAGCCGCATCATTTGTGGGTTCCCCGCAGGGGGTACGGTGGACACGACCGCACGGCGCCTGGCTGAAGCATGGCAAGGCAGGCTGGCCGAGAGTCTGGTTGTCGAAAACCGTCCCGGCGCCGGGGGCCGCATCGCGATCAACGCCGTCAAGGACCAAGCAGCGGACGGGCGCACGCTTCTGCTCAGCCCTGATTCAATGATGACGATCTATCCGAGTGTCTACCGCAAGCTCGGCTATGATCCGGCCACAGACCTATCCCCTGTCTCGTCGGTCTGCACATACACTTTCGCATTTGGCGTGGGCCCGGGCGTTCCGGCAAGCGTGACCACACTCGCCGACTACATCAGCTGGGCAAAGGCAGACTCCAAGCGCTCAAGCTATGGTTCGCCGGCGGCCGGTTCCATGCCGCATTTCCTTGGTGACATCTTCCTGCGGGCCGCTGGCATCACGCCGACGCATGTACCCTACAGGGGCTCGGCTCCGGCGATCACCGACCTGATTGGCGGACATCTTCCTGGCTGCATCACCGTTTTGGGAGACTTCCTGCCGCAGATTGCCAATCCAGCGTTGCGTATGCTGGCTGTCGCGAACTCGACCCGGTCCAAGTTTCTGCCGAACGTTCCGACATTCGCGGAACAGGGGTTCCCGTCCGTTGTTGGCACCGAGACGTATGGCATTTTCTTGCCCAAAGGAACCAGCGGTGATCTTGTGACCCGGGTCAATGCCGCCTTACGCGATGCGGTCGGCAGGCCCGACATCATTGCCGCACTTGCGCAGATCGGCATGGAGCCCGCGTCGACGACGGCAGAGTCATACCGCGCCTATCTCGAGCGGGAGCGGCAACTCTGGGCACCGATCGTGAAGGCATCGGGGTTCGCTCTGGACGAGTAACCCTGGGACGCACTGGCCTCAATGCAGGGGTGCGGGATTATCCGCACCCACTCATATGCCCTTCCAGCATAAGGGCTCACGTTTTGGCTGTACGTCGCAACAGACTCACCGCCCCCGGAAGACCCGCATGAACACGGCGGTGCCGATGCCGAAGGCTGTGCCGATCAGGGCGCCGCGCCACATGTTCTGCGGGTTCAGGCCAAACAGCATGTTGCCGCCCTTGAACAGCGGCACGAGCACGCCGTTGCCGAGCAGCCACGGACCAAGCAGGCCGAACACCGCGCCGCGGGCCAGGTCGCTGCCAAGCGGAAGGCGGCTGCCGACAAGCGCGAAGAGGATGCCCCAGAGCCCGCCCCAGAACATCTGGTTGAGGATTGCCGGCACGCCCCAGGGCGGAATCGGACGCATCGACCAGGGAAAGTTGGGGATGAATCCCAAAAGATGCAGCCCCAGCACCATGCACTGGTGGAAGACCAGCACGGCGAGCGCGCCGGCCACGAACCCAAAGACGATCTGCTTGATGGACATTCCGGACCCCGATCTGCGGCCGAGCCCCCCTCAGCCGGACATGGTCGGCACTTTATGACGCGGCCGATTGCAGCGCCAGCCCGTTCACGCGTTCGCGCGGCACAGACGGAAAAGGCAATCTGCCTACTTAATAATCATCATGGCGCAGATTTGATCAGCGCACGCGAAGCCTTTAGGCAGCTCCCTTGGCGCTTCGTCTGGCTTGCCCTGTGCCGGATGGTATGACAATCGTGCTCGAACGTCGCCTTTGGGCAAAGCGGGTGGACCATGAAGAAAATCGAAGCGATCATCAAACCGTTCAAGCTCGATGAAGTGAAGGAAGCCCTCCAGGAGATCGGGCTGCAGGGCATCACCGTGATCGAGGCCAAGGGCTTCGGCCGGCAGAAGGGCCACACCGAGCTTTACCGCGGCGCGGAGTATGTCGTCGACTTCCTGCCCAAGGTGAAGATCGAGATCGTGCTCAATGACGATCTGCTCGAAAAAGCCATCGACGCGATCAAATCGGCAGCCCAGACGGGCCGGATCGGAGATGGCAAGATTTTTGTATCTACGGTGGAGGAAGCGATCCGCATCCGCACCGGCGAGACGGGGGCGGATGCGATCTGAGGCCGATCCGTCCGGACCGTCCTTTCTTTAGACCGCGCCTAACCCACCACCCCGGGGCATGCCAATGCCTCTCCTGAAACTGAAGATGTTGAGGAAACACCGATGAAGACCGCCAAGGACGTCCTCAAGGCGATCAAGGACAACGACGTCAAGTACGTCGATTTTCGTTTCACTGATCCGCGCGGCAAGTGGCAGCATGTCACGTTCGACGTGTCGATGATCGACGAAGACATCTTCGCCGAAGGCACGATGTTCGACGGCTCATCGATCGCGGGCTGGAAGGCCATCAACGAGTCCGACATGATCCTCATGCCCGACCCGAGCACGGCCACGATGGACCCGTTCTTCTCGGCCTCGACCATGTCGATCGTCTGCGACATCCTCGAGCCCTCGACCGGCGAGCCCTACAACCGCGATCCGCGCGGCATCGCCAAGAAGGCCGAAGCCTATCTCAAGTCGACCGGCATCGGCGACACCATCTATATCGGTCCGGAAGCCGAGTTCTTCATCTTCGATGACGTAAAGTTCGCGGCAGACCCGTACAACACCGGCTTCAAGCTCGACAACGTCGAGCTGCCGACCAACGGCATGACCGACTACGAAGGCGGCAACCTCGGCCACCGCATCCAGACCAAGGGCGGCTACTTCCCCGTTCCGCCGCTGGATTCGGCGCAGGACATGCGCGGCGAGATGCTGGCGGCCATGGCGGCGATGGGCGTCAAGGTCGAGAAGCACCACCACGAGGTGGCGTCCGCCCAGCACGAACTCGGCATGAAGTTCGACACGCTGGTCAAGATGGGCGACCAGATGCAGATCTACAA
>JAIXUP010000070.1 GCA_027483505.1 Hyphomicrobiales bacterium
CGGCAGGCCGGCGAACCATTCGCGGATCGGTGTGAAGGCCCCGGTGTAGGTGGCGGGGTTGGAGCGTGGAGTCCGCCCGATCGGCGACTGGTCGATGTCGATGACCTTGTCCAGATGCTCGATGCCCTCGATGCGGTCATGCGGGGCGGGGTGGTCGATCGCGCCGTTGAGTTTGCGCGCCACCGCCTTGTAGAGCGTGTCGATGACCAGCGTCGACTTGCCGCCGCCGGAGACGCCGGTGATGCAGACGAAGGCGCCGAGCGGAATGTCGACCGAGACATTCTTGAGGTTGTTGCCGCGCGCGCCGATCAGCTTGAGCACCCTGCCCTTCTGCGCCTTGCGGCGGCGCGCCGGGACGGGAACCGACAACTCGCCTTTGAGATACCTGCCGGTCAGCGACGCCGGGTTGGCCATCACCTCCGTCGGCGTCCCGCGCGCCACGATCTCGCCGCCATGCACGCCCGCGCCGGGGCCGACATCGACGACATAGTCGGCCTGAAGAACCGCGTCCTCATCATGCTCGACAACGATGACCGTGTTGCCAAGGTCGCGCAGCCTTCTCAGCGTGCCGAGCAGCCGCTCATTGTCGCGCTGGTGCAGGCCGATCGACGGCTCATCGAGCACATACAGGACGCCGGTCAGGCCTGACCCGATCTGTGAGGCGAGCCTGATGCGCTGGCTTTCGCCGCCCGACAGGGTGCCCGACGAACGCGACAGGGTGAGATATTCAAGCCCCACATCGAGCAGGAAGGTCAGCCGGTCGCGGATCTCCTTGAGGATGCGGGTCGCGATCTCGTTCTGCTTGCTGTTCAGTTTTGCGGGCAGCGCGCTAAACCAATCGAGCGCATCGCGCACGGAGAGCTGCGAGATGCTGCCGATATGGCTCATCGCAACCTTCACCGCCAGCGCTTCCGGCTTCAGCCGGAAACCGTGGCAGGCCGCACAGGGCGTTTCGCTCATGTAGCGGCCGATCTCGTCGCGCGCCCAGTCGGACTCGGTCTCGCGATAGCGCCGCTCCAGATTGGTGATCACGCCCTCGAAAGGCTTGTTCACCTCGTAGGAGCGCAGGCCATCATCATAGGCAAAGCGGACGGCCTCGTTTCCCGTGCCGTAGAGGATCGCGGCACGGGCGGCGTCCGGCAGATCGCGCCAAGGTTTCGTCATCGAGAACCCGAAATGGCGGGACAGCGCCTGCAGGGTCTGGACATAGTAGGGCGAGGTCGACTTGGCCCAGGGTGCGACCGCGCCGGACTTCAGCGTCGCGCCGTGGTCGGGCACGACCATGTCGGGATCGATGCGCATCTCGTGGCCGAGACCGTCGCAGGTCGGACAGGCGCCGAACGGGTTGTTGAACGAAAACAGGCGCGGCTCGATCTCCGGGATGGTGAAGCCGGAAACCGGGCAGGCGAACTTCGAGGAAAAGATCGTGAACTTCGCCTCGCCCTTCTCGTCCTTCTCATCGGCGTATTCGACGGTGGCGAGGCCGTCGGCGAGTTCCAGCGCCGTCTCGAAGCTTTCGGCCAGGCGCGAGGCGATGTCGGGACGCACCACGATCCGGTCGACGACCACATCGATGTCGTGCTTGAGCTTCTTGTCGAGCACCGGGGCGTCGGCGATCTCGTAGAACTGGCCGTCGATCTTGACGCGCTGGAAGCCGCGCTTCTGATAGTCGGCCAACTCCTTGCGGTATTCGCCCTTGCGGCCCCGCACCACCGGGGCCAGCAGGAAAAGGCGCGTCTTCTCGGGCAGCGCCAGCACCCGGTCCACCATCTGGCTGATGGTCTGGCTCTCGATCGGCAGGCCCGTCGCAGGCGAATAGGGAATGCCGACGCGCGCCCAGAGCAAGCGCATGTAGTCGTAGATCTCGGTGACGGTGGCCACGGTCGAACGGGGATTTTTCGAGGTCGTCTTCTGCTCGATCGAAATCGCCGGCGAGAGCCCGTCGATCTGGTCGACATCCGGCTTCTGCATCATTTCGAGGAACTGGCGCGCATAGGCCGACAGCGACTCGACATAGCGGCGCTGCCCTTCCGCGTAGATCGTATCGAAGGCGAGCGAAGACTTGCCCGAGCCCGACACGCCGGTGAACACGACGAGCTTGTCGCGCGGCACGGTCAGATCGACGTTCTTGAGATTGTGCTCGCGCGCGCCCCGGACCGAAATGACCCGGGCGTTGGGATCGGCCAGCCGGTTCTTGTCGAACATGTCGTCCAGACGATCAGTTGAACGGGCCATCGGATGCTCTGTCGGGCTTTGTCGGAATGGTGTCGCATATCACAGGCAGGCGCGGTTCAATCATCCTGTGGCCAGTTATCAACGGCGACATGACAGCGCAGCGGTCTGTCGCGTGGCGACGACGGGAAAACCTCTTTGGAGGCGAAGATGGCATGCCGACTCAATTCTCCCCAGCGGATTGCTTGGAACATATCAAGAACATCTTGATTTCGATAAGCACCTCCCTTTAAGTGGCACGAAAGAGGCCGCAGCGTGGCCTGCACCATCAGGAGTTTGGGTCATGTCCGGCAGCGTCAACAAGGTCATCCTCGTCGGAAACCTCGGCAAGGATCCGGAAGTGCGCCGCATGCCGTCCGGCGACGCGGTGGTGAATTTCTCGCTCGCCACAACCGAAAGCTGGCGCGACAAGGCGACCGGAGAGCGCAAGGACAAGACAGAGTGGCATGACGTGGTCATCTTCAACGAGAACCTTGCCAAGGTTGCGGAGAACTATCTGCGCAAGGGCAGCAAGGTCTACATCGAGGGCCAGTTGCAGACCCGCGAGTGGGATGACCAGCAGTCCGGACAGAAGCGTCGCCGCACCGAGGTGGTGCTGCAGCGCTTCCGGGGCGAATTGACCTTGCTCGACAGTCGCGGGCGCGGCGACGGCGGCGAGATGGGCGCAGGCGGCGGCATGGTCGAGGATCGCTCCGGCGGGGGCCAGTTCGGCCGCTCCAGCCCGATGGAAAGGCGCCCCGCGGCGCCGGCAGGCCGCGCTTCGAACATCGACGACGACATCCCGTTCTGAGAGCGGATCAAGGACAGTGGCCAACTCCCCGACGTCCCATGCAGCGCTTCAGCCCCTGATTGATTGGGTCGAATTGGAAAGCCCGACCCGGCACATCGCCGGCGTGAACGCCATGATGGATCTGGTCGAGGCCGAAATGGCCGGCGAGCCGGTTCAGGTCGAGCGCATCGCGGGGCGTGACGGCCTTGGCGACACGCTGGTGCTGAGCGCGGGGCCCGCTTCCGAGAAGCCGGGTATCCTGGTGATGTCGCATCTCGACACGGTGCATCCGGTCGGCACCAGTTCGCAGGACCTGAAGGTCCGGATTGAGGGCGACCGGCTCTATGGTCCGGGCGTTTATGACATGAAGGGCGGGGCGTGGCTGGCCCTGCAGGCCTTCAAGGACGCGGCCCGTTCCGGCGCCGCGCTGCGCCCGCTGCGGTTCCTGTTCACGCCCGACGAGGAAATCGGAAGCCCCACCACGCGCGGCATCATAGAGGACATGGCGCGGGCGGCGAGCCATGTGCTTGTGACCGAACCGGCGCGCGAAGGCGGCAAGATCGTCACAGCCCGCAAGGGTGTCGGCCGTTTCGAGGTCACCATCGAAGGCCGGCCAGCGCACTCCGGTTCGCGCCATGCCGACGGCCGCAGCGCGATCCGGGAGGCCGCCCGGCAGGTCCTCGCGATCGAAGCCCTGACGGACTACAATCGCGGCGTCACGGCGACCGTGGCGCTGATCAATGGCGGTACGGCGCCCAACGTCATTCCGCAGCACGCCTGGTTCACCGTCGATCTCCGGGTCCGGACAGTTGCCGACGGAGCCGCCCTCGAGGCCCAGTTGCTGGGGCTGGCTTCGCACGATCCCGACGTGAAGCTGAAGGTCTTCGGCGGCATGAACCGGCCGCCTTATGAGAAGTCCAGCGACGTAGCAGCGTTGTTCAACCATGCGGTGGGCCTCGCCAGCGACATCGGCTTCACGCTGGAAGACTGCCCAATGACCGGCGGCGGTTCGGACGGAAACTTCACGGCGGCGCTGAATGTGCCGACGCTGGACGGCCTCGGCATCGATGGCGACGGAGCGCATACGCTGGAGGAATACGGGCTGATTTCGTCGATCGCGCCACGGCGCGAACTGATGCGGCGCCTGCTGACGACGCTGTAGCGATCAGAAGGTCCGGACCACGGCTTTCACGCCGTCCACGACGAACTGGACCGCCATCGCGGCGAGGATGACGCCCAGCAGCCTTGTCAGGACGACATTGCCGGTCACGCCCAGCAAGCGCGAAATGGGCGTGGCGAGGAAGAACGTGACGGTGCAGGACAGCACCACCAGGGCTGCGATGCCCACCAGCAGCCCCAGCATGACCGCGTCGCCGTTGGCCCGCGCGGCCAGCAGCATCATTGCGGTCAGCGCCCCGGGACCCGCCATCAACGGGATCGCGAGGGGAAAGGCCGCCACGTTCTGGATGTGGTCCTTGGTGATGGCGATCTCCGCCGTGTTCTGCTTGCGTTCATTGCGGCGCTCGAAGACCATTTCGAAGGCTATCCAGAACAGCAGCATTCCGCCGGCGATGCGGAAGGCCGGCAGCGAGACGCCGAGCACCCGGAGCAACTGGTCGCCGACCAGGGCGAAGAACGCCAGAAGCCCAAAGGCGATGATCGAGGCGCGCAGGGCCACAACCTTGCGCTGCGCATCGGTCATGCCGCGCGTCACCGACAGGAAGATCGGCGCGAGACCCGGCGGGTCAAGCGTGACCAGGAGCGTGACAAGGGCGGCGGCGGCGAAGTCGTAGAGCATCGTAATCCGTTAGCGCGGTGCGGGCCAAAAGGCGACCCCCTGTTGGCGCACGCCGTTTTCTGTCCCTGCGTGATCGTGCGGGCTGGCTTTTTGCCGCGCAGTCGGCAACAAGCCGGGCATGCTCCATCTCAATGATCTCACCTATCGCCTCGGGCCGCGGCTTCTGATCGAGAATGCCTCCGTCGCGCTGCCGCCCAACGCCAAGGTCGGGCTTGTGGGCCGCAACGGCACCGGCAAGACCACGTTGTTCCGCATCATCACGGGCGAACTCTCCACCGAAAGCGGCGGTGTCGGCCTTCCCAAGAATGTCCGGATCGGCGGCGTGTCGCAGGAGGCGCCGGGCGGCCCCGAAAGTCTGCTCGAAGTGGTCCTGTCCGCCGACACCGAGCGCAAGGCGCTGATGGCGGAAGCCGAAACAACGCAGGACCCGATGCGGCGCGCCGACATCGAGACACGCCTCGTCGACATCGGCGCCTATTCGGCCGAAGCCCGCGCCGCCTCGATCCTGCACGGGCTCGGCTTCGATGCGGAGACCCAGAAGCGGCCCTGCTCGTCCTTCTCGGGCGGCTGGCGGATGCGCGTGGCGCTGGCGGCGGTGCTGTTCACGGAGCCGGACCTGCTGTTGCTGGACGAGCCCACCAACTATCTCGACCTCGAGGGCACGCTCTGGCTCTATGACTACCTGGTGAAGTACCCGCACACGGTCCTCGTCATCAGCCATGACCGCGAATTGCTCGACACCTGCGTCGACCACATCCTGCATCTCGACCAGGCCAAGTTGACGTTGTACCGCGGCGGCTACTCGTCTTTTGACCGGCAGCGCACCGAGAAAATGCTGCTGCTCGGCAAGATGCGGGACAAGCAGGAGGCCGAGCGCAAGCATCTGCAGGCCTTCGTGGACCGCTTCAAGGCAAAGGCCTCGAAAGCGAAGCAGGCGCAGTCGCGCGTCAAGCGGCTGGAGAAGCTGGCTCCAATCTCGGCCATCGTCGACAGCCAGGTGCTGCCGTTCCACTTCCCCGAGCCGAAGCGGGAGATGTCGCCGCCGCTCTACACCTTCGACGAGGCCGCCGTCGGCTACGGCGACAAGCCGATCCTCAGCCGTCTGAACCTGTCGATCCAGCCGGATGACCGGATCGCGCTGCTCGGGCAGAACGGCAATGGCAAATCGACCTTCTGCAAGCTGCTTGCGAGCAAGCTCGCGCCGATGTCGGGCGAGGTCCGCCGCTCGTCAAAGATCGAGGTTGCCTATTTCGCGCAGCATCAGCTCGATGAACTCAGGCTCAACGAAACACCGGTCCAGCACATCGCGCCGCTGATGCCAGAGATGCCAGAGGCGAAGATCCGCGCCCGCGCGGCGCAGATGGGCTTTCCAGCCTCGAAGGCCGATACAAAGGTGGAAAAGCTGTCAGGCGGCGAAAAGGCGCGGCTGATGCTGGGGCTTGCGACGTTCCACGGCCCCCACCTGCTCATCCTCGACGAGCCGACGAACCACCTCGACATCGACAGCCGGGCAGCGCTGATGGAAGCCATCAACGACTATCCCGGAGCCGTGATGCTGGTCAGCCACGACCGCTTCCTGCTTGAAGCCTGCGCTGACCGGCTCTGGCTGGTGGAGAATGGCACGGTCAAGGCATTCGACGGCGATCTCGACGAGTATCGCGCCCGCATCCTCGCAGGATCGGCCAAAACCACGCGCCGCAACAGCGAGCGGCAAAGCGCGCCGCGCTCAAGTGAGGCGGCGGCCGGATCGGAGGGCCGCAAACCGGCGCGCGGCAAACTCGAGAAGCGCCTGCGCGAAATCGAGGCCGAGATCGCCAAGTTCGACAGCCTCCGCAAACGGATCGATCAGGCGCTGGCCGGTCCGGACATTTTCGTGAAGGAGCCGGAGAAGGCCGGGCGACTTTCCGCCGACCGGGCCGCGCTGGACGGAAAGATCGCCCACATGGAGGATGAGTGGCTTGAGGTCAGCACCGCGCTTGGCGACGGCTGAGCGACGCTGGCGTCAGCCCTGACCCGGCTTGACGATGCGGGTCAGCCTGTTGTCGGTGAACAGGTAGATCTCGCGGCCGCCGGGCTCGGAATAGAGGACCTGGACTTCGCGTTGCCCTTTGCCGCTCTCGCCGATGAGCACATCCGTGGGTTTTTCACCCTTGAGACGGACGAGGTCGCATTCGCCGATGCCGAGCGCGATTGCCGCGGGGCGTTCCCGCAGGCTGGAGGGGTCGAGATTGGTGTCGGCGCCGCAGGTTCCATCGGCATCAAGCCGCGCTTCCTCGGTCGAAACGCGCACAGAGGCGGTCTTGTCGTTCATGAAGGCGAAGCCGCCCATATCGATCGAGCAGGCGCCCAAGGCGCAGCCGATGATTGCCAGCATCAGGATGCGCGGACAAGGTCCAGAGATCACGCCTTCTTCTCCCATTTTCCGTCGGGGCTCTGCTGCCAGAACGTGGCCACCAGGCCCGACGCCTTCGCCTTCTTCCAGTCCGCCCGCGCCGCGTCGAGCGCCACAGGGTCCTGCCCGTCGAAAATCAGGGCAATACGGCTGTAGCCCGAAAGATCGTCGCCGAGCCGCGCGCCATCCACGAGAAAGCGGATTTCCGCCCCGTTCCTGTTCTCGCGCGTCGTCGTGATCAGGATCGGTTGAAGCGCCGCTGAGGCATCGCCATCCAAGCCATGAGGCAGGAAACTGCGGTCCGAATATGTCCACAAAGCGTCATCCAACGCGGCCTGACGCTCGGGATTGCCGACCTCGACAACCGCTTTCCAGCCGCGCTCACGCGTCTTTTCAAGCAGGAGCGGCAGCGCGCGCTCCAGCTTCTGGTTGAGAAGCTGATAGAACATCAGGTCCATCATGCACCCGCGCGCACGCAACCGCCGCGCAGCATCAGTTTTCGTAGTGCGCCGCGACCAGCTGGTTGAGCAGGCGCACGCCCCAGCCCGACGCCCACCCCTTGTTGATCTCGGTTTGCGGCGAGCCCATGGCCGTGCCGGCAATGTCGAGATGCGCCCAGGGCGTGTCGTTGACGAAGCGCTTGAGGAAATGCGCCGCAGTGATCGAGCCGGCATCGCGCCCGGCGGAGTTCTTCACATCCGCGAACTTCGAATCGATGATCTTGTCGTAGGCCGCCGACATCGGCATGCGCCAGACGGTCTCGCCAGTGAGCTTGCCGGCCTCGAAAAGGCGCGTCGCCAACTCGTCATTGTTGGAGAACAGGCCGGCATTTTCCTTGCCGAGCGCAACCAGGATCGCGCCTGTGAGGGTGGCCAGGTTGATCATGAACTGAGGCTTGTATTTGTCCTGTACGTACCAAAGCACGTCGGCCAGCACGAGACGGCCTTCCGCGTCGGTGTTGATGATCTCGATGGTCTGGCCAGACAGGGACGTGACGATGTCGCCCGGCCGCTGAGCCTTTCCATCCGGCATGTTCTCGACCAGTCCGATCGCGCCGATGACATTGGCCTTCGCCTTGCGGCTGGCCAGCGCATGCATCAGGCCGACCACGCAGGCCGCGCCCGCCATGTCGCCCTTCATGTCCTCCATCCCGCCGGCCGGCTTGATCGAGATGCCGCCGGTGTCGAATACGACGCCCTTGCCGATGAAGGCGACGGGCTTGCTGCCGTCCTTGCCGCCGTTCCAGCGCATGATGGCGACCTTGCTCTCGCGCGCCGAGCCCTGCCCGACTCCAAGCAGCGCCCGCATGCCGATCTTGCGCAACTGCTTCTCGCCAAGGATCTCGACCTCGACGCCGACCTTCGAGAGTTCCTCGGCATAGCCGGCGAATTCTTCCGGTCCGAGGACGTTCGGCGGCTCGTTGACCAGATCGCGCGCGAGGCACACGCCCTCGGCCACGGCGTCCTTCAGCTTGACCGCCTTCTTCGTCTTGAGCGTGTCGATCACATGCAGCGACAGCGGGCCGCGCGGCTTGCCGTCCTTGTCGGCGCCCTTGGTCTTGTAGCGGTCGAAATTGTAGCTGCGCAGCCGGGCGCCCAGGGCGATGTCCGCCGCCTGCTCGGGCTTCACGGTCTCGGCGGCGGTCGCCAGAAACACGCCGAGTTCACGGCCAGCCAGCATCTGGCCCGCAAGCACGCCGCCCAGAGAAACCCAATCGATGGCCTCGGCGTCAGTCTTCGGTCCAAGCCCCACGACGACGATGCGGTCATGGCCGCTGCCGGGCACCGCCATCGTCACCATCGCGGCGAGCGCCTTGCCCTTGAAGCCTTCGATCGAGGCCGCCCGCGACACCGTCGCCGCAAGGTCCGCCGGAACAGTGGAGGGCAGAACCAGATCATCATGGACGAGGAAGGCGACATCGCCGGCGCCGGGCAAGGCGAGCGGCTTGAATTCGATCTTGAAGCGTTCAGCCATGATCAGCTCTCAGGTGTGTCGTGAAATCTACAGACGGCTTGGTCGCAAGCACCTAACATGTTCTAACGAATTCCCCGAGAGCCACAAGCGCACGACACAAACCTGCCGCGTTTGAATGGCCCTTGTTCGTCGCCCGGCCCCGCAAGGACACCTGCCTCGACATGCGTTTCGGATTGCTCGACCGCTACCTGTTCCGCACAATGGCGATCGCGGCGATCTCATGTCTGGTCGGTCTGACCCTGGTGATCTGGATCACGTCGGCGCTGCGCGAGATCAGCCTTGTGACCGGCAAGGGGCAGACGATCCTGGTCTTCCTGCGCTTCACCATGCTGTCCTTGCCGGCGCTGGTGATCGTGATCGCCCCGGTCGCGGCCTTCGGCGCGACACTGTACACGCTGAACAAGTTCAACAGCGATTCCGAGCTCATCGTGATGAGTGCGTCAGGCGTGCCGCCGCGCGAGTTGATCAAGCCGTTCGCCTTGATGGCGCTGCTCGCATCCATGCTCGTGGCGTTCATGACGCTGTATGTGATGCCGGCGAGCTTCCGTGACCTGCGCGACATGATCACGCAGATCCGGGGCGACTTCATCGCCAATGTGGTGAAGGAAGGCCAGTTCACTACGCTCGACCAGGGAATCACGTTCCACTACCGCGAGCGCTCCGGCGACGCCCTGCTGGGCATCTTCTTTCAGGACAACCGCGAGGCGGGCAAGACATCCGTCTACATCGCCGAGAAGGGCCAGACGCTTGAGATCGAGGGCAAGCCGTTCCTCGTGCTGGAGGCGGGATCGATCCAGCGGCAGGACCGGCGCTCGCAAGACAGCTCGATCGTGACCTTCGAGCGCTATGGGGTCGACTTGTCGTCATTCGGCCAGGACGGCGCCAACGTGATTCTCAAGCCGCGCGAGCGGACAACGCAGGCCCTGCTCTTCCCCGACGAGACCGAAGAATACTACAAGACCTTTCGTGGTCGCTTCCGGGCCGAACTGCACGACCGTTTCCTCGCGCCGATTTACGTCGTCGCCTTCATCCTGATCGGGTTTGCAGCGCTCGGCGAGCCACGAACCACCCGGCAAGGGCGCGGAACGGCGATGGCTTTCGCCGCGGTCAGCGTGATTCTGCTGCGCATCGCAGGATTTGCGCTCTCGACGCTGATGGTCCGGTCAACGAGCGCGGTCTACCTGTCCTATGCGCTGCCGCTGTTGGCGAGCGCGTTCTGCCTGCTGCTGATCTTCGCGGGATCGAAGCTCAACCCGCTGATCAGCGTGATCGCACGCAGCATGGATCGGTTGACCACAGCCGCCCGGCTGCGCTTCGCGAGGCCGGCATGATCATCGGCCGGACTTTGGGGCTGTATATCGCCGCGCGCTTCGTGAAGCTGATCGCGGGCGTGTTCTTCACCATCTACATGCTGATCTTCACGCTCGACTTCGTGGAGCTCATGCGGCGCGCCGGCGACGCCGAGGGCGCCTCTGCGGGCCTGATGGCCACGCTCGCCTTCTACCGCGCCCCGTCGATCGCCGAACAGGTCCTGCCCTTCGCGGTGCTGTTCGGCGCGATGAGCGCGCTTCTCGGTCTCAGCCGCAAGCTGGAACTGGTGGTGGCGCGGTCGGCCGGCGTGTCCGCCTGGGCGTTTCTGCAGCCGGGCCTCGTGGTCGGGCTCATCATCGGGGTCGCCAGCGTCACCCTGTTCAACCCTGTCGCGGCGGACTTCAAGCAGCGGGCCGCGAACATCGAGGCCAAGATTTTCACCAAGAGCGGCAGCAATGTGACAGCCAAGGACCTCTGGCTCAGGCAAAAAAGCGTCGATGGCCAGGCAGTCGTCCGCGCCATCTCGACAAGCGGTCAGGGGCGGGAACTGAACGGGGTGACCTTCTTCAACTACGATCTCAACGGCCGCTTCATCGACCGCACCGAGGCGCGGCGCGCCGTGCTGTTTGACGGCTACTGGGAGCTGACCGACGTCCGGGTCGTATCGACCATCGACGAGCCGCAGAGCTACGCCACCGCCACGATCGCGACCAATCTCGGCGTCGAGCAGGTGCGCCGGAACTTCACGCCACCCGAACAGGTCTCCTACTGGGACCTGCCGGAGGTAATCGACAGGACCGAGCGCGCCGGCCTTGACGCCACACGGTACAAGCTCCAGCAAGCGGCGCTGACGGCACGGCCGGTGCTTCTTGTCGCAATGATCATGGTGGCTGCGACCGTTTCTTTAAGATTTTTTCGATTTGGTGGTGTTGCCCGAATGGTGCTGGGTGGCGTTGTGGCGGGGTTCGTGCTTTACGTCGCCACTGAGCTCACCGAAGACCTCGGGGCCAACGGGATCATTGCGCCCGTTATGGCCGCCTGGTTGCCGGCGATTTTGGGGAGTTTGCTCGGCGTTCTCGCCCTCCTTCATCAGGAGGATGGCTAGTGCGCGCGGCGTGTGTGGACTGGGTGATTGGTTTGATCAGCGCGCGGAAGCAGCGTTTGCAGCGTCTTGCCACCGGGACCGGCCTCGTGCTCGTTCTGGGACTCGCGCACGCGCAGGCGCAGACGCCGGTCCTTCCGGGACAGCGCGGCGCACCTGCCGCCGGCCAGCAGGCCAAGGACCGTATGCTGATCGAAGCCAAGCAGCTGGTCTACAACAACGACAAGAACACCGTCGAAGCTGTTGGCGACGTTCAGATCTTCTATCAGGGCCGGACGCTGGAAGCGGATCGCGTGGTCTACAATCGCGGCACCAAGCGCGTGTTCGCCGAGGGCAACGCCCGGATGACGGAGGCCAATGGCCAGCTCATCACAGGCTCGCGGTTCGATCTCACCGATGATTTCCGGGACGGATTCATCGATTCCCTGCGCACCGAGAATCCTGACAAGAGCCGCTTCGCCGCGCCGCGCGCCGAGCGGTCCGGCGGCGACACCGTCAGCTTCACCACAGGCACCTATACGGCTTGCGAGCCTTGCAAGGACAACCCGGAGAAACCTCCGCTCTGGCAGGTGCGTTCTCAGCGAATCATTCACAAGGGCGACGAGAAGACGATCTATTTCGAGGGCTCCACGCTCGAGCTGGTCGGCATTCCGATTGCCTACATCCCGTACTTCTGGTCACCCGATTCGACCGTGAAACGGCAGACGGGCCTTCTTGCCCCGACCATCTATTCGTCGAACCAGCTTGGCGTCGGCATGGGCGTGCCAGTGTTCATCAACCTGGCGCCGAACTATGATCTGACGCTGACGCCGACCGTGTTCTCACGCCAGGGCTTTCTCGGCGTCGCCGAGTGGCGCCATCGGCTGGTCAACGGAGCTTATACGATTCGCGGTGCGGGGATTTTCCAGTCCGATCCGGGCGCCTATGCCGCGCCGCCGATCGGGGCCGGCGACCGCAAGTTCCGGGGTTCGCTCGAGACATTCGGCACGTTCGACATCAATGACAAATGGCGTTTCGGCTGGGACCTGTCGGGCTCGACAGACCGCTACTTCTACCGCAACTACCGCATCCGCAGCGAAGGCCTGACGGCGACGTTCTTCCGTGAGGTGACATCCACGGTCTACCTGAACGGGCAGACCGAGAACGCCTGGTTTGATGCCCGGGCTTATCATTTCCGGCCGCTGAGCTACATCGACTGGCAGAAGCAGCAGCCGATCGTTCATCCCGTCATCGACTACAACAAGCGCTTCGACGGGCCGTCCTGGCTCGGCGGCGAGATCGCGATCGACGCCAACATCACGAGCCTGACGCGCGAGCAGTCGGCGTTCCAGACAATCCCGACGCAAGCCCGCAATTTCGCAGGCACCAACTATCTGGTGACGACGCCGACGTCCTATTACGAAGGCTGTTTCCTCTACAACAAGACCGAGTGCCTGCTGCGCGGCATCGGCGGAACCACGACACGCGCCAGCATAAACGCCTCCTGGCGCCGGCAGATCATCGATCCGATCGGGCAGGTCTGGACGCCGTTCGCGTCGCTGAAGGTCGACGGATTCTCGACCAACCTCAATTCGGGCGGCTTCAACAACAATGAGCAGGGCACGTTCGGCGTGCGCAACGGCGAGTACGGCCGCGCGATGCCCGCGGTCGGCCTGACCTACACGTATCCGATCCTGCTCTCGCCGGGCTTCGGCACGCACGTCATTTCGCCGGTTGCGCAGATCGTGGCGCGGCCCAACGAAACGAGCATCCTCAGGACGCCGAACGAGGATGCCCAAAGCACGGTGTTCGACGACACCAACCTGTTCCAGATGAGCCGCTTCTCCGGCTTTGACCGGAACGAGGGAGGCATCCGGGCCAGCTATGGGCTCAACTATGCCGGAACCTTCGCCAACGGCGCCTATGCGAACGCACTGTTCGGCCAGTCCTATCACCTGTCCGGCCGCAATTCCTATGCGGTTCAGGATGCGGCGAACACCGGCGCGCAGACCGGCCTCGAGACCCGCCGCTCGGACTATGTGGCGCGTGTCCAGTTCGCGCCGTCGCCTTTTGGTTCGGTGATCGCCAAGGGACGTTTTGACGAGCGGACCTTCTCGGCCCGGTCGCTTGAGGTCACGGCGATGGCTACGATCGATCCGATCTGGGCATCGGTCACCTATGCCCGTTACGAGGCCCAGCCGGATCGTGCCCAGCCCTTCCGCCGGGAAGGCGTGTCGCTGGCCGGGGGCGTGAAGCTCGGCCAGTATTGGACGGCGCGCGGATCGCTGCTCTACGATCTCGACAAGTATCTGACCGACAGCTACACCAACCCCACGCTGAAGACACCGCGTGCGGCGCTGCAGTCGGTCAGCCTCGGACTGAACTACAGGGACGAGTGCACCGTGTTCGATGTGACCTACTATACATCGTTCCGCGACACCTCGGAAGGAACGCGGCCGCGGACAAATCAGGGCGTGTTGCTGCGGCTTGAGCTGCGCACGCTTGGCGCGGTCAATTTCCGGCAGGCCATCGGCGAACAGTCGACCAGCAATGTCGACGGGATTGTCGGTCGCTGAGTGAGCCGGCCTCCGACTTCGGCTGCCAGCGCTTTTGACGGATTGCCGCCGCTCCGCGATGTGGTGCAGGCGCACGACCTCACGGCAAAGCGGTCGCTGGGCCAGAACTTCCTGTTCGACCTCAACCTGACCGCCCGCATCGCGCGCGCCAGCGGCGTGCTGAATGGCGCAACCGTTGTGGAGATCGGCCCCGGTCCGGGCGGACTGACGCGCGCGCTGCTCTCGGAGGGAGCGGGGCGCGTGATCGCCATCGAACGTGACGTCCGCTGCCTGCCTGCGCTGGCGGACATCGCCCGGCGCTGGCCCGGACAGCTCGACGTCATCCACGGCGACGCCATGAACGTCGACATCGCAGCCCTTCTCGGCGGCCAGCCGGCGCGGATCGTGGCGAACCTGCCCTACAATGTCGGCACCGCGCTTCTGGTCGGCTGGCTCAGCGCCATGGCCTGGCCACCGTGGTTCTCCTCCCTGACCCTGATGTTCCAGCGCGAGGTGGCCGAACGGATCGTCGCCGATGCGGACGATCCGGACAACTACGGTCGGCTCGGGGTCCTGTGCGGTTGGCGCACGGAGGCATCGATTCTGTTCGACATCGCTCCATCGGCCTTCGTGCCGCCGCCGAAGGTGACGTCAAGCGTGGTGCATCTCGTGCCGCGCGCCCAGCCGGAGGCCTGCGACCTGCGCGAGCTCGAACGGGTGACACAGGCCGCGTTCGGCCAGCGCCGCAAGATGCTGCGACAGTCGCTGAAGGCGTTGAACGTCGATCTTCCGCTGCTGTTCGCCCGGACCGGCATCGCCGAGACGGCGCGGGCCGAGACGATCCCCGTCTCTGGCTTCGTCAGGCTCGCCAATGCCGTCGCAGCCCTTCGGGAGGGGGCGACGGCCGCCGGCGTCAGGTCTTGAGCAGGCGATCGACGAAGCCGGGCGCGCCGGTCAGTCGCTCTCGCTTCAGGCGCTCCGCCGCGAGGATGGCTTTGACGCTGTAGAAGGCGGTTTCCAGATCATCATTCACGATCAGGTAGTCGTACAGGCCCCATTGCGCGATTTCGTCGCGCGCATTGCCCAGACGGCGCGCGATTGTTTCCGCATTGTCTTCGGCCCGGCGCTCAAGCCTGTGCTGCAACTCGCCCATGGAGGGCGGCAGGATGAAAACGGCAACCACGTCACGGCGCATCCTCGCCATGATCTGGCGCGTGCCTTGCCAGTCGATGTCAAACAGCACGTCGCGTCCGGATTCGAGTGCGGCCTCGACGGCGCGGCGTGGCGTGCCATAGAAATTGCCATGAACTTCAGCGCTTTCGAGCAGTTCGTTCCGGTCACGCATCGCCTTGAAGGCGGCGACCGACATGAAGTGGTAGTGCTTGCCGTCGATCTCGGATGGTCGCTTCGGGCGCGTGGTGACCGAGATCGACAGGCTGATGTCGCTCTGATCGGCGACAAGCTGGCGCGTCAGCGTCGACTTTCCAGCGCCGGATGGCGACGACAGGATCAGCATCATTCCGCGGCGCTCAATGGCGGGCATCGTCATCACTCCACGTTCTGGGCCTGCTCGCGGAACTGGTCGACCAGCGCGCGCAGCTCCAGTCCGATCGCCGAAAGCTCGACGCTGCCAGCCTTGGCGCACAACGTGCTGGCCTCGCGCCCGAATTCCTGAGCAAGGAAATCGAGCTTGCGGCCGATTGCGCCACCTTGTGCGAACAGCGCCTGCGCTGCGGCCACATGGGCTGCGAGGCGGTCAAGCTCCTCCCGGACATCGGCGCGTGTCGCAATGACCGCTGCCTCCTGATACAGACGCCCCGGATCGAGGGTCGCATGGGCGTCAAGCAAAGCGCTCACCTGCGTTTGCAACCGGGTCCTGATGGCCTCGACAGAACGCTGGGGGTGAGTCTCGACGGCCTCGACGAGCACGCCCATCTGGTCAAGCTGCCGTGTCATGAGTTCCGCAAGCGCAACACCCTCCTGCTGCCGCGCGATGACGAAGGCCTTCGTCGCCGCCTCGATGCCGCGCAGCAGCCGTGACTGAAGTTCGGCAGGAAGCCCCTGCTCGTCCTGGTCGTCCACTTCGACGACACCGCGCACCTGAAGCAGTCCGTCTAGACTGGCCGGGGTGACAGGAAGCCCTGGGGGCAGGTCGCCGATCGCCTTGATCAGCGACGCCAGAATCTCCGTGTTGATCCTGACGCCGATTTTCCGCTGCTCGCTGCGCTGGATGATCAACCCGACCTGGACTGCACCACGGGTGATGGCCGCACTGACCACCTTGCGCGCATCCTCGCCGCTGGCGTCGAAACCGGGAGGGACACGAACCCGGACATCGAGATTGCGTCCGTTCACGGACTTGATCTCCCACGCCCAGGTGAGGCTGCCAAAAGAGCCGGCGTCGCGCGCGAAGCCTGTCATGCTTGAAATCATCGTCACCCGCACTGGAATCGCCGCTGGCGGGACCGTAGTGCGCTTTGGCCGGCGCGAAAAGCCGAATTGACCGTCACGACCCGATCACGGCCTGATGTTCGGGATGACCTTCGGCGAATTGAGATCAAAGTTGCGGTTGAGCAGCGGGTCGCGGGCGGTTCCTTCGGAGGCGTCGAAGGCGCGCGGGCGAGGCTGGCCGGATGCCGCGGGTGCCCCGGCGGGCCGGCCTGGCTGCGCCGCAGGCTGACTCATCCCGGCGCGACGTCCGGCCGGGACAGGAAAGGTCTCGACATCGGCAGGCGCAGGCTCAGCATCGGTCACAAGACCGGGACGCGCGGCATCAAAGCCAAGCGGGAGTTCCGTGCGGCGGTCCGGCTGCGCTGGCGTATTCGCGGCAGGGGCGGCCGGCGTCACCGGCGCAACCGGCGGCGGCTCGGAACGGTCGACGCTCGCTTCGGCCGATGGCCGTCCGGCCTCGCGCCGCGACGCCTCGATCTGGCGCCAGCGCGCGACGTTGCGGTTGTGCTGTTCGAGCGTTTCGGCGAAGGCGTGACCGCCCGTGCCGTCAGCAACGAAGAACAGGTCCCTGGTGCGCGAGGGGTTGGCCACCGCTTCCATGGCCGCCCGACCCGGATTGGCGATCGGGCCGGGAGGGAGGCCGTCGATGACATAGGTGTTGTACGGCGTCGGCTGGGTGATTTCAGTGCGCAGGATGCCGCGGCCGAGCGTGCCCTTGCCGCCCACAAGGCCGTAGACGATCGTGGGGTCCGACTGCAGCTTCATCCTGCGGTTCAGGCGATTGACGAAAACGCCGGCCACGCGCGGTCGTTCGTCAGCCCTGCCGGTCTCCTTCTCGACGATGGAGGCCAGGGTCACCAGTTCCTGGGGAGTCTTGATCGGCAGATCCGGAACCCGGCGGGCCCAGATGCGGTTCATCTCCTCGCGTTGCTTCTCGGCCATGGTCTGCAGCAGGCGCTGGCGGGTGGAGCCGCGCTCCACACGGTAGGTGTCGGGCAGCAGCGCGCCTTCGCGCGGGATCTGCGTCACATCGCCGGTGAGCAGTTCATTTTCCTTCAGGCGCGCAATGATCTGCTCGCTGGTCAACCCTTCGGGTATCAGGATCGAGTGCAACACAGGCCGCCCGGAGGTCAGCACATCCAGCGCTTCGCGCGGGCTGATATTGGCCTTGAACAGATACTCGCCGGCCCGAAGGCCGCTCCACGCGCCTGTCACATAGCCGGCGATGCGGAACATCAGCGTGTTGCGGATCACGCCCTCCCGTTCGAGCTGTTCGGCAATGTCGGCAAGGCCGCTGTCGCGCGCAATCACGATCGCCTTGTCAGCGGTCAGCGGACCCGGCTCGCCAGACTGGCGAGAGACGACGATGAACGCGCCGCCGACCAGAACAGCCAGAACCAGCCCGACCGTGAACACGGCGCTCAGAAAGCCCAGGAACCCACCCTTGCGGCGTTTCGGCTTCTTGGGCGGCGGCGGCGCAGCGCTCGGCTTCATGGCTTCCGACGGGCTTCGCGGAGAGACGCGCTGCGTTTGCGAGCCGGAGGACGTTTTGCTCATGCGGTGCCGGTCTCCACCAGATCAGGACGCCAGGTCAGTCTGCCAGGCAAAATGTCGCGATCAATTGCGTCAAAAGCGGGTTGAGCTGTTCGAGCGCCGCCAGCAGTCCTACTGATAGCGGCGGAAAATCAACGAGGCGTTGGTACCACCAAATCCGAAGGAATTCGAGAGCGCGACATCGATCTTCCGCTTGCGCGCGACATGCGGCACCAGGTCGATGCTGGTCTCGACGGAGGGGTTGTCGAGGTTGAGCGTCGGGGGCGCCACGCCGTCCCGGATGGCGAGGATCGAGAAGATCGCTTCAAGGGCGCCCGCTGCGCCAAGCAGATGGCCGACAGCGGACTTGGTCGACGACATCGAGACCTGGGAACCGTGCGCGCCGAGCAACCGTTCGATGGCGCGCAGTTCGATCTCATCTCCCAGCGGCGTCGATGTGCCGTGCGCATTGATGTAGTCGATGTCAGCCGCCGTCATTCCGGCGCGCTTCAGCGCCGCCGCCATGCAGCGGTAGGCCCCGTCGCCATCCTCGGAGGGCGAGGTGATGTGGAACGCGTCGCCGGACATGCCGTAGCCGACGACTTCGGCATAGATCTTCGCGCCGCGCGCCAGCGCATGGTCGAGCGCCTCCACCACGACCACGGCAGCGCCTTCGCCCATGACGAAGCCGTCACGGCCCTTGTCATAGGGGCGCGAGGCCTTCTCAGGGGTGTCGTTGTACGATGTCGACAGTGCGCGGCAGGCGCAGAAACCTGCAATGCCGATCCGGTTCACAGCCGATTCGGTGCCGCCCGCCAGCATGACCTCGGCATCGCCGAGGGCCACGATGCGCGCAGCGTCGCCGATCGCATGGGCGCCCGTCGAGCAGGCTGTCACCACCGAATGGTTCGGACCCTTGAGGCCGTGCTCGATCGAGACATAACCGGAGGCCAGGTTAGCCAGCCGTCCCGGAATGAAAAACGGAGACAGACGGCGGGGGCCTTTCTCGTGAAGGGTGATCGAACCGTCATAAATGCCGCCGATCCCGCCGATGCCTGAGCCGATCATGACTCCGGTTGTCGTCTGCTCCTCGTAGGTCTGAGGCTTCCACGAGGCATCACGCAACGCCTGGGTGGCGGCGGACATGGCGTAGACGATGAACTCGTCAACCTTGCGCTGCTCCTTTGGCTCCATCCAGTCGTCGGGATTGTAGGTTCCGCCCGAGCCATCGCCCTTGGGTGGAACGCAGCCGATGCGGCATGGCAGGTCGCTCGCATCGAAATGGACCAGGGGCCGGGCAGCGCTCTGCCCAGCCAGAAGGCGAGTCCAGGTTTCCTCGACACCGCACGCCAGAGGCGACACCGTGCCAAGGCCGGTCACAACCACACGCCGCACTGATCGACCTCCGGTCAGCGAATCGACAATGAAACGGCCATGTGGCGTGCGTTCAAGCTGTCGCGTTCTTTTCGAGGAACTTAACGGCATCGCCTACGGTGACGATGGTTTCAGCCGCATCATCCGGAATCTCGACGTTGAACTCTTCTTCAAACGCCATGACCAACTCGACCGTATCCAGCGAGTCAGCACCCAGATCATCGATAAAATTGGCGGAAGCAACAACCTTGTCGGCTTCGACGCCAAGATGTTCGACCACGATCTTCTTCACGCGCTCCGCGACATCGCTCATGGACAAGTCCTCTTCGCTCTTTGTTTCTGGCCGGCGTTCGACGCAGGCCGCTTGAAATCGACAGGCATTGGTCCCCTGGACATCGAAGACCGCTCCGCCCAGCAATGCAAAAGCCCAACCCGGATCGATCCGTCAAGCCCCTGCACGGCGTCAACAGGAGAATAAACTGTGGCGCAATGGCCGCCATGCCCGAAACCGACGCAAACGGGAAATTGCCGACAGACGTCCGCAACGCCCTCAGATCATTGCCATTCCACCATTGACGTGCAAGGTCTGGCCGGTCAGGTAGGCGGCTTCCGGGCTCGCCAGGAAGACAGCCGCCGCCGCGATGTCGCCGCCGGTTCCGAGGCGGCCCATCGGCACATTTCCGAGAATGGCCTCGCGCTGCTTGTCGTTCAACGCCTCCGTCATGGGCGACTCAATGAAGCCCGGTGCGATCACATTGATCGTGACGCCGCGGCTGGCGACCTCGGCGGCCAAGGCCTTCGACATGCCGATCAGGCCGGCCTTCGAGGCCGCGTAGTTGCCCTGCCCCGGATTGCCCGTTGTGCCGACGACAGAGCCGATCGAGATGATGCGGCCGTTGCGACGGCGCATCATGCCCTTCACGGCGGCGCGCATCAGTCGGAAGGAGGCGGTCAGATTGACGGCGATGACCTGCTCCCACTCCTCGTCCTTCATGCGCAGGAAGAGGTTGTCGCGGGTGATGCCGGCATTATTGACAAGAATATCGACCTGACCCAGCGCCGCATCGGCCGCCGGGACCAGCGCCTCGACCGAGGCCGCATCGGAGAGATTGCAGGGCAGAGCCACGGCGCCCCCGCCGAGTTCGGCAGCCAGCGCCTCCAGCACTTCCACACGCGTGCCGGAGACCGCAACGCGGGCGCCCTGGACCGCCAGCGCGCGGGCGATCGCGCCGCCGATGCCGCCGGTCGCGCCGGTGACCAGCGCCGTCTTGCCTGTCAGTGAGAACATGGTTCTGATCCTTTTGAACGTTCAGCCGCGTGCGGCAACATAGGCTGCGACCTCGTCCGGCCCGCCAATTGCACTGAAGGTGGCGCCTGCTGCGATGCGCTTGCCGAGCCCGGCAAGCACCTTGCCGGACCCGACCTCCCAGAACTGTGTGACCCCGGCGGCCGCCATCGCCTCGACGCATTCGCGCCAGCGCACGGTGCCTGTGACCTGCGCAACAAGGCTGTCACGGATAGCGGCAGGGTCGCTCAGCGGGGCCGCACCGATATTGGCCATGACGGGTGCGGCAGGCGCGTGCATCGTCACGGTCGACAGGGCGTCGCGCATCGCGTCCGCCGCAGGCTGCATCAGCGCGCAATGGAAGGGCGCGGACACCGGCAGCAACACGGCACGCCGGACCCCGCGCTCGGCCGCGAGCGCCATGGCACGCTCGACGGCGGCTTTGGAACCGGAGAGGACGACCTGCCCGCCGCCATTGTCGTTCGCCGCCTGACAGACTTCGCCTTGCGCAGCGTCAGCGGCAATGGCGCGGGCGGCGTCGAGTTCGACACCGATCAGTGCTGCCATGGCGCCCTCACCCGCAGGCACCGCCTTCTGCATCGCGTCGCCGCGAATGCGCAAAAGCCGTGCGGCGTCGGCAACCGAGAACGCGCCCGCCGCGGCAAGCGCCGAGTATTCGCCAAGCGAGTGGCCAGCGACAAAGGCGACATCGCGACTGAGATCGAGCCCGGCCTCGGCCTGAAGCACACGGACAACGGCGACGGACACCGCCATCAGCGCGGGCTGGGCGTTCGCCGTCAAGGTCAGGGCTTCGGCGGGGCCATCCCACATGATCGCCGACAGGTTCTGAGACAGCGCCTCGTCGACCTCGCGGAAGACCGCTGCGGCGACCGGGAACGCATCAGCCAGCGCCTTGCCCATGCCCACCACCTGGCTGCCCTGCCCCGGACAGATCAACGCCATGCTCATCGTCACCATTCCCTTGCATCCCGAGTGGCGGGGAAGTGGCTGTTTTGGCATGGCGCGTCAAGGGCAGCGGCCGCTGGTCCCCCGGCAGATCGAATTCCAACCCCCCTTCCCTCTGCCCGAAACGCCTCCGGCGCGCGACACGCGCGCCCTTCGCTGTTGCAATGCAGCAGCCGTTCATGTATCAGAACGCCACTGATTGCCTCGGCTGGAGGCTGAAAGAGTGCGTGTGACATCCGTTGTCAGTCACGCGAGGGGTTTTCCCCGACGCTCCTTGTCTCCGCCTTCGACAGCAAATCGGGCCTTCCGCGCGGGTTCTCCCGCATGGGATTTGGCTCGAAGGGCTCTGCGCCGGGCGGCAGCGTTGTAACAGAAGGAAGGCCAATGGCTCATCTTTACGAACATATCTTCATGGCGCGCCAGGACGTGAGCGCGCAGGCCGTCGAGGCCCTGATCGACCAGTTCAAGGGCATCATCGAAGCCGGCGGCGGCAAGGTCGGCAAGGTCGAGTACTGGGGCGTCAAGTCCCTCGCCTACCGCATCAAGAAGAACCGCAAGGCGCATTACTCGCTGCTGAACATCGCAAGCCCGCCCTCGGCGGTCGCCGAGATGGAGCGCCAGATGCGTCTCAACGAAGATGTGCTGCGGTTCATCACCATCCGCGTGGAAGAGCATGAGGACGGGCCGTCCGCCATGCTGCAGAAGCGCGAGCGCGACGAGCGCCGTGACCGCGAGCGTTTTGGCGACGACCGTCCGCCGCGCCGCCGTGACGAAGAAGAAGCTGGCGAGGAGTTCTGATCATGACCGCAGGTGCACGCCGCCCATTCTTCCGCCGCCGCAAGTCCTGCCCGTTCTCGGGCGAAGGCGCTCCGAAGATCGACTACAAGGACGTCAAGCTGCTCTCGCGCTACATTTCCGAGCGCGGCAAGATCGTTCCCTCCCGCATCACGGCCGTCTGCGCCAAGAAGCAGCGCGAACTGGCGACCGCCATCAAGCGCGCACGCTTTCTCGGCCTGCTGCCCTACGTGATCAGCTGACGCCAAACAGTCGCCCGGCGGTGAAATTCCGCCGGGTCCGTTGAAGCCCGAGGCTTCTCACCCTGCCGGAGCGATCCGAGCAGCGGGACAGCAGGACAAATGATGAGCTACCTTTTCGCCGGCATCGGCGCGGGACTTGTGTCCGCGCTCCTGTTCGCGGTGGTGATCACAGGATCACCGCTGGCGATGCTGCTGTCCTATGCCGCCCCGCTGCCCGTGTTCATCGCTGCGCTGGGCTGGCGTCACCGCAGCGGACTTGTCGCCGCGATCGCCGGCGCCATCGGCCTTTCGCTTGCGCTGCGCTATCAGGCCGGGCTCGCTTTCGCGATCGGAATTGCTCTGCCAGCCTGGGGAATCGCCTATCTCGCGCTGCTTGGCCGGGTCGACGAACGCGGCCAAACCGAATGGTATCCGCTCGGCCGCCTGCTGCTCTGGATAGCCGGCACGGCGGCGCTGGTGACCCTTGTCGGCGCGATGGCGATCGCCGGCAGCCACGAGGCCTATACCACCTCGATGCAGCGATCGATCGCGGCGGTTCTGTCCGGCCAGATTCCAGGGCTCCAACCGATGCGGCTTCCCGCGACGATGAGCGTCGATGAAGTCGCGTCAGCCCTTGCAACATGGGCTCCCTTCCTCGCCGGTGCTTCCTTCGTGCCAATGCTGGCAGCCAACCTGTGGATGGCGGCAAAGGCGGTGCACATGTCCGGCCGCCTGCCGCGTCCCTGGCCGATGATTGCGTCACTCAATCTGCCTCGAGAGGCGTTGGCGGTGATGCTGGCAGCGGCCGTGCTGGCGTTTGTTCCCGGATTTGCCGGCTTTTTCGGGATGGCGATTCTGGGCGCGCTGACCTCGGCCTTCCTGCTCAACGGCCTGGCCGGAATTCACGAGTTGTCGGCTGGGCGACCCATGCGGGGCGGATTGCTGTTCGCGCTCTATCTCGGCCTGATGGTCGGCGCGACGATCCTGGCGCCGCTGATCGCCCTCTTCGGATTTCTTGACTGCGTCCTGCGCATCCGTGCGCGGCGTGCGCCGCCGCCTCCGTTCACCCCAACCACCTGATATCCACGAACATCCAAGGAGACCTGCAATGGAAGTCATTCTGCTCGAACGCGTCGCCAAGCTTGGCCAGATGGGCGAAGTCGTTCGCGTCCGCGACGGCTATGGCCGCAATTTCCTGCTGCCGCGCGGCAAGGCCCTGCGCGCCACCGAAGCCAACAAGCAGCGCTTCGCGACCCAGCGCGCCCAGCTTGAAGCCCGCAATCTCGAAGCGAAGGGCGAAGCGGCCAAGGTTGCCGAGACGCTTGACGGCCAGTCCTTCGTGCTGATCCGTCAGGCCGGCGAATCCGGCACGCTGTACGGCTCAGTTTCGGCGCGCGACGTCGCCGCTGCGGTCGCAGCAGCCGGCGTTTCGGTCGGCAAGGGGCAGGTGGTCATCAACACCCCGATCAAGGCGCTGGGCATGTATACCCTCGCTGTCGTGCTGCACCCCGAGGTGGATGCCAAGATCACGGTCAACGTCGCCCGCAGCGCCGAGGAAGCCGAACGGCAGGCCCGCGGCGAGGTCGCCGTCGTTCGCGAGGAGTTCAACCTCGACGATCTCGGCCTCGAAGTCGGCGCGGCGCTGGCCGAAGCCGGCCCGAACGCCGAAATGTGATCATCGCACCGCTGCTGCGATCAATCTGCCACACACAAGCACAGGCCGCCTTCGGGCGGCCTTTTTCGTTCGCCCTGTGGATTGATGTGCGGCATCCATTTTCGGCTTCCACTACCAAGGGGAATGCTACACTTCACAACCCGACTCAATCGGAAGTGTCCATGTCCAACGTGACTTCCCTCGCGGCCAAACTCGATGCGTCGCATGACGCGTCCTATCGGGCGGCGCCCAACAACACGGAGGCGGAACAGGCCCTGCTGGGCGCCATTCTCGTGAACAATGATGCGTTCTACCGCGTCTCGGACTTCTTGTTGCCCGAGCATTTCTTCGAGCCGGTGCACATCCGCATCTACGAGACGACCGCAAGCCTGATCCGCGCCGGCAAGATCGCCAATCCGATCACGCTGAAGACCTTCCTCGGCGACGCCGATCTAGGCGGGATCACCGTGACGCAGTACCTCGCGCGCCTCGCTGCCGAGGCCACGACCGTCATCAATGCGCAGGATTATGGCCAGACGATCTACGATCTGGCGATCCGGCGCAGCCTGATCACGGTCGGCGAGGAACTGGTCAACGTCGCCTATGATTCGCCGGTGGATTCCCCGCCGCGCGAGCAGATCGAGGAGGCGGAACGCAAGCTGTTCGCACTCGCCGAGAAGGGCCGTTACGAAGGCGGCTTCCAGGCGTTCTCCACCGCGATGTCGACAGCGATCGACATGGCGGCCCGCGCCTACGAGCGCGACGGCGGCCTTTCGGGAATCGCGACAGGCTTGCGCGACCTCGATCAGCGCATGGGCGGGTTCCAGAATTCGGACCTGATCATCATCGCGGGCCGCCCGGCCATGGGCAAGACCTCGCTGGCCACCAACATCGCGTTCAACATGGCCAAGGGCTACAAGGGCGAAAAGCAGCCCGACGGCACGATCAAGACGGTGAACGGAGGGATCGTCGGGTTCTTCTCGCTCGAAATGTCAGCCGAGCAGCTCGCGACACGCATCATTGCCGAGCAGGCCGGCATTTCGTCCTACAAGATCAGGCAAGGCAAGATCACCGAGAACGAGTTCTACCGCCTGTCCGACGTGGCGGCGGACATCGAGAAGATGCCGCTCTATATTGACCAGACGGGCGGCATCTCGATCGCGCAGCTTGTGGCGCGCGCGCGCCGCCTCAAGCGCCAGCGCGGGCTCGATGTGCTGTTCATCGACTATCTGCAGCTCCTGTCGGGCTCGGCCAAGAAAGGCGACAACCGCGTCCAGGAGGTGACGGAGATCACGACCGGCCTGAAGGCGCTCGCGAAAGAACTGAACGTGCCTGTCATCGCGCTGTCACAGCTTTCGCGTGGCGTGGAGTCGCGCGACGACAAGCGGCCGCAATTGCAGGATCTGCGCGAGTCGGGCTCAATCGAGCAGGACGCTGACGTCGTGATGTTCGTGTTCCGTGAGGAGTACTACGTCAAGAACCGCGAGCCGAAGCTCGGCACCGAGGAGCACTTCAAATGGCAGGCCGAGATGGACATGATTCACGGCAAGGCCGAATTGATCATCGGCAAGCAGCGCCATGGACCGACCGGGACCGTGCAGCTGCAGTTCGACGCGGAGGTGACGCGCTTCTCGGATCTTGCAGCGGCGGATCATCTGCCAGAGCGGCTGGAATGAGATGAGCGAAACCACCGCCGAGTTCGGCGCGACCCTGACCATCGATCTCGGCGCGCTGGTGGACAACTGGCGGCTGCTGTCCCGGCGCGCCCCGCAGGCGGAGTGCGGCGCGGTGGTGAAGGCCGACGCTTATGGCTGCGGCATCGAACCGGTTGTTGCGGCCCTCGACCGCGCCGGTTGCCACAGCTTCTTCGTGGCGCACATTTCCGAAGCCCGGCGCGTGCGGCGCATCGCCCCCGACGCCATCATCTATGTGCTGAACGGGCTCCTGCCGGGAACCGCCGACGCACTGCTGTCGATCGATGCGCGGCCTGTTCTGGGCAGCCGCGAGGAAATCGACGAATGGGACAAGCGCGGGCGTCAGCGCCCCTGCGCCATCCACATCGATACCGGCATGAACCGGCTTGGCCTCAGCCTCGCCGAGGCGCGCGACCTTCAGGCCCGCGGCGGCTTCGACATGCTGGCGCTGGGTCTGGTGATGAGCCACTTCACCTCGGCCGAGGTCGATGGCGATCCCGCCACGCGGCGGCAGGTGTTCAGCTCCGCCGAAGTTGCCGACCTGTTTCCTGACGTCAGCAAATCGCTCCTGAACTCGTCAGGCCATTTCCTCGACATCGCTCCGGCCTATGACCTCACCCGGCCAGGCTATGCGCTCTATGGAGGCAACCCGACACCGCATCAGTCCAATCCGATGAGTCCTGTCGTCACCCTCAAGGCACGGATCATCCAGGTCCGCGACGTGCCTGACGGAACGGCTGTCGGCTACAACGGGCGCTGGCATGCAAGGGGTCGACGCAGGCTGGCGACGATCCATCTCGGTTACGCCGACGGCTATCCCCGCAATGGCAGCGGCGTCGACATGCTGCCGGGAGGGCAGGCGCTGGTCGGCGATGTGCTGTGCGCGTTTGCCGGCACTGTCTCGATGGACCTCATCATCCTTGACGTCACCGAGGCGTCCCCGACGCTGGCGGTGCGCGGCGGCGAGGTGACGCTGATCGGCAGCGAACTCGATGTCGACCGCGTAGCCCAGTCAGCCAAGACGGTGGGCTACGAAATGTTGACCAGCCTTGGGCGGCGCTACAACCGCGTCTACGTGGGCGGCTGATGGCCCGCCGGGGAACCTCGTTCAACTGCCAGAACTGCGGCGCTGTCTATCAGCGCTGGCAGGGCAGGTGCGACGCCTGCGGCGAATGGAGCACGATTGTCGAAGAAGGCGCCGCCCCGCCCCTTCCCGGCGGCGGACGCTCGCTCAGCGGACGGGCCAAGGGCCGCGTCTTCGCGCTCGAGAGCATGAAGGGTGAAACGCGCGATTCGCCGCGCACGCTGTCCGGGATGGCGGAGCTTGACCGCGTCACTGGCGGCGGCTTCGTGCGGGGCTCGGTGCTGCTGATCGGCGGCGATCCAGGCATCGGCAAGTCGACCCTGCTGACGCAGGCCTGCGCCGCCCTGGCGCGCGCCGGCCAGCGGGTCGTCTATGTCTCCGGCGAGGAAGCGGTGGCGCAGGTGCGCCTGCGCGCCGAGCGGCTTGGCCTCGCCGACGCGCCCGTCGAGCTTGCGGCGGAAACCAATGTCGAGGACATCATCGCGACGCTGTCGCAGAGTGGAGCGCCGGCTCTGGTGGTGATCGATTCGATCCAGACCATGTGGACGGGCGACGTGGAGTCAGCGCCCGGCACCGTCACGCAGGTGCGCGGCTCGGCGCAGGCGCTGATCCGTTTCGCCAAGACCTCGGGCGCCTGCCTGATCCTGGTCGGCCATGTCACCAAGGACGGGCAGATCGCCGGTCCGCGCGTGGTCGAACACATGGTCGACGCCGTGATCTCGTTCGAGGGTGAAGGCGGCCATGCTTTCCGCGTGCTGCGGGCGCAGAAGAACCGGTTCGGCCCGACTGACGAAATCGGCGTTTTCGAGATGACGGGACGCGGACTTGCCGAAGTTGCCAATCCCTCCGCCCTGTTTCTGGCCGGGAGGGATCTGACCGCGCCGGGCGCCGCCGTATTCGCCGGCATGGAGGGCACGCGTCCTGTTCTGGTCGAGATACAGGCCCTGGTCGCGCCCACGGCACTCGGCACGCCGCGCCGCGCCGTGGTGGGCTGGGACCCGAGCCGTCTCGCCATGGTGCTTGCCGTGCTCGAAACCCATGGCGGGCTGCGGCTGTCCGGCCATGACGTGTACCTCAACGTCGCCGGCGGCCTGCGCGTGCAGGAACCGGCAGCCGATCTCGCCGTCGCGGCGGCGCTGGTCTCCTCGATGACCGGGGCCGTCCTGCCCGCCGATGCCGTCGTGTTCGGTGAAATCGCGCTCAGCGGAGCTGTGCGGCCGGTGTCGCTGACGGGCGCGCGAATCAAGGAGGCCGCCAAGCTCGGCTTTGAGCGGGTGGTCGCGCCGGCGTCGGCGGACACTGCAGACATGCGCGGAATCAGGCTGACCGTGACGCCGCATGTGGCCGAACTTGTCGCCTCGATCGCGGCCAGCGCGCCGAAGCGCCAGCGCAAACCGACTGACAGCGATGTCGAAAGATAGACCTTGATGCGTGACGAACCGCAATACACCAGCTATAGAGACCCGGTTGCTGCGCAACGACTGGTGCGGCGCGCATTTCAGCTTTCAGTGACGGCGACGCCCCCATGTCCTTGACCATCCTTGATCTTATTGTTCTGGGCGCCGTCGCGCTGTCGGCGCTCCTGGCCGCGGTCAGGGGCTTCACCCGCGAAGTGCTCTCGATCGCTTCATGGGTTGCCGCCGCTGTGGCTGCATGGAGCTTTCACCCGCTGCTGCTGCCCTTCGTGAAGCAGCACGTGAAGCAGGACACCATCGCATTGGTGATCGCGATCGCGGCCATCTTCCTCGTCACGCTCGTGATTGTCTCGCTGATCACAGCGCGGATTTCCGATTTTGTGCTCGATTCGCGGATCGGAGCCTTGGACCGCACGCTCGGCCTCGCCTTCGGCGCCGCGCGGGGACTTCTGCTGGCCGTCGTGGGCTACCTCCTGTGGACGACGCTCGTTCCCGAAACCCGCCAGCCGGATTGGGTCCGCGACGCCAAGACCAAGCCGCTGCTTGAGAGCTCGGGCAAGACGCTGCTGGCCATGCTGCCGCAGGACATCGACACCAGTTTCATCAAGAATCTCGCTCCGAAGACGACCGCGCCGACCGAGGCTCCGGCCGAGGAGCCGCGCCCGCCGGCGCAGGTTCAGCCCCAGCGGCGCACCGAAGCGCCGGGCGGACAGGTGGATCGCGCCTCGCTGCAACGGGCAGTGGACAACGCCCAGCGCCAGCCGGGACAACCGCAAAGGCCGTAGGGTTTACGGCGTGCGGCATGCCAGACTGGACCGGTTCGCACACACGATTCCGCGACCCAGCCTAGGCTTGGCTGCGGGTTCGATCTATCTGGCCAGAGAGATGTGGGATGCACCGGATGAACATGATCAGCGCGCAGGCGGATGACGGACTTGACGGTGACACCCTGCGCGAAGAGTGCGGGGTGTTTGGCATTTGGGGCCACCCCGACGCCTCGGCGATCACCGCGCTTGGCATGCACGCGCTGCAGCATCGCGGCCAGGAAGCGGCGGGCATCGTGAGCTTCGGAGGCGGCCGGTTCCACTCGGAGCGGCGCCTTGGCCTCGTCGGCGACACCTTCTCCGACAAGCATGTCATCGACCGGCTGCCGGGCCACGCCGCGATCGGGCATGTGCGCTATTCGACGACCGGCGGCACCATCCTGCGCAATGTGCAGCCGCTGTTCGCGGAACTGGAACAGGGCGGCTTTGCCGTCGCCCACAATGGCAACCTGACCAACGGGCTCAGCCTTCGCAAGCAGTTGATCCGTGACGGGGCGATCTATCAGTCGACCTCCGACACCGAAGTGGTGCTGCATCTGGTCGCCCGGAGCCGGAAGGCGCGCTTCATCGACCGCTTCGTCGATGGCTTGCGCCAGCTCGAGGGGGCCTATTCCTTGGTCGGCCTGACCAACAAGAAGCTCATCGGCGCGCGTGATCCGCTCGGCATACGCCCCCTCGTGATCGGCGAGCTGGACGGCCGTTACATTCTCGCTTCCGAGACCTGCGCGCTTGACATCATCGGCGCGCATTTCGTGCGCGAGGTCGAGAATGGCGAGGTCGTGGTCATCTCGGATGAGGGCATCGAGAGCCACAAGCCCTTCCCGCCGATGCAGGAAAGGCCCTGCATTTTCGAGGCGGTCTATTTCGCGCGGCCCGATTCGATCATGAAGGGCATCAGCGTCTATGAACGCCGCAAGCGGATGGGGGCGGAACTCGCTGGCGAGGCACCGGCCAACGCCGATGTGGTGGTCCCGGTGCCCGATTCCGGCGTTCCAGCCGCGCTGGGCTACGCCCATGCCAGCGGCATTCCGTTCGAGCTCGGCATCATCCGGAACCACTATGTCGGCCGCACCTTCATCCAGCCCACGCAATCGGTGCGCGAACTGGGCGTTCGGATGAAACACAGCGCCAACCGCAGCGTCGTCAACGGCAAGAGCATCGTGCTGCTCGACGATTCCATCGTGCGCGGCACCACCTCGGTGAAGATCGTCAAGATGATGCGGGAGGCCGGCGCGCGCGAGGTGCACTTCCGGATCTCATCGCCGCCGATCCGCTATCCCGACTATTACGGGATCGACACGCCGCAGAAAGACAACCTGCTCGCCGCAACCCATTCGCTGGAGGAGATGCGCCAATTCATCGGCTGCGACTCGCTTGCCTTCCTGTCGGTGGACGGCATCTACCGCGCCATGGGTCATCCGCAGGGCCGCGATTCCCTGCGCCCGCAATTCACCGATCACTGCTTCACCGGCGATTATCCAACCGGGCTGACCGATCAGGCCGGCGATGGCGGCAAACAGCAGTTGTCGCTTCTGGCGGAAGCCGGCTGACAAACGGACCTTATCCATGAATCTCAAAGATCGTGTCGCGCTGGTCACGGGCGCATCCCGCGGCATCGGGCGGGCTGTTTCGCTTGAACTGGCCCGGCATGGTGCGCATGTCGTGGCGCTTGCCCGGACGCAGGGCGCGCTGGAGGAACTCGACGACGAGATCAGGGACCTCGGCGGGACCGCCACGCTTGTGCCGCTGTCGCTCACCGATTTCGACGCGCTTGACCGGCTTGGCGAAGCGATCGCGGCGCGTTGGGGGAAACTCGACATCCTGTTCGGCAATGCCGGAATCCTGGGGCCGCTGTCCCCACTCGGACACATCAGCCCGGCGGAGTGGCAGCCGGTTCTCGATATCAATGTCACGGCCAACTGGCGGCTGATCAGGGCCATGGACGGGCTGCTGCGCCTGTCAGATGCCGGGCGTGCGGCCTTCGTCAGTTCCGGCGCCGCTCACAAGTGCACGGCCTACTGGGGCCCCTATTCGGTGTCCAAGGCCGCTGTCGAGGCGCTGGCGCGAACCTATGCCGCCGAAACGACCAAGACTGCTGTCAAGGTCATGCTGGTCAATCCCGGCCCCTTGCGCACCCGCATGCGGGCCGAAGCCATGCCGGGCGAAAATCCGCAGATTCTGCGCACGCCGGAGGAGATCGCTCCCGAGATCGTCAGGCTGCTGTCGCCCGAGTGGGCGCAGAGCGGGCTGATCTATGATTTCCCGACCGGGACGATCAAGGCCCCGCAAGCGCCGGCCTGACGCTGATTCAGGCGTCAGCGCTTCTTGTCGCTATCGCGCCCGCTGCCGCGCCCATCCGAGTAGGGATTGTCGCCCGTCCGGGTGTTGATGCGGATCGGCGTGCCCGGCAGGTTGAAGGTCTCGCGCAAGCCATGGGTGAGGTAGCGCGTATAGGCCTTCGGCAGATCATTGAGCTGATTGCCGAACAGCACGAAGGTCGGCGGGCGCGACTTGGGCTGCGTCATGTAGCGGATCTTGATGCGGCGTCCCGACACCGCCGGCGGCGGGTGATGGGAGAGCACATCGGCGAGCCACTTGTTGAGCCGCGCCGTGGAAATCCGGGTGTTCCACACGTCTGCGGCCTTCATCACCGCCTCCATGAGCTTTTCGAGCCCCTGCCCGCTCAGCCCCGACAGCGGCACGCAGGCAACGCCGCGCACCTGCGCCAGCATCCGGTCGCATTCCTCGCGCAGTTCCTTGAGCAGGCCCGGCTGATCAGCCACGAGGTCCCACTTGTTGAGCCCGATCACGACCGCGCGGCCTTCCCGCTCGATCAGGTCGACGATGGTCAAATCCTGCTTCTCGAACGGGATGGTCGCGTCGAGCAGCACGACGACGACCTCGGCAAAACGTACGGCGCGCAAGCCGTCGGAGACCGACAGCTTTTCGAGCTTCTCAGTAATGCGGGCGCGCTTGCGCATGCCGGCGGTGTCGAACAGCTTCACTGTGCGGTTGCGCCACGACCAGTCGACCGAGATCGAGTCGCGCGTGATGCCCGCTTCCGGGCCGGTCAGCAGGCGGTCCTCGCCGATCATGGCGTTGATCAGCGTCGACTTGCCGGCATTCGGACGCCCGACGATGGCAACCCGCAGCGGCTTTTCGGGCGGCGCGTGGTCGATGTCGATGTCCGCCTCATCCTCGCCATCCGCATCGGCGGGGAATTCATCATCCTCGTCCTCATCATCCTCGATGCCGATGAGCGGAATAAGGGCCTGTGCCAGATCGGCCGTGCCCTCGCCATGCTCGGCGGAGAACGGGATCGGGTCGCCGAGGCCAAGTTCATAAGCCTCGTAGGTTCCGGCCATGCCCTTGCCGCCCTCAGCCTTGTTGGCGAGCAGGATCACCGGCTTGCCGGAGCGGCGCACGAGTTCGGCAAAGGGGCGATCGCTCGGCGTGATGCCGGCGCGCGCGTCGATCACGAACAGGATGATGTCGGCGTCGCCCATGGCGACCTCGGTCTGCGCCCGCATGCGATGGGCCAGTGAGCCTTCCTCGGCATCTTCCAGCCCAGCCGTGTCGACGATCGTGAACCTGAGCGGCCCCAGCGTCGCCAGCCCCTCACGGCGGTCGCGCGTGACGCCCGGCGTGTCGTCGACAAGGGCCAGCTTGCGCCCGACCAGCCGGTTGAACAGAGTGGACTTGCCGACATTGGGACGCCCAATGATGGCCACGGTCGCGGTCATGATGTCATCGCCTCTCTGTCCGTCACGCGGGGGCTTGCCCCGCGTCGGCGCTCACTTCACGTCGACCGGACCGGCGCGAACCAGTGCGAGATACAGGTCGGCGCGCTGCCGCAACGCCTGCGGGGCTTCGCGATCCACCACGATCTGGTCGAACCAGCGGCCCGCATCATCCATGTTGGCCGCCTTGAGGGCAGACACGCCGAGCAACTCGCGCGCCGTGTGCCGCCAGATTCCGGTTGCGCCGGCCAACGGCTCGAGGCTCGCCTTGATTTCGGCATAGGGGGCGAGGTCGACCTTCAGCATCGCCGAGCGGATGCGGGCCAGATCGCGAAAGGTGGCTTCAATGGCCACATCGCTGCTCAGGGCATCGAAAGCCTTCGCGCCATCAGCAGGATCGCGCCGCGCGGCCTCGGCGGCGAAGCGGAAGCGAGCGACCAGCGCATAGCCGCCGGCGCCTTCCCTGGCGAGTTCGGCAAGGGTCTTCTCGGCCTCCTCGCCGCGGCTCTCACGCGAAGCCTTCAGGGCCGTCTCGAGCCTGGCGCTGACGGCCTGGGCGGCCTGGTCCTGCCTGTACTGCCAGAAACGCCAGACCCCGACCCCCGCCACGAGCAAGGCGAGCAGCACGATGATCAGGTTGCCATATTTCTTCCAGAGGTCGGCCGCCTGGTCGCGGCGGACCTCCTCATCGATCTCGCGCAGAAAATTGTCGGACATGCTCGGACTGTTCAGGTGTTTGACACGTTGCCTCGCGGGTTAGCACAGCCATCGCCACAAGGCGAGCCATTCCGCTGTCGGCTCATCACGCGCGGAACAGCAGGCTCGAATCCCCATAGGAATAGAAGCGGTAGCCATCGGCGATGGCATGGGCATAGGCCTGCCGCATCACGTCCAGACCGCTGAAGGCGCTCACCAGCATGAACAGCGTGGACTTCGGCAGATGGAAGTTGGTCATCAGAATGTCCACCGCCGAGAACCGGTATCCCGGCGTGATGAAAATGGCCGTGTCGCCCGAGAAGGGCTGGACCACGCCATCCGGGCCGGTCGCACTCTCGAGCAGCCTCAGCGAGGTTGTGCCGACCGCGACGATGCGCCCGCCGGCGGCGCGCGCCGCGTTGAGGCGGCTGGCCACATCCGGCGAAATGGTGCCCCACTCCGCATGCATGCGGTGATCATCGGTATCCTCAGCCTTGACCGGCAGGAAGGTCCCTGCCCCGACATGCAGCGTGACAAACTCGCGGCCTATGCCCCGCGCGGCAAGGCGGGCGAAGAGGCCATCCGTAAAATGGAGCCCGGCCGTCGGCGCGGCCACAGCCCCGTCCTCGCGCGCATAGACTGTCTGGTAGTCGATGGCATCCCGCGCATCGGCGCCGCGCTTGCCGGCGATATAGGGCGGCAGGGGCAGTTCCCCGAGGCGCATCACCGCCTCGTCGAGATGCGGCCCGGCAAGCTCGAAGGCGAGTTCAACCTCGCCGCCCGCGCCCTTGCCGACCACCCGCGCGTCGAGGCGCACAGCCTGGCAGGCCGCGCCCGCCGCATTGTGCCCGAAGCGCACCACATCGCCGACCGCCAGTTTCTTTGCCGGCCGCGCGAAAGCCAGCCAGCCATCGGCGCCAACGCGTTTGTGCAGCATGATCTCGACGCGCGCGGCCGTCTCGCCCTTGAGACGCAGTCCATACAGGCGAGAGGGAATGACGCGCGTGTCATTGAGGACGAGCACGTCACCCGGCGCGAGCAGCTCCGCAAGGTCGCTCACACGGCGATCCGTGAACGGTGACGCCTGATCAGGTCGCGCGACCAGCATGCGCGCCGAGTCGCGCGGCTCAGCCGGGCGCAGCGCGATGCGCTCCTCGGGGAGATCAAAATCGAACAGCGCGATGTCCATGGCTCAGACCAACCCCGGACCGCGCCGGGCCAACGCCGCTCAGGCGTCGGCCATGACCTTCATCGAGATGATCGAATCAGGATCGCGCACGGGTTCGCCGCGCTTGATCTTGTCGACATTCTCCATGCCTTCGACGACCTTGCCCCAGGCGGTGTACTGCTTGTCGAGGAAGGTCGCATCATCGAAGCAGATGAAGAACTGCGAGTTCGCGGAATGCGGGTTGGCGGCACGGGCCATCGAGCAGACGCCGCGCACATGCGGCTCTGCATTGAACTCGGCCTTGAGGTCCGGATAGTCGGAGCCGCCGGTGCCGGTGCCGCGCGGGCAGCCGGTCTGCGCCATGAACCCGTCAATCACGCGGTGAAACTTGATGCCGTCATAGAAACCCTCGCGGGCCAGTTTCTTGATGCGTTCGACATGGCCGGGCGCCAGATCGGGGCGCATGGCGATGACGACCTTGCCCTTGGTGGTTTCGAGGACAAGCGTGTTTTCTGGATCAAGGCTCATGACGGAACTCGTGTTCGATGGTGGATGACGGAAGACTCAGCGGGAATCAGCCAGCAGCTTCATGCTGATGATCTTGTCGGGGTTAACCGGTGGTTCGCCACGCTTGATCTTGCGGACGGCGTCCATGCCGGAGACGACCTCGCCCCAGATGGTGTATTGGCCTGTCAGCGGCGCGCAGCCCTCGTAGCAGATGAAGAATTGCGAGTTGGCCGAATTCGGGGCATGTGCGCGGGCCATGCCGACTGTGCCGACCCTGTAGGGCTCGCGGCTGAACTCTGCCGGAAGATTGGGCAGATCCGACTTGCCGGTGCCGGTGCCGGTCGGGTCGCCCGTCTGGGCCATGAAGCCGTCAATCACGCGGTGGAAAACGATGCCGTCATAGAAGCCGCGCTTGGTCAGCGTCTTGATCTGCTCGACATGCCTGGGGGCCAGATCAGGCCGCAGGCGGATGGTCACGGGACCGTCCTTGGTGGTCAGCACGATGGTGTTCTGGGGGTCAAGCTGCTGTGCGACCGCGGCAATCGGCGCGGACAGCATGCCGGCTCCGGCGAGGGCGAAAACAAGGGCAAGGGACGTCGGTCGGGTCACGTCGTTCAATCTCCGGTCTTCAGGGACAGCAGGACGTGCCTAGCGATTGAAGGCGGCGATGACAAGGCATGGCTGTGCAACCGGCAGGGTTTTGAACGTGGCCAGCACGCAGGGCAGGCACCCCTGCAGCGCCAGAATGCAGAATGCAAAAATATCATGCACCTCGTGCCAAAAATGATGACAACCTTTTGAAGTTCAGCTAACAATTGAGTTGTTGGTCAGTACGGGAGCCTCAAAGCGCTTTCGACGGTCCAGGTCTCGGGAGGAGCAAACGCCCATCATGATGAGAACGCGCAGGAGATGCGCGCCTCATGAAGGGAATAACAATCTGTACGGCAGGGCTTCGGCCCTGCTTTTTCTTTTTGGGCACCTGCTCTACAGATCCGCCCAGACCCACAGGACATAGACGATCGCGAAGACCGGCACCGAGACGATGCTGGTGATGATCGCCTTGCGCCTCAGCTGAGGCGCAACCGGCGCGCCCGGCTCCGTCCCCGCCGTCACGTTGCCCGTTTCTGACTGGCTCTGCACATTCAGCGGCAAAACACAGAACAGCACTGTCCACCAGATGACGAAGTAGACGGCAAAGGCAGCCAATGGGGACATGTTCGACTTTCGGTTCCAGCCAGGGGCGACGACAAGGCCCTCTATAGCATCAGGCCAGCCGCCTCAGACCTGTTCAAGCTCGGTCAAAGTGCCGCAGAAATCCTTCGGATGCAGGAAGATGACCGGCTTGCCATGGGCCCCGATCTTCGGCTGACCATCGCCGAGGACACGGGCTCCGGCTGCAACCATCCGGTCGCGCGCCGCGAGGATATCCTCAACCTCATAGCAGATGTGATGAATGCCGCCGTCCGGGTTCTTCTCCAGAAACTTCGCGATCGGCGAGGCCGCGCCCAGGACTCCGAGCAGTTCGATCTTGGTGTTTGGCAGTTCGACGAAGACCACCCGCACGCCATGCTCCGGGAGGTCATGCGCCGGGGTCACGATCGCGCCGAGCGTGTCGCTGTAGCGGGCGGCTGCAGCCTCCAGATCAGGCACCGCAATCGCGACATGGTTCAGGCGTCCGATCATGACCGGTCCTCACACCTCGATCACCAGGGCATGAACCACCGGCTTCTTGCCCCATTCCTCGTTGATGGCACCGCGGACCGCGCGCTCGATGGAGTTGCGCAGGCCCTCCGGATCGCGCCGGCGCTGCTTTGGCATGTTCTCGACCAGATCGAGAACCGCGTCATTGACCACGTCGTCAAAGCTGTCGCCGTCCTCGGTCTTCTCGGGCAATCCCATGCAGGCAATTTCGAGATCGCCGGCGATATTGCCCTTGTCGTCAATCGCGATGGCCACCGAGACGATCCCGGCGAAGGAGAGCTTGCGACGGTCAGGAACCGTCTTGTCGCCTGCGTTGATGCGCAACTGGCCATCCTGAAAGATGCGCCCGACGACGACATCGTCGATCTTGTCGACGCCCTGCCGCGTGAAGGACAGCATGTCGCCATTGGTCGCGACCAGCACATGCGGAACCTTGAGCGCTTCGGCGAGCTTGGCATGTTCGGTCAGGTGCAGCGGTTCGCCATGGGCCGGAATGGCGATGTGCGGGCGCACCCAGGCATACATCTGCTTCATCTCCTCGCGGCGCGGGTGCCCGGAGACGTGGACGAGATGCTGCCGATCCGTGATGATCTCGATGCGCTGCAAGGCGAGCGCATTCATGATCCGGCCAACCGCCTTCTCATTGCCGGGGATCGTGCGGGACGAGAAGATCACCCGGTCTCCGGGCGACAGCGCGATGTCGGGATGCTCGTCCTCGGCAATGCGGGCCAGCGCCGCGCGGGGCTCGCCCTGGGAGCCGGTGAGCAGACAGACAACCTTTTCGCGCGGCAGGTAGCCATATGTCTGGGCCGAGCGAAAGTCCGGCAGGTCGTCAAGCATGCCGCATTCCTTCGCGACGTCGATGACCTTGTCCATGGCGCGGCCGACGACCACGACCTCGCGGCCGCAGTCGCGAGCCGCCTCGGCGACGGCCCGGATGCGGGCGACATTCGAGGCGAAAGTGGTGACCGCGACACGACCGGGCGCGGCCTTGATCAGCTCGGCCAGGGTCTTCGCCACATCGGCCTCGCCCGGGCTGATGCCCTCGCGCATGACATTTGTGGAATCGCAGACCATGGCGAGCACGCCTTCGTCACCCAGCTGCTTCAGGCGTGCCGCATCGGTCGGCCAGCCGACATGGGGCGTGTCGTCTATCTTCCAGTCGCCGGTGTGCAGTACGGTTCCGACCGGGGTCTTGATGGCCAGGGCGCAGCTCTGGGGAATGGAGTGCGCGACCTTGATGAATTCGACCGAGAAGGGTCCGAACTCGTAGGACAGCCCAGGGACGACGACATTCAGCGGGACCTTCGGCGCGCCCGGCTCATGCAGCTTCCTGGTCTCGATGAGGCCGGCTGCGAACTGCGTGCACCAGACGGGCACCCGGAGCTTTGGCCACAGCGCAACCAGCGCGCCGATATGATCCTCATGCGCATGGGTGATGATGATGCCGAGCAGATCCTTGCGGCGCTCCTCGATGAAGCGGATGTCCGGCATGATGAGGTCGACGCCGGGGGTTTCGGGGCCGCCGAAGGTGACGCCGCAATCCACCATGATCCATTTTCGGGAGCGTTCGGGGCCGAAGCCGTAGAGCGCTGCGTTCATGCCGATTTCGCCGAGCCCGCCGAGCGGACAGAAGACGAGTTGATCTGTTTGTGCCATGGCCTTGTCAGTAAGGGGATTGGCCTGTGGGTCAACAACCAAAGAACAGATCGCCTGCGTCGATTGTCACTTGGCCTGCCGGTGTGTCCAGAAGCAGACAGCCGCGGGCGTCGATGCCGCGCATCACGCCGCGCACCTCTCCGGATGGCGGGCGGACCCGAACCTCTGCTCCGATGCCGTGGGCCAACGCCTGCCATTCGGCGCGGGTCCGGGCAAATCCGACCGACCATTGGGCTTGGGCCTCGATCCAGCCCAGACTGAGCTCGCGCAAAAGCTGCGCCGGTGTTGGCGCTGCAGCGGCTGCCGCAAGTGCCTGCGTCGGGTAGCTGAGGCCTTCCGGCGCAGAAGCGACATTCACGCCGAACCCGATCAGCACGATGAACCGGCCATGGGCTTGCAGGCCCTCGAGCAGCAAGCCGGCGACCTTGGCGCCGCCCAGCAGCAAATCATTGGGCCATTTGATCGCGAGGTCCGGATGACGCAGACCGGTGCATGAGGCCACGGCCTTGTGCAGGGCCAATCCTGCGACGAAACCCAGTTCCGGCGCGCGCGCCGGCTCGCAGGGAGCCGTCAACGCCAGCGTGGCATAGAGATTGCCAGGGGGCGATATCCAGGTTCGCCCATGGCGGCCGCGGCCGCCGGTCTGAGCATCAGCCACAAACCAGCATGGCTGCGTGTTGCCCGCCATGACGTGGGCCCTGGCTTCGTCCATGGTCGAACTGACCGCAGCCTTGTGAACAAGGCCGAAGCCTGCAGCCACGGCCTCAGACGCAAGGATCGGCGCCAGCGCCCTGCCCTCAGAACAGCGATTTGGCAGCAGCGAGCGCCGATGAGACCAGCGGCCCCGGCACCAGCCAGAACACAAGCACCATGGCGCTCGACAGCGCCAGAACGCCCTTTAGCGCCGGCGTCATCGTCTCGAAAGCACCCTTGGGCTTGTCGAAATAGATGATCTTGACGATGCGCAGGTAGTAATAGGCGCCGACCACGCTGGCGATCACGCCAATCACTGCGAGATAGTAGAGCTTCGCCTCGATGGCGGCAGTGAAGACATAGAACTTGGCGAAAAATCCCGCCAGCGGCGGAATGCCGGCCAAGGAGAACAGCAGCATCGCAAGGCAGAAGGCCATCAGCGGCTGGGATTGCGACAGGCCACCCAGTTCCTCGATGTCCTCGACCATCCGGCCGTCACGGCGCATGCACAGGATGCAGGCGAAGGCGCCGAGCGTCATGACAAGATAGATCGCCATGTAGATGGCAACGCCCTGCACGCCGCTGACCGTCCCGGCAGCGAGCCCGACAAGGGCAAAGCCCATGTGGCCGATCGAAGAGTAGGCCATCAGGCGCTTGATGTTGCGCTGGCCGATCGCCGCGAAGGCGCCGAGCACCATCGAAGCCGCCGCGATGAAGATGATGATTTGCCGCCAGTCGCCGATGGCGCCCGGGAAAGCGCCGACGAAGACGCGCACCGTCATGGCCATGGCGGCCATCTTGGGGGCAGCGGCGAAGAACGCCGTCACTGCCGTCGGCGAGCCCTCATAGACATCCGGCGTCCACATGTGGAACGGCACCGCAGAGATCTTGAAGGCGAGGCCGGCCGCCATGAACACAAGCCCGAAGACAAGGCCGAGGCCGATCTTGTGCCCGCCTGCGCCGCCATGGGCGAGCGCCTCGGCAATGCCATCGAAGGTGACCGTGCCGGTGAAGCCATAAACCAGCGACATGCCATAGAGCAGCATGCCGGACGACAGCGCCCCCAGGACGAAATACTTCAGGCCCGCTTCCGACGACTTTTCGTCGTCCCGGTTCATCGCGGCGACGACATAGAGCGCCAGCGACTGCAGTTCGACGCCGACATAGAGCGCGATCAGGTCGTTGGCCGATATCATCATCATCATGCCGATTGTCGCGAGCACGATCAGGATCGGATACTCGAAGCGCGCCATGCCCTCGCGGCGGATATAGTCGGATGACATGACGACGGCGGCCGCAGCGCCGATCAGCGTCAGCACCTTCATGAAGCGGCCAAAGCCATCCGCCACGAAGGCGCCGCTGAAGGTGATCTGCTTGCCGGTCTGGCTCAGCACAACGAGGCCCGCAACGGCGAACAGGGCGACGGCCATGATCTCCAGCAGGCGCAGCGACTTCTCGCCCTGAAAGGCTCCGATGAGGACCATCGCCAGCGCGCCGACCGCCAGCAGGAGCTCCGGCAGCGCCGGCATCAGGTTGGGAATGGCGGCCATGGCGGGGTCCTTACTGCACCACCAGCAGCGCCGTCTTGGTGGCGGTGACGGCAGCCTGGTAGTTCTTGATCAGGAGATCGGTCGGGGCGGCGAAGGCGTCGAGGATCGCGCCGGGACGCAGTCCATAGTAGACCGTCAGGACGGCGAGCGGCACGAGCAGCACCATCTCGCGGCGGTCAACGTCGGTGATGCCCTTGAGCTCCGGCTTGTCGAGTTCGCCGAACATCACGCGGCGGTAAAGCCAGAGCGCATAGGCCGCCGAGAGGATGACGCCGAAGGTGGCGAAAAACGCAACCCATGGGTTCGCCTTGAAGGCGCCGAGCAGGGTCAAAAACTCGCCGACGAAGCCTGCGGTGCCGGGCAGGCCGACATTGGCCATGGTGAAGACCATGAACAGCACGGCATAGACCGGCATACGGTTGGTGAGGCCGCCATAGGCCTTGATCTCGCGGGTGTGCATCCGATCATAGACGACGCCGACGCACAGGAAGAGCGCCCCCGACACCAGCCCGTGGCTGACCATCTGGAACATCGCGCCCTGGATGCCCTGCGGGGTCAGGGTGAACAGGCCCATGGTGACGAAGCCCATATGCGCGACCGATGAGTAGGCGATCAGCTTCTTGATGTCCTCCTGCATCAGCGCCACCAGCGAGGTATAGATGATGGCGATCACCGAAAGCGCATAGACCATCGGCGCGAAGTACTGCGACGCATCCGGGAACATCGGGATCGAGAAGCGGATGAAGCCGTAGCCGCCCATTTTCAGGAGAATGCCGGCAAGGATGACTGACCCGGCCGTCGGCGCCTCGACGTGGGCGTCCGGCAGCCAGGTGTGGACCGGCCACATCGGCATCTTCACCGCGAAAGAGGCGAAGAAGGCCAGCCAGAGCCAAGGCTGCAGTTCCTTGGTGAACTTGTGGGCCAGCAACTGGGTAATGTCCGTCGTGCCGGCGCTCCAGTACATCGCCATGATGGCGAGCAGCATCAGCACCGAGCCCAGCAGCGTGTAGAGGAAGAACTTGAACGAGGCATAGATGCGGCGCTTGCCGCCCCAGATTCCGATGATCAGGAACATCGGGATCAGGCCGGCCTCGAAGAAGATGTAGAACAGCACGAGATCCAGCGCGACGAACACGCCGATCATCAGCGTTTCGAGCACGAGGAAGGCCACCATGTATTCCTTCATGCGGTGCTCGATGCTCTCCCACGAGGCAAGGATGCAGAACGGCATCAGGAAGGCGGTCAGCAGCACGAAAGGCATCGAGAAGCCATCGACGCCAAGCTTGAAGCGGATGGTCTCCGAGAGCCAGGCATGGCTTTCGATGAGCTGGAACTGGGGGCTGGCGACATCGAAACGGGCCCAGGCGACAAGTGCCAAAGCCAGCGTCACCAGCGTGGTGATCAGCGCCGCCATGCGCGCATTCGAGCGAACGGACGCCTCATCGCCGCGGAGCGACAGAATGAACGCCGCGCCGACCAGCGGCAGGATCAGAAGACCAGAGAGAATACCAAGACCGAACATCACATCACCCGCGCGTCAGGATGTACCAGGTGACAAGGCCGCCGACCCCCATGATCATGGAGAAGGCGTAGTGATAGACATAGCCGGTCTGAAGCTTGACGACCCGGTTGGTGACGTCGACCACGCGTGCCGAAATGCCGTCCGGCCCAAGGCCGTCAATAATCGTGCCGTCGCCCTTCTTCCACAGGAACGTGCCGAGCCGCTTGGCCGGGCGGACGAAGAGCCAGTCATACAGCTCGTCGAAGTACCATTTGTTGAGCAGGAACCGGTAGAGGAACTCGTGCCGCTTCGCGATCTGGCCAGGCACGTCCGGATGCAGGATGTAACAGTAGAATGCGCCCGCGAAGCCGATCACCATCGCGACGAAGGGCGACCAGACCACCCATTTCGGCACCTCGTGCATGGCATGCAGGATGTGGTTGTCCTTGGCGGTGAACAGGGCCGTCTTCCAGAAATGTTCGTAGTCGTGGCCGATGAACGCCTCCTTGAAGGCGAAGCCGGCGGCAATGGCGCCGAGCGCCAGAACACCGAGCGGGACGAGCATCACCAGCGGGCTCTCATGCGGAACATGGGCGTGGCCATGACCATGGCCGTGGTCATTGGGGGCGGCATGATGCGCACCGGCGAGCATGGCCGGCGCCGCGCCATGATCGTCATGCGAAGCCCCAACCCAGCGGGGCTTGCCCTCGAAGGTCATGAAGTAGAGCCGCCCGGAATAGAAGGAGGTGAAGGCAGCGGCGACGACAAGCAGCACGAAGGCCATCGAGCCTGCGCCGGTGCCCTTTGCGAAGGCGCTTTCAATGATGGCGTCCTTCGAGAAGTAGCCGGCGAGGAAGGGAAACCCGGTCAGCGCCAGCGTGCCGATCGTCATGGCGGCCGCCGTCAACGGAATGTGCTTCCGGAGCCCGCCCATGTTCCGCATGTCCTGCTCATGGTGCATGGCGTGGATCACCGAGCCTGCGCCCAGGAAGAGCAGCGCCTTGAAGAAGGCATGCGTGAACAGATGGAAGATGCCTGCACCATAGGCGCCGACGCCGAGCGCGACGAACATGTAGCCGAGCTGCGAGCAGGTCGAATAGGCGATGACGCGCTTGATGTCGTTCTGGACGAGGCCCACCGTGGCGGCGAAGAAGGCCGTGATCGCGCCGATGGTGACAACAACCGTGAGCGCCGTCGGTGAGTACTCGAACACCGGCGACAGGCGCGCCACCATGAACACACCGGCGGTGACCATGGTCGCGGCATGGATCAGGGCCGAGACGGGCGTCGGGCCTTCCATCGCGTCCGGGAGCCATGTGTGCAGCATGAACTGTGCGGACTTGCCCATCGCCCCCATGAACATCAGCAAGCAGGCCAGCGTGACAGCGTTCCACTCGAAGCCGATGAAACGGAAGGTGGTGTTCGCGAGCTCCGGGATCTTGGCGAAGATCTGGTCGTAGGCGACGGAGCCGGTCAGCCAGAAGACCAGGAAGATGCCGAGCGCGAA
>JAIXUP010000086.1 GCA_027483505.1 Hyphomicrobiales bacterium
ACCTCGGACAAGGCCGCGCCCCGCGACTGGAACAGCTCGATGTCGTCGCCGATCAGCCGCGCTTCCTCCTGGCTGTCCCAGGCCCCGGCGATGATGACCTTCTCGCCGGCCTCGTCGTCGGTGCGCAGCGTCTTGCCGAGTCGGCCCTCGTTCTTGGCGATCAGGTGCGAGGCGGCCTTCAGGATATGGCCGGTCGAGCGATAGTTGCGTTCGAGCCGCACCACCTTCGCGCCCGGAAAATCATGCTCGAAGCGCAGGATGTTGTCGACCTCGGCGCCGCGCCAGCCATAGATCGACTGGTCGTCATCGCCCACACAAGCAAGGTTGCGCCGGCCCTGCGCCAAAAGCCGCAACCACAGGTATTGCGCCACGTTGGTGTCCTGATACTCGTCCACCAGCATGTAGCGGAAGCGCTCCTGATACTGCGCCAGAATGTCCGGATGCCCCTTCCAGAGCGTCAGGCAATGCACCAAGAGGTCGCCGAAATCACAGGCGTTCAGCGTCTTCAGCCGCTCCTGGTAAGCGAGGTAGAGCTTGCCGCCCTGGCCATTGCCGAACACGCCGGCCTCGCCTGCCGGGACAGCGTCTGGCGTCAGGCCACGGTTCTTCCAGCCATCGATGAAGCTCGCCAGCATGCGCGCAGGCCAGCGCTTTTCGTCAAGGTTGGCGGCCTGGATCACCTGTTTGAGCAGCCTGATCTGGTCGTCCATGTCGAGGATCGTGAAATCGCTCCTGAGCCCGACCAGTTCGGCATGTCGGCGCAGGATCTTGGCCGAGATCGAGTGGAAGGTGCCAAGCCATGGCATGCCCTCGGCCACATCTCCCACAAGACGCGTCACGCGCTCCTTCATCTCGCGGGCGGCCTTGTTGGTGAAGGTCACCGACAGGATCTGCGAGGGGTAGGCCTTGCCGGTGGCGATCAGGTGCGCGATGCGGGTGGTCAGCACGCGGGTCTTGCCGGTGCCCGCGCCCGCCAGCACCAGCACGGGGCCTTCGGTGGCTTCGACCGCCTCGCGCTGTTCGGGATTGAGCCCCTGCAGGTAGGAGGCCGCCGGAATGACGCCTGCCCGCGCGCGCGCCGCCAGCCCGCCAGGAGCAGGCTGGTGCGTCAGGTCGTTGCTGTCATCGGAGCGGGACACGGGCAGATCTGCGTTCGAGAGAATCACATCTGCACAATGTGGGGATTGAAGGGACTGATGTCGACCTTCCGGGTGCCTGTGCCGGGGGACATCGGCAAGGCAGCGGCAGGGCGCTGGCGGCATCCCGGGCGACGCGGGACTTGCCGGGACGGGGCCGCCGCCTTGGTCAGTGCTGAGTCTGCGCGCGCGACAGCAGAGGTGCGATGTCGACATCGCGGCCGCGGATGCCGATCACCCGGCCGAGCGCCGCCGGTCGATTGAGGCCGGCATGCGCCGCCTTCAGCAGGGCCAGATTGGTGAGAATCTCAGCCGGAAAGGGCGTCACCTTCTTGGAACCCATGTCGACGTGCAGCGACAGGTTTTCGGTCGTGGCCGAGAGCCAGCCTTCCTCGGCATGGCGCAGTTCGAGGAAGTAATGCAGCCGCTTGTCATCGAAATCGACCAGCTGCGCCGTGACGCGGACCGGATCGTTGGCCATCAGTTCGCGCAGGTAGCGCACATGCACCTCGGCCACGAAACAGGATGCATTCTCCTGCCGCAGATAATCTGGCCCGAGCCCGACCAGCGCAAACAGTTCGTCCACGGCGCGGTCGAACAGGACATTGTAGAATGCCATGTTGAGATGGCCATTGTAATCGATCCATTGCGGGTCGACCCGCATGGCCGAGGACACATAGGGCGCAAAGAACAGCGCCGGGGCCTTGGACCAGTCTGGTGGCATACACCTCACTCCACAGGCGCGGGAGGTCCCGCGTTCGCTCCCGGCAGGGGTGCCCGCTGTTGTCGCGTCATGCGCGCATCAACACAATCCGTGTTTGCGCGTACAAGCTTGGCCTGCGCCTTGATTTCTGGTTACGTGACCGCCGATCGTCCGGATCAGTCAAAGAACGGTTTTTTGGAGTGGTTCATGCAGATCGACATCAGGCCCGCGCGATCCGTGCCCTCCACCGAAGCGCTGGACGCCGTGCGGCACGGGCTGGGCGCCCTGCTCGGCAACCGGCTGGTCACGAGTCTGGCTGTCCGGCAGCAACATGCCAACACGCTGACCTGGATCGACAACCAGGCGCCCGACATGGTTGTCTTTCCCGAGACCACAGAGGAGGTGTCGGCCGTCGTCAGGCTCTGCGCCGCGCACAATGTGCCCGTCGTGCCCTTCGGCACCGGCACATCCTTTGAAGGGCACGTCAACGCGCCATTCGGCGGCGTGTCCGTTGACACATCGATGATGAAACGCATCATCGCCGTACATGCCGAGGATCTCGACTGCGTCATCGAGCCCGGCGTGACCCGCAAGATGCTGAACGAGCATCTGCGCGATGTCGGCCTGTTCTTCCCCATCGATCCGGGCGCCGACGCCTCGCTGGGCGGCATGACCGCCACCCGCGCCTCGGGCACCAATGCCGTGCGCTATGGCACGATGAAGGACAATGTCCTGGCGCTGAAGGTGGTCCTGCCCAATGGAGAGGTGATGACGACCTCGCGCCGCGCGCGCAAATCCTCCGCCGGCTATGACCTCACCCGCCTGTTCGTCGGCTCTGAAGGCACGCTGGGGCTGATCACCGAGATCACGCTGAAGCTTCAGGGCATCCCGGAAGCCATTTCCGCCGGCATCTGCCCGTTTCCAAGCGTGAAAGCGGCCTGCGACGCCACCATCCTGACCATCCAGACCGGCCTGCCGGTGGCACGCATCGAGTTGCTTGACGCGCTGCAGGTCAAGGCCTGCAACATCTACTCGAAACTGTCCCTGCCCGAGACGCCGATGCTGTTCGTCGAGTTCCACGGCACCGATGCGGGCGCGAAGGAACAGGCGGAGCGCTTTGGCGAAATCGCCGCGGAACTGGGTGGCGGTCCCTTTGAATGGGCAACCAAGGCCGAGGAGCGCAGCCGGCTGTGGCAGGCCCGCCATGACGTTTACTGGGCGTCGATGGCGCTCAGGCCCGGCTCCAGGGGGGTCTCAACGGATGTCTGCGTGCCGATCTCGCGGCTCTCGGACTGCATCGAGGCCACGCAGGCCGATGTCGCGGCGAGCGGCCTGATCGCGCCGATCGTCGGGCATGTCGGCGATGGCAACTTCCACGTCCTGCCGCTGGTCGACATGGACAATCCGGATGAGATCAAGGCCGCCAAGGGCTTTGTCGAGCGGCTGGTCGAGCGCGCGCTGGCGATGGAAGGCACGTGCACCGGCGAGCATGGCGTCGGCCAGGGCAAGATGAAATATCTCGAGCGCGAGCACGGGCCCGAGGCGCTCAACCTGATGCGCAGCCTCAAGCTGGCGATCGACCCGCAGAACATCATGAATCCTGGCAAGATCGTCAGCTTGTGACTGCTTTGCGGCATCAAGGCCTCTTGTGGCGGAAGGCTGAACACCGCACATACACCCCATGCGTGACGGTCTGACCTTTCTGGCAGGTCTTGTTCTGCTGGCGCTGCTTGGCGCGCTGGTCGGGCCTGCATTCATCGATTGGAGCCAGCAGCGCACGCTCGTCGAGGAGCAGCTGCGCCGCGCCACCGGCCTGTCTGTCGTCACGACCGGGCCGATCCATGTCCGTCTGCTGCCGAGCCCGCGCATCAAGATCACCGGCATGCGCGCCGGCGAGGCGGACCCCCAGGAAACCCGCATCGGCGTCGGCACCGTCAGGGCCGAGCTGGAACTGGCGCCTTTGCTGCGCGGCGAGATCAGGCTGGCGGATCTCCATCTCGACGATGTCGACGTGACAGTCGCGGTGCGCGACGGAGCCGCCGTGCTGCCGGCCTCACTCAGCCGGGCCGCCATCCCCGGCGTGGAACGGCTGACGGTCACGCGCGGGCAGGTCCGGCTTGTCTCTGACGCAGGCGTGACCTTTCTGACCCTGCCCTTCAGCGCCGAGGCTAGCTGGCCGCGCGCGGCGGGCCCGGCAAGGGTCGAGGGCGAGATCGCGGGTCGTTCGATCCGGCTGACCACAGGGGATCGCGACGGCGCGGGCCGCATGCGGATCAAGCTCAGCAGCGTCGACAGCCTTGTCCGTGCAGAATTCGATGGCTGGGTCGGACTGGACAGTCTTGCCGGCCAGCGCATCGCCCTCAGGCCGGATGGCCAGCTCACCGCAAGCCTGGTCCGCGGCACGCAGGATCTGCCTCCGCTGTCGGCCGGCGCACGTCTTCAGGGCGGGGCCGGCGCGCTGACGCTGGCGTCTCTGGCCATCGACCTGGGCGGCGCCGGACGGCTCGAAGGCGATGCCGACTGGCAAGGCGACTGGCGGCAGCCGATCCAGGTCAATCTTGGCAGCCGCAGGGTCGACCTCGGCGCATGGCTCGATCAGGTGGGAGCCATCGGCCAGGCGGACCTGTTGCCCGCCTGGGTCGCCGAAAGCCTGCCTCCGCTGCGGCTGTCTCTCGCGGCCGATCAGGTCAGCTATCGGGGCGAGGAAGGAACCGAAGCCCGCATCGTCGCCCTGCGCAGCGCATCCGGCTGGCAGCCCGAGGGCGGACAGATTCGCGTCGCCGGAGCGACGGCGTCCTTCCGGCAACGCAGCGAGGCCGGCTTCACCGCCGCCCTGGTCGCGCCGGACCTGCGCCGCATCGCGCTTGCCATGCAGCGGCTCGACATGCCGCAAGGCATTGCCGAGGACATCGCGGCTCTGGGCCAGATTGATGCGTCCGTCGACCTTACCCGGCTGGACCGGAGCTGGCGCATGGACGCATGGCGGCTGACCGGGCGTTTCGGCGAAGCGAACGGAACCGGCAACATCGATCGGGATCTCGTCTCGCTGCGCGGAGCCATCCGGAACGCCGACACGCTGTTCCTGATCAGGCCGCTGGCGGCGCTGGCGGGCCTCGTGCCCCAGACGCTGACGCTCGCCCTGACGGGCGAGGCCCTGCGCATGGGCGCAAGTCCGCCGGGCAGCGGAATCCTGGAGGCCACGCGCGCGGCCGGGCGCTGGCGTCTCGACCGCATCGAGGCGCGCGGTTTCGACGGGCTGGACCTTCGCGTGGCGCAGGATGCTGGCACAAGGCGGCTGGCCTTCGCGATGTCCGCTGCACGCTCCGACGCGGTTGGCCAACTCGCCGAGCGGCTCGGCGGCAGCGCCTCGTTCACCAAGGCGGTACGGGCGCTGCGCGGGGTCTCGCCGCTCCGGCTCAACGGGACCGCGGACGAGCGCGATGCTGATTGGCTGATTGCGGCCACCGGGCAGGCGGGACCTCTCTCGGTGGAGACCAGCGCCCGCATCACATCGGCGGGTGAGTGGCTCGGCGGCGATCTCAGCCTCGGATCATCCGAGCGGGCGCTGCTGTTCCGGGCGCTCGGCCTGCCGGAGCCCGCCAACGGACAGGTCGCAACGCGCGCGGCGGCACGCTTCGGACAGGCCGGACCGTCCTTCCTGCTGTCAGGCAGCGACGGTCTTGCCGTCGAGGCGCGCGGGCGCTGGCTGGCCCGCCAGGCTGGCGTGCTCGACGGACCGCTGGACGTGACATTCCAGGCGCCGTCGCTGGCCACGGCCTTGCCGGCCTTCGGAGCCGACAAGGGACTGGCAGGCGGGCTGGCGGGCCGATTGACGCTGCGCCTCGCCGAGGATCAGATCAACCTCGACAACATCGTCGCTACAGCGCTGCCCGCTCCGGACGCGGCTGCGGCCCCGCTCACGGGCGCGATCACCATCGGCGCTGCGGACACGCTGTCCGGGACCCTGAAACTGCCCGCGCTCGATCTTGGCGCAATCGCGGCATGGCTGACGGGCGGCGGCGTCACGGCCCCCGACGGCAGCTGGTCCGGCGCCCGCTTCGGCGAAGCGCGCAAGGTCCCGGCCTTGCGGCTCGACCTGAGCAGCGACGGCATCACAGCCCCGCTTATCGGCGCGATGCAGGGCTCGCTCAGGCTTGAATCGGACGAGGGCGCGGTGCGCCTGTCCCGGATTCAGCTGTTCTCCGGATCTGTCGGCATCGCCGGCAGCATCGAACTTGAGCGCGCCGGAACACAGCTTTCGCTGCGGGCGGCGGGCGAATTGTCCGGAATCGACCTGGCTCAGGCGCTGGGCGGAGATGCCGCCGGCTCAGGGCGGCTAACCGTTCAGCTCGGCGCTGCCGGCGAAAGCCCGGCCCGGATGGCAGGGTCGCTGGCAGGGTCCGCCCGGTTCGACAGCCAGAATCTGGCCATCGGGCGCTTCGACCCGTCAGCGCTGCCGCGCATCGCCCAGTCGTTGGCCAGCGACATCGCGACGCCCGATGCACAAGGTCTGGCGCAGAGCGTGCGCCAGACAGTGGAAGCCGCGCCATGGCGCCTCAGCGAGCCTGCGCTGGCGGCGGTCATCGCCGGCGGCATCGCCCGGCTGACGCCGGTCAGCGAGGACCGGGGCGGATCGTCCCTGACCCTCCAGGGACAAGTCGACCTGCGGACCGGCCTTGTCGATCTGCGCAGCTCCATGCTGATGAGGGCCCCGCCACGGGGCTGGACCGGCCCAGCCCCGCAGATCACCCTCGGCTGGCGCGGCACCTGGCGCGAGGCGCAGCGCAGCTACGATGTCAGCGCGCTCTCGAGCGCGGTCTCCCAGCGTGCCCTGCAGCGCGAGATTGAACGGGTCGAAGCGTTCGAAGCGGACATCCGCGAACGCGCGCAGTTCAACCGCCGCCTGCGCGCGGAACGCGAACGCCGCGAGGAAGAGCAGAAGCAGGCTGCCGCCGAGGCACAGAGACAGGCCGCCGCCGAGTCACAACGTCAGGCCGCGATCGAAGCCCAGAGACTGGCCGCAGAAGCGGAGCAGCGCGCCATTGCAGAAGCCGCACGGCGCGAGCAGGAGCGACTGCGCGCGTCCACGCAGTTCCTTGCGCCCACCTTGCCCCCGCCGATCAACATTTCGCCGCTGCCCCTCCCGCGCGATGTGCCGGGAGAGACGCCGTTGCCGCCGCTGAACCTCAACCCGGCCCCGGTCCTGCGGCCGCAGGGCGCCGCTAACTAGCGCGCAGGCCTACGGCGTCACGTCCATCCGGCGCTCGACGCCTCTGGGTGTATTGAGCTCCTTCCAGACCGTGTTCGCGACATGGACGGCCGGAAAGGCCGGGCGCTCGACGTACTGGCCATCGCCTGCATTGGCGCGAAGCTGGCCATCCTTCCAGGCCACCTTGCCGCGGCTGATGGTGATCCATGGCGCCCCGGTGCACCTGAAGCCCTCGAAGACATTGTAGTCGATGCGGCTGACCTGTTTCCTGGCCGTGATGCGCTTGGTGGCGGCCGGATCCCAGATCACGAGATCGGCGTCCGAGCCCACGGCGATGGCGCCCTTGCGCGGATAGATGTTGAGAATCCGCGCGATGTTGGCGGACGTGACGGCGACGAACTCCTCCTTGGTGAGGCGTCCGGTGTTGACGCCCGCGGTCCACAACACGGGCATGCGGTCTTCAAGCCCGCCCGTCCCGTTCGGGATGAGGCGGAAATCCTTGAGCCCGCCGCGCTTCTGTTCGGTGGTGAAGGAGCAGTGATCCGTCGCCACGACCTGAAGCGAACCAGACTGGAGCCCGGCCCAGAGTGAGTCCTGATGCTCCTTCGGACGAAAGGGCGGGCTCATCACGCGCCGGGCGGCATGATCCCAGTCCTTGTTCCGATACTCGCTCTCGTCGAGCGTGAGGTGCTGGATCAGCGGCTCGCCGAACACCCGCTGGCCGGCCTCGCGCGCGCGCTTGATCGCCTCGTGCGAATCCTTGCAGGAGGTGTGGACCACATAGAGCGGCGCGCCCACCATGTTGGCGATCATGATGGCACGGTTCGTGGCTTCGCCCTCCACGTGGGGCGGCCGCGAATAGGCGTGGCCCTCGGGGCCGGTAAGCCCTTTGGCCATCAGTTCTTCCTGCAGGCGGTAGACCACATCGCCGTTTTCGGCATGGACCATGGGCATGGCGCCGAGCTGCGCGCAGCGCGAGAAGGCATGGTAAAGCTCGTCGTCATTCACCATCAGGGCGCCCTTGTAGGCCATGAAGTGCTTGAAGGTGTTGATCCCATAGGTGCGCACCACCGTGGCCATCTCGTCGAAGACCTGCTTCGACCAGGAGGTCACGGCCATGTGGAAGGAGTAGTCGCAGGCCGCCTTTTCGGATTTGCGGCGCCAGTCCTGATAGGCAGCCAGCATCGAAGATCCCGGCGCCGGAATGCAGAAATCGACGATCATCGTGGTGCCGCCCGATATCGCCGCCTTGGTACCCCATTCGAAGTCATCGGCCGAGACCGTGCCCATGAACATCAGTTCCATGTGCGTGTGCGGATCGATGCCGCCGGGCAGGATGTCGCAGCCGCCGGCGTCGATCACCTCAGCGCCGCGTGGTCGCGGCAGGTTCTCGCCGACAGCGATGATCTTGCCGCCCTCGATCAGCACATCGGCGCGCTTCGAATGGTCATGGTTGATCACCGTGCCGCCACGAATCAGGATGGGTTTGGACATGCGGACCTCTCGCAGGGACGTGAGCGCACCATATCAGCAAAGCTTGCCGCCGGATGCAAATCGGGGCTGTGACGGACCATGCCGTCTTGACCATCGCGCCGGGCCGGGCTTACCCTAGCGTCAGCCCTTGAGAGCGAGAGGATCGGCTGTGGTCATGTCGCCGCGTTTCGCTATGCCGCGATGCCGCCAGATGGCCCTGGCCTGTGCCATCTTCTGGCTGGCCGGCGGCGCGGCCATGGCCGCAAGCCCGATGGGCCTCGGCTTCCAGCGCTTCACGGCCACCGGCCCAAAGGATGCCCTCGGACGCGGCATCTCCGACATGCTGGACACCGACATGGTCCCCCTCCTCAACGAGGAGGCCAACAGAAAGTGCAATCTCGCCGTGCGCGAGGTCAAGCGCATGGACGAGGTCCTCAAGGAGCTCGAGCTGCAGAAGTCGCCCCAGTTCGATCAGCCAAAACGGGTAATCCCGAACTTCATCGAGCTGCGTTACAGCGCCAATGGCCATGTCGTGACCACGGAGAACTCCATGGCCATCGACATCAAGATCACCGACACCCGGTCGGACAAGGTCGTGGCCTCGTTCGAGGCGACGCTTGATCCTGAACAGCAGGACATCCTCCAGACGATCGATCAGGCGGTGAAGTCGATCCTCGACCAGCTCTGTCCACGGGCGCACCGGCTCAATCTGTCGGTAGGCCCCCATTTCGTCATCGACACGGAGGTCTGCGACATCACGAAGCCGTTCCAGGCGAGGCCCAAGGGCGGCTTCAGCGGTGTTCAGGTGAGCTTCACTCCGCGTTCGCGCGAGGCGGGGAGCTTTGCCGAAGCCGGCACGGCCTATGGCGCGCAGTGGAACGGCAGGGGTGACTACACCATTGCCTGGAGCGGCGATTCGGGCCGCTTTCAGGCATCAAACCCCAACACTGCACAGGTCGCGGGCCGGCGCGTGCAGAACAATGATGTCATGACCGGCACCGTGACGCGTCTGCCGCGGCGCTGCCCGGCCGGCTGAAGCCAGAAAAAAGGCGCGGCTTACGCAGCGCCCTTGAAGTGACTGCGGCAGCCCGGATCACCTTAACGCCGCGTCGATCACCGCGTGGGTCCAGGCGCCGGTCGGAGCCCTGGTGATCACCGGCTGTTCGCCGCCAGCGCCCATCAGGGTGGCCACGGTGCGCTCATAATCGGCGGGATCGAGCTTGCCGTTCGAGCCGGCCGTGAGCTTGTTGATCTCGCCCATCATCCGCTTCTGGTGCGCTTCCTTCTGGGCGCCCGAAGCGTCGTTGTCGAGCACGATCTTGGCGGCCTCGTCCGGATTGGCGCGGGCATAGTCCCAGCCCTTCATCGCGGCCCTCAGGAACTTGGCCATGCGGGCCGTGAAAGCGGCGTCGCCGAGCCGGTTCTCGAGCACGTAAAGGCCATCCTCCATCGTCGACACGCCCTGGTCGGTGTAGTTGAACACCGTCAGTTCCTCGGGCTTGAGGCCCGCATCGATAACCTGCCAATACTCATTGTAGGTCATGGTCGATACGCAGGCCGCCTGGCGCTGGATGATCGGGTCGACGTTGAAGCCCTGCTTGATCACCTTGACGCCGCCGGCGGAGCCATCGGTCTTGAGGCCGAGCTTGGCCATCCAGGCCATGAACGGATATTCGTTGCCGAAGAACCAGACGCCCAGCGTCTTGTCCTTGAAATCAGCCGGCGTGGCGACGCCCGCATCCTTGCGGCAGGTCAGCATCATGCCCGAACGCTTGAACGGCTGGGCAATGTTGACGAGCGGTACGCCCTTCTCGCGGGCGGCCAGCGCGGCGGGCATCCACTCGACGATGACGTCGGCGCCGCCACCGGCAATCACCTGCGGCGGGGCGATGTCCGGGCCGCCCGGCTTGATCACGATGTCAATGCCCTCGGCCTTGAAGAAACCCTTGTCCTTGGCGACGTAATAGCCGGCAAACTGGGCCTGCGTGACCCATTTGAGCTGCAGCGTCACCCGTTCCTGGGCCGCAGCCGGCAATGTCAGCGCCAGCGCGGCCGCCGCGCCCAGAAGCATCTTTCCGATCATGTCCAGTCTCCCTGTTTGCACCGGCCCGGCGGGCCCGTGAAGCTTGCAACAACCACTTCAGCCTGTGCGCATCGACGGGTGCCAGAACGTGACAGCCCGCTCGGCGAGCACCAGAAGTCCATAGAAGGCCGAACCTGCGACGCCTGCAACCGCAATCGTCGCCCAGACCATGTCGAGCGCCATGCGGCCAACCTCGGTCGAGATTCGAAAGCCCATCCCGACCACCGGCGTGCCGAAGAACTCCGCCACGATCGCGCCGATCATCGCCAGCGTGGCGTTGATCTTGAGCGCGTTGAAGATGAACGGCATGGCGGCCGGCAGCCTCAGCGAGACCAAAGCCCTGAACCAGGACGCCCCATAGGATCGCATCAGGTCGCGTTCCAGATGGCCGGCGCTGGCCAGACCCGCCAGCGTGTTCACCAGCATCGGAAAGAAGGTCATCACCACCACGACCGCCGCCTTGGATTGCCAGTCAAAGCCGAACCACATCACCAGGATGGGCGCGATGCCGATCATCGGCAGCGCCGAGACGAAGTTGCCGATCGGGATCAGGCCCCGGCGCAGGAAGTCAAAGCGGTCGCAGGCCAGCGCCAGCAGGAATCCGGCGAGGCACCCCATCATCCATCCCGGAATGGCCGCGCGGATCACGGTCTGCACGAAATCGGCCCAGAGCGTCGGTGTGGATGCCGCCACCTTGGCGGCGATCAGCGACGGGGCGGGCAACAGCACCGTCGGCACGGCTGCGCCGATGCAGACCGCCTCCCACAGCACGAGCAGCGTGCCACCGAAGATCAGCGGCACCAGCCAGCCCGCCGCCGCCGCGAACGGGCTTCGTCCGCTCGACAGGCTGGCGTTGATGTCCCAGGCCAGCAGCCAGAACGCGCCCGTGATAGCCCAGTAGAGCCATCCTTGCGCAGGGCTGCGGTCAAGCAGCAGCATCGCCAGCAGCGTGCCGACGCAGGCGATGTTGAACAGCTGGAAGAAGGTCTGCCAGCCACCCTGCCGGCCGGGAACGATGGCGCCGCTCATGGCCGCGCTCCCATGGCCCTGAGCGTCGCCCGTTCCGCTGCGGTGATTGTCACAACCAGCAGGGCCGCCAGCACGGCGGCATAGAACAGCGCGGCCCAGATCTGGATCGTCTGCCCGAAATAGCTGCCCGACAGCAGCCTCGCCCCGAGACCCGCCTGCGCCCCGGTGGGCAGCTCGCCCACGATGGCCCCGACAAGGCTGATCGTGATCGCCACCTTGAGCGAGGCAAACAGGAACGGCATCGCGGCGGGCCAGCGCAGCTTCCAGAAGGTCTGGGCCGCCGAGCCGTTATAGGTCCGCATCAGGTCAAGCTGCATCGTGTCGGGCGAGGTCAGCCCCTTCACCATGCCGATCGTCACCGGAAAGAAGCACAGATAGGCCGAGATGATCGACTTGGGCACAAGGCCCGTCAGGCCGACCGAACCGAGCGCCACGATGATGATCGGCGCAATCGCCAGGATCGGAATCGTCTGGCTGACGATCACCCATGGCATCAGGCTTTTCGACAGCGTGCGCGAATGCACGATGCCGACCGCGATGGCAATGCCGAGCACGCTGCCGATGACGAAGCCGAGCAAGGTCGCCGAGAGGGTGACCCAGGCGTGGAAGGACAGGTTTCGCGGATTGGGCACCATGCCGTCCGCCGTCTGGCGGAACAGGCTGGTGCCGATGGTCGCGTTGTAGAGTTCAACGACAATCTGGTGCGGCGCGGGCAGCACCGGCCGCTCCAGCGCCCAGGCAATCTGGTAGCGCGCCATCAGGTCGCCTGCCGCATTCTGCAGTTGCGGCAGGTTGCTGTTCATCGGCAGGCAGGCGGCATACCAGGCGGCCAGAATCAGCGCGGTGATCACGAGCACGGGGATGGCAGAGCCATCCCGGCCAGCCGGCGCTCCGACGTGTGCCGACGAGGCGGCGCTCATGGGACGGAGCCTTCAATCATCATAGGAGTGGCCGGCGCGCAGCCCCTCCCTGACCCGATGCGCGATCTTCAGGAACTCCGGGGTTTCGCGGATCTCGAGCGTGCGTTTGTCGCCAAGATCGCAGTCGATCACATCAATGATCCGGCCCGGGCGCGGGCTCATCACCACGATGCGCGTGGACAGGAACACCGCTTCAGGGATCGAATGGGTGACGAAGATGATCGTCTTCTTCGTATCCGACCACAGGCGCAGCAGCTGCTCGTTGAGCTTGTCGCGCACGATCTCGTCCAGTGCACCGAAGGGCTCGTCCATCAGCAACAGTTGCGGATCGAAGCTCAGCGCCCGCGCGATCGAGGCGCGCTGCTGCATGCCGCCCGACAGCTGCCAGGGAAACTTCTGCTCAAAGCCGGTCAGGTTCACCAGCGCGAGATTGCGCGCCGCCCTCTCGCGGCGTTCGGCCGCGCTGAAGCCGAAGACCTCCAGCGGCAGCATCACATTCTTCTCGATCGTCCGCCAGGGATAGAGCGCCGGCGCCTGGAACACATAGCCATACTGCCGCTTCAGCCGTGCCTGTTCCGGCGTCAGGCCGTTGATCGCGATCGTTCCGCCCGTCGGCGTCTCGAGGTCGGCGATCACGCGGAGCAGGGTGGTCTTGCCGCAGCCCGACGGCCCGATGAAGGAGACGAATTCGCCGGCTCCGACCTTGAGGTCGACGTCCTTCAGCGCGAAGACGGGCCCGTCATTGGTTTTGAACGTCAGGGACAGCTGCCGGATGTCGATCACGCTGGGCGAAGCGCCGCCGCCCGGAGGCGTGGCCTCCTGCGTGGCCTGATCCATACGCATGTCGTTCATGCCCGCACCAATTTCTCCGTCAAGACAGCACCGGTCAGGGCTTGCCTTGACCGGATGATCAAAGCAATCGGCATGCCAGTGCCAACCCGTGGAACCCAGCGTGGACCACAATTGATCAGATGGTCAAGCGTGTGCAACATGCCTGAGATTGCTGTGAATAGGGATCGCTCCATGCTCGCCGGAACCGACAGTCCGCAGTCCGCCACCGCGCCGCGGACGACCGCAACCGGGGAAGCCAACCGCGAGCGCATCCTTGACGCTGCACTGGCCCGTTTCGCCCGCACCGGCCTGAGCGGCACAAGGATAGACGAGATTGCGGCTGATGCCGGCCTGTCGAAGACGAACCTCCTATACTACTTCCGCACCAAGAACGCGCTCTACCTCGCGGTGCTCAGGCGCACGCTGGAGATGTGGCTGGAGCCGTTGCGCCAGATTGACGCGGGCCGCGATCCACAGGCGGCGCTGGCCCACTACGTCACGCGCAAGCTGGAGGCCGCCCGCGATTGTCCCGAGGCGTCGCGCCTGTTCGCGCTGGAGGTCATGCGCGGCGCGCCGATGCTGTCGGGGATGATCGCCGGCGACCTGAAGGATCTGGTCGACGCCAAGGTCGCGCTGCTGCGCCATTGGCAGGCGGAGGGGCGGATTGGCGTCCACGAACCGCACCACCTGCTGTTCCATATCTGGGCCATGACCCAGCACTATGCCGATTTCGCCGTGCAGGTCGAAGGCCTGACGGGCCGGACGCTGGATGATCCGGCCTTCTTCGAACAGGCCCTGCAGGCCATCCTCGCCGCGGTTTCCGGGATGGCCTTCGGGCCGCCGAAGGACTGAAGCGCCTTGACGGGCTGGTGAAGTTGCGCCATAGACCGCGCTTGAAAGATTGTCCGGCTCTTGCTGGCCGATGCGTGACGCGCATCGGCAGTTTTGTTTGAGGGCCGCGAAGAACGAGAAGGACGAAAACCATGTCGCGCCGCTGTGAATTGACGGGCAAGGGTGTGCAGGTCGGCCACCTGGTCAGCCACTCCAACATCAAGACCAAGACCCGGTTCCTGCCGAACCTGGTCAAGGTGACGCTCACCTCGGACGCGCTCGGCCGTTCGGTGCGCATGCGCATTTCAGCCAACGCCCTGCGCTCGGTGGATCACCGTGGCGGCCTTGACGCCTTCCTCATCAAGGCGAGCAATGACGAGCTGTCGACCGGCGCCCTCGCGCTGAAGCGGGACCTGCAGAAGAAGCTGGCTGCCGCCGCGCCCGCTGCCTGAGCAGCGTGCAGCGCCGGGATGATCGAAGCGGCCTCCGGGCCGCTTTTTTCATGACAGGAGCTCGAATTCGAGCAGGATCGTGCGCTGCAGCGCCGAGAAATTGTCGTCGGAGATCATCGCGACGATCGTGCGCCCGCTCTCCATGTGGACGGCGAGGCCTTCCATGTTGTCGATCTCATGGGCGAGATCGGCCTCGAACAGCAGCCGGCCCTGCAGCAGCGCCCCGGCGGCCAGCGTGCGGCCATCAACGCGCCTCAACCTTGCCCCGACACCCCGCCACGGCCTGTACCAGCGTTCCAGCACCAGCATGTCGCCGCCCGGCAGGAAGGCCAGGTCCGTGACCTCGTAGCCGTCGCTGAGCTGGTAGCGGAACAGGCCGGGAGCCGGCCCGCCGACGATGAAGCCGGCTGTCGGCTCACTGTGTTCGCCGGACCGTTCCGCGATCGCCACGATGGCGCCTGCGACCGGGCTCGCCGGCGGCGCAACGCCGACAGCCTCGAGGCTGCGGTTGCCTGGCAGGCGCCTGGCTTCGGGCGGCAGCGAGACGGGCTGGCCGCGCGCCATGACGCCGCGCCGCCCCCAGTCGAAGCGCAGGATCTCATGCGTGCGCTCGACACCGACATAGGCGATGCCGTTGTCGATGCACAGCGCCTCGGTGTCATAGGAACGCGTGCGGGACAGCGCCCGGCCCGACGCATTCAGCATTGGCGCCATCACCGCATCGGCCAGTCCGGCAAGGGCGCCGCCCTCGCGTTCGAGGCGCGCGGTCAGCCAGTGCGCGTTGTCGGTGATGGCGATGATCTGCGCGCCATCCGCGCTGCGTGACAGGCCCGAGAAGCCGCCGAACGCCTTGTTGGACGAAGACAGCACCAGCCCGCCGCGAAACGCCAGCGCGCCGAAGCGCAGCTGATCCGGATGTCTCGCCATGAAGGACCGGATCGGCTGGCTGCGGACCGCGATGGTTTCACTGTCCAGCGTGTCGAGCCCCGGCCGCGCTTCGGCGCTTCGCCCCCACAGGGTCGAAAGCCCGCCGAGGCAGAGGCCGAGCGCGCTGCGGCGCGTCAGCCTCACTTCAATCTCCGGCCAGCCCTTGCAGGCCCGGCAGAGCCACGCGTGCCGCCGGCCTGGTTGTCCTCGAACAATTCGGCGAGCTTCTCGGTCATCACGCCGCCCAGCTCCTCGGCGTCGACAATCGTGACCGCTCGCTTGTAGTAGCGCGTCACGTCGTGGCCGATGCCGATGGCGATCAGTTCGACCGGAGAGCGGTTCTCGATCTCGCCGATGACATGGCGCAGGTGCTTTTCGAGATAGTTGCCGGCGTTGACCGAAAGCGTTGAATCGTCCACCGGCGCGCCGTCCGAGATCACCATCAGGATCTTGCGCTGCTCGGGGCGGACGAGAAGCCGCTTGTGGGCCCAGTCGAGCGCCTCTCCGTCGATGTTCTCCTTGAGCAACCCCTCGCGCATCATCAGGCCGAGATTCTTGCGGGCCCGCCGCCAGGGCGCGTCCGCCGACTTGTAGATGATGTGGCGCAGGTCATTGAGGCGGCCCGGCGTGGCCGGTTTGCCGGCCTGCAGCCAGGCCTCGCGGCTCTGCCCGCCCTTCCACGCCTTGGTGGTGAAGCCGAGAATCTCCACCTTGACCCCGCAGCGCTCAAGTGTGCGGGCGAGGATGTCGCCGCAGGTGGCTGCCACCGTGATTGGCCGGCCGCGCATCGAACCGGAATTGTCGATCAGCAGCGAGACGACCGTGTCGCGGAAATTGGTATCCTTCTCGCGCTTGAACGAGAGCGGCTGGTAGGGATCGAGGATGATGCGCGTCAGCCGTGCCGGGTCGAGCGCGCCCTCTTCGAGGTCGAACTCCCAGGAGCGGTTCTGCTGCGCCATCAGCCGGCGCTGGAGCCGGTTGGCGAGGCGCGCCACCACGCCCTGCAGATTGGCCAGCTGCTTGTCGAGATAGGCCCGCAGCCGCGCCAGTTCCTCGGCGTCGCACAGCTCCTCCGCCTCGATCACCTCGTCATGCTTGTTGGTGTAGGCCTTGTAGTCGGGACCCTTGTGCTCATTGGCGCGCATGTCGCGCTGGCGCGGTGCATCCCCGGCTTCCTCGGAGTCCGCCTGGTCATCCTCCTCGCGCCAGTCGCCGGACGGGGCATCGGCCGCTTCGGAAGCGCCCTCCTCCATCTCGTCGGAGGCATCCTGGCTGACGTCGACCTCGGCCTGCTGGCCCTGGCTCTGCTCCTCGGCTTCGCCCTCGTCCTGCTCCTGCTGGTCCTGCTCGTCCTGGTTCTCGTCGTTGCTCTCGTCATCATCGGGGCTCGACGTCATCTCGTCCGCCATGTCGAGCGAGGCGAGCAGATCGCGCACGGCGCGGGCAAAGCCGCGCTGGTCCTCGATGGCGCCGGTGAGGGCGTCAAGCTCGCGGCCGGCCTTGTCCTCGATGTGGTCGCGCCAGAGATCGACGATGCGCTGCGCCGAGGGCGGCGGCTTCAGCCCTGTCAGCTTCTCGCGCACCATCAGCGCGACCGCATCCTCGACCGGCGCGTCGGCCCGGTCGGTGATGTCCTCGTAGCGCGCGCCGCGGTGGTACTTGTCCTCCAGCATTGCGCCGATGTTGCCTGCCACGCCTTCCATGCGCCGCGAGCCGATGGCCTCGACGCGGGCCTGCTCGACGGCCTCATAGACGGCGCGCGCGCCGTCGCCCTCGGGCATCATCTTCCGGTGCACGTTGGCGTCATGGCAGGCCATGCGCAGCGCCATGGAATCGGCATGGCCGCGCAGGATCGCCACGTCGGCGGCGGTCAGCTTGCGCGGCGGCTCGGGCAGCCGGGCCCGGCCGGGGATCAGCGACGGCTTGTCGGCGGCGAACACCACCTCAAGCTCCGGCTGGCGCGCGATCGCCTTCAGGCACGAGGTCACCGCCCGCTTCAGCGGCTCGGTAGGGGCCTCCTTGGGCTGGCCGGGCTTGCGATTGGAGAGGGTCATCGGCGCCTTGTCCTGATCAAAACCGCTTCATGAGGATGTAGCAGGCATGGCCGGTCGGATAGTCGGGAATTTCCGCGATGACACTGTAGCCGCAGCGTTCGTAGAAGGGACGAGCCTGCCAGCCGTGGGTGTTGAGATGAACGCCGCGGGCACCAAGCTTCAGTGCATGGGCCTCGACTGCTGCCATCACTTCGGTTCCGAGATCTTGCCCGCGCAGGCTGTCATCGATCCACAGCAGGTCCACATAGACCCAGCCATGCCAGAACCGCGCCGTCGCGCCGCCCTTGATGACGCCGCCATCGCGCACGCTGACGGCAAAGGCCTTGGTCTTTCCATCGCCGACCTTCGCCCGGTTGTAGGCCGTCAGACCGCCGGCGATGACCCTCTTGGCTGGGCCAAGCTGCTTTTCAACTTGAACCGTGGCCATCCGAGCCCCTCAGCTCAGCGCCACATTCACGGCGCTCTCGGGCAACTCCTTGCCGAAGCAGCGCTGGTAGAATTCCGCCACCAGCGTGCGCTCCAGCTCGTCGCATTTGTTGAGGAAGGTCAGGCGGAAGGCGAAGCCCACATCCTGGAAGATGTCGGCATTCTCGCTCCAGGTGATCACCGTGCGCGGGCTCATCACGGTGGAGAGGTCGCCGTTCATGAAGGCGTTGCGGGTCAGGTCGGCCACGCGCACCATCTTGTTGACGATGTCCTTGCCTTCGGGCTTGCCCTTGTAGTGCGGCGACTTGGCCAAAACGATGTCGACCTCGTTGTCATGCGGCAGGTAGTTCAGCGTGGTGACGATCGACCAGCGGTCCATCTGGCCCTGGTTGATCTGCTGGGTGCCGTGATAGAGGCCGGACGTGTCGCCGAGGCCGACAGTGTTGGCGGTGGCGAACAGGCGGAAGGCCGGGTGCGGGCGGATGACGCGCTTCTGGTCGAGCAGCGTCAGCTTGCCGCTCTGCTCGAGCACGCGCTGGATCACGAACATCACGTCCGGGCGGCCGGCGTCGTACTCGTCGAAGACCAGAGCGATGTTGTTCTGCAGCGCCCAGGGCAGGATGCCGTCCTGAAATTCAGTGACCTGCTTGCCGTCCTTCAGCACGATCGCGTCCTTGCCGACCATGTCGAGGCGCGAGACATGGCTGTCGAGATTGACGCGCACGCAAGGCCAGTTGAGCCTTGCTGCGACCTGTTCGATATGGGTCGACTTGCCGGTGCCGTGGTAGCCCGAGATCATCACGCGGCGGTTGCGCGAAAAGCCCGCGAGAATGGCCAGCGTGGTCTGCCGGTCGAAGCGGTAGTCCGGATCGAGGTCCGGCACATGGGCCTCGCTTTTCGAATAGGCCGGAACCTCGATATCCGCATCAATCCCGAACAGCTGGCGCACCGACACGGTCATGTCGGGCAGGCCTGTGGTGTAGTCCGTCGTCGTCATCAGAATTCTCTCCGGGCAGGCGCTCAGGTCTTGTGCCCCGCCAGCACGCCACGGGAAGCATGCAAGGAGACTGCCATCACGGCTTGACGCGGGACAGCGCGACGCCGCCCGCAGCCCTGTTCCTTACCCACTTCAGGGTGGGGCGGCAATCGCTCAAGCGCCCGGTCGGGATTGCACGCGTTGCAACGGAGTCGCATCCCGCCTGCGAGCCGGCGTGGGCTCAGTCCTTCAGGACGAGCTTGTACTTCTCGATCTCGGCCGGCACGAAACCGGCCATGAACGCCGGCGTCTGCTCCTCGGCGGTCGGAACGGCGGTGTCGATCTCCGCAAACCGCGTCCTGACAAGCTGGCTGCCGACCGCTGTCTGCAGGGCGCGTTGCAGACGGGCCACGATCGGCTGCGCCGTCCCTGCCGGCACCATGATCGCGTTCCAGCCCTGCGCCTGGAAAGCCGGCACGCCCGCCTCCTGCGCGGTCGGCACCGATGGAAGGTTGGGCAGGCGCGTCGGCGAGGACACCACAAGGCCCTTGACCTGACCGCCTTGGATCGTCTGCGCCACCGATGTGGCGTTGTCGCAGACCATGTCGATCTGCCCGGCCACCAGATCCTGCAGCGCGGGACCGGCGCCGCGATAGCCGATCAGCGACACCTCCACCCCCGCCGCCTTGAGGAAGCTCTTGCAGATGATGAAGTTCGACGAGCCGACCCCGGCATGCCCCACCGTGACCTTGCCCGGATTCTTCTTCGCGTAGTCAATGAAGCTGGCCACCGTGTCGCCGCCGGCGAAGCCGTTCTTGACGGCGATCACCGGCGAGGTCTTGGCGACCATGCCGACCGTGATGAAGGATTGCGGCGTGAACTTGAGGTCCGGATAAATGTGGTAGACGGCGGCGGCGGTGCCGCTGTTGCCGATCGCGATCGTGTAGCCGTCCGGCGCGGCGCGCGCGACACGGGTCATCGCCGTTGAGCCCCCGGCCCCTGGCGTGTTTTCGTTGACGATACGCTGGCCCAGCGCCTTGCCCATTTCCTCGCCGATCAGCCGCGCGATCACATCGGACGCCCCGCCGGCCGCGAAGGGCACGATCATCGTGACAGGGCGATTGGGATAGCTCTCATCAGCCACTCCCGGCGCGGCGGCCAGCGTCAGGGCGAGAACGGCAAGAGCGGGAGCAGCAAAGCGCATCGTTATCCTCCGGAACGTTTCTTGCCGCCGATCAAACAGGCCATTCGGGCGATTTTCAACCGTGAAGACCTGTCAGGCCTGACGGCGTCAGGCACGGCCGGCGCGCTTGAGGTGGTTGTAGGCGTTGACGATCTCGGTCAGCCTCGCCTCGCGGGAGCGATCCCCGCCATTGGCGTCGGGGTGGAAGCGCTTCACCAGTTCCTTGTAGCGCGACTTGATCTCGGCCTTGCTGGCGGCCTCCTCGAGGCCAAGCGCATCCAGCGACTTGCGTGTCGGCTCGGTCAGCTTCCGCTGCTCCTCCTCGACCTTGCGCCTTTGCTTGAACTGCGCCTCGAACAGGCCGAACAGATCCTCCGTCTGCGGCCCTTCCGTCGGCGCACGCTTGGCGCCGCGCTGCGAGGCGCGCGGGTTCTTGGCGTTCGTCCCCAGCGTCCAGGTCGGCCGGTGGCCGATGGACGCGTCCTTCTGGAAGGCGGCCACCGCGGCGTCTGTCATGCCGTTGAAGTAGTTGTAGGTGGCATTGTACGACTTCACATGATCGAGGCAGAAGAAGTAGAACTGGCCCTCGTGATCGCGCCCCTTCGGCGCGCGGAACTCGCCCTTAGCCCTGCAGCCCGCATGGTCGCAGACGCGTTCCTGCGGCCGGGCTTCGGGCTCCGGCTCGCGCTTGACGCGGATGCTGTCGAACAGGGGCGAGTTGAGGTTCATGCGATGATCATTAGGTCTGAGGCCGCCTCGCGGCAAGGGCGGGGCTTCCGCAGATGGGGTTTTGCTCCTGGCGATGCAATGCGGTAAGGCTCGCGCATGACAGTTAAGGAACGCATCACCAACACGCTGATGACAGCGCTTGCGCCATCACATCTTGCTGTGATCGACGAAAGCGACCAGCATCGCGGCCATGGCGGCTGGCGCGAGGGCGGCGAGACGCATTTCCGGGTCGAGCTTGTCTCAGAGCATTTCCGCGGCAAATCGCGTGTCGAGCGCCACAGGATGGTCAACATGCTGCTGGCAGATGAGCTGGCGGGCCGCGTTCATGCGCTTGCCTTGAGCCTGCGTGCGCCTGACGATGCGGCTCCTGGTCGCTAGAGCATGCTGCGAAAAAGTGGCAACGGTTTTTCGTTCAAAGCATGCTCCAAGGTATTGTAGTCGATCAGGCTGCGTTCAAACGATCCCGTTTCGACGCAGCCTGATCTGGAATCGGACGCCGACATGAGTGAGGCCAGACCCGTCACCTCCCTGCTGCGCATGTCGGTTGCCGCACGGCTCGGTCTGGTGGCCGGCCTTCTGCTCGTGATCTGGGCTGCGACGATCTGGGCCATCCGGTGATCGCCATGCTGGGGACCGACACGGAGCGCGGCGCGGCGCCGTCCATCATTCTCGACGACCTGACACTTGGCTATGATCGCCATCCGGCCGTGCACCACCTGTCCGGACGGATCGAGCCTGGCGCGCTGCTGGCTGTCGTCGGCCCGAACGGCGCCGGCAAGTCGACCCTGATCAAGGGTCTGATCGGCGAATTGAAGCCGCTGGGCGGGCGGATTTCCGGCGCGCTGGCCGGCCCCGGCAGGCGGCAGGTCAGGCTGGCCTATGTGCCGCAGAAGGATGGGATCGACCTGACCTATCCGGTTTCGGTCTTCGATCTGGTGGCGATGGGCCTGTGGGAGCGGCGCGGCCTGTTCGGCGCTTTTGGGCGCAGCGACACACGGGCGGTGGCGCAGGCGCTGGCGCTGGTGGGGCTGTCGGGCTTCGAGCGGCGGCCCGTTGGAACGCTTTCGGGCGGACAGTTGCAGCGGGCGCTGTTCGCGCGCGTGAGCCTGCAGGATGCGCCGGTCATCCTGCTCGACGAGCCGTTTTCGGCCATCGACAACGCCACCGTCGACGATCTGATGGTGGTCATCCGCGGCTGGCATCGCGAGGGCCGAACGGTGGTCGCAGTCCTGCACGATCTCGCCCTGGTGAGGGCCCATTTCCCGCAAACCCTCTTGATGGCGCGGCAGGCCATCGCCTGGGGACCGACAGCGTAGGTTCTGACGCCGGACAATCTGGCCCGGTCGCGCGCCATGACCGAGGCT
>JAIXUP010000031.1 GCA_027483505.1 Hyphomicrobiales bacterium
CGGACTTTGCCGACAGCCTCAACGGTGGGGCGGACGATGACTCGATCGTTGGCGGTGCGGGCGATGACACGCTGGATGGCGGCGCCGGCCGTGACACAATGGAAGGCGGCATTGGCGACGATGTTTTCATCCTGAACCCCGGTGACATGCCCGCCAATGTTGGCGGTGTGATTCTTGGTGGCTCGGATTTGGACACCATACGCCTGGTCGGCACCGGCGGCTCCAACTTTATTCAGTGGAGTCCTGACCTGTCGATCGAGGTCATCGATTTTGCCGGGAGCGGCGCCAACTCGCTTGGCATTTTTCTCGACAACGGGATTGGGCAGCCGAGCAGCTTCTCACCCGTATTCAGCGTCGATGGCGACGCCAGTGTGAATATCGTCCGCTTTTCTCCCTATACCCTGGCCGCGATCACAATCAATCTGTCCGGCATCAGCTTCACCAACTGGGCCGCCCAAGACTACAGTGAGGTCGACCTCTCGCAGTGGGCTGATCCTGTCAACGTAACGGGAAGCAGCCAGAATGACTCGCTGCAGGGCGGGGCAGGCAGTGACACGCTCACCGGCGGCGCGGGCAACGACACCATCATCGGCGGGCTGGGCATTGACACCATCACAGGTGGCGAAGGCAACGACGAGATGCGCGGCGGCGACGGCGCTGATACGTTCGTCTACAACGCCGCGACCGAGATCGGCAGCGACATCATCGACGGTGCGGGATCGTTCAACACGTTGGCGATCAAGTTCGCCGGCGCAGCCGACTTCAGGACGGCGACGATTGCCTCGACCGGACAGACCTCGATCGACCTGCTGACCATGACGAGCGATGCTTTCTTTTCTGGAATCGTCAAATTCAATGCGTCGCAGGTGAGCGCGACGGGCATCAGTGCTGGCCTCGGGATAACCGGAGACGTCGGCACTGACATCGTCATCTTCGATAATGTCAGCGGTGTGTTCAATCTGTCCGCCCTTGGTTTCACAAACTGGACGAGCGACGACCAGATAGAAATCAACACATCGGGCTCTGCAAATATCACGGGAACCAGCCAGCGGGACATCATCACCGGAAGCGCTGCAGCGGACACGCTCGATGGCGGCGACGAAGCCGATCAACTGTTTGGCGGAGGCGGCGCAGACCGGCTCATCGGCGGCATTGGCGGCGATTTCTTCAGCTTTAGTGCAGCGACAGATATCGCCGGCGACACAGTGGACGGCGGCTCGGCGTTCGGCGCCACCTCCGGAGATGTGCTCGCTGTCTACTTTCTGGGAACAGCGGATTTTTCGGGCGTCACCTTTCAGTCGGCTGGCAGCACTTCCATCGAAACATTAGGGCTGATTGGGCCGGGGGCACCCGGCAACAACGCGATCGATGTCATCTTCAATGCCTCGCAGTTCGGCGCAACTGGCCTCTTCACCGGGCTTGGTATTGTTTCCAATTCATTCAATCCTGTCGCCGACACCATCACCATCAACAATGTCAGCGGTGCATTCAGCGCCGGTGCGTTCACTTTTGTGAGTTGGAACGCAGCCGTTGACCGTCTCCGCATCAACGGCACCGGCACGGCGGACCAGATCATCGGCAGCAGCCAGAATGACAGCCTGACCGGCGGGCTTGGCAATGACATTCTGGATGGCGGCTCAAGCGGCAATGACAGCTTCGATGGTGGTGGCGGCGTCGACACGCTCAGCTACTTTTATGCCACCAGCGGGGCCGGCATCCTGTTCTACATGCTGGCGCCGAACCTCAATGGCGGCGACGCGGCCGGCGATGTCTACTCCCAGTTCGAGAACGTCACCGGCACGACGGTGAATGACCGCATCTACATGGACAATGCCGACAACAGCGTCATGGGCAGCGGCGGCTTTGACACGGTCGAACTCTACGCCGGCAATGACAGCTATCTCGGGGGCTCGGGCTTCGACTACGTCCTCGGTGGGGCCGGCAATGACATCATCAGTGTCACCGATGGCGGCAGCCTGATCTATGGCGAAGGCGACAATGACACCATCACCGCCACCTCCGGCTCCAATGAGTTGAATGGCGGCAGTGGCAACGACAACATCACGGGCGGCAGCGGACAGGACGTGATCCTCGGAGGCACGGGCCTCGATGTGGTTTTCGGCGGAATTGGAAATGACTTCCTCTTTGGCGAGGATGGCGACGACAGCCTGTATGGTGAGGACGGCAACGACCAGATCCAGGGCGGCATCGGCCTCGATTCACTGTTTGGCGGCACGGGCGTCGACGTGCTTCAGGGCGGGGCCGACGGTGACGCGCTTGATGGCGAGGGCGACGTCGATTTCCTCTTCGGCGAGGCCGGCAATGACACACTGTTCGGTGGCACGGGCAATGACCAGGTCTTTGGCGGCGCCGACAACGACAGACTGTTCGGCAATGCCGGCATCGACATCCTCAATGGCGGCGACGGCAACGACAGGCTGAGTGATGCCGGTACGCTCGAACTCAGCTTCCTGATCGGCGGCAACGGCAATGACACCCTGATCGGCACCAACGGCCAGGACCAGATGTGGGGCGGCACGGGCGCCATCGACAACGGTGCTGATGTCTTCGAGTTCGGCGCCAGCAACGGCTATGACATCATCTTCGATTTCCAGGCGGGCGCCGGTGTCGTTGACCAGATCAGCCTCATCGGCACAGGCATCGCCAGCTTCGCGCAGCTTCAGGCCGAGAACCGCATCGGCCAGGCGGGCGCCAACACGCAGATCAACCTCGTCGGAGCCGGCAACGTCATCTTCCTGATGAACACGGTCGCCACCACCCTCGTCGCGGATGATTTCCTGTTCGGGTGAGGGGGCGGGCGCCGCCATCGATGCCGGGGATCAACCCGGTTGCTGATGGCGTCGCGACGTGTCGAGTGCCGGCCACATTTTGCCGTAGCGCCCTTGGCGCAGATGTCGCATGATGACGTAAAGTCGCCTCGTCCGCGGCAGCGGGTGGCGGGAAACTGCCGGCCCATGGCCGAGCGATGCTCCGGGAGTTCACACGATGCCAACCCTGACCGTCGCCGCCACGACAGACTATAGCGCCGCACCCAACAACGCGCTGGTCAATGGCCAGAACATCACCGCGATTACGTTCACGAACTTTCCAAACCTCGCACTGGCCTCTTTCAACAACACGCAGTTTGGCGGCACGAACATTGCCGACAATGTCCTGCTGACAGGCGATTTTTTGTCCGGAAACAGGATTCTTGTCACGCTCACCTCGGCCGCCACATTCAGCGCGGCGGGCTGGGCTTTCTCGAGCTGGAGCGCCGGCTCCGATCTCATTTTTCTGACGGGCTCAAGCGGCGCGGACAGCATCACCGGCTCAAGCGCGAACGACATCATCGATGGCGGTGCCGGGGCCGACACGATGCGCGGCGGCGATGGTGATGATGAATTCAGCTTCGACCCGGGCGATGTCAACGCAGGCGAGAGCATCATTGGCGGGGCGGGCATCGACACGCTTTCCATAAGGGGGTCGGATACCATCGACTTCTCAGCCGGCACGATCACAGACGTTGAGCGCGTCCGCCTCGGCCAGGGTTCGACTGCCATTTTTTCGGGCACGCAATTTGGCGCAGCGAGCGGGCTCACGCTGATCGAGGGCACGACAAATCCAACGCCTGTCGCCGTTGTTGTCAGCGGCGGCAATGTGGACCTGTCAGCGCTCACCTTCACCAACTGGGGCAATGGCGGCCGGCTGGATGCGATCACCATCAACGGTCTCACCGCGATCAGCAGAGTCCTTGTCGGCTCAAGCCAGAACGATACGATCACGCTGGGCGTCGGGACCGTCGTCGGGCTCGGGACGCTGCGCGGCGGCGGCGGGGCGGACACGCTCACCGGCGCGAACTTTTCCGGCCAAACCAACGAGTTCGTCTATCGCGCCGCGTCAGACATCGTGGCAGGCGAAACGATCACCGGGCGCAGCCTGTCCACGGACAGGATCATCGTCGAGCAGAGCGGTGTCTACGATTTCCGCAACGTGTCGCTGACCAGCGTTGAAGCCGTCGATTTTGATGCGCCCAACGGCTCCGCGACGGCCATCTTCAATTCGAGCCAGTTCGGATTGGGCCTGTCGAGCAGCCTGCAGTTCGACGGCTCGGTGGGTTCGATCCCGAACACGCTGGAAATCCGCCTGGATACGCCGAGCTTTTCGGCAGCCGGCTTCACCACTGTCAATTTCAGCACCAACCGGGAGATTCTCTCGATCATCGGCACAGCCGACGGCAACACCATCACGGCCGCGAATTTTGGGACGAGGATCACCGGCGGGCTAGGCGTGGACAACCTCAGAGGTGGCGCCGGCGACGACACCTTCGTCTACAATGCAGCCCTTGAGACCGGGGACGGGAGTGTCCAGGGCAACGCCGGAACCGATACGATCGAAATCACCTCCAACGAGGCTTATGTCTTTCCATCGTTAGGCGTGACTGGTATCGAACGCTACATTTTCAACACCACCGGCGAGTCCTCTATCACGGTGGGAGCAGTGCAGATCGACTCGCCGGCGATCACAATACTCGCCGCATCGCCGCAGGCCATGACCTTCACGGTCAACGGCATTTCCGGCGCGCTCTCTGCAGCTCCTTGGACGTTAGACGCCAACTTCCTGTCGGGTGGAACCGTTATCCTGAACGGGAACTCCGCCAACACCAATGACGCGATCACCGGTTCTTCCGGCAGGGACTCGATCTCAGGCGGGCTGGGCAGTGACACGCTGCGCGGTGGTAATGGTGACGACACGCTGATTGGCGGCCTTGGCACCGACAGCATCGATGGCGGGATCGGCAACGACCGGATCGTGCTTTTGCAGGGCGAGGCGCATGACAGCGTCGATGGCGGCGCCGATTTCGACACGCTTGATCTCACCGCCCTGACGACCGACAGCGTCAACATCAACCTGACGACCGGTTTCTGGCGGTCGACGCCCGACGGCACCGACCGCCCCATCGCCAACATCGAGGTGATCCGGGCAGGCGGCGGCAATGACAGCCTGACGGCCGGGACAAGCCCCGTCGGCCTGTTTGGCGGCGGCGGCAACGACACGCTGACCGGGAACGGCAGCAACCTCGGCTTTGACGGCGGCGATGGCGACGACACGCTGCGCTTCCTGGCCACTGTCACGCAGGCGCAGGGCACAGTCACCGGCGGATTGGGGTCCGATACGATCGAACTAGGGACGACGTCGGTGTCCTTTGTCAATGCGGATGTCTCGGCGCTGGAGCGGCTGGTCTTCACCAATGCGGCCGCGTTCGTTGAGGCGACCTTCCGGGACATCTATGTCGGAAGCTCTGCGCTGGGTCGCATCAGCCAGATCAGCGGATCCGCCGGACAGAACCGTTTGAGCGTACAGGGCTCCGCCACAGACCTGTCGGCGCTGACCATTCTGAACTGGTCCTTCAGCAACTCTGTCGTCCTGACGGGGACCGGCGGCAATGACACGCTCATCGGATCAGCGCAGCGCGACGCGCTTTCCGGAGGCGCGGGGACTGACAATCTCAGCGGCGGCCTCGGCAATGACACGCTCGATGGCGGGCTTGGCA